>CAVXRO010000007.1:0-245921 GCA_963764235.1 uncultured Bacteroidota bacterium | reverse complement strand
CCGGACTCGACCATTGAGCAAAATCTTTCTTATGTACTCCCTGCCTTTATGCGACTTTAATTCTTTCTCCCTTTTCATTGCTTCTGAGCTGATTTGGAATTCTTCATAGTACACCATTTTCCAGGGCAGATATCTACTGGTATATTTCGATAATCCTTCATTATGCTCTCTTAGTCGTATTTCCAGATTATTTGTTTGACCAATATAGATTTTATCGTATCTATCAGAGTATAGTACGTAGGTATAAAACATTTTTAACTCCCTTTTTGATCTCCCTTATTTTTGAACTATAAAAAGCTCTCAAATTATTTAAGGGCCTAGTTTGCTAAGCGCTGCTGCTGGAAGTTAGCTAACGGAAAGTTTAATAAAAAATCCCCATTTAGATGGGGATTATTTATTTTATGCTCCGCGAGCAGGACTCGAACCTGCAACCCTCCGGTTAACAGCCGGATGCTCCACCATTGAGCTATCGCGGAATAAATTCCTTTAAAAAGGAATCCAAACATAAAACCAATTCAGCTTTTTGTCAAGCCTTTTTTCGGGCTTTGGCTGAGGAAATAGCCGTAATTTCTAATATTTAAGAACCTACTATACAATGACATTTATTTTACAAACTGATGTTGCTGAATCTCAATAATTTGCATATGTTACAATATACCAAGATTAAACAGGCCTTGCACTTTCGGAGGAATAATTAATATGAGTAATCTCTTAGATATTGCACAATCGTATTTCAATGCGTGGAATGCACACGACTCTGATGCAATCGCTAATGAATTCAATGAAAATGGTGAATACAGTGACCCGAATATAAAAATACGCGGACGTGATATCGGCAAGTATGCGCAGGGTCTATGGGAAGCCTTTCCCGACCTTTCTTTTGAAATAGTCAGCAAAGCTGAGACCGGTAACGGGACGGCAGCAGCGCAATGGTTAATGAAAGGGATCAATAAGGGAAAATTCCGGGGATTGCCGCCTACAGGGAAAGAAATATTAGTATCAGGAGCCGATTTTATAAAGATAACTAACGGTAAAATTGAATCTGTGGCTGGGTATTATGATAGCAAAGCAATACCGGAACAGTTAGGCTTACAGATATTGGTTCAACCAGATAAGCTTGGTTCTTTTTCACTCGGCTATTCCGTTTTTGCGCAAACCGGAAAATTAAATAAGCCGGGTGCATTTGCTATTACAGGAATCTGGAATACAGATGAGGAAACACCGGAGATAAGAGACCGGGGGCGGGATACAGTCAAAGAGCTGCTTCAAATGGAAGGATTTATTGGGGCAGCATTGGCCCGTGCTGGTGAACGTAGTATTACAATCACTGCCTGGAATCATCTGGAAGATGTTCGTCAGATTTTACAAAGCCCATCTCACAATAACGCAAAGAAAAGATTCTGGGATGATCTGGCTAATGCTGCATATTTCAGCGTATGGGTGCCTCATCATATTAATCCAATGTGGGTGCGGTGCGGGGAATGCAAAAAAATGAACAGCTATGAAAAATCAAACGGGCTATGTTCCTGCGGCAGTAAACTGCCGGATCCGCCGCCTTATTTTTAATTATGAATTGATGCTCTCTAAAAGGAGAGGCACTGAAGATTCAATCAATATAAGTCTAAAGGGTAATAACAATTCGGAGGGGGAACAATTAAGTCCGGGGATACTCTTGAAAGTGACGTTGAATTTAGCTTAATTCACTTCGTGGATTAATATTATATAGCCGCAAATATTAATACCGTGATTACGGCAACTTTTTATATCGGTGTAAGGACAAATTCAGTAAGGGAGGTTACTCGAATGAAAAGATCTTTACGCAGTTATGTAGTCTGTTCGCTGTTTCTCTTCACCATTTCTGTAAATGCCCAGAGCATCTTTGAACGGACGGGAAGAATACCGTTTGAGAAAACGCGACATATCACTGAGAAATCTAATTCGATGCAATCTGCGGGAATGTATGGTACTGCATACGGGTATGAAATACAATCTCAGTCTTCGTTTGAGATTCCGCTGCCGGAAGGCACGCCTTTCACATGGTTAGCTACCTGGTGGAATCCCTCTCCCTATTTTGCCTCATCGATGACTAAAGCTCCCGATGGACAATACTACATAACAGACCGGGGAGCGTCGCCAAATTGGCCGCCTTTATTATACCGGTTTGACAGTTGGGGGGGTACTATTTCTTACAATGGAATTATTTCAGGTATGGGTAATGAAGACCCCAACGGAATTGCATACAACCATAATGAAGTAAAATTCTATATAGTATCAGGTACAACTCTATACCGGTTTGATATATGTGATATAACTGCAGTACCTATTGGTCCATTGAATACTGCAGGAGGAATGATTGACATTTGTTTCAGAGATGGAGTGTGCTATGGTTTTGATGTTATTGATGATAATGCATATACCATTAATCTTTTGACCGGTAATGCAACATTGCTGGGAAGTATCGGGTTCGACGCGGAATACGGACAGGGAATGAGCTGCGACGTATCTTCAGGCACTATTTACCTCAGCGCTTTCAATAATCAGACGTTATCTGCGCAATTAAGAACGATGGATCCTGTGACCGGAATGACAACATTAGCTGCAGACTGGGGCTACTGCCAGGTAGCGCCGTTTTCAGTACAGGATTTTCTGGCGGGTTACCCGGCTTTGCCCGCAACTAATCCCAATCCTCCCGACGGTACAACCAGCGTCGGCACGGAAGGGGTAACGTTAAGCTGGACAAATAATGGCTGGGGGACAAATGAAAATGAAGTTTGGTTTAACTATTCGGGAACATTTGTCAGACTTTACGATGGTTCTCTTATTACTTCACTGCCTACCGGTGCATTGCCATACCAGACAGTGTGCCAATGGCGCATTAATAGTAAATACCTCTATTGCTGTTCCTTAGGGGAATTATGGACACTAACAACTGAAACCCAACCGGTATCCGGATTTTATGATTCATTCTATGACATAAACAACTGGACTGCCATAGGTCCTGTCGGTTCAGGTAACTGGAATATCGAATGGATACAATATACGGGCGGCGCATATCCCCCGGAACTTGTATGCGATCAAAACCCTTACTTTGAAGGGTTAACCCGTCTGATTTCCAGTCCCATCAGTACAATCCCCGGAGAAGCAGTGCATATACATTTCAGGCAATACCTTGAATGTTCCGATTCGGAATCAATTTCGGGTATTGGAGTTAGCTATGATAACGGTCTTACTTACGACATTATCCAAACCAATGGATACGGACCATATGGAGGTCACAAGGATCTCTTTTACACCGAATTCTTGCCTGAGGCAATACCATTCCGACTAATTTTATTCATTAACGGAATATCTACCAATATCACCTGGATTCTTGACGACCTATATGCTTTTAATTGTTCCGACTGTCCGTCCCCCAACGCTCCCTCGAGTCTATCTGCACAGATAATTTACGATCCCGGACCAGCTGTTCACCTGAACTGGGAAGATATTTCGTGGAATGAAATCGGATTTGAAATTTTTAGGAAAGCAGGTGATGCTAACGGGCCCGGGGATTACATCCAGGTCGGCAGTTCCGCTCAGAATAGAACGGAATTCACCGATAACTCTGCAATTCCCGAATCCACATACACGTACAAAGTTTTCTCATTTAACTCTAACGGTTCCAGCGGCAGCGAAACTGCAACGATTACATTGCCGATCCCGGTTGAAATGATCTCATTTACCGGTGATGTTGACAAAAACATTGTTACACTTTACTGGCAGACGGCAACAGAGACAAATAACAGCGGGTTTGAAGTCCAGAGATCAGAAGCCAGTGACAATTCCGCCAGAGGAGAAAGTCCCTACATAGGGGGGAGCAGAGAATTCAGCAGATGGAAAAGGATCGGGTACACAGAAGGTCATGGGACAACGACTAAGCCGGTATCCTACACATTTCAGGATAAACCTGCTGCTGCCGGCAGATATTCATATCGATTAAAACAAATCGATTACAACGGCTCATTCGAATATTCAAAAGAGATAACAGTCGACATAGACTGGTCAGGAGAATTTTATCTTTCGCAGAATTTTCCGGATCCCTTCAACCCGGCTACAACAATTAAATATTCATTACCCGATGACGACGCTGTATCCCTGAGATTATACGATATATTGGGAAAGGAAGTTATGACGATAGTAAATGAGAAGCAGAAGGCTGGCAATTACTTAGTCAGCATCAATCTTTCAGACTTGTCGAGCGGAATATACATCTACAGACTGATTGCCGGCAGGTATTCAGCCGCGAAGAAGATGGTTCTGGTACGGTAACTTATTGAGAAATGAGCTGTTTGCAGAACAGAAAACCAGATTCTCACGGTATTACTGAAAGGAATTGTAAAGATTATTGCTCCATCGTACCATATAGGAGCAGGGGTCCGGAAAAATAAAAATCCCGCAATAGAATGATGGCTATGATGGTGGAAGTGGTTGTAAACTCTATGTCATCCCGGCTTCCGTTTTTTTTGTCACCCGGTTAATGTGATCTCCAAAATAAGTACAGCTAAACCATTCAGACTATCATTTATTTGTACATCAACGCCAGTACCGCCTGGGGCGCCGGCAAAATTTATCCTGGTCCAGTTAATACCTCTGTCTGTACTTTTATAAATTTTTCTAAGGGAGGTACCAAAAAGTAAGGAATTATCTGACCCTGTGCCCCTCCCCATCAAAAAAAGCTCCATAAGTTTTTTTAATTAAAATATTAAGCCCCGGAATCGTTCTTCCAGGGCTTAGAGCAAATAATGAAAAAGCATCCGCAATTTCATTCTATTTTTCCCACAGCTTTTAATGAATAATCATTATAAAGCCATTCGACCATGTCTTTTATATCCTTGTTTTCTCCATTATCAACTTCCCATTTAACTAAATGGACACCCCTGCTGTCACCGATTTTTAATAATGACCACGCAGCTACAAGTTTTTCTCCGCTTGTTTTTGCCTCCCGGAACATTTTCATTAAAAATGATAATGCTTTCTCAGATTTCATTTCTCCAAGGAAATAAGCACTGCTTGTCCTCACGCCGATGTTGTCAGAGATTAATCCTTTCATGTAGTTAGCTTCAATGATTGCAAACTTTGAAGTTAATTTCCCTTCAATATTAGCCTTATCAGAAGACTTAGTGAATGAAGCAAAAAGAACTTTATCCGTTTGTGCTGAAACTTCGACAGCCAGGGATAGCAGTAAAAGAAAAGCTAATCCGGCTAAAAAATACTTGTTCATAGAACCTCCGTTTTGTTATTGTTATTAATCTATTTGCTGAGATAAATCTCAGAATAAAAAGAAGGCTTTTCTTCCAGTTAGGTTACAAAAGATATAACAGAGGTAACACCCGGATATATTTTAAGGATTTTCAGTCTGGAGGGATTTATAATATTCAGACGGAGAGCAGCCGAAATATTTTTTAAAGGATTCGGTAAAATGAGATGGAGATTTAAAACCAACATCATATGCTATTTCTGAAATATTGCCATGCTTATTTATCAATAATTCGGCAGCCCTTTTCAGTCTGAATATGCGAATAAATTCACTTGGTGACTGATCAGTTAAGGCAATAAACTTCCTGTGAAGCTGAACCCTGCTCATGAATATTTCAGATGCAAACTGTTCAACTGATAATTCAGGATCAGAGATATGCTGCTCCATTATTTCTAATGCGCGTTTAATAAATTTTTCATCTTTCGAAGTTATGAGAATAGCTTTCGGCTCCAAAGTAATTTCTTTCTTATAACGCTCTCTTAGTTTCTTTCTTTGTATTATAAGGTTATTGACGCGCACAGTGAGTTCATTAACGTTAAACGGTTTTGTCAAATAATCATCAGCTCCTGTTTCCAGCCCCTGAAGCTTATTCCCGACAGCTGCCCGGGCAGTCAGAAGAATAACCGGAATATGGTCCGTTTTAAAATCATTTTTAATTTTTTTTGTTAATTCAATTCCATCCATTTCCGGCATTAAAACATCACTAATTATAAGATCAGGAATTACTTCCAAAGCTTTTTCCAATCCTTCTTTACCATTTGAAGTCTCAATAATATGATATTTAGAATTCAGGTTTTCCCTTATAAAATTTCTTATCTCATCCTGATCTTCAACAATTAAAACAATTGGTAATTCTTCTGTTGATTGTTTTTTATTTTTTGTTTCAGCGGATAAATATATTTTCTCTTCAAATCGCCCAGGTAATTTGTTCTTTTCAGATTGGATATCAATTTGGTGTGTAATGTAAAACTCACTGTTTACCGGAAGCTTTATAATAAATTTTGTCCCCTTATTTAATTCACTTTTCACAGAGACAGAGCCGAAATGCAGCTCTATTAATTCTTTTACTAAAGCCAATCCTATACCGCTTCCTTCAGTTGTATAAAAACTTTCAGCTTTATTAAAACGGCCAAAAATATTTTTAATTTCCCTGGGCGAAATTCCCCTGCCATTATCTTCTACGATTATCTCAATCATTTCATTATTTGCCCCGGATTCGTCCTGATATTGACTGACAGTAATCAAAATATCACCATTCTCATTTGAAAATTTAATTGCATTAGAGAGGAGATTAGTAATTATCTTTTCAATCTTGTCTTTATCAAAATATGCTTCAAAGTTTTTTAAAAATGATTTAACCTTTAGAGAAATATTTTTAGATTCGGCTAGCAATTGATGAGAAAAGACAATTCCTTTTATAAAAGTAATGATGTCAGCTCGTTCAATTCTGAGTTTCATTTTCCCGGCATCGATTGTTGCAAGATCAAGCAATTGATTAATTAATCTAAGCAGCCGGTGTGCATTATTGTGTATCAGTTCTAATTTGGATTTTGAATCCTCTTTCATATCCTGTTCCAGCAGTTTTTCTAAAGGGCCAAGAATGAGAGTCAGCGGAGATCTAAATTCGTGAGAGATATTATTAAAGAAATTTGTTTTAATAATATCAAGCTCTTGTAATTTTTCAGCTTCTTTTTGTTTTTTAAAAGATTCTTTCTGAAGCTGAAGGTTTTTTATTAATTGTCCCGCCTGCACGGAAATAATAGAGAGTAAAGTAAAATCATTTTTTAGAAAATGATTTTCCTCTTTTTTATTAATCATAGTAAGCAGACCGATAATTTTCCCTTCAAACCAAAGAGGGACACATATTAGAGAATTTATATGCTGATTATCCTTTTCTTTGAAATCAAATCTTTTATCTTTTGAAAGATCATCGATTATTAATGCTTCTTTATGCCTTAAAACCCAGCCGGTAATTTCTGATCCGATATGATAAGCTTCTTTCGAGGTTGTCATTTCTTTTTGACGCAGATATGTTTTTAAGGGGTCTTCCTTATTCTGGGTTACAAGCATTATTGAACCTTGTTCTGCATTAAGAGTTCTTGTTGTTTTTTTGACAATTATATTAAGCATCTGGTCAACATCAACAGCTCTTCCTGCAGCTATTGCAAGCTCATTTAAAGTATTTAGTTCTGCAACTGCAGCTTTATATTTTTCAAGCTCAGTTTTTAAACGGGCGTTTTCCAGTTCATATTGATCGATATTTTTTGACATAATTATTTTAAAAATTTACTTCCAGGCCCAATCGTGCTGTAAAAGGGGGTTGATAAGCAACAGGTGTCAGATAATTTGGATTAGGGTCTGTGGGCTGACCATTCTGATCTATACCAATATAATGAATCTGATCGTAATTAACCGGTGTTCTTTGATTAAATACATGAAACAGATCGAGTTTGAGTCTCGGTTTGAAAGATGAATTGATTATATATCCAAAATCATATGTAAACCTGAAATTCAAGTCCCAAAGTGCCGGCGTTCTGCCTGCTGTTCCCCTTGGAGAAAGAAAATAGTTGGGTATAAATGAATCGTACGCACTTGAAAATTCCGTTAGTGGCGTTCCCGAACCCCAAAAAAATGAAGTACCAACAGTCAATCCAAAATCAAAAATGTAAACTCCGGAGATTTTAAATACATGTGTTCTGTCGTTAGGCAATAAACCTTCGTCGTTGGGAATCTGAATAGGAACATCCGGTAAACTGCTGGTATTTGGCTGTGCTGCACCATCTTCAAACAATCCGGCATAATTTCCATAGTTTCTTGATAGTACATAAGATATCGATAAGTTATAGTTTTCACTGCGCAAATTTTGAATTGTAAATTCCAAAGATTTATAAATTCTATATAATTTTGGCAGGAAGTTTACATTAGCTGATCCTGGATTACCGATTGCAAAATTATCCGTGTTTGGATCATATGCGTCTTCAATTACTTGTGGTAAATTTCTGTATGTCCCTTTTAAAGTCAGTTTGAAATATTTAAATATTTCTGTCTCATAGCCTAACAAAAATTCATCAAAATATTCTCCTTTAAGATTAGGGATACGTGGAAAGATAGAACCAAAGTTTGTTCTAGTAACACCACCGGTAGTGTCTACCAAAGGATTATGATCATAATCAATTGTTATCCGCGGATTTTTAGCTCCATAAACGGCAACCAATACCATAGGAATTTCTTCATAAAACCGAGCGTAGGATACAAATATTTTTTGAGAGCCGATTTTACCAGGGAGATAAATCATTCCGGCACGTGGTTGATATTCATTAGTAATTTTTTGCCAGAGTTTTCCATCCGAGGAAATCATAAACTGAGCATCCCAGCGCAAACCGGCATTTAAGATAAATCTCTCTGAGATTTGCCAGAAATCCTGGGCGAAAGCTGAAACAACGCGGTTTCTTTCTGTTCCTCCGTCATTAAAACTATAGAATACGCGGTACAAAGAGTCGCTATATTTTTCTATCCTGCTGCCTGACGGACTATCCTGGGTAGCAGGATAATATGAATTGCCTTCATATTGCACACCAGCTTTTAAGGAATGGCTCCCTAACAAAAAAGATAAACTTGTATTAAGGTTTAAGCGTGTTTCAGTCGTATTTGAAATTTGTCCATACCCTCCGGATAAGGCATTGGAAGTATAATCAAAAAATAAGGGCGCAAATTTAGCATCAGGTGAATACTTAAATAAATGATCCAAATAAGAAGCTGATACATCAACTAAAATATCTTCATTTACAGAGTGCCAGCCATGCAACGAAAAATTATAAGTGCCTTCATCCCACTTGCGGAAAAGAAGATCTTTATTTGCTATTGTCCAGCCTTGTTCAACTATATCAGTATTAATTCTATGTTCTGAAAATGGGTCCCCGAAAATGCTCAGGTTCAGATTTGTAGATTGTGAAAGGCTCCAGTTAAGCTTGCCCGCAAAAAGGTGTGTTACTCTTTTATCAGTAAATTTTCCGAAACCCGGCAGTTCTACATTTTCTACATCGAAAGTTGGATTATACGCAGCAAAGAACCATACTTTATCGGGAACAATTGGTCCTCCGATGCTGAATCCCAAATCATATGATGTGAAATTTGGAATTTTTGCTACTTCAAGACCAGGGCGACGTTCTCCACCGAAAATATTATTTGTGAAAAAAGAAAAAAACTGTCCATGAAATTCATTACTGCCTGATTGGGTTATAATATTTACAATTCCACCCAGCGCTCTTCCATATTCAGGTTCATATCCGCCAGCTTTAACCTGGATTTCTTTAACAAAATTATAAGGGAGATTTGTGCTGCCCGTTGCATTGAATGATTCTGTTACATTTGCGCCATCTATGTAATAAATATTTTCAGGTCCGGTACCGCCGGAAATATTTGCTTCATCTCCCAAATAACTTTCATTTACCTGGGGAAGAAGTGAAATTATGCTTCTAAAATTTCGGTCAGTAGGTAAAGCATCAAATGTTTTGAAAGATAGATTACCACCAACGGTTGTTGTTGTTGGATCAATCACGGTTTTTTTATCATAAATAATGACTTCAGGAATTTTGATAACTCCTGATCTGAGATTAATTATTCCTAAAGAAGAAGTCGTACCTAACTGAACCGGAAAATTTTCATAAGTAAGATTTTGATAATTTACTGAACTGATATCTATTTTGTAAATTCCTGAAGGTAATCTGGCTAATGTAAAATAACCCCGACTGTCTGTAGTAGTGCCGCGGGTTCCCTGCAGACTGGTACCACTCACAATTATCTCTACTCCCTCAATTGGTTTATTAAGAGAATCGAGGATTTGTCCATTTAAACCTCCTGTTATATCCTGAGAATAGATTATTTTAAGTGGGAGTAAAAAAAGTAGAATCCAATTTTTCACGCTGCACCTTTAAATATTTGATATTAATATTAATCAATTCTTTAGAATTTGAAGACGCTGCTTTGTACTTATCAGTTCAGGAATATTTTGATCAGCATATTTCCATTCACTAAGGGTCTTTTGATAATATTCGATTGCCTCTCTTCTTTTACCGTTTTTATCATACAGTTTTGCAATGTAATAATTAACATTCGAACGACCGATTAGAAAATCAAGATTGTCACCGCCCATGTATTTATTTTTATACGTTATCGAATTGCGAAATTTTTTTAATATTTGAACTGCTTCTTCGAACTTTCCGTTAAGCGCGCCCACTTCTGCGATTAGAATTTGGCGGCGGGGAAACATTTTAGTAAAAGGAGTGAGTTTACTTACAGAAACTAAAGCGGAATGGGGATTATTTTCAGCAAGATATATTTCACCATATAATAAATGATAAAAATCCAGATAAGCGGAGTCGAGATTATTAATTTTAATTAAAGATTTAATCTTCTCCCCTCTAAGTTCTGCATTTCTAAAATCAGCATCTTTCACATATACTAGTCCGCTGTAATATGCAGAAATAACGGGCACTGGATTAAATATACCTTTGAAAATCAGTTTAGATACTCTCTCTCCCTCTAAAAAAGAATTCAAAGCGTCTTTCTGTTTCCTTTGAGTCAAAAAGACTTTACCCAAATTGAAACACGAATTCATTTCAAGCCATATTTTTTTTGAAACTTTAGCTTGCTCTATGCATTTGTTAAATTCAACAGCAGCTTCAGAATATCTGCCTTCATAAGCAAACGAACATGCAATTTCAGAAAATATACCAATTTCTGATTGCGGGTCTGCTTTAATTTCTTTTCGGTATTCTTCTCTTGATTTTTCCCCGCTCCCTTCAATCATATAAATGTAAGCTAAGTAATAGAATGGAGGTATTCCTTTTAGTTTTTCTATTGTTTCACAAAGATGCAATGCCTCTTCAGGTTGATCAGCCTGTAGATAAACTTCAAAAGCTGTATCATAATCATTATCAGCATGCTGGAGAGCTATCGCTTTTTTAATTGATGATATTGCATGTTTGTTATCGCCAGTAGAAGAATATAAATAAGCTAACATACTGTAAGCACCAATAAAGGTCGGATCAATCTCCAATACATTCTCTGCAGATTTAATGCATTGGTCATTATTTCCAACATACCAGCTTGTAAAAGCGAAAAGCTGATTAGCTTCACGGTCATCGGGATAATTTTTAACGAATTCCTCTGCCAATGAATCGGCCAAATAGAATTCACGGTCAAAAAGTTTTTTATTAATATGTATCAACCATTTTTCTTTATCACTTGCCTTAAATGAATATTTTTCGGCATGATTCAATAATACACGTATCGGATTTATATCAGCAAAAGGTGAGATAACATAGAGAGAATTATTGGTTTCAGAAACAGCAAGCTGCAGATATGCTATTGCAAAAGTAGAATCAACATCAACCGCCCTCCGGAAATTATCGGCGGCATCATCAACTTCCCATCTCCATAATTTTTCAAGACCTTTTTCATAATATTTATATGCCTCTATTGATGATGTAGTAACATCTCTAATCTTCAATGGCTGAGTGCCTGCAACTAAATCAGGCATGTTGAAATTTCCCTGAATCTTTTCAGTCAGATCATCTACCATTAAGAAAATATCTTCGATTTTATATCCATCTTCCTGGTATGAATTAATAATTTTTCCGCTACCTACATCAAGGAGCTGCGCGTTGATACGGATAGTTGTTCCAATTTTTATAATAGAGCCTGTAAGTATCTTCCTTACCTTTGCATGATTTGCAACTTCCGTGGCGTCGCTGATATCAATGGTAGAGGCATCCAGTTTCCCCAGAGATTTCAAAATATCAAAAAGATGCTGGCTGCTTATAACATTCAGGTCTTTATAGCGGGCAAGATTTGTAGTAAGCATATTTACCAGAATTTTATCGATATCCTTCTCACCTGACTGATTTTCAAAGTACATAACAGCCAACGAATTGTCACCTGCATTCGATACTGAATCATTCTGAAACGAGCCTCTGAGAAAATAATACCCTGTAATAATCAAGCAAAGAACAACCGAAATTACAGCAGCAAATAAACTTCTTCTCTTTATGTTCAATGATTTTGTATTAATAAGAGCAGCAGGAACAGTTCCCGCTAAAATGCCTGACAGATCTTGAATTATCGAATTAGCATCCTGATATCTGTCTTCAACTTTTTTCATAAGGCATTTTTTTACTACGGCTTCAAGTCCGGGTGTTACTTCAGGGCGTAAGAACTTTACGCTTTCAGGATCCTCATTAATAATAGAATAAATAATAGCCTGCTCATATTCACTGCGGAAAGGTAATCTTCCGGTAAGCATTTCAAAAAGGACTATCCCGAAAGACCATATATCAGTCCGTTGATCCACCTCATCTCCTTTTGCCTGTTCAGGCGACATATAAGAGGTAGTGCCGAGTGTTGTCCCAATCCTGGTTAATAATGTCTCCCCCTTAATTTTTGCCAATCCAAAATCCATTATCTTAACTTTGCCGTCATAAGTGATCATTATATTTGAAGATTTAATATCACGATGTATTATTCCTTTATTATGCGCAGTTTTCAGTCCTTCAGAAATTTGAACAGCAATATTAAGCGAATCATCCAGTGAAAGGGGATCGGATTTTATTTTATCTTTTAATTCAATTCCCTCTATATATTCCATTACCAGGAACAGATCGTCACCGGACTCTTCGATTGAGTGAATAGTGGCAATGTTGGAATGGTTAAGTGCAGCAGCAGCCTTCGCTTCAATTTTAAATCTTTCCCTTTCGTCTAAATTAGTTGAAATCAGAGAAGTCAGAAATTTTATTGCAACCTTTCGTTCTAATTTAGAATCTTCCGCAAGATAGACCACACCCATTCCGCCTTCGCCGAGCTTTTCAAGAATTTTATAATGCAGAATTGTTTGTCCAACCATTATAGATTCACAATATTGACTCTACAACTGAAAAAAGAGAAACTGAGAGGAAGGTCCTTTTTAATTAAATAGAAATATTTATAAAATAAATCATCTGTAAATCCACTCCCTAAGAATGAATAAATAGATGTGTTTTTCAGGAAGAATATCTGCCTAAGGAGTAGATGCAAATGGATATTTGAATTTCAAATTATTTTTGGTAAAAAGCAATAGTTAAGGTTTGATAATGAAACGAAACGGACACAGGATTCTGCCGTAAAATCCGGCTTCTCCTTAAGTTTCGTCTCCACTCCGATTTGTCGGGACGAAATCCTACAGGAATCGGCTCTCCAAATAGCATTCCTTCCTACTAGTGAGACAGGCAGCATTACACTGGACTTGTGATTTAAATGATTCAGACAGGACCATCCATCGCAATAAAGAAGATCATTATGCACATATGGTATTAAATGATACTAAGGGAGGGATAAAACAAAGATAAAAGTCAGCCGGTAATAAATCTTATTCCGGCTGACTAAGTTTTGATAAATGGCGAAAGGGTGAAGCCTTCATCGAAGAAGGATCATCTTCTTTACGAACATTTTATTTTGTGATTGCATTCGATAATAATAGATTCCGCTGGATAGATTTGCCGCATTAAATTCAGCTTCATATGTTCCTGCCGGTTTTACTTCATTTACAAGAGCAGCAACTTCTTTACCCAGCTCATCGAAGACTTTAAGGGTGACGAATCCGGAAACGGGAATTGAATATTTTATTTTTGTTGACGGATTGAAAGGATTGGGATAGTTTTGCTCTATACTGTAATTTCCAGGCAATTCGAGTGAAACAGTTAATTCTCCCACAACCCTTTGCCTTCCATCGAAATCAATCTGGTTTAACCTATAATTATAGATTCCGGATTGAAGTGCTTTGTCGGTAAATGAATAATCCTGCTTTTCGGTTGTGGTTCCGTTTCCATCAACAAAAGCAATTTTATTTCCATTACGGTAAACCTCAAAGCCTTTGTTATTTATCTCTGTTGCTGTCTGCCAGGAAAGCTGAATATTGTTTCCTGTGACTGAAGAAGTAAAACTCAATAATTCAACGGGCAAAATATCTCTGAATATCTTGTAGATTGTATCGCCAATTCCACCCGACCATCCCCAGCCGTCATCTGAAAATGAAATCGGTCCGTGAGGTTTGGTGTCTATAGGATTCCAGGTATCTCCACCATCCAGGGTGTAAGAAGAACCGGGAGTTGTAGGCTCAGGCAAAGTAATATTATTATGAGATGTAGCGACGTACCATCCGGCCGTTCCGGGTACATAACTAAGATAATATAATGACGGCTGAACCGGGGGATTTGGTGATATTGGTGTCCAGCTTGATCCGCCATCTGTTGTCTTAGCTGCCTGGTTAACGAGCTCTCCGAAGTAAGTGCTTGCTAAGCCATGCTGGCTGTCCTCTAATTGAACAGCAATACCTATACCACCCTGTGCAGGACTATAAACAGACCTGGTCCATGTTATTCCTCTGTCCGTACTTCTGTAAATCCTTCTGAGATACGTGCCAAATATGAATGTGTTATCTTTACCTGAGCCATCAGTGGCGAAAAGGTCTCCCGGATCTGCCGCCGGCATATTAGCAGCCTGAACAGGAACCCAGGCGGCACCACCATCAATTGTCGTATATACTTCAAAACGACTGCCGCTTGGAGTACCGATACAGATTCCGGTATCACTTTTATTGTAAAAATAAATGAGAGTCGGGTGAGTACCAGTAAATGCATTCCCCTGCTTCTGCCAGCTGTTTCCGCTGTCAGTTGTTTTATAAATACCGCTGTTTGCACCATTTCCCGGATTATACACTGCCATCCATGCGGTCTGGCTGTCTCTGGCATAAATTGCCTCAACCCCGCTTCCGGATGGAATCTGAGCAGGAGAAACGCTCCAGTTGTTCCCGCCATCTGTAGTTAAAACTAATTTGGGATTTGTTCCGCCATATCCAACAGCATACCACTCAACTCCCCAGCAAATATTATAATCAACGGGGGAAAAAACTATAAACGGATTAAGAGACAATGATAATCCCGGTGCAACTGTGGGCTCCCACTGGGCTTGGGCCTTTATAAAAACAGAAAAAGATCCAAATAATAAAATGACGAAGTAAAAAGAAAATTTTTTCATAATAGCCTCCGATATTATTTATGCAAATATTTTTCCGGAGGTAATTAACAAAATGGGGGCGGCAGGTACATATCAAATTTGTAACAAAGACTTTCAAATTTGTAACATTCGAAGTTTTGACATCGAAATCGAAAAAAAATGTATGGAATCATTCTATAATTTCACTTGGGGAATATCCAAAATGATCCTTAAAACACTTTGTAAAATAGGCCGGGCTTCCAAAGCCCATTGAGTAAGCAATTTCAGAAATACTTCCCTGTTTTTCTTCAATCATCGTTTTTGCTATACGAAGCTTTAAAGATCTGATATACCTGTTCGCTGATTTTTCGGTTAATGCTTTTAGTTTTCTGTGAACCTGCATTCTGCTCATCCCAAGTTCTTCACTGAATATTTCCATGTCAAATTCTTCTTCAGAAATATGTTTTTCAATTATTTCATTTACTTTGACCATAAATTTTTCATCAAGACTGAGCGGTTTAGCTTCTTTTACAGGTTTAAACCCGAGTTTACCGAACTTTTCCTGCAATATTTTTCTGATAACGATCAGATTCCTGATCCTGATTTGAAGTTCCTTTATATCAAAAGGTTTTGTGAGATAATCGTCCGCACCTATTTCCAGTCCTTCTATTTTATCTTCATTCCCGCTTTTGCTGTTAATAAAATAATCGGAATGTGACTGGTTTTTTCATCATTCTTCAAAACCTTGACCAATTGACTTCCATCCATTTTTGGCATCATCATATCACTTATAATTAAATCCGGAATAATTTTTTCTGCTTTTCTTACTCCTTGTTCACCATTAACAGCTTCCTCAAATAGATAACCGATATTTACGCAATTTCTGTCAACGACTCTCTTATATATTCTCTCATATCATAATTATCTTCTACAATTAGAATGATTGTTTTTTCTTTTACTGTCATTTCAGGTTCTGTCAGTCTGCTGACGGAATCTAATCTATCAATGCTTTTCTGTTAACGAGCCGGAGCCTCTGCAATTTGAATAGCAGGATTATGTCTTAATATCTATCATTTCTTCATCGCTTCTACAATGATTTCTCCCATTGGTATCAAATGTAATCTCTCCCCAGATTGAATTCTCAATGCAAACTCTGCCCTTCCATTATTTGGGTCAGTCTGTTCACTTTTAACAATATATTTTAGCCGTGATGAAGCTCTACTAATTCTTTTGTAAGAGCCAATCCTATTCCGGTTCCTTCATATTCCCTTGTTAATGAACTGTCTACCTGGTAAAATCTGTCAAACAGTTTGGGTATTTCTTCACTTTGCAATTCCAATTCCCTGTATCTCTTATTTTTATTTCAACTGAACCTAATTTGTCATTTCGAACGACGGAAGAAATCTCTGTGTTATATAACAGGAGATTTCTCGGTCGAAGACTCACTCGAAATGACATTAATATGCCTGGATTCCAGGTTATCGAAACTGTATATTGTTCCTTCCTCGGGTGTGAATTTGAATGCATTTGATAAAATGTTTGTAAGTATCTTCATCATCTTTTCTCTATCGAAATATAATTCAATAAATTCTTTATCAGAATATTTTCAAGCTTATATCTTTTGATTCAGCTAATGATTCAAATGATAATGCAACACCCTTTACAAATGAAACAATATTTCCTCTTGATGCCACAAGCTTAAGTTTTCCTGCTTCAAGTTTTGAAAGATCCAATAACTGATTTATTAACTGAAGCAGTCTTCTTGAGTTTCTTTTGATAATGTTCAGCGCTGCATATTCGAAGGAAAGATTATTTTCCTGATAAGACAAATTAATATTTTTTTTAATCCGAGACTGAGCTGTCAAGCTGTACTTCATATTATAATTTTTAAAGGATGTGATAATTATCAGGAGGAATAAAATCGTTATCCTTTATACTATCGGGATAGAAATGAACAAACCCGTTATTTCCTCCAAAATATATTTCCCCTTCACGGGTTTTGTAAACCGACCCCATGTTTATTTTCCCCATAGAAAGTCCGTCACTGATATCATAGTTCCAGAATTTTCGTAATGCAGGATCGAGCCTGGATATTCCTTTATTAGTTCCTAACCAGATATACCCCTTGTTGCCTTCAGTAATAGCATGTATATTTTGATCGGCGATTCCATCCTGTTCGGTAAACGCATAATTTCCCCGGATATCCGGTTATATTTAAAGCTCCTATATCAGTGCTTATCCAGATATTATTATTACTGCCGGTACTAACCCCATCAGACCAATATGGGAAAGTTACCGGCGGTTTATATGGTTTTGGTGAAGACGTATAATACTGGAAAGGTATTAGTTTCCTTGTTGTAGGAGATCAATCCTACTCCGGTTATAGTTAACCAGATTATTCCATCGCTATCTTCAATCAGTCCTGAGAACCACAGCTGCCTTGCGAAATTACGGCGCAGATTTAGGGTAATGGTGTTTAAATTTATTTGTCCCGGGAGAATACTCATCAAATGTCCCATTGGATTATGCCAATCCAAATAGTCCCGTCCTGCGACTCAAGAGTGAGACCAATATCATAACTGGCAGTAATGGTATTTGAATCCGCAGGATTATTCTTAAAATGACGGAAAATCTTTTTTCGCCAGTCATAGACATCCAATCCATCAGCACTCGACCCAGATATTGCCGAAATGATCTTTCATAACCACCCCCGTATAATTGCTGCTCACGCTATGCGGATCACTTTCTGAATGTAAGAAACGAATTAATTCCCCAGATCGCGGATTAAAGCGATATAACCCGTCGCTTGAACCTATCCATATTTCGCCTGAATTATCCTCAGCAAAACTCTAAACATTTATTGCTTCATTTCTATCCTGTTCTGATGCATTAAGAAAGTTAAAGAAAGGTTTTATATTGTCATCAATTTTTAGAATGCCGTTATCTGCGGTCCCCAACCATAATGTGCCTTTAACATCAATATACATAGAGTACGCATAAAATGTCTGCAAGGGAAGGGAAGGATATTGAAAAAATTTTTCCCTGAGTTTGTCGAATCTAAGAAGGGGGTGTGAATCAGGCGCCTGCACCATGAGAAAGAGCCCAGATTGTACCGTGTCTGTCTTCCTTTATTATCCAGGCTTTTGTAATAAAAGCCCAGACCGAGGAATGAACTTCATTATCATACGTGAAATATTTTTTCAGGCCGGTATCGAATCCTCCAATTCCTCCAATCATTCCCGTCCATAAGATCCCCTTACTGTCAAGGTACAATGTTCGTATGTCATTGTCATCCGGATTCTGTTTATCGGCAAAAGGATTCAGATAGTGTTCAAAATTACCGGACTTCACATCATAAGAATACAACCCGTCATCAGTTCCCATCCATATGAGTCCTCTCCGGGAAAACTGATCAGCATTAATATCATACACCTAACCCTTATATCCAGTCAAATAATGTGTAAATTTTTTCCTTGAAACATCGAATGAATTCAATCCTTCTGATGTTCCGATCCAGAGATTACCTTCAGCATCCGTCAATACGCAAAATACAGAATCATTTATTAGTGAAGCCGAATCAGCGGTTTTATGGACAAAATGATTAAACTTATCCTCTTTTCTACTCCACCAGTACAGTCCCTGACCACAGGTTGCAAACCACATTCCCGGGCCGGATGGATTGAGTGAATCTTCACACAAGGTAGTAAACCACGTACCGGGCAGCAGACGATTTAAGGTATTAGTTCCAGTATTATACGGGTACAGGAAGCTAACATTATTTATCCACAATAAACCATAGTTGTCCATATAAAGATTATTGACAAAAGCAGCAGCCAATGTACTTATTCTCGTTAGGCTTTGGCTTTATGATTTTAAATGTGTATCCGTCATATGATCCAGTCCATCCATTGTGGCAAACCACATAAAGCCTTTTTTATCCTGATTATATCGGTTATTGCATCATTAGAAAGACCCTGCTCGATAGATATCTTTTAAATGCTGTTGTTTCTTTTTGTGCTACGATCTAGTTGATTTGATATGAAGAACAACCACAGCATTAAATAAAGTTAATAACCATTGGTTTAAATGGCATTTTTGTTTTCAACCTAAGTCGAAATATGATTTCCAACTCTCAAATTTCTTTTAAAAACTCACTTCCATTCCGAGACGAACCGACATTGATGGCTGATATTCGGTTGCCAGGCTATAGTATGGATTTGGGTTACTTCCTGCTCCATTTTCAAATATGTAATAATGGTATTGATTATAAATTACAGGCAGCTGATTACTGGCTATGTGAAATAAATCCAGAATAATCTTTGGGTGATAACCGCTCAGCAAATTCATAGGTCATAAGTAAAGCGCGCATTGAGATCCCATAAAGAAGGAGTTCTTCCCGCAGTGCCGCGTTGAGATATAAAACCTTCCGTACCACCGTATTCGCTTAAGGGAGTCCCGCTTTCTGCTATAAACGAAATACCTGCCGAAAACCCAAAGTCGAAATTGTATACTCCTGAAATTTTAAATACGTGGGTTCTGTCATTTGGAAGAAGTCCCGTTTCATAATTTCTTATATTATTTTTTTCTTGGAAATCCGAGTTACTGTTAGCAATGGGAAAATCGGAATTTTGCAAGAGCTTTATATTCGCGGGTAGTCCTGGGATAATCGGATAGTAAATCAAAGCCCGGATTGCCTGTGGCACCTGCAAAATTGACCTGGTCGCCGAAATAACTTAAATTTGTCATAGGGAGTAATGCGACAATACTTTTATAATCTCTGTCAAGAGGAAGATTCTTAAATTCCTTTGAACGAAGTATACCTCCATATTCTGTTGATGAAGGATCTATAAGCGTTGTATTTCCGGAAACAATTACTTCTTCAGTTTCAATCGATTGAGTTTTCAGATGAATCGTTCCCAATGAGGTTGTGGCCCCCAGCGCTATGTGTATATCATTAATAACAACTTTTTGAAATCCTATCATACTAACGGACATCTTATAAATTCCAACGGAGAGATTCGGAGTATGAAAGTATCCGTTATCATTACTCGAAGCACCTCTTATTCCCTGAAGGCTTTCACTTTCAATTAAAATATCGACTCCGATTAACGGAACGTCGATTGAGTCAACTATCTTTCCCTCAATATTTCTGGTAATATCCTGAGCCAGGATAATATCTGCATGCACCATTACAAACAGTAATGCACATAACAAATTAATCTCATAAGTAATCCTTACTTAAGATCTCACCTAAACACAGAACCTGATTAAAAGTGCATCCACGCCCTAAGAATGTATAAAAAGATGTGTTTCAGGAAGAATTTCTTCCTTAAGGTGTAGGATGTAAAGGGTTGGAAAAGTTTAAAATATTTTTTAATAAAAAACAATAGTTCATTTTTAACAGATTAATAGTTTTTATCGAGCTCCAGGTTCAAATTGGCGGGATTTTTCTTTTTTAATTTTCTGATCCTTAAGGAAAAACCCGGTTGTTAACTGATCAGCTTGTTTGTCACTTAAGCTTAGATATTCCTGTAATCTTTCCCTGTCCAGTGTTAATTTAAGCCTACCATGTGCGATATTTGTAAGATAAATAGGCAAAATGAGATGAATTCGTTTTGAGTTTGTATCGTGCTCGCGGAGCCAATCGAGATAGTAACTCGAAACTATTTTTTCTGGGTTAACAATTCTGTTAACCCATTCTTTTTTTATAAGCCCATCACACCTAAAATGAATTCTATCTCACAGGAAGATCTTCCTTATTTTAGAAGAATCTTTTTTTTATCGACGATAATTTTTCTGTTTCCATCTTACAGTAATAAACTCCGCTTGTAAGGGATGAGGCATCAAAATTAATTTTGTAACTACCTGCAGTTTTGTATCCATTTACAAGTGTTTTAATTTATTCCCCCAGCGGATTATAGATCTTAATTTTAACATTTTCATTATCCGGAATCGAATATTCAATTGTGGTTGACGGATTAAACGGGTTCGGATAGTTTTGCATCAACGCATATTCTTTTGGCTGAGAATTAATTTCAACGTTCACTGTATTCGATTCATGACGTGTTCCATCAAAATCTATTTGAATAAGTTTGTAGGTATAATTTCCCGACTCTAAATTTTTATCAGAAAAGGAATAACTGTTTTCTTTAGTTGAAGTTCCCTGACCTTCAATAAATCCAATCTTTTCCCAATCAACCAAACCCATATACTTTTCCGAACCCGAACCAGCGATTTAATAACATATTCTTAAGGTATTTTGATGTTGTTTTGACTGAACATTTTTAATTTCCTCAGTTTTCGCATTAAATTTAATAAGATTGATGTTGTTATGAATGGGTCTGCCAGTAGAATCATGCTGCAGGTGATGTACTGATCCTTATCTGCCGATTCAGTCGCTTTAGCCTTTTTTTTATCCAGAATCGCGGAGGTGCTGCCTCTTTACTTATTCCCTGCCTTAAATTTTACAAGGCCTGCCGTACCCGTGGCGATCCATACAGTCCCTGTATTATCTTCTATCGAACCTTTTACTGTATTTGAAGGTAAAGGTGAATTTTCGGTATTATAATTGGTTATTTGTGATGTGCCTGTTATTTTATACAGTCCGTTCTCTGAAGATACCCACTTAATATCGGTGCTGCCGACATAAAGACTATTGATCAGCGTGAATGAAGGCAGGTCCAGGTTTGTAAAATTACTTCCGTCAAAGTATGTGAGGCCCCCTGGAACTCCATTAAAGGGATTACACCCGAACCATATCTGACCAGAAGGTGAAACCGAGGAGTATACTACGTTGTTGGTCTGATACCCGTATTCTTCGATAGGATAGTCTGTGAAATTAGTGCCGTCGAATGAAACTACGCCCATACTTGTATCACTAATTCCCAGCCATTTATTACCGGCCTGATCAACCGATATGGTATTTACCCAGTTGGTGATATTCGGACTGATAGTATATACCTCCCAGTTCCCGTCATATTTTACAAGACCGAGAGATGTTCCAATCCACATTGTATTGCTTTTCCCGGCCGCTAATGATTTAATGCTGTTAATGGGCAGACCTGAATTATTTTTAGTGTAAACACTCCAGCTCCCGTTAATTAAAACTGCAAGTCCATCATCGGTACCGATCCAGACTCTGTTGGAGGGATCTACTGTAAGACACAGAATTTTGTTGTCAGGCAGGGGTGAATTGTTCTTATCAAATTTTTCAAAGCTGCTTCCATCAAATCGAAGTAATCCAAATTCAAGAGTTCCGATCCATTTAATTCCGTTCAGATCTATTGCAATACATGACAATACATTTGTTGGAATATTGCTATTGGATGTCTGGAAATTTACCCATATTGTGGTATCCTCTAAAGCAGAATAAAGTGTTCGAACAAGGTTGCTTTCCACAACGGCATTACTTATAACGGCATCCCGAAAACCTGTTCTTTTTAAAGAAACCTTATAAGTACCGGGAATTAGGCCGGTGATAGCGGCAGGGGTCTGCAGTCCTGTGGAACTATCGTTTAATAATATATCTGAACTATCCGGAGAGGATGTAACATAAAAACCACCATACATCAAAGGATTTGAGAGATAGTCAATATTTGTATCAACTACTGATCCTTTCGTTACATCAATTATAACGGAGGTATCTCTGAAATACTGCTTTTTAAGAGTCAGCTGATAAGTACCATTTTCAAGATAAGTCAGGCTGTCAGGTGTTTTCCTACCAGTGTTTCTTCCATTTAAATATATAGTTGAACCTTCAGGGTTTGAGAGTATCTTTATTTTACCGGTAGCCACGGGACCGGGAGGAGGGTTTACTGTAACATCTTTATCACAAACGAATGCTGTATTGCTCAACAAAAGCAATAGAATAATTATTGAGAATAAATTGAATGGTTTAAATGGATGCTCATCTTTCATATCAGATAAAATTTTTGGCCTTTCTAATAAACCGGATTATATCCCAGTTCTGTTATAAACTCAGGTGTAAATCTTATGTTATATTCTTTTAAAACATATGCCCCGAATACACCAAACCCGCCGGTAATATTTGAATAATCGTTTTCATCAAGTCTGACAGTGAAATTATTATCCAGGCTTGTTGAAGAGTAGTACCGTTCAAGGTTCCCGTCGAGTGAATAAACCTTTATTGGATTATTAACAAGTATTGAATAATTATTCTTATCCGGGTCCCCTTTTGAAATCGAAATCAGCACTTGCTTGATGACATCAGGATCATATACAATGCTTGATTGCCGGGATACTATGGGATATACCGGAACGCTTTCGCCGTTTTCCTGATTATATTTTAGCGGGCATGTTAATAGTATGTTTTTCCGGCTGTCCATTAACGTCCTTAAAATAAGTAACGGTAAATGTGGGGAAATAAAATCCATTTGTTTCATTGATATTCCAGTAAACATCTATAAGCGGGGTATTTACCGGGGGAATAACTTTTGAGCTGTTCTTATCATCAAAAATTATTTCCTTCGCACTGGTTGTTGACGATTTAAGCCTCCGCCCGTTCGGAAGCAATGCTTCTATTTCAATCGGTTTGTTAAAATCAATATGGATATTATTCAGATAATAAATTCTGAGTGAATCGTTATATCTTGAATTTCCAGTCCTACTTACAACACTATCGCGGAACACAAAAACCGAATCATTGTACCAGAGCCTTAAGTCCGCCCCGATAACCGCAGGATCGGTTGTATTAGTGTAAGGATCATATCCATCTACTTCATAGCTGTGGGAAATAACCGCAGCCTGGTAGGTTGTATCCCCGCATAAAATACAATTAAGCACATACCTTTCGTAATAATCACCTTTAGGATTAAGGCTTTGATCACACGACGTGAATGTCAAAAACGAAAGAAAACATAATGAAATAAAATAAAATTTCTTCATAATTTAATTTTTACAGTTGCTGTTGGCATAACAGGCAGCATATTTACCCTTTCACCTGTTTCCCGCTTGAAATAAAAAATATTTTCACGGTTATAAACATTTATTACACTTAAATCCACAGCAAGATTAAGGAATCCGAGCTGCAATGACTTTGATATGCTCAGGTCAAGTCTATGATAAGAGGGCAGCCTTTCAATGTTTCTGTCCCCTAGTATCAGGTAGGGTCTGAAATCGCCTGAATACCAGCCGGCTACCGGTTCACCAGGGAAATATTTGTCATAATAACCTGCCAGCGGGGTATAAGGAAGACCTGAGTTAAAACTCCATACTGCGCTAGCCTGCCATCCATTTCCGAAATCGTAAGCAGCGCTGAGATTTACTCCATGTCTTGAATCGTATCTCGGGTAATATAGATAATCTCCAATACTACGGTATGCCCAGCTGAGAGTATACGAAGTTATTATACTTACGGCAGGAGTAATATATTTATAAGAAAACTCCCAGCCGTATGATTCACCTCTTCCAGCTATCAGATCGGGTTCAGCGGCTAAAACTTTCGCCTGGTTAACCAGCGGCAGATTATGTACAATTTTGTAATAGCCTTCAACCTCTATCGTAGACTCGACAGTTAGATTGACTTCCGTCCCGATTATGTAATGAACTGCCGTGGAAGGATTTAGATATTCGGGTGTAATTACCCAGGGCTCAAAAAGATTTATAACCTCATTCTCGTCTGCTATGGTTGAAACTTCCTGAGAATAAATTCCCCAGGCTCCTTTCAAGGCAAAGAATGGCAATGGACGATAGGTTGTACTTATCCTGGGCTCCACAATCCCGCCTCCGTATTTGGAAACACCGGTAAGTTTATATCTCAGTCCGGCATCCAGTCCAAAATTTTCAAATCTCAAAAACTTATACTTCCCGTATACAGAAAAGCTCCCGCCGAATTCATTTAAATCGGTCGGCACACCCTGTTTATTTTTAAGGTACAGTTTGGTAGATAACGCTTTAAAATTAAAACCTGCACCCAGCTCGTCTTTGGTCTCAAATACATTTGTTAGATCAAAACTGAAATTAACATCGCTTACCTGATTTTCTTTTGGTTTGATATTACTATCATTCGGGTTTACTTCTCCGTTAAATCCGCTGTAAGACAAACCAAGCCTTGAATAGAGTGGAACATCATAAACCTGGAGCCATTCGAATCCGAAAATATTGTTGTCCCAGTTAAAATCTTCCCTTCCGGGATTAGCATAATCAATAACATCGCCGCTTAAAAATCCGAAAAGAAGAAACCTTCCGTTATTCAGGAAATCCGGATTTGAGTAGTTCAGCTTAAATGATGCATCATAAAATTTAATAGGTAAACTCTGATCATTTAAGAATTTCTTAAGGATACCAGTCGAAAAACTTTTCCTTCCAGTAAGAATAAATGAGCCGTGAGGCAAAGGGCCTTCCAAGAGCATTTTACCTGTCAGATAACTTGCTTCAGCTGCTGCATCATAACTTTTCTGATTCCCGTTTTTTGTTGTAATATCAAGTACTGAAGAAAGTCTGCCTCCATATTCAGCAGTAAAACCGCCTTTATAGAATTCAACACTGTTTATCATATCAGGGTCTATTACGCTGAAGAGACCAAGAGCGTGAAAGGGATTATAGACTGGAACGCCGTTGAGCAGCACAAGGTTCTCATCCCCTGTTCCGCCTCTTACGTAATATCTGGCTGAAACATCACCTGTAGTACGAACGCCTGATAAGTACTGCAATGATCTAAGTACGTCAGTTTCAACGCCTTTAGGCATTACTTCCAGTTGTTTAATGCTAAGGGTCTGCATGCCGACGTTGGTAGAATTCTTCTGTATAACTTTCTCCCCGATTTTTTCTACGGCTTGTAATTCAATATTAACAGGAACCAGTTGAACATTTAAATGTGTTATTTTTCCAGGGTTTATCTTAACTCTTAACTCTTTTTTATTATATCCTATGAATGAGAATACTACATTGTATGTCTGATCGGCAGGTAATCCAATAATTAAAAAATTGCCTCTTTTATCGGTCGAGGATCCGGCACCGTTTTCTTTAATAAAAACATTAGCATAGGCAAGTGCTTCCCCGGAAGTAGAATCAGTTATTGAACCTCTGAAATTGCCTGTATTTTGTCCATAAAGAAATATACCTTTTAAAATAAAGATCAGAAGAAATATTCTGGCTGGAGTAAACGGAAAGAACTGGCTCGGCACTTTTTCACTACTTATTAATACAACAAAAAGACTATTAGAGGTTCCAAACATAACTTAATATGTGTATTGACTGCAACCTAAATATGCAGGAATGCGAATTAAATCGTAAAGATGAAAATAGCTGGGGGCGGCAGTGGTCAGGATGTCTCTATACGGGCACGTGAATTTTCAACAGATTCGTGATTTAAAAGGTTCTTTCCTTCCTTACTTTTCCTTTCCAGTCTCATCGAAGTTCGTTCTGAACCGTGGAATAAAGAGTGAGAAGAAATAGCTTCTTGCGATATAACCACCAGAAGCTCCTTTCAAGAAGAACCGGGCTTATATTATGTCTCAATTTCTTTATGCGCTTCCGGTACTTTACTCCAGTGAAGTCCGGCAGACATGGTGATGGATTGTGTGGAAGCCATTATTAAAAAGGAGGAAATTCAGAAAGCCGGTAAAATTTCTGGAATGATTCCACTGAGACTCCTCATCAGCGTGAACGTGCTGAACATAATTAAACACAAGGACGCTGAAAAGTGATACCTGCTGAGGTATTATAACAAAGAGCAACGCTTTCTGCCAGTCGAGCAGCAAAGCTGCAGCGACCCATAAAACAAGTATGACATATTGGGAAATGCACAGCCTAAATTTTGGCTTATTTTTTAATTTCATTATCTTTCAGGTAATCGAAGATAGCCTTCTGCTGGTAATAGCCGCTGATAGTGGGGTAAGAAACGAGAGTAAGGAAATTGTTCCTTTCGCTTATTCTATAAGTTATAGAATCGTCCCCATCCCGGTTATTATACCGATGGTGATTTTTATTGTGAGTGGGTATCCAGGCAAATACGGGGAAACCATAAAATACTGTCAGCCACCAATCGGTAAGCACATTCAACTTCTTAGAATGCCACATCGGCAGATGGTTATGGTTATGTGTCATAACTGACACTGCCACCGACATAAAAAGGTACAAGGCATAAGTAAACAGGATTCACCCCGATCCATTGCCATTGAACAATCAACAATATCGTAGTAATAAACATATATGCGAGACTTTTTATGTCCGCATTATTTCTCAACTTAAAATTCATTTCATTCTTCAAAACTTAATATAAAAAAATTTTGACAAAACATTCAATAGAATATATACATTAGGAATGACTGGTATTAGTCACTTAATTAAACCGGACTTTTAATCAATTGAATTTTTTATCCAGACTTACGGAATTACTCTTTTCATTTTTCTTATCTCTTTTAGCAGCTTTTTTTCTTTCATAGTTTTTAAAGGTTCTTTCCTGGAACCTTTTTTTGTGTTCTGACCTTTACTCATAGTGTTTTCTCCTTTGATTAAAATTGACTGGGGATGGGAACGATCTTATTAATTTCTTATAAACGTTTGTCTCTTAAGAGGTTTTTTCTGAATAGTAGAAACGTAATAAATATAAAAATACCAATAGCGCCTGATGTAATCAGCCAGCCCCAACCATGAAAACTCATCCAGCCATTTGGTCTAACCATTCCGTCGACATTCATCACTGTTCCGCTGTCAAGAAATAAAAACATAACCACGGCTACCAGCAATGTAAAACCAGCGAATCTGTAATTTGTTTTATTCATAACCTTAACCATAAAGACTTTTCTTATCAAGTCCTTTATTTATAATGTAGGAAGAGTATGTTAATTATTCAATCAATCCAAAGGATGAAAAAGGAACTAGTTCCTTTACGGTTCTCCATCCCTTATTGATTTGAGACTTAATTCCCTAGGAAATTATTTTCTGCAATTCTTCTTTATTTAAGCCGAGCTTAATCCGAAGTTTGTTTAAAATTGTACCATTTTTAACTTCATCATATTGTAAATCACTGTCTGTTAAAGTTGGATACTTCCTTTTAAGTTTAGCCTTTCGGATATACCAATTTTCTATCAATGAAGGAATTGAAGCTGCAAATTGTTGAACCATTGTATGTTTCTTTAAAACCATTTTCCAAACCATATTATTTTAACAGAGTTTTATACAGTATATAACGGATAAAAATGTTACAGGACAATAGGGCAAAGGGATGAAAAAAGAACTACATCTTCATGGATAAATAAATTAAATTGAATTATGAAGAGATTCAGGAGTACTAAAATTGGACTGTCGGACTTAATGAAGAGAAAGGGTTATATTTTAATCAGATTAAATAAATAGGGTGTCCGAAGACACCCTAAATTTGGTCAAAGTTCAGGTTACTTTATTCGCTTAAACTCAATCCTTCTGTTTTTCTGTCTTCCTTCGGGAGTATCATTTGTCGCTGTTGGTTGAGATTCTCCATAACCCACTGCTGTAATTCTGTCAGGACTTATCCCTTCGCGAATTAGCCAGTCTCTTACAGCATTTGCTCTTCTTTCAGAAAGCTTCTGATTTGAAGCATCGCTTCCGACATTATCTGTATGACCGGATATCTCGACTGAAATATCAGAATATGTCTGTAAAGTCTTTAATGCTTTTCTTAAAGTATTTTCAGATTGAGGCGTAATTTCTGATTTACCTGTTGCGAATGTAATACCATCGAGTATAACAGGAACTCCTATTTTGACAACATCATCTGAAGGATCAAGAGGATCAGTTCCACGTTTTACCTCAACTCCATCATCTATTGTACCGCCATCTGTATCTTTTACCAATGGATTTGATTTGTAGGTCATTACTTCATCATAATCTGATAGTTCATCACCATCAGTATCTTTATTTAATAGGATTAGTTGAGTAAGTTAAAACCTCAGCTCCATCGTTTAATCCGTCCCCGTCCGTATCGGCTTTAGTAGGATCAGTTTTGTACTTAATTACTTCTTCGCCGTCTTTCAACCCGTCATTATCGGTATCTGCATTAAGAGGGTCAGTTTTGTATTTAAGAACTTCTTCACCATCATTTAAACCGTCTCCATCAGTATCTGCTTTGAGAGGATCGGTTTTATATTTTTTAACTTCATCAAAATCACTCAACCCATCCAGGTCAGTATCTGCAAGTAATGGATTTGTTTTATAAACTCTGACTTCTTCACCATCGGTCAAACCATCGCTGTCTGTATCAGGATTTCTCGGATTTGTTCCCAGTTTTTCTTCTTCACACTTTCCTAATCCATCATTATCCCTATCCGAGCTGCAGCTTTCTCCCGTATAAGTTAAACCGACACCCAAATTATAATAAGCATCCAGTATGTCATTACCATTGTTGTAGTTGTTGAGTGCAGTTGTAGAAGCAAAAGCACCACCGAGGGATATATCCACCAGTACCTTGTCGGTAAGTGCAATCTCAGTTCCTATGCCTAATGGGAATATTCCCACCCAACCATCACTTTTTACATCTACAGGAGAAGCCGTGTTGCTTAATTCAAAATACTTATTACTGTAATGCATAATACCGCCACCGAGATAGAAGTAAGGGTTCCAGCCTTTGAGATCAAACGGGGCAATCCTGAAACGGAGGTTGACGGGAATGATCTCTGATTTGTAATAGCCTTCATAATTAAACTGGAATCCCGCATAAGAACCATAACCGGCATTAATATCCAATTCAAGTACCGGCATTAACTCGAAACCGACAAAGCCTTCAAGCAGCCAGGACATAGTATAGTTATCAAATGAAAATTTATCATTTTCCCCGAAACCAATATTCGGAAATTCGTTTTGAGGCAGTAGCATGTTATACCTTGCTCCAAATTTGGTCCCCCAATCTTTAAACTGTGCCTGGTTAGGTTGGCTCATTGCAATCAATCCAAGCAATACGAGAAAGTAAACTAATTTTTTCATTTTTTCCTCTTTTTGTTAATAAAATATTATATAGTCAATTATCATTGAAATAGATTTCTCTGAATACATAACAAGCTACAAGTCGAAGTAAGGACAATCAATCAGGCAAAGGAATGAAAAAAGACTTAATCCTTTTGACCTATGACTTCTTTTTTTGTTACTGGATCTTAAATTTCTTCCGCTCATTGGCTAACAGAGTTTGGACTTTCTTTTTTGTCAATCCTTTAAGCGGGATATAATAGGTAGAATGTGTTTGAGGATCTGTAGCAAGTGCAAATTTATCCTCCCCATTAATTTTTTGTATGTCGTCAAACTTAGCTCCACCTTTTTCAATAATAGATGATCTAAACATATTACACATCCTTTCTATCTGATATTCCATATGAAGTTAAATAGAGGAATAAGACGGTTCAATCCATCAAAAGGATGAAAAAGGGATTAATGCCTTCAAGGCAATATCAGAGCAAACTTGCCATAACAATTATCCCCGAAATGATAATCAAAATACCTGCAATTTTGTTGACCCATCCTAGCCCTACCAGGTCAAGTTTCCTTCTGAAAAGTGTAATAACGGAACTAAGCAGCAGAAACCATAACGCTGAACCAAAAAAAACTCCCGCGACAAGCGCTGAAGCGGAAAAATTACCGAGATCACTTCCCAGTCCAAGGGCGGCAAATACTGCAAGAAAAGCAAAGATTGTTAAAGGATTTGTAAGAGTTATAAAAAAAGCTGTAAAATATGTTCTAATAATCCCGCTGTTTTGTATTGGAATCTTAGGATCAGCAGGTATTTTCCTGAATGTTCTTAAACCCAGGTAAAGAAGCAGTATTCCACCCCCAAGCCGTATCCAGATTCTTTGGCTTACAAGGGTATCTGAAATAATCGTAAGCCCAAAAGCAGCAATACAGCCATAAAGTAAATCAGCAGTGGCGGCTCCAAGACCTATGATTAGGCCTCGCAAACGTCCCTCGGTCAGCGTCCTGCGAATACACATTATTCCAATAGGGCCGATGGGAACTGCCATCGCAAAACCTATAAAGATGCCCTTTAGAAAAATGATAAATGCCATATTACAAACTTTGGAACAGAATGTTCACTATTTTCAGCTTATTAAAGGCTGCTATTTTACATTATATTTAAATTGTGTGGTTTTGTAACCCATCCCGACATTCAGATTAATAGTAAACAGGTATTCTCCTTTTTCTGCTAGCAATACACCACTGCCAAAGTGATTCATCATTGGCTGAAGCTTTATCGAAGCATTTTTCTTTGAAGGAAAGACAATTTCTACCTTGGCGCTGGTATCGGCTACTTCTTTTCTGTTTTTAATATTTGTTACGTCAAATATTAAATAATGCGTGCCATTCACCATTGCTTTCTTAGTCTCCTTATCCATCTTTATGTTATTAACTTTCTTCTCCCCCATCTTCTCACCCGTCTTTGTTTTCATCATTTCCTTATACTTTTGCTGGGTTACTATCCAGACTTTTGTGTTAAGGCTGTCGATTGTTGATTCAAATATTGGATTACCCAGAGCGTTCGAAATATCATTTTGCTCTGTGATGTTCTTTGTCTCCCCTTTTTGTCCCTCCTGTCCAAAAATTTCTAGCGTCAAAGCGAGGAAAAAAATTATTGGGAAAATTAAATATTTCGTTTTCATATTAAGACCTCTATAATTTATGTTACAACTAAAAGCATTCCATTACACATAATCGGTGCAAGTGAATTTGAAACGGCAGAGCGGCTAGAGAGTAAAAGAGACCCAGGCTAATTATCAGAATCATCCAGGAGCATTACTATCCGATATGAATCGTATCGAAACTGATTAATAATTCCAAAGGCACTCAATAACCAGAAAATAACGACAATAACCACTACCACATTCAAAATTCTTTTAATAGTAGACTGCATAGGAATATAATTGTTAATCAGCCAGAGAACCACACCCACAACAATCAAAACAATAACTAATGTAATCAATGACATAGTCTTTTTCCTTTCCTAATTTGTTATTCACCGGATTTACAACGGTCATAACTTCCCTGTCTTAATGACTTATTTTAAGTTACTGACAATTAAACGGTTTATATCTTTTTTATTATTAGAACAAAATACGTCCAATTTCCAATTAACATTTTTTCAAATTTCATATTACTTACCATAATTACTGCAATCGAGTTCAAAACGCTACACTAATAGAAAAAGGAAACGCAGAAGACATCTCTACTGGGGAATTATGGTTCTCATGCTGATCTACAACCCAGGTTGCGACAAAGAAACCGAGCGCGGCCCCGGCGAAAGTATCGGAAGCCCAATGCTGATCCTGATAAACGCGTGAAAATAAAGTAAGTGCTGCGGGTAAGTAAACCAGCACTTTCAATATGGGTGACTTAATATTCCTTGAAAGTACGGTCGAAAGAACAAATGCGACGGTTGAGTGACCGCTTGGCATCGATTTATTATCCTGGCTTAAAATTGACGCAAAGGGTGTAAAATGAGTGGTGCCTTCATTTAAATACGGTCTTGATCTACCAATTGCAAGTTTTAACACAAAGGAAAGAACGCCTGCATAAATTGAAGCCTGTCCGATTTCATAAGCAATCTTCCTTGTTCCAATGTCCTTTGTTATCAATGAATGGATAGCAAATCCACCAAATAGTGCAACGGGGGAATATATTTCTCCCCACAGTCTCCCGAATTCAATTGGTACGCTCTTGTAATATCTTTGATCTTTCAGAACTGCGGTGCGGATAGGCTGATCGGCAGTTTCCATAATTAAATATGTTCCCGCACCCACAATACCAATTTTTAGCCAATCGATTCCATCCCATTTAGTCGGCTGCTTAACGAAGTTCCAGGTTTCATTCCCGAATTGAGAAAAAGTATATTTAAGCTGCTGTACGGAATTCCCTGGATCCGAATTTTGTGGGAATGTGTCAGTCCCTGTCAGGATTGTCAGTAGGAGTGTTAACCGTAATACCCATTTTGCAAATTTATGGGGAGTACTAACAGAAATTGAACAATTTCTCAATTTGTTTGGGAACATAAAAGTTAAGAATAAAGATTTTTTGAACATTATGTTTCTTTTCCAGAGTTTATAAATGTAAATAAACCATACTGTTTCAAAAATATTTTAATTAAGAGGAATCACAACTGTGAGTGGAAAGCTTGAAGAGATTTCCACTACTGATTCTTTTTTCTTATGTTGATCTACAACCCAGTTAGCAAAAAAATAAGCGAGTGCAGCACCTAAAAAATTATCAGATGTCCAGTGATGATCCTGATAAATCCGGGCAACAAAAGTTAGTATCGCTGGTAAGTATGCTAATACTTTCAACCAGTCTTGTTTAGCATTTCTTGAAAGAACAGTAGAAAGTGAAAATGCCCATGTGGTATGTCCGGCGGGCATTGATGTAAAATCCCAGCCAAGGAATGAAAAGGGTTTAAAGGAATTCGGACCAAATTCGTTATAAGGTCTCGCTCTTCCAAGAGCGTGCTTGATTATTTGCGTTACAATCTCGGTGTAAAGTCCGGCTTGGATAATTTCAAAAGCAATTTTTTTTGAAGGGGATTCATCATTCAACAATCCATGCAATGCAAATCCGCCGGCTATTATTACTGTAGGGTACCAGTCGCCCCAAATATTTCCTATTTTAATCGGCAGACTATTGTAATACTGCTGATTCTTCAGAACTACATCGCGAATAGGCTGATCGACAGTCTTAATAATTAAAAATGTACCTCCGCCTATTAAACCTAATTTCAGCCAATCGATTCCATCCCATTTAGCTGGCTGCTTAACGAAGTCCCAGGTTTCATTCCCGAATTGAGAAAAAGTATATTTATATGGTTGTACAGAATTTTGTAATGCAGGGTTTTGTGCGAAAAGCAGGCTCCCATACAATCCTGTGAAGAAGAATAATAAAATAATTCGTTTTATCGCTGCATCCATTTATGTTTTTATTTTTTATTAAATATTCAGATAGAATTATTCTATCTTTTAAATTTGAACTCTTCCAAAAACAACTGAAAGAAAATTTTCTGTTCAGTCCTTACAGAATGTACACTTTTTAACCCGTTCGGGAACCTGTCACTATAGTAAATCAGATGTTCGAAGCCGATACTTAAATTATTAAAGATGTTAAAAGTAATTCTGGGTTTGAGTAATGTGATGTAACTATTTCCAGCAGTTCCAACATAAGTGTGCAGCCACCAGTAATAGCCAATAAAAGTAAGACTTGTCCATCCGCCGAAATTAAAATTGCTTTCAAGTTTTATTTCAGCTCCGCCGGCATAATCATAATCTCTAACCTGTAAAGTATCAGGTCCATGGCGACCGCTGAGTCCGCCGAAAGGAACTATACTGGGCAGAAGATTCGTATAAATACTTGAACTTTTACTCAATGGCAGTTTGGAAATTATTCCAGGACCAAAAGCTATTGTACCTAATTCAAAAGTTTTATTATCGAAAAAGTTCATGTGTTGGAATAATCCGGCTAACATCTCAAGATTACCGGTCTGTACATTACTCCCGAATAAAATTCCATAGCCTGTTATATTGTCAATAATTTTTCTTCCAACTCCAAAATCCAGGTCAGTCCGAAGTTTGAAATAATCAAAGGGTTTCCGTGGTCTTTTTTCAAACGGATTTCCGTAATCCATATGTAAATTGAAATTAAAACTATTAGAAGCTACCTCATTTGAATTACCCTGATTAACCCTATGATACCCGGCTGATAATGTTAAGTTAAGAGGTTCTTTCTGATAAACTTCCTCCGTTGTTGTCCTGAAAACTTCACCTTGCAAAAGCCTGCTGAAAAATCTTGTAGGAGTCATAATAGCGACAGCCAGCTCCCGGGAAAACCTATTGAGCCCTGAGGTTTGATCATCCAGGATATTTGAACCTAACCGGTAAAATACTTCACCAAGGAAAGTTCCATTAATGGGGGTGTTAATAAAATCGTTGTAAGAGGGCAGAGTAGTTTCACCGAAATACTCCCACTCTAAACTACCCAAAAAGGCAAAAGGAACAGATTCGAAGAATGAATAGCCATTTGCACGTGCAGCATTAAAATACATCCCCCCTGAAAAAGGATGGAAGAAATAATTCATACCAAATCTGTCTTGATCCCATTCCCATCCGGTTTTTAAATTATGATTCCAGGAATTGAAGCCTACCCGTGAAAAATTATAGTTAAAGATATACCTGTCTATTAAAAAGGTGGAGATATTAGACATAGTAACTCTGAAGATGACCATCCAAACAGAGGATTTCTTACTATACAATGGATTGTCATTCAGTAAATCGCCATACATGTTGTACTTGATTGAGTCCGGGGATGAAGTTTGGGTAGTATTAGTTAAAGAGGTTTTATAAGAGCCAGAAACCAAATCGGAATAGCGGTTAGCCTTCTTTTTTGAAATTTCCCCGACTGTCTGTCCGGATGATGCTGTCTGATTGAACGAAATTTGTTTTTCAAACACAAATCGAACCTGGGCTTGATATAGTGTTGAGAGCATAATAACAAAAATTATAGCAAAGATAATTTTCACTTTGATTTTCTTTCGATAAAAGAACAGGTTATGAATCAAATTATTTTTGGTGAATCATGCTCTGCCGGGATTTTTAACTACTTTTCCCGTCAGGGGCTAATTACTGCAATTGATCAAAATTGTACACTATCTATCCTATTGAAGAATAAAGGTATGATCAATCGGACAAAAGGATGAAAAAGGAACTACATCTTTGGGGTGTGTTTAATGATTTGTTTATTGCTTTCTGATTTCTTTTAATTCAAATTCGATGGTTCCATATCCCAGAATATCCCTGAGAATTCCGGTTATTCCACCGCCTTCAACTAGTATCTTTGCTTTTATTAACCCGATTCCCTCCACATACCATTCGGTTACTTTATTTTTTGCATTATCAGACCCTTCAACAATTGATTCTAATTTTATTGCTTCGAATCTTCCGGCCTTCGTTGTAACAAATTCCTTATCAATAGCTCTTCCGGTAACCTTTACTTTATTCACATCACCATCTGAGTATTCGTCTCCTTCCCATTCCCACTTCAGCCCCGGTGATAGAGGGAGTGGAAACCGTAATAAAGGTTTCCCATAAGTGAATGTTGCTTCTTTTTTAATAAATAGAAATATCTTTAAGTATTGATATGTTTCCTCTACATAAACGCCATCATCTTTTATTATTAAAGTCTGTCTGTACTTGAACTTATTAGCTTCACTCGAGCTGATAGTAAGCTCTCCTTTCTGAGAATATCTGGTAATACTCTCACCAAAAGATGATTCATAAACCAATGTTATATTATCATTTACGGGGAAGTATGATGTCGGGTTTTTAACTGATTTACGTTCATCTGATGAAGCATCATTAGAAGTTACAAATAAAAGAAGTAACAGGAAGATGTAATTAATAACGTTTTTACATTTAGTCAAAGTGTCCTCATTAAATATCTCTTTAAGACCTTAAAATTTTCTAAGCAGGGATAGCAAGCCGAATTATTTTCAACCTGTTACTTCTATGAACTTTGCTGGTCTTTTCAGAACCAAGTAATGATATTATGAAATTTATTGCGTAACAATCGTGCAAAGGGATGAAAAGAGAACTACACCCAATGGGTGAGTCAGGCCGTTAAATTTAAACTAAACTCTTTTTCTGCCTGATAAGAAAATAACCCCGCCAATAACTATTACCCCTATACCGAGAAACGGGGTCCAATTCGTAGTATGATTTCTATCCATTGATAAATGGACATCGCCCATATCCATTACATTTTGTCTAGTTACATAATTAAACCCGGTATATAGTGTCATTAACAGGCCTACTACCATAATGATGATACCAATTGTTTTTCTGTTCATAGGGTTTATCCTTTATAACTTTGTATAATAAAAATCTTCTTCCTTCACTTCTTGCCCGAATATTTTCTAAATTTAAAATCCAACTACATCACCTACTCCGCTTCGAAGAGCAAACCAGGCAAACTGGAGAAAATAATCATCCGGATTGCGTGTATACTTTATATTGCCAATCTTCATTAAACCATTTTTGTCAGGGATGTTGGATTCACGAATAATGAAAGTCTTACCTAAAAAGGAAGTGATCCTATCAAAAACTCCATTTTCACTCCCGGTAGTCTCATTGAGAACTGCAATCGACAAATCCGAATACAAGACCTTCAATGAACCACTTGCCTGCCCGAATTAACATTAATATTAAAAACAGCAGACTCAATGACTCCGGATTCGATCCGCTGATTTTCCCCTGGTTCAATGAATGTATTTAGTAAAGTTCCATCCATTTTTCCAAGTGAACCTGAATATCGTAAAGAAAAATCCTTTGATGAAAGCTGGATTGCCATTCGAAGTTTCATTACAGCAGAATCCATGAAAATCCCCTGTGCATTGATTACCGTGGTGTCGGGGATAGTTTTATTATTGGAAATCCCATCAATTGAAACATTAACTTTTTTAAATGTAACTATTCCTGGTGTGCCTCCAATTGCATACCTTTCGCAATATTTTAAGCGCCCGTTAATTACTTCCAAACTATCAATTTTTATTATTTCTTTCATAGAAGAAAGAACTTCGTTAGGCATCTCCGGATTAGCTGAGTTCTTATCATATGGCTTATCCATGTTCACCAGAATGTCAGCCGAAATATCAGCAATACTAATGTTTCTGGCTTTAAAGGTATTTCCCTGAAGTAATGATAGATAATCCAAACCCATTATTTTTAATCGGGGAATATCAATACGAGACCTGGTCTGCCTGAATTCACTTTTGGCAAAGTATTTTTCATCATTTATTAACGAATGATATTTGATTGAATCGGTTTCCATTTCAGAATCGGGCACTGAACTATTCAGCATTTTAATACTAAGTTCAGCCTGAGACTTCCAAAGATTAAGAACAATTTTTTGGGCACTTATGACAGAGCTATTAAGATCGTTGAGAGCAAAATCTCTTTTCCAAAGAATCTTTATCCAGTTAATGCCTCCTAAGGATATTGAAGCCGCGCTGCAGGTAAAAGTTGAGTCGCTGGCTTTCAGTTTAATCGAATCACACTCTAAATGATTATTCCAGACACTATAATGCAGATCACCAAAGCGGATTGAGTATGCAGGATATGTTTCTGCGAGGGTTTTAGCGATCCTGTCTTTTAATAATAAATTGACAAAAGGATCCGGAAAGAAGATAAATGCCAGAGCACAGATGATTATGACTGAACCGACAGCCAAACTTATATATTTTACAATCTTTTTCGATGATAATTTTCTCCGATTGAAAAGATCGTTTTTAATCTTTGCTACTTTCATTATAACAATCTCTTCATTTTTGTCCTTTTCTGGAGACTTTGTCAAATTTCTCTGATTCAAGCAATATAGCAATCCACTGCGTACTTTTATTAGTTTCGAATATGAACTTCAACATCATCGTCAGGGGTATTGAAAGAATTGCGCCGATCAGACCGAGAAGACTTCCCCAGAATATCAACGACAAGAATACAACCAATGTGGACAATCCAAATTTTCTCCCCATAAGCCGGGGTTCAATAACATTTCCGATTACGAATCCCACAAGAATATTACCGACAATTACAAGCAGGGCGCTTCCTGGTCCTAATTGCACCAATGCCAGCAGGGCTGCAGGTATAGCAGAGACCACAGCGCCAATATTAGGAATATAGTGAAGTAAAAATGCAAGAAAGCCCCATAAAACAGGAAAATCAACACCAAGCAAATACATCCACAATCCAATCAGGATTCCGGCAACTATGTTTATAATAGTTTTGAAGAACATATATCGTTTCATATCAATTATGAACGCGGTAACCCGGGGAAATACCTGTTCGGGATCTCCAAGGATTTTACGGAGTTTTACCGGAAAACTTGATATTTCGAGAAGAATAAATGTCACTGTTATCAGTACCAGTACAAGATCAGAAAGTGCTGAGCCCAATCCGGACAGTAAACCGGCGGTAAGTTTCAAAATCGCTTCAGGGTTAATATATTCCAGAAAAAATTTGTCTTTGACTATGAGGCCTTTGCTTTTTAATAATGCAACGAGTTCAATTACCTGTTCCCGGATAAGTGTTTGTAATTGAGGTAGTTCTTCTGAAAAGCTGCTGAAGGAACTGGCGATTTGTGCACCAATAAGAAGTATAATAATTACTATAATTGCCATAACAACCAGTACAGCAATGGACGATGGTATTCGTTTTTCCTTTAACCAAAGAACCATCGGGGTTCCCAGTAGAGCGAGAAAAAAAGAAAGGAGGAATAGCACAACAACTGATTGGGCAAGATACACACCCGCAATTATTACAACAATCGCGGCCAGACTAAATAGTATTCGTGTTCCACGTGAAGAATTAATTTGATCAATCATAACTTTATTCGATTATACATCATATATCAGCACACCCGGCGACCATTTTCTTCTCCATCAAAGCCCCAGCAACCAACTGCCTTGTGCTTTCTTTATAAATATTTCAAACTGGGCTAAACTGTTTTTCAGATTAACTAAAGTAGTGTCGAAATTTTCTCCTGTCGACTTATCCATCAACAGTTTTCCCATTATTCCATTTCCGGATTGCATATTGTCAGTAATCTTGGCCAGATCTAGTGTCACATTGGATGCATTCTCAACAGTTGTATTTAAAGCCGCCAGAAGAATGTTCAGTTGATTTGTTTTCTCCATGAATGTTTTAAATCCCACCGAGCCATCTTTCAGATTTGCAAAAGTTGAATCGAAATTTTCCCTCCATGATTTATCCATTATCAGCCTTCCGATCGTTCCCTGGCCTGACTGCACATTGTTAGTAATTGTCTTTAAATAACCCGTAATGCTTGACGCGTTATCAATTGTTGATTTTAATGAATAGAGAATATCGTCCATATTTATCGGAGGGGCAGTCTGTATAACATCATTATTTTCTATTCCTTTTTTTCCGCCTGTGCCCGGACTTATAATTAAAACCTTATTCCCCATCAGGCCTTCCGAACCAATAGTGGCAAGCGCGTCCTTTTTTATGAACTCCCGGGTACTCTCGTCAACCAGGATGCCTACTCTCACAGAAGTATCACTTATCATGGTGATATTTTCTACCGTTCCGACATTTATTCCTGATAAGCGCACATTATTTCCGGCCTGAAGTCCGCCGACGTCCCTGAATACACCGCTTAAGCGAAAAGTACTTCTGAACATCTGTTGTTTCGCCCCGAGGAAATATATCGCGGCTATAAACACCGCGATTCCAATGCTTATAAAGATCCCCAGTCTTATTTTACTGCTTACACTATTTTTCATCTCATATCTCTTCTTATTCTTTTCTCTATTCAAAAAATGATTTTATCCACGTATCTGGCGAATTGACAAGATCGGTATACGATCCTTCTGCAAAGCACTTCCCATCCTTAATTATTATACACCGGTTTGCGGTGAGCCTGGCGCATTCAATATCGTGTGTGATGATGATTGAAGTTGTCTTATATTTTTCCTGCACACTCAGTATCAGCTTACTTATCTCTTTTGACGTTATGGGATCGAGTCCCGTTGTAGGTTCATCATAAAGCATGATCTCAGGTTTAAGTATCAATGTGCGGGCTAAACCCAGCCGTTTGCGCATTCCGCCGGAAAGCTCCGAAGGCATTTTGTCAATGGTATCAGAAAGTCCTACATTCTCCAGGGCTTCTTTTATTAAAAGATCCATCGTATCCTTTTTAATCGATCTCTTTTTCCTCCGGAGAGGGAATTCAAGGTTCTCTCTGACTGTCATCGAATCATACAAGGCGCCGCTTTGAAAAAGAAAACCGACTTTTTTATGCAGTTCAAACAGCTCATCACCCTCTATATCGGAAACTTTTTGTCCGAATATAAATAGTTCACCCCCGTCAATTTCAACCAGCCCGGCTATGCATTTAATAAGAACCGATTTACCCGTTCCTGATTGTCCCAGTATCGCGAGGTTTTCTCCTCTATTAATCTTAAGATTTATATCCCGCAGCACGTGGTTATTCCCGAATGATTTCTTCAGGTGCTCCATTTTAAGCACAATGGAATCGTCCTGCTGCTGATCATTTATAGTTTCTATATCGTGTTTATTTTCTGTCATTCTGCTTTAGCTTATTTTATCTCTGGAGCAAACTTGTAATCTGCACTGCAACCATGTCTATTAAAAAAACCATCAGGGATGCGAACACAACGGCTGAGTTAGCTGCTTTGCCTACGCCTTCCGTGCCTTTATTTGAGAAGTAACCTTTGTGACATCCTATAACCCCGATCGCAAATCCAAAGAAGAAGGTTTTAATGAATGCCGGTAGCAGGTCAGCGAATTGAAGACTTTGAAATATCTGGGAAAAAAACAGATAAGTACTCACGCTGCCGGTTAAGTTCACCGCAATGTACGATCCGAATAAACCGCATGCATCGGAAAGAATAACCAGGATCGGAAGCATCAGGGTTGCAGAAAGTATCCTTGTAACTACAAGGAACTTAAAAGGATTCGTGCCTGATACCTGCATGGCATCTATCTGTTCAGTCACTTTCATTGAGGCCAGCTCCGCCCCGATTCCCGAACCCACTTTTCCGGCAAATATCAACGAAGTAATAACCGGTCCTATCTCACGGATAATAGAGACTGCGACCATTGCAGGCAGCCATGACTCTGCTCCAAACTTTGCCAATGTGGGTCCTGTCTGAATGGTCAGCACAAGTCCTATTATAAAACCTGTAATTGCGACCAGGGGGAATGTTTTATAACCAATAAGAAAAGACTGTTTAAGCAGTTCATTAAACTCATAAGGCGGTTTTAATACCTCACGGAAAAAGTGCAGCACAAAAACAGTAAGCGACTGTACTTCCAGGAAGAATTTTGTAAGCAGCGTATCGGGAACAATATCTATGGGTGCTTCACGTTTCTCTTCATCATTATAATCTTCATCGGGCAGCTGATGCAATATCATTCTTTCCTTTACACAATTATGATTATGTATGATATTAGATAGAAATATAAAATTGTACAATCGGTCAAAGGGATGAAAAAGGGACTACGTCTTTTGGATGAAGTGTTTATTGGTATTTTGTCGTATATTATAAACGTGCTGAAGAGTAACGATTAATAGGATACATACGACTTTTAATGAATGAATACATACAAAAATATTTTAATATTGTAAAAGATTTCCTCAGCATTCATCTTATTGACATTGGGAATACTTCAATAACACTCTGGACTCTGCTTTATTTTATTTTTCTCGCCTGGCTTCTTCTCTTCATTACTGCAAAACTCAGAAAATGGATTATCTATAAGGTCCTTTCTAAAAGCAAGGTAGAACTGGGAGTTCGGCTCGCAGTCGGTACAATCATTCGTTATGGTGTTCTTATATTCGGGCTGGTGATCGTTATACAAACCGTTGGTATTGACCTGAGTACAATTACTATTCTTGTCGGTGCACTTGGCGTTGGAATAGGGTTTGGTTTACAGAATGTCACAAACAATTTAGTAAGCGGAATAATTATTCTTTTTGAAAGACCGATAAAGGTTGGGGACAGGATCCAGGTAGGAGAAGTCTTTGGTGATGTTATGAATATTTCTATGAGATCTACAACGGTTGTGACAAATGATAATATTTCTGTGATTGTTCCTAACTCTGAATTTATTTCATCAACGGTTATTAACTGGAGTCACAATGATAGGAATGTGAGATTCAGTATTCCGGTGGGTGTTGCCTATAAAGAGGATCCTAAAAAAGTGAAGCAAATTTTACTGGAGGTTGCGGATAAGGAAGATGGCGTTTTAAAAAATCCGGTACCCGTCGTGCTTTTAAGGGAATTTGGCGACAGTTCGCTTAATTTTGATCTGCTCATATGGACGAGCAATTACATAACTACACCGGGAATCCTGAGAAGCAAACTTTATTTTGAAATATTCGAAAAATTCAGGGAAAATAACATCGAGATACCTTTTCCCCAGAGAGATTTGCATATGGATAATTCAGTATTACAGATAAGCCAGCCAAAAGCTGAAATAAATTAATTTCCTGTCAAAATTGTCATTACGTTACTATTTTTCTACCTGCTTGTTTTTTTGTGGTAATATTCCCGCCAGATCTCCAATAACATTTACAAGCTGTTGATTTGCGGGAACTATTATCTTCGCATTATTCTCAAGCGCAGCCTGGGCAGTTTCGAGTCTTTTAAAAGCTGGGAATTTCCGACAAAGTATTTATCTGCCGCTTCATTCACTAATTTTATCGCTGCTGCATCCCCCTCGGCCTGCAGTATTTTTGACTGCTTGTAGCCTTCAGCTTCTTTGATTTTGGCACGCTTTTCTCCGTCTGCAACAGTTTCTCTTGCTGAAGCAAAGTCAATTGCTGCGACCTTTTCATTCTCGGCTTTCACGACCTTGTTCATGGTTTCCTGTACATCCGGCGGCGGATCAATTTCTTTTAATTCTGTGCGGACTATTTCAATACCCCAACTTTGAGTTTCCTCAAGCAGGGTTCTATGCAGCTCAGAATTAATTTTACCTCTTTCGCTGTTGGCTGACTTCAAAGTTAATGTGCCGATGATATTTCTTAAGGTTGTCCGGGCTAAATTGACGATCTGATACATGTAATTGTTCACATTGTAAATGGAATTTTTTACACTCTCTTCATCAGCTTTAACTTTGAAATAAACCTGAGCGTCAACCCTTGCATTTAAATTATCGTTAGTAATAATTTCCTGTGGCTCGGCATTTATCATCGATTCCGTGATGTTAATTCTGTACATCCGTTCAATAAACGGGAAAATCCAGTGAAATCCCGGGTTTGCAAATCGATTATATTTACCCAGCCGCTCTGTAAGACCCCGTTGAGTCGGTCTTACAATTCTGCTCCCCAATAGAAATATCAAAATGAAAGGGATTAAAGCATACAGAATAATTATCATACTAAACTCCTACAAAGAAAAAATTTAAAGAGTACTTTTAGCTTTCTTAGTAATGAGATACTTCATCTTAGTAATTTTATTTAGAAGAAATATTGAAAATGATAATATCAGAAGGATCTCCATAAAGCCGATAAAAGTGTATGGAACTAAAAATCCCACTGACCATAACATTATTATACCGAGTCCAAAAATATTAGACATATATAAGCCTATCTTTGTCTATTAAAATCAACTAACAGTACAACTCAGTTACACTGGTTGCAAACTAAAACCAGTATCTTATCCCTATGCCTCCCCCGACTCCGAAGTCTGTTGCGGGGGACAAATCGAGTATAGGAACGAGTTCTGCAAAAACATCTAAAGGTGCACTGGCGAACAGATAATCTATACCTAATGGAATTCTGACACCTAATTGAGGATCATCAGCCAGAACTACCCTGCCGCCGATTCCGACATAAAGGGGTAGTTTACCCGAAGAAACGGGGATTAAATTAAAGAAGTGCCATACATAGTCAGCCTGGAGAAGTAAAGCCCCATCTCCCTTAAGAGACCATGCTGCTGCGAAATCAAAAGCATTGTCCCCGCTTGTCCATAATTTTGCACTTAACCCTGTTGGTTCTCCTAATATTATTCCCATCCCGAATCCCTTATCCTGAGCGGAAGCCGGTTTAATGAAGATTAACATTAGTCCTAAAACAATACCGAACAGTAAATAATTTTTCATATATATTAATTCCTTTAATTTCATTTTATTTCAAGCTTAATGTAATCGTAAGTTCTTTTTAAGTATAGGGTTTTTCCGAATTACATCTGTAAGTTAGTTGGATACGCAGGGGCTTTCAATCCGGCAAAAGGATGAAAAAAGACTTAATCCTTTATTATAGAATGGCTTGTTATAAAGATTTGTTCAGGGATTTTAAGCTATTATTTTTAATTCTCAATTACTGCGAAATTAAGCTTATTATAACCCATTAGATATTTTTCTGAAGTGAAAACCATATATTGTAAATAATATTGCAAGTGAAAATAGTTGTGGTTTGCGGAACAGTGACCAGAAAAATAATTTCCAGTAGTATATCCTTTCCTCGCCAATCACTCCAAGCCTGATCATTGATTTGAACAAAGCCAGAATATAATTGGAATTAAAGTGAAATACTTTTTTCTGTTTCGGATTATACTCCTTCAAAAACGTCATAACTCTTTTGTAATAATATTTTGGCGAGTAAATTTTATGAAGAATATCCTGATATCCATCAAGAAGAACTTTTAAATCCATCCGGGGGACAAAATTAATCGAGAAGTCAGTGTTATTTCCCGTAAAATCTTTCAGCATTCTGCTTTCTTCTTTTAATCTTTTTTCAAGCTTTGTCCCCCTGGGAGCATTCAATAATCCCACCATTGCAGTTACTATACCGCTTTCCTGTATGAAGCTGGTCAGCCTTTCAAAAATTGAAGGGGGATCATTATCAAAACCAACTATAAACCCTCCCTGTACTTCCAGTCCTGCCTGTTGTATCTTTTTTATACTTGAAATCAGGTCACGGTTGCTGTTCTGGGTTTTGTTGCACTCAGTCAAACTCTCCTCGTTAGGAGACTCTATTCCAATAAAGACAGCTTCAAAACCTGCTTTAACCATCAGTTTCATGAGCTGATGATCATCAGCGAGATTAATTGAAGCTTCCGTATTCAGGTAGAAAGGATTTCTGTTTTTTTCCATCCATTCAACTATTGACGGCAGTATCTCCTTCTTCAGCTTTACTTTGTTGCCGATGAAATTATCATCAACAAAAAACACGGGTCCGCGCCATCCTGTGTTATATAGTAAATCTAACTCAGCCAGAACCTGTTCTCTTGTTTTTGTACGCGGTCTTCTCCCATAAAGAACTGTTATATCACAGAAATCGCAGTCATAAGGACACCCGCGCGAATACTGAAGATTCATTGAAGTATAATCGTTTTTTGTCAGTATACTCCAAAGAGGTAACGGAGTAGTTGAAACATCCGCCCAATCTTCGGTTGCGTATTTATGTTTCGGTTCCCCGTTATTCAGATCAATCAGAAATTGCGGCAGGGTTATTTCGGCTTCATTAAGGACAAGATAATCGACGTCATCATAGTATTCAGAACTACTGGTAAATAAAGGTCCGCCGGCAACAATTTTCACATTTAATTTTTTACATCTTTCTATAACGTGATCTGCAGATTCACTTTGAACCGACATTGCACTAATGAAAACAAAGTCGGCCCGGAGAATATCTTCATCCTGCAATTCCACTGCATTCATATCAATTAATTTTTTATTCCACTCTTGTGGAAGCATCGAGGCAACGGTAAGTAACCCCAAAGGCGGGAAGCTGGCTTTTTTCGAAACGAACTTCAAAGCGTGTTTAAAACTCCAGAAGGTATCCGGATACATCGGATAAACCAAAAGTACATTCATCGTATTACTTTATTATTATTAATAATGTTTTAATTAAAGAGCTGCTCTTTCTAATATATAGATTCATTTTGAATAGACGGCCTCTTTCACTTCAGTTATCTTAAGTCTGTTCTGATTATAAATATTCTCTCCATATCTGTCAATATCCTCAATCTGCTGATTCGTAAGATCGATTATGAAATTAGAGTGTTTATAAAAGTGTATGAACATTGCCGCAAGACTTACACCCCATTCAATTGCTTTCGGATTTTTAAGAAGCACAGTAAAAAACATTTTCCAGAATAATTTTCCGGTTATTCCATTAAAGCCAACCTGCCTTACAATCCTTGAAAATGATCTCAAATTCCTTAAAATCTTTTAAAATTAGGCTTATACTTATTTGTTACTTTCAGGCTCAGGCAAGTACGGATTATTCTCTCATAATAATACACGGGATTATATATATAACTCAGAACTCCGACAAAATCTCTTAAAATATCTATCCGCGGTCTCACAGTTATAAAGTTTAAACCGCTGGTAGCCTGATCAATTTGAGTTTTATTATCAGTAAAAATCGAATGCTCTTGAAATAACCTTCCTTCCTGATGTAATCGCCTGGTCAACTTTGTGTTGGGCAAAGCATACAATAATCCCAGCATTGCAGTGCATATACCGGTATCCTGTATAAATGCATTCATTCTTTTTGCTGTCTGGCCGTTCTCATTGTCAAAGCCTATGATGAAGCCTGCATTGACTACCATTCCGTACGAACTGATTTTTTTTATTGCTTCAACTACTGATCTGTTCATATTTGTTTTCTTATTGGCTTTTTCCAAGACTTCATCCTCCGGTGTTTCAAGACCGGTAAACATTAGTCGAAAATCGACATCTCTCATCAACTGCAGAAGCTCATCATCATCTGCCAGATTAATAGAAGCTTCACTTCCAAAATAAAAGGGGTAATTATTCCTTGAGGACCATGTTTTTATTGCCCTTAAGGTTTCCTTTACCTTCTTCCTGTTCCCGATAAAATTATCATCAACTATATCTATATGACCGCGATAATTCAGATCATATAAAGTTTGAAGTTCTCTGATCATTTGTTCGGGAGTTTTAGAGCGTGGTTTCCTGCCATACAGTTCAATAATATCACAAAATTCACAATTGAAAGGACAGCCGCGTGTAAATTGTATATTCAGGTGTACATAATTGTTGAAGTTTATCAGATCAAATCTCGGCACAACTGCCTGAGTCATATCAGCATATTCAGTGGATATATATTCACCACTCTTGCTTCCATTCACCAGATCATCTAAAAGCATTGGAATAGTTATCTCACCTTCCCCAAGCACAAGGTAATCAGCAGATTGATAAAGATACGGTTGAGATGTCGGATCAGGTCCGCCAACGATAACCGGTTTATGTTTTTGGTGTGCTAAGCTAATAATATCCTGTATGCCTATTTGCTGCGGCAGCATTCCGCCCGTAAATATCAGATTGGCCCATTCAAAATGCTCATCAAGCAGAGTTTCAACATTTGTATCAATTATTTTTATTTCCCATTCAGGCGGCAGCAGAGCAGCTACAGTCATCAGTCCTAATGGGGCTGCCAGATATTTAGCGCCAACAATTTTGCTGACTTCAACGAAATTCCAGAAACTGTATGGCGAAAACTTTGGATGTATCAGCAGACAGCGGGGTTTTTTTTGTAATAATTTTATCATGATTTATTACCCATCACTTCCACTTCTCATTTCCGGTTAATATCTTCTTATACTTCTAAAATGATTATAGTATATCGTAAGATAATCTATTCCATTTATCACAATATAAAGATATTAAAAGTAATTCCCACAACAAATTAACCAAACGGATGAAAAAAGGATTAATCCCTTTGGGTAGAAAATGCGGAGTCTTTAGGAGGAGAAACTTTTTTCCGTTAATTACTTAGAGTTGAAATACTTTTAGCAATACTTTTAAGTGTTTCCCCCGAATAAGAATAATTCGCAATTTCCAGCCTTGTATGCAAAGCGAGCTTTTCCATAATATTGTGAATATGACTCTTAACTGTATAAGTTGAAACGTGAATTTTTTGTGCAATTTCTTTATTACTCTTACCTTCACCGAGCAGCGCTATCACCTCACGTTCACGTTTTGTCATTTTAACGGCTTCCTGCAATTTGGAATTACCTTCTCTCACTGCATAATCAACAATCTGGGAAAAAAGTGAATCAACTAAAAGCGGTGGAAGGACGGTCGAACCTTCGGCGACGGCTCTTATTGTAATTAAGAATTCCTCAAGTGATGTATCCTTCAGGATAAAGCCATTCGCCCCGGCTTTTACATATTGAAGGATATCTGCCTGGACAGGAGCAAGATCCATAACAATAATTCTGGCTTGCGGAAAATCCTTCTTCACTATTTCCACAACGTGTAAACTGTTCTGGCTCCGCAATCCCAAATCCAGGAGAATAATATTCGGTCTGAGCTGTTTGATTTTGAGAAGTGTACTCTTACCATCTCCGGATGCGGCAATCACAAGAATGTCTTTCTGAGATTTAACAATAGAAAAAATTCCATCCCTCAGCAAACGGTTATCTTCAATAAGGAGTAACCTGATTTTTTTCATAATATTATCTTTTGTTAAAATATGTTTCCAATGAAACTCTATTAAGGAATATTTTCTGTCTAATTAACTGAAACTAATATGCAACCATTCGTAAGAAAAAAACAATCCCTCAAAAGGATGAAAATGGGATTACATCTTTTGGGTGAAATAAGTCGGTTTTAACTGGTGAATCCCAGGCGGATTGGAAGAATATTCTTCCAAACTCGATATATTAATTAAATCCAAAATGAAATTTTCTATTCATAACGCAATTTTGCTTCGCTTCATTTCCTGGAAACAGGCTTCGTTAGAGACATTTTCTTCACCTCCACACTATCATTCATCATTCCACGTGATTGCGGTTCAAAAGAAACACCTTGTTTACCGGTTTTCGCATTATTTTCAGCGATAATCATTTTATTCATTTCAGGATTACTTAATATTGAATTTGCAAGTTTCATCATTTCTTCTTTGTTCACGCTTGCTTTATCCATCATCATATCCATCATTGTCAGGCGCATTTCAGAGTCTGATGATATTTTGTTCATCCAGACATTAGTTTCATCATCCATTTTTATTTTGCTGCTTTCATTTTTATCCTGCGCGAATAATAAAAACGGGACTAATATTACAGAAATCAGAATTAGATTTTTCATACGGTTTCCTTTTTTATTTGTAATTACAGGTTAGAACAATTCCGCCGGTATATCAATAGAGCGAAAGGATGAAAAAGGAATTAGGTTTTCAGGTTAAAGAATTGAAGCTTAGTGCCGGATGAAAAAAATCAATATATCCTTTTATAAGGGGAAACTCATAATAATTTTGGTCCCTTTTCCTGACTTAAAATTAATTTTACCCTCAAACTGTTTTACCATCATACCTACCAGTTCAAGCCCCAGGCCTTTATCCCGGTCAAAATCAAAATCTTTTTTCAAACCCACTCCGTTATCTTCAACTATAAATGTTAGTCCGTCATTTGACTTTTTTAATTTAACAGTTATATAAATTTCCCCTTTTTTAGAATCGGGAAATGCATATTTAATAGCATTGAACAAAAGTTCTACCAAAATCATACCCAGTGTAGCCGCTTTTTTATCTGAAACAGAAATTTCTTCGATATTCTTATGCATTACTATATTTTTTGCTAAAGCAGACATCCGTTCAATCATTTTATTAAAATATAAATTAAGCTTCACCTCAAAGAAATTATTGCGTTCAGAAAGTAATGAGTATAAATCGGTGATCGATTTTATTTTTGATTCTAAATCTTCAAGAATCAGTTTAGTTTCATCTGAGCCGGTCATTTCCCCCCTAAGTCTGATCAAACTTATAAGTACTGTAAAGCTGTTTATTGTACGATGCTGTAATTCTTTAATCAAGGCTTCTTTTGTTTTAATGTTCTCCTGAAATATTTTTTCAAGGCCCTTTCGTTTTGTAATATCACGAATATTACATTGTATGACCTTTTCTTTATTGACTTTATAAACATTGCTCACAATTTCCACATCTATCAAACTTCCATCCGAAGCCTGGAGAGGTATATCTTCATAGCGCACATATTTTTTGTCCTGCAGTTCTTTGTACAGATTTTTTGAATACTCAATATTCTGAACTGAACTTATATCCCATATGCTTTTTTTAAGTAATCGTTTTTTAGAATATCCCAACAATTTAGCCAGGTACGGGTTAACATCTTCAATCCTCCCATTATTTGCATTAAGGATTAATATTCCGTCTTTTGCTGATTCAAAAAGCCGCATATATTTATTTTCTAATGAAGGCAATCCATCTCCATACCTGATGAATAAATGATAACCAAGTCCAATTTCCTGTATTATTAATCAACCACTTAACTGTATCCTTCCGTTACATATATACGAAGATAGAGTCTGTGATTAAATAGTGCTTTGGAACGAAATATGGATTAATTCTTTTGGACGTAACTATTAATCAAATAAGGAAATTCCCTGAGCGGCTGAGTCTTTTTTTCTTACATCATGTACATATTTTGCAATTTGCACCCGGGTGCTTAATGCAAGTTTTTCAAGTATATTGTGTACATGACTTTTTACTGTGTAGGTTGAGAGATGAAGTTCCCGAGCTATCTCTTTGTTAGTACAGCCTTCCGAGATTAACCCGATTACCTGACTTTCCCGTTTTGTCATTGTAACTGAGTCCATAATGGCAGAATAATTTGCCCCGTTTAAGGCGTGTTCTACAATTTGTGAAAAAAGTGATCCGGTTAAATTAGGCGGGAGTACATTAAGGCCTTTAGATACAGATCTGATAGTTTTCAGAAAGTCACTAACTGTCGCATCTTTTAATATAAATCCAGAAACTCCTTCCTGAACAAATTCAAATACATCCTCCTGGGCAGGGATCAGATCCATCACAATTATTTTGGTATCCTTAACGTTTTTTTTAATCATTTTCACCAGATTTAAACTATTCCGGTTCCGCAGCCCCAGGTCAAGAAGCACTATATCGGGTTTATGTTTTTGCAGTAAATTCAAAATATTTTCACCATTACCGACAGTTTCCACACATTGCATATCCTTTTGCTTTGTAATCATAACCTTAATGCCTTCCCTGAGGAGGCGATTATCTTCAATAAGCAAAAGTTTCAATTTCTTCATTATCAGGCAATTAAATGATCGTGTATGTGTTATAAAACGGAATTGGGTATAAATAGATGAACTATAATTATTTCAAATATATAAAAAATATATACTTTATGAAACAAGATGGAGCTTCCGGTAATGATGAAAAGAATGAATGTTGTTACTATAACAGGGACAGAACTTATTACCCGACAAGTTATTACTGTATAAGAATGTTTATATTTCAAATTACACTGATATATTGGTTCGAAAAACGATGAAGATAATAAACCCAAATATAAATGAATCTATATTACGTTTTAAGGCGCAGCTTAATGAAAATTCACTTATTAAAAAATTTGCTAAAGCAGAACCTCCGATGCGATCGGAGTTATTCAGTGCCGATCAGATGGAGCATCACGGCAAAATACTTGCTGGAACGCATACTTTAACTTCCAAAGATAAACCTGAACCCTTACTTCTTAAACGCCTGGCGGAAAATGAGGTTTTTCTTTTTGAAGTTCATGGGTTATTAATAGAGGCCCTTAAAGCGAAGCATGCGATTACACCTGCCGGTGAATGGCTGCTGGATAATTTCTATTTAATCGAAGAACAGATTCGTACCGGCAAAAAACACCTGCCCAAAGGTTATAGCCGTGAATTGCCTCGACTTTCAGATGGTTTATCGAAAGGTCTCCCCCGTGTCTATGACATTGCACAGGAAATTATATCGCATGGCGACGGGAGAGTTGACCCGGAAAATCTTAATCGTTTCACAGCTGCCTATCAATCTGTAACAGTATTAAAGATAGGCGAATTATGGGCGATCCCGATTATGCTGCGACTGGCACTCATTGAGAATCTGCGCCGTATTGCCGTGAGGGTTGCCGCCGGAAGGATCGAGCGTAATTTGGCTGACGCCTGGGCAGACGAAATGATCGAAATGGTTGAGAAAGATCCTAAGAACCTGGTCCAGGTAGTTGCGGATATGTCGCGATCAGACCCGCCTATGACAACGCCTTTCGTTTCTGAACTTACCCGAAGGCTGCAGGGTTTAAGCCACACTCTCTCTTCAGCACTCATGTGGATTGAACAAAGGCTTTCCGATTCAGGGCAGACAATTGAAGAGTTAATACAGCAGGGGAATCAGCAGCAGGCTGCCGATCAAGTCTCCATCAGCAATAGTATCGGGAGTCTCCGTTTCCTCGAAACGATGAACTGGAAAAGTTTCGTGGAAACTATGAGTGCCGTTGAGAAAATTCTGTTGGAAGATCCTGGCGGGGTTTACGAACAGATGGATTTTTCGACACGTGACCAGTACCGCCATGTAATAGAAAAACTCGCAAAAACCGGTACTCTTTCCGAAGAAGAAACTGCTAAGACAGCAATTCGTCTATCACAGGAAAGCGTTGCAATAAATGGTCGTGATGCAAGGACTGCACACGTCGGATATTACCTGATAGATAAGGGACTAATTAAATTGGAATCTGCTTGTAATATACAGTTTTCCCCTTTCATTAATTTAGCAGAAATAAGCCGCAGGGTACCTTTATTTATATACAGCAGTTCAATCATACTGCTGACTGTACTCATTACCGCCGGCATGTTAGAGCAAGTTTATTTCAAAGGATTTGGGAATTTACAGCTAATTCTTATGGGGATACTCTTTTTTGTTGCTGCCGCTAATTTACCGGTTGCCCTTGTTAACTGGATTTCCACATTGATTGTGAAGCCAAGGCGTTTACCAAGAATGGATTACTCAGAAGGGATACCAGCGGAATCACGTACAATTATCGTTATTCCTTCAATATTAATTAATGAAAATAACATCAGAGGACTTACCGAGTCGTTGGAGATACGTTTTCTGGGAAATCAGGATAGAAACCTTTACTATTGCCTGCTAACTGATTTTCAGGACTCTGATCAAGAATTTCTTCCGGAAGATGAATCTCTTACACAGCTTGCCGTAAAAATGATTAAGGACCTCAATGAAAAATATAAAGGTGATAATTTCTTTCTTTTTCACCGTCCCCGGAAATGGAACGCGCGCGAGCGGAAATGGATGGGTTACGAACGCAAAAGAGGAAAGCTTGAGGATCTGAATTCATTGCTGCGCGGCGGCTCAAAAGACAGGTTCTCTCTGGTCGTCGGTAAAACTGATATTCTGACCGGTATTAAGTATGTTATTACTCTTGACAGCGATACCCAATTACCTCGTGACTCAGCCAGGCAACTGGTAGGAACGATGGCGCATCCCCTGAACCGTCCGTGCTACGATGAGAATAAAAGATGTATATTGGATGGCCATGTGATACTACAGCCACGGGTGGCAGTCAGCCTTCCGGGAACAAATCGTTCCCGTTATGCAGGTCTTTTCGGAAGCGAACCGGGAATTGATCCTTATACACGTACTATCTCGGATGTTTACCAAGATTTATTTGACGAAGGATCATTTATCGGCAAAGGTATCTATGATGTTGACATGTTCGAACGGGTTCTTAAGGGAAGATTTCCGGAGAACCAAATCCTGAGTCATGATCTTATAGAAGGATGCTATGCGAGAGCGGGACTATTGAGTGATGTTCAATTATTTGAAGAATATCCATCACACTATTATACTGATGTAAAACGCCGGCACCGCTGGATCCGTGGTGATTGGCAACTAATAAGATGGCTGCTGCCGGTTGTTCCATCTCTTAATGGCGGTCTGCACAGAAACCCGCTGTCCTGGCTTTCTAAATGGAAAATTGCTGACAATCTTCGGCGCAGCTTCTCGCCTTTTGCACTTACATTATTGTTGTTTTTGGGGTGGACAGTACTTTCAGAACCATGGTTCTGGACGTTGGCGGTAATCGGAATTATTCTGATTCCTCCTTTGATTATATCCATTATTGACTTCTTTGACAAACCTTCAGATGTACTTTTAAGTCAGCATCTAACTGCGGCTTTACGATCCACAGGCGCACATCTTACTCAGGCAGTCTTTACGATTATTACTCTTCCGTATGAGATGTTTTTTAGTCAGGATGCGATCATTCGTACCCTTTGGAGAATGATGATCTCGCATAAAAAACTTCTCGAGTGGAATCCGTCCAATGATGGCAACAAACACATTACTCTGCCCGGTTCATTCCGGAAAATGTGGATTGCCCCGGCTATCGTAATCTCTGCAATTATCTATTTCGTGTTTGCAAATCAAAGTTTGCCTGTTGCAGCTCTGCCTGTATTATTTCTTTGGTTCTTGTCTCCGTATGTTGCCTGGTGGATCAGTTTGCCTCTTTCACGTCACGGGGTAATTTTAACTGCTGCACAAAAATTATTTTTAAGAGAAGTTGCCCGAAAAACATGGTCCTTCTTTTACACTTTTGTAGGTCCCAAAGATCATTGGCTGCCGCCTGATAATTACCAGGAAAATCCCGTTGGGGTGGTTGCACATAGAACTTCTCCGACAAACATTGGATTGAGTCTTCTCGCAAACTTGTCCGCATATGACTTTGGTTATATAACTGCCGGAGAACTTATAGACCGCATATCGAATACATTTAACACTATGGATACCCTTGAACGGTATCACGGACATTTTTTCAACTGGTATGATACACAATCTTTAAAACCTTTGCCTCCTCCATACATTTCATCTGTTGATAGCGGAAATCTAATGGGTCATCTCCTCACACTCAGGCAGGGGATTTTCTCTATTCCCGATAAAAAGATAGTAAGTCAACAAGTATTCGAAGGATTAAGTGATACATTAAGGATTCTCATCAGTGCTACAGGAGAAATTGATGATAACAGGCTTGCTCAATTTGAGAAGGACCTGGATTTTATAACTATTTCTCCCATCAATACCCTCGAAGATTTTTCACGAAGTCTTGAAAAATTTGCATCATTAAGTTTTGAAATAGAAAACGATTTTAAAAAATATAATAATAATGAAATTAAACGGTGGGCTGAGGCGCTTGCGAATCAATGCCGCAGTTTCCTTGATGAATTGACATTTCTTGTTCCCTGGCTTAAAATGCCGGATCCTCCTACCCTTAAATATTTTATGATGGACGATGAAATACCTACATTGCGCAGAATAGCAGAACTTGAAGTGCCTTCTGTCTTTGAAGATTCTCCAAATAATAAATCAGGAAAAAACGAACGGCCGGATGAAATACAGATGATCCGCCAGGCTGAGCACGCGCAAGTAAGCGTATTGCTATCATTGAAGGTCTTGCGGCACAAGCCGGCAATTTTGCTGAAATGGACTTTGATTTTCTCTATGACACATCGCGTCATTTACAGTCGGTAGGGTACAGTGTGAATGAAAGACGAAGGGACTCAAGCTACTACGATCTGCTTGCCTCTGAGGCAAGATTAAGCAGTTTCGTGGGGATTGCGCAGGGTCAGCTGCCGCAGGAGAGCTGGTTTGCATTAGGCCGGCTGCTTACTACTGTTGGAGGTGATCCCATTCTTCTTTCCTGGAGCGGTTCAATGTTCGAGTACCTAATGCCTCTGCTGGTAATGCCTACATACGAGAACACTTTACTCCACCAGACTTATAAAGCTGCTGTAAAATACCAGATCGAATATGGAAAAAATCGCGGAGTTCCCTGGGGAATCTCTGAATCAGGTTATAACATAGTGGATGTTAATCTCAATTACCAGTACCGTGCATTCGGTGTTCCGGGATTAGGACTAAAACGAGGATTGGCTGAGGACCTGGTTATCGCTCCTTATGCCACGGCACTCGCTTTGATGATTGCCCCTGAGGAAGCTTGTCTGAATCTTCAGCGGCTTGCAGCAGATGGTTTGCTGGGAGAATTTGGTTTTTATGAAGCTATAGATTTTACAAAATCGCGCCTTCCACGCGGGCAATCGAGTGTGATAATTAAATCTTTCATGGCACATCACCAGGGAATGAGCTTCCTGTCTCTTGCATATTTGATTCTAAATCGTCAAATGCAAAATCGGTTCAGGTCGGATCCTTTGTTAGAATCAACCATGCTGCTGCTTCAGGAAAGGATTCCAAAGGCAACAATATTCCATTCACACGCAGCCGGGCTTACCGATACTCCGATTAAATCCAGCGGTACGGAGATTCCAATGCAGATAATTAATAATCCTGATACACCGGTTCCTGAAGTGCATTTGTTGTCTAACGGCAGGTACAATGTAATGGTTACCAACGCCGGCGGTGGCTACAGCAAATGGAAAGATCTTCAGGTTACACGATGGCATGAAGACTGCACACGTGACAACTGGGGTACTTTCTGTTATATCCGCGATGAATCCAGTGGAGAATTTTGGTCAACAGCACATCAGCCGACGCTGAAAAGTTCAAAATCATATGAGGTTATTTTCTCTGAAGGACTGGCGGAATTCCGGCGCAGTGATCAGAACATTGATATGCATACAGAGATTGTTGTCTCACCTGAAGATGATACGGAACTTCGCAGAATTCATCTTACAAACAAGTCACGCACACGCAGGACTATTGAAATTACCAGTTATTCAGAAGTAGTTCTTGCCTCTGCTGATTCTGACAATTTGCATCCTGCATTCAGTAATCTGTTTGTACAAACTGAGATAGTCCCTGAGCGGAATGCAATCATCTGCACGAGAAGGCCGAGATCAGTGGAAGAGCAAACCCCATTTATGTTTCATATGATGGCGGGGCGAGGGGTGAATACAGGAAAGACTTCTTTTGAAACAGACCGTATGCAGTTCATTGGCCGCGGGAACACAAGTGCCTTTCCTAAAGTAATGAAAGATTCTAACGCTCTCTCCGGCAGCCAGGGTTCAGTACTGGATCCCGTAGTTTCAATCCGTTATAAATTAATTCTTGAACCTGAGGAAACTGCAACAATAGATATGGTTTTTGGAATGTGTGAAACGCGGAATTCAGTCCTGACTCTAATTGATAAGTATCAGGACAGGCGGCTCGCCAACAGGGTCTTCGAACTTGCCTGGACACATAGCCAGGTAATATTGCGGCAGTTAAATGCCTCAGAGGGTGATGCACAGATCTTCCGGCGTATTGCAAGCTCAATCATCTACGGAAATTCTTTCCTGCGAGCCGATCCGGAAGTCATTATCAAAAACCGCAGGGGACAATCCGGTTTGTGGGGTTATGCTATTTCGGGTGATTTACCTATTGTGCTGCTGAAGATTGAAAACCTGGAAAACATTAGTCTTGTACGCCGGCTTGTCCAGGCTCATTCTTACTGGAGATTGAAAGGATTAGCTGTGGACCTGGTGATCTGGAATGAAGACCGTGCCGGTTACAGGCAATTATTACAGGAACAAATTCTAACTCTGATTACCGCAGGTTTCGAAGCAGGACTGGTTGACAGATCAGGCGGAATTTTTGTAAGACACTCTGATCAGATATCCAGTGAGGATAGGATTCTCATCCAGACAGTTGCCCGTGTAATTATCTCGGATCAATTGGGAACTCTTGAGCAGCAGATCAGCAAACAAAGAATTGAAGCAGTTCCGGTCAGACGCTTCAAAGCAGCCCGGAATCATCGGATGGCGCAGGATGATACCCTTATTCCCCGCAATGATCTGATTTTCTTTAACGGAATGGGCGGGTTCACACCTGACGGTCGTGAATATATAATTACAACCTCCCTTAATCAAGTTACACCGGCTCCATGGGTAAATGTAATTGCAAATCAGGATTTCGGAACAGTTGTATCGGAAAGCGGCTCTTCATACACATGGAGTACAAATGCTCATGAATTCCGGCTCACTCCCTGGAATAATGATCCTGTCAGCGATGCAAGCGGAGAAGCTTTTTATATTCGTGATGAAGATACCGGTCACTACTGGTCACCCACACCATTACCGGCTAAAGGAATTGGCGCATACGCCAGTCGTCATGGATTCGGCTACAGTGTTTTCGAACATACAGAAAATGGGATCCGGTCGGAGCTTTGGATATATGCCGCAACGGATGCGTCAATCAAATTCTCAGTTTTGAAAGTGCGAAATGAGTCGGGTAAATCCTGCAGGCTATCTCTCACGGGTTATGTGGAGTTAGTTCTTGGTGATCTGCGTTCAAAAATCAGGTATGCATGTTATAACAAAAACTAGTCCCGATGGTTCCACAATATTGGCGCGGAATCCGTACAATTCAGAGTTTAAGGACAGGATTGTCTTCTTTCAGACAGATAGCACGCCTGACAGCATAACGGGAGATCGTACTGAATTCATTGGCCGAAACGGTTCACTGCAGAGGCCTGCTGCTATAATCAGTTCTGCTCTTTCCGGTAATACTGGGGCAGGTTTAGATCCCTGTGCGGCTATCAGAGTCTCTTTCGAACTTGCCGAAGATCAGGAACATGAGATCATTTTCAAATTCGGTTCAGGACGAGATGAGAATGATGTAATTAAAATACTCCGCCGCTTCCAGGGATCAGATGCAGCCCGTAAGGCACTCGAAGCCGTCTGGTATTATTGGAATAAAACGCTTGGTGCAATTCAAATAGAAACACCTGACGCCGCTATGGATATATTATCGAATGGATGGCTGTTGTATCAGACACTTGCTTGCCGTATATGGGCACGAAGCGGCTATTATCAGTCGGGTGGAGCTTTCGGTTTCCGGGATCAACTGCAGGATGTAATGTCGCTAATTCATACTGAGCCAGCCCTGACAAGAAAACATCTTTTACTTTGTGCAAGCCGGCAATTCCAGGAAGGAGACGTACAACATTGGTGGCACCCTCCTGCGGGACGTGGTGTAAGAACACATTGTTCGGATGATTATCTCTGGCTGCCTTTGGCGGTTTGCAGGTATGTGCAAAGTACAGGCGATACAGGTGTGCTGAATGAACCTGTATATTTTCTGGAAGGCCGCACAATTAATCCCGATGTTGATTCCTATTATGACCTTCCAGGCAGAGCAGAAGTGCCGGGAAGCCTATACCAGCATTGTGTAAGATCTATTGTCCGAGGATTAAGATTTGGTGATCATGGTCTGCCGCTGATCGGCAGTGGCGACTGGAACGACGGAATGAATATGGTTGGCTTTAAAGGGAAAGGTGAAAGTGTTTGGTTGGGATTCTTCCTTTATGAAGTGCTGATTCAGTTCGCAAAGATAGCAGAAATGCAGGGCGATATTCCCTTCTCAGATCAATGTAAAGATGAAGCTTCCGTATTGCAGAAAAACATAGAACAAAAAGGCTGGGACGGAAAATGGTACCGCAGGGCTTATTTTGATGATGGTTCACCGCTCGGATCTGAAGTCAACCCGGAGTGCAGCATTGATTCAATCGTGCAAAGCTGGTCGGTGCTTTCAGGAGCCGGCGATAAAGCACGTTCACACATGGCTATGGACGCATTGGATAAGTACCTTGTACACTACGATAGCAAACTAATTCAGCTCCTAGATCCGCCGTTCGACAAATCAGATTTAAATCCGGGATACATAAAAGGCTATGTTCCAGGTGTAAGAGAGAATGGAGGTCAATATACACATGCTGCGATCTGGGCGGCAATGGCTTTTGCAGCTATGGGTGATAGCAAACGAGCATGGGAACTCCTGCAGATTATCATCCCGCTCAATCATTCTTCAACGCCGGAGGGTAGAGCCTTATACAAAGTTGAACCCTATGTCGTTGCCGCCGATATCTATGCTGTAAAGCCTCATACGGGCCGCGGCGGATGGACCTGGTACACCGGATCGGCCGGATGGATGTACCGTCTTATCGTGGAATCACTGCTTGGATTAAGACTTGAAGCGGATAAACTATATATTGAACCCTGCATTCCCGCTGATTGGGAGAAATATAAAGTGAATTACAGGTACCGGGATACTGTTTACCACATTTCTGTTTACCAGACGCATGATACTGATACAAATTTGAGAATAGCTGTTGATGGAGAGGAGAAGACTGATAAAATAATTTCCCTTGTTGATGACCGGCAGGAACATAATGTAGAAGTGAAATTGAGGTTCTGAATAGTTTTATCGATTTTCAAATTGCCAGCAAGTGTTTGGATTATTTTCTACCCAACCGTATATTATACTTACGCGGGTTTAATATACCTTAAGAGTATAAAATAGATGTGGAGATCAGAAGTTAGATATCAAAGTATTGAAAATCGATCCATTGCAAGCTTTAAAATTTTCTCATCGCAGCAGCATCATTTTTTTAGACGTTCTGAAATTAGCCCCGCCGTTGATAGATTCCGCCCTTATCTGATATATGTATATCCCTGAAGCAAGGTTGCCTGCATTAAAGCTTATGGTATGTTCGCCGGCGATTTCACTTCCATTCATCAGCTCTTTTACTTTTTGACCAATAGTGTTAAAAACCGATATTTCTACAGTGCATTCAAACGGAAGATTATAAGTTATAGTTGTAGAGGGATTAAACGGATTGGGATAATTCTGTAATATAGTGAATGACTGCACGGGATCGGATTCATTAATATTCTTTTAAAGGATTAACCCACGTTGCACCGTTAATAGTTCCGTCATTGCCGTTTGCGGTTTTATCAGCTGTTGTCGTTCCCGTCCCTTCATCAAAATCCCAGCATCCGGCTAATCCCGCTTCATTTCCACTCAAAGGCTGATTCATAGTAGTCTGGATTTCTAAATCTGTCAGTGCAATATTCCAGATGCGGACTTCATCAATAACCCCCATGAAAGGGGCTACAAAATCAAACCGGTCAGGATTGAAACCTGCATAAAGAATACCTGAGTTATTTTTAGCCCCACTGCTCACATCTTTCAAAGTATCAAGTATACCGTTAACATATATTTTTGCAGTTGTGCCATCATAAGTTGCTGCAATATGAGTAAACTCATGGAGAGGAATTATAGCTGATGTACTAAGCGAAGCCTGGGCAAAAGTGTTGAACAAATAAAAGGACACATGTCCTGACGAAAAATGTAACATCTTATCTTCGAAACCACTAACCCACTTGTTCAAAATAAATCCAGACTGATTTGAATCAGGTCTTATCCAGACCTCGTAAGTAACAGCTGAATCAATATCAAATGCTGCTGCATTTCCGAAATCTACATTATTATCCACCCCGTTGAAGAAGAGGGCACTGCCATGCTGGGCAAAGAGATAACCGGATAAGAGTAAGATTGTGGTTACTGACATCATAATATGTTTCATATCTGACCTCGTTAAATTAGATATTAGTTCTGCGGTTATATCTATAATAGGAAATTACTTTGATTCAGAAAACCACATAAAGATGTGGTAATGATTGTAGATGGGCAATGGAAAGAGATTTGAGAGGTTATAGCTCAGTAGTCAATCTCGGGTCAGATTTTTGGTTGTTTGGAAACAATATTTTTAGTTTTAATCAACCTTATTAAATTATTAGGTTGATGTCTATGTGTTAAAAGCGGGGCAAGCTGCTCCCCATAACCGGAATAAACTATTCACCGCCGGCAGCTCTATATTTCTCCTTTTAAGGATTTGCTTATTACCTCAGCCTTTGAATTAACATGAAGTTTGCGGTATATATTTCTGATATGAAATCTTACGGTATCAATTGAGATTTCCAATTTATCCGCAATCAGTTTATAACTTAAACCTTCGACAAGAGCATTCACAATTTCATTTTCTTTCTTTGTTAAGTCGGATTTATATCCTTCGGATTTATCGGGATTAAAATATTCAATCACCTTTCTTGCTATTTCAGGTGACATCGGGGAGCCGCCGCTGTCAAGTATTTCGATCGATTTTTTTATCTCTTCCAGGGGAGTGTTTTTTAACAGGTATCCCGAAGCTCCTGCACACAACGAACTGAATATCCTGGAAGTATCATTATACACTGTAAGCATAATTATATTAATATCAGGGTATTCCTTCCTTAATATTTTAATTCCGTTTATTCCCGAAATACCGGGGAGACCAATATCTACCAGGGCGATATCAACGGGACCATTTTTCACCAGCATAGGAAGAAATTTCTCAAAACTATCTTCAGCAACATCACATATGAAATCATCCTGAGAATTCAAATATTTTTGAATCCCTTCGCGGATTATATCATCATCTTCTACAATACCGATTCTAATCATAACTAATACTAAAGATTAATAAATTAACTTTAAACTGCATAAATATGCAGGTAATTCCGGGATAGTACAATTATTATGGTGATACTCCCATTTCTTTCAGCAGGAAATCTGCGCCGCCGACTTTCTCAGCAACCCAGAGGACATATCTAATGTCTACACCAATAGAACGGCTGTATTCGGGACTCCAGGCATAGTCGTTTACCGTTGCTTCAAAAGCCCTGTCGAAGTTTACACCTACCAGTTTTCCATAAGCATCCAAAATAGGACTACCGCTGTTGCCTCCGCTGGTATCTGTATTATACAATATTGCAACAGGCACATCGTTGTATTTCTTGTCTGCAAACCTTCCGAAGTCTCTCTTTTCATATAACTCTTTAATTTTTTCGGGTAATTTGTACTCACCAGATTCCTTCCCTTTTTCAATAACACCTTTCAATGTTGTTATAGGGTCAAAGTATACTGCATCTGAAGGAGAGTATCCTTTAATATGGCCGTAGGTTAATCTCAGGGTTCTATTGGCATCGGGAACAAATGATTTGTTGAGCCAGAGTTTTTTTGCATCCATCAGCTGAGCAAGCAGCAGGTTAAGCTTTCCTTCCCTTTCTTCATTCCTTTTATCATAGTTTTCCTGTATATCTTCCATCTGCTTTACGAAGTTGATATACGGATCGTTGATATCGGCAAGTTTTATTGAGTCATTCCTAAGAAGGGAAATATATTTTTCGGGAGTGCTGACAAAAGTGCTGTCATATAGATAATCCACAAAATTGTTTATCCTGTTCCCGAGTTTTATACTTCTCGCGAAAACTGCCAGCGGCTGAAGTGCAGAAATTTCTTTATGCTGAATTCCGTCATTAAGGATCTTCTTCATAATCTTTTTATCGAGTTCCGGATAGTAAGATATATAGACTGAATTGACCCGGCTTTCAAGCTTCAGGTAATTCTTATCCTTGTAAGCGTCTTTCCTTACCGATTCAGGCAGCTGCCGGGAATCTTTGTATTTTATGAATATATCCGCCAGCTTGTATATATCAATCTGCCTTTGAAGCTGCGAAAGAAAAAGCGGAACTATTCCGTCATCAAAAATACCTTTATATACATAGTCGATCCTGCTTAACACTTTTCCGTATTTTTCTTTCGGTTCGGGTTTTGATTCAATGAATTCCTGCAGATTTTTTTCTTCCTGCTGCTTTTTTTCGAGAAGGTTGAAACGTTTAATTCCTATCATCTTTCCGCGGTAGTTCTTCTCAGTATTTGAAAGGCCTTTTACTTTTGCGGCAAACTGAAGTTCAAATTCGGGGTCATTCTTTCCCCTCTCAATGTAGAGATCGATCAGCCAGGAATACAACTTCTGAATGTACGGAAGCTGATATTCATACTGATATTTCAGGAAGTCTGACGGCTGATGTTTAAATGTCCTTGCAGGATAACCAAGAATAAAAATAAAATCGCCTTCCTCTGCTCCGTCGGGATTTACCTGAATGAATTTTTTCGGATGATAAGGAACGTTATTTTTTGAATATTCTGCCACACGACCGTCAGGCGCTACATAAGCACGCATAAATGAAAAGTCCCCGTTGTGCCGCGGCCAAACCCAGTTATCAGATTCGCCCCCGAATTCGCCTATTGCCCTTGGCGGAACATACACAAGCCTTACGTCTTTAATCACTTTGTATCGGAAAAGAATATAGGTTTCACCTATGAACATTTCGGAAACCTGTGCCTCAATAGCCGGATCCTGTTCTTCTTCTCTTTTTACAATTTCTTCGATCTTATCCTGGATTGCTTTCTCGCGTTCAGAAACATCAGCTACTGCATTGGCCGCAATTAATACCTCATTACTTACATCCTGATACGACTGGGTAATTTTACAGGTTACTCCTTCCGCAGGAATCTCCTGCTCCCTGCTCCCGGCAAGAAAACCATTTTCAAGGTAGTTATGTTCTGTAGTACTTACCTTCTGAACGGCTCCGAACGCACAGTGATGGTTCGTAATTATTAATCCTTCAGGGGAGACAAAAGAACCAGTACAGCCTCCCAGGTGTACCAACGCATCCACAAGGCTGACGCCATCCGGGTTATATACTTCATCAATGGGTATTTTTAATCCTGCATCCTTTAAGTTGAGATTCCTTATTTCTGTCAGCGGATACATCCCTTCATGGGGACGAAAAGAGGTAAATGCGAAAAACAGGAATGAAATGAGGATCAGTGCTTTACCTGCGTGTCCGGTTGAAACCTTCATGATTTTCCCTGATTTTTTAATTCTTTATTAAGTAAGTTAAAAAAAATGCCCGACATAAACGGGCATTTATAAAAATATGATGCGGGGCTTCTAGCTGCTCTTTACCAGAGATTCTCTCAACCGCCTTGAAACCGCAACAAAGAAACCTGCAACCATAATAAGTATTCCTGTCCAAACAAGACTAATAAACGGCTTAACGCTTGCAGCTACAGTTAAAACTTCTTTGGGTTCCTGTTTTGCGGCAGATTGGCCTTCCAGCTTCCCGATTATAAAGTCTGCAGTTTGAGTAGCAGGATCGATTTTCTTAAGCTGTATTTTGATATTTGCTTCTGAGATCTGAACCGGAACATAGATAAAATCACGGCCGGTTTTCTTCAGTTTCGGTTCAACATTATATGTTTTCCCATCTTTAACAACTTTAAGGTTTGCACCCATTTCAAAATCTCCGCCGCCCATCATAACGCTCATATCGGGCTTTACGAACTCTGTATATTCTATCTGTGCTCCTTCAACATTTGTTTTCTGGCCGACGTTAAGCTTTACATCAATACCTTCAGCCGCCTGATTCTGTGATTGATCATCATAACCCAGAGGCGATACATAGAAATCTTTAGTCAGCATATTCAATATTGCCGGTTCTCTCATCAATCCATTGTTGAACTCGCTGATATACATAACCGGAGATACGGTGTATTTCGTGTCCCCTTTTTCGACCTGGATATTAAAAGCATACTTGGAATTGTTCTCGATCGGGTGATAACCGGTAAAAGTCAGTTTGTATCCGAATGCCTGTTGAGGCTGATTTTTAATAAGATCGATATCAGTTTCACTGCCGTAAGCGGCTGAACCGATTACACCGAGAATAAAGAGTGCGATACCGATATGAGAAACGTAGGCCCCTAGCATCTTCATATTTCCGCGGATAACTTTAATTGCTATTTCAACGTTAACTGCCACTGAAAATGCCGCTGAAAATGCAAGCAGTATCATCATAATCTCGCGCATTCCGCCGAAGATTACAACAAAAGCTGTAAATAATAATGCAATTGCGACTGCAGGTATCGATTTCCTTATCAGTTCCTGACCCCGGGTCTGTTTCCATTTCAGCAGGAGGCTCAACCCGTTCAGCAGGCCAATAATAATTGCTATCGGGAGGTTCATCTCATTGTAGAAGAATGTATCGACAGATACTCCGAATAAAGGGGCCGAAGTACCGACGAGTACGACCACAGCAGAGGCAATCAAAACGATTGTCGCAGTAAATAATGCAAGATCCCTTGATAATAAATTCTCATCAGTCTGTACTGCTTCGGTTAAGTACTTCCATCTGTATATGAGCATACCGAATCCAAGAACAATGAAAGTACCTATGAATATAACCAGGAACAGGTAAACAAGCATACCCGGATCTACAAAGGAATGTACAGAAGCATCACCGAGTACTCCGCTTCTTGTTAAGAAGGTGCTATATAATACCAGGATGTACGTCATTATACATAGTATAAGATTCGTCTTTGCATACTTTCCTATGCCGCCTTTTGCCTGGCTTTTTCTTTGAACAAGCAAAGTGTGAACAGAGGCAACACCGACTAGCCACGGAATCAGGCTTGAATTTTCAACAGGATCCCATGCCCAGTATCCGCCCCATCCAAGCATTTCATAAGCCCAGTAACCGCCAAGCATAATTCCCAGTCCCAGTATTCCTGCACCGGCAAGCACCCAGGGAAATGACTGTCTGACCCAGTCTCTATAATCGTTCTTCATCATTGCAGCTACTGCAAAAGAGAAAGGAACGGTCGACATCGAGAAACCTGTGAAAAGGATCGGAGGATGTATCTGCATCCAGAAATTGAGAAGCTGAGGATTAAGACCTTTTCCGTCTAGCAATAAACTGGTTCACTGAAATTCCCGCAGCAGAAAGTTTCGCATAAAGATCGCTGCTCATTTTAACAAATGTCTGTCCGCTTGAACCATCGCTGAAAATAAACGACTGAAGCCAGGGAAGATTAAGAAAACCTGCACTTATACTTTTAACAGGGATAAATACCGGCTCTGTCCAAATATATGCAAAAGGATTCTTGAACATAGGGGAAACCATGATCAGCAGAAAGGTTGTTGCAAGAGTAAATACTGTCATCACCCTCAGTTCAAGATCGCCTCTTTTAGAGGTATATGACTGAAGGAAAATTCCCACAATTGATGTGAGCAGAAGCCATAACATAAAACTGCCTTCCTGCCCTCCCCAGAATGAAGCTATAAGAAACCCTGTTTTCAGACTGTTCTGACTGTAGCTGTAAACATAATGATACTGGTACTGGTGTGTAAGTATAACGTACCATAATATTGTAGCGGCAACAATAACAAGCACTGCCATAGCATGGTACGCAATTCTTCCGTAGTTGAGAGTATTCTTGTAACCTCTATACGAAAGGAAATACATTACCATTGCAATCAGACTGAAAGCTAAAGCGACTGATAGTACAATACTTCCTGCCATTTCTACCTCAGTGTTATCTTAATAAAATTATATGTTAACTGTTTTTGATAATGATGGACTACATACTGGAGGTCTTAGCCTTGTCATTTTCATATTTGCTCGGGCACTTAGTCAATATATCCCTTGCATGGAAATATCCATCTCTATACTGTCCTGTTACAACTACGCTTTTGGCTGTTTCGAAGTTATTGGGAATTGTTCCGTCATAAACAACCTTCATCTGGTTGCCGTTCTCGTCTGCCATATAAAAGCTGAAAGTTTTGTTGGCTTTATCTATCTCGTAATTTTTATCCTTAACCCAGCTTCCTGTAGCTTTAACAGTTTTATCAGTATTAATTACTTTAGAAAAATTACTTTCGTATTTAATGTTGCTCTGTGTAAACAGATAACCCATTAAACCCAGGAAGATAACAATGATAGCGCCGCCGAATATATATTTATTTTTCATGCTTATCTCCTTTTATTTCTTTTTCTACACTCTTTATTCTTTTATCGAGATTGTTCAGGAAAAAAAATATTCCTGCCCATACAATCAACACAATGATCATAACGATGTAGATCGCATTGTTATGCAGGAAATCATAAAGTCCGCTCAAGTTATCCTCTTAATTGTTGTTTGTTTAAATTTATCTTTGAACATCAATGATTTATAACCAAGTCTCCACATCCAGAAATACAAAATTGTAAATCCTATTAATGATAGGAAAAAGATAAGTAACATATTTGCGTTCATTCTAAAATCGATTATGGGGCTTGAACTTTGAACAATTTTTCCATCCACAATCTCTTCAGATCCGGGATGTAATCCGAGCATTATTCTGGGCATAATAAAAATAAAAAATGGTACAGTTACAAATGCTATAATTGAATACACTGCTGATAAACTGGCTCTCTTCTCTTCATTTTCAATAGAAGATCGAAGAGCAAACCAGGCTCCGTAAATTAACAAAAGTGCGAAAATACTTGATTGACGCGGGTCCCAGCTCCAGAAGGAACCCCAGGCAAATTTGGACCAGATAGAACCTGTTATGGTTGCAAGTATACAGAAAATTATTCCCAGCTGTGCAGCAGTATAAGATTTAATATCATCATTTAAATCCTTTTTTCTGAGATATTGAAAACCATAAATAGTTGACATAAGGAAAGCAATTACAGTCAACCATGCTGTAGGTACATGAAAGAAAATTATTTTTGCATTTTCTCCTAGACCTTTAATATAAGGAAACTGGTACCATTGAGTCGGATTCTCAACTATGGGAAATGCTATTCCCGCCACAAAAACGAAAGCGAGAAGCAAAAACAGGAAACTTTTCCAGAGAATTGATTTCATAGTTTATATTCAATTAAAATTACTAATCTTTCCATATAAAATCGAACAGCATATAAGATGCAGTTAACATAATAACGTCGTAACTGATTAAAATTGCGAGCTCAAATTTAGATTTCTCAAAACCTGTGCCATCGATAGAGAATAAAGTTAGCTGTACGGATGTTAAAATTAAAGGTAATAATATAGGAAAAGACAGGACAGGATAAAGTGTTCCTTTAGCCCCGGCTTTCGAAATTATTGCCGCGATTATAGTTGATGAAATCGCCAGACCGACATTACCCAGTACAAAAGCACACAGAAATAAGGACAAAATTTCTTATCACAAATGCCTCAAATACCGCGGAATATAATATGGCAATTACAATATTCATACAGAAAACCAACGCCAAGTTGAATATGAGTTTGCCTGTAAAAACCGTCGATGGAGAAGCAATCAGCTGCAGGGTGAGCGAAGTTCCCCTTTCCTCCTCGGAAACGAACGCCCTTGCAAGTCCTGACATCGCTGAAAAAAATATGACAACCCAGAATAGTCCCGCCGTCAGGTTTTCATTTACCCTTTCGTTTCCTATAGAAAACATTATTACGCTGATTGCAACTATTATGAACATTGCAAGTGAGTTGATGGCATAACGCGTTCTGAGCTCAGAACGAAAATCTTTCAGGAATAATGCAATATGACTTTGAGCTCATTTTACATCCTGGACGGTAGTATTTTTATAATCCTGAATAACAATCTTTTCGCTGCAAAGTTCCAGGTCGGTTTTTTCATTTGATGCGATCAGTACAATAATGTCACGCCCTGCTTCACTACAATTTTATAAACTGACGCCTTCCCTTCATCATCCAGGTTGGATGTAGGTTCATCAAGTATAAGCAGCTGTGGTGAATGCATCAGAGCAAAAATAAATTTCATTCTCTGCTTCATCCCGGAGGAATAAGTTTTAACAAGGTCATCCTTCCGGTCGTATAATAAAAATACTTTAAGAAGGTAATTCAATTCTTTCTTTGTTGAAAGAAACATTTCTTATATCGGCAAACAATTCCAGGTTCTCCCAGGCAGTGAATTCCTCGTATAAAACCAGATAAGGAGACACAAAACCAATATAGTTATGAAGCTTTTCGGAAGGGATTTCTTTACCTTCGATTGCATGCTTCACTTCCCCTTTCGAGGGGGAGATGATTCCGGCAATAATTTTGACCAGCGTGGATTTGCCTGAGCCGTTAGGTCCTGAAATACCATAAACTCCATGCTTATCAAATCCGAAGCTGAGTCCGGAGAATATAAGCCTTCTTCCGAATGTTTTACTTAATAATTCTGCCTGTACTGAAAAATTATTCATTAAATATAACCAGCTTCCCTACCTTTTTTTCATTACCAGACCGGGTTATGAACACATATACGCCTGAGGGAACCCGCTGGTTTTTATTATCCAGCCCGTTCCACTTCATTACTTTTTGTCCCGACAAATAATCAAACGGCTTGGTGACTGAGTATACCAGTTCCATTGAAGACGTATAAACATTAAGACTTGCATCAGAACCTTTGCCACTCATCACCGGGAAATAAATGAAATTATTTCTGCCGTACCTGAAAGGATTCGGGAAAGCATAATCAGAAAGTTCCAGCGGAATCTCACCTTCCCTGATAAGGTAATTGTTAAAAAATTCGGATGATGACCACATTGAAGGCTGATCAGTCATAAGCTTTGAATAATAAACCCCGGTTAGCTGCTGGCTGCCGGGTTCATTATAGTCATATACATAATATGTAAAAGGATAAAAAGTCAGCGTGTTGTTTATACCGTTTGCGTAATCCGTATTAGTGACCAGCACTGTAAGGGTATCGCTCCGAGCCTGGTCAATGAAATCAACAAAATTGTTTGATGTGGGATGAGCATTCATAGTTACATTAACTGTAGGAGAGTTGAACTCTATAACAGAAGAAAGACGGATCACAGGATAATTTGCAGCCTCATCAAAATATTGACCCTGGACGGCCCGGTAACCCGTAAAGAATGTCCATATCCCGAATTTATTAAGCTCGCTGCCGTAACTTGTACCTTCCTCAAAAAGTGAGGAATTGATAGCCTCTATTGCTCTCATTCCCGGCATCTTTTCCCATTGGGTTTTAATTATATCAAATCCGAACCTGTCTTTCATAAAAATATTCCAGATAGCAATATTATAACCTGAATTCTCAGCAAATGCCCTTTCGGTATTTCTGAAATAATCATTCATATATCCGTAGTAATCATTTACCGAGTCAAAAACGAACTCTTCCATTGAGGTTGAAGTCAGTTCATAGAAGAAAAGATCAGCATCCCTGTAAATATAGTTTCCTACCTGTATTGAATGATGAAATTCATGTGCGGCTGTTACCCTTGCAGCATCGATTCCGTGAGTATAAAAACCGGATCCGAATTTATAATCTACCCGGATAAAAGATGTGAACCTCGGCTCCGGTCCTATCTGTGTTTCGAAATAAGTTTCTCCATAGAAATTACCCAGAGGAACAATATAAACATCATACCTGCTGTCGCCTCCTGCACTATCGGGCGGCAGACCCGGCTGGGTGTCCTCGGGTGGAGGAGGATAACCGAGATGATTAACTTCGAAGTAATACGAGGAATCAAGAGACTGAGCAAATTCATTTATATCGTACTGCGGAACGAAAGATCCTGTAGAATAATAATGAATACGGAAGAATCCCGAGGGCGAAACTATACTTGCATCCGTAGCAGGACGCTCATTAAGGACCTTCAGCAATCCCTGCTGAGATTCAGTGAACTCGTTGAAATGAATGAATACCTCAGCGGCGGCACCAAACCCGCATTTTATCCGGGTAGTATCCTCCCGGATATCTCCGGGCATATTAACATTACTGTAATTATGATTACTTACATAAAAATTAAAAAGGGAATCGAGTCTGTTCCTGTTCCACTCCTGGGAAAACCCGGTGGCATATATAATTGGGATCAACAGCAGCAAAAGCTTTTTACTCATTAGAGCTCTCTGATCGTGATACAGTTTTCATTGTCATCGATATAAACAATATGATAATTCCGGGAGTTCATGTTTTTAATAAAAAAAGACCTTGAGTTTACATTCTCCATTAACAGAGTGCGCGTAATAGTCTTATTCCCGTCCGTCAGTACAAGCGACTTAATATTCTGCTGAACGGGATTATAGTAACAGACTTTCTGTCTGCTATTAAATCCAAGGGTTCCAAAAAATAATTGATTTTTATCTTTTATCCTAAGACCCGGAGCCTGAGTATTTTTGCCCGAAATGCTGAATGCATCAGGACCCAGGAAAAATATCAGATCATTTTTATCCTTTGAACTTAAAAAACCATACAGCGCCGAATTTTCCTTATTCAAGAAATTTCCTGCATAGAGAACAATTCCCTGTCCGGCCTTGATATGGGTTGCAAATTCTGAATTTTTACTATTTGCCTCCAGGAACCTTTCTCCTATTATCAAATTCGTATCCTCAACGGCATAAAACACTTCAGGCCTGTTGTATATAGAAAGAGCGGCATCAGATACATTCTTCCTTAATCCGGCGAATGTAAAGTACTGGTATTGACCCTGCTCATTCAAAAAAGTAGTTACCCCGAGATTATTGTCCTTTATAAAAGCAGCGTAAAGCCTCCCTGTGTTTTCATTGAGTTTAATATCCTTTATCCTGCCGGGTACGTAAAGTGAACTTCTTTTAAATTTGTTCTTTACAAGATCGACATCAATAACCTCTATTAATTTCTTGTCTCTCGTAAAACAATAAAACGTTTTCTGTCCTGGTAGTTTGTTATTCACCACAATAGCATTTTCATTATCAAACAACGGAACCGGAAACCAGGTTTCCGGTATGCCTGAACTATTCCTGATTATGAGGTTGAGCGTTTTATTAAAACCATCGATGAAACAGAGATCATTGATACTGTTATTTCCTCTGTCATAAAATGCTACTGCTGCAGGATAAGCTCCGGATACAAGACTTACTTCATCGGAGATTGAAGCAAGGTTGGAGATAAGGTAATATTTCCCCTCACTATTCAGGATGATAATACCGTTGATGAATTTACTGTAATAAGGAATAATATCGGCAAGGGAGCCCTTTTTCAAGTATAGAAGTTCGGGATAAAACTTCCTGTTATCCCGTCCGAAAATAAGTGAGAGTGTTCCGTTCAACCTGTCAATATAAGCTATGTCGATCAGTCCATCTCTGTTAAAATCACCTGTGATGACTTTATCAATAGAGTACTTTGTACTTATAATTAAAGTATCCTCGTATGAGGAGGTAAAGTCCCCATAATATATAATGATCGATTTATCTTCTGTAAACACCAGGTCGGTGTATGAATCAAGATCAAGATCCGCAGGCTGAAGTGAAGATACGGGATTGCTGAACGATATTTCCCTGACCTTGTTAAAGTTACCTTTACTATTATTATATAAAAACTGCAGCCTGTTGGAGAACATTTCAAGTGCTGCTATATCAGGATAACCGTCATTATTAAGATCAGCAAATACAGCTTCGGAGTAACTGGTCTTTTCAATTATTTTTTTCTCACGCAGTTTCTTTTCCTGATAAATAAGAGAAAGTCCGTTAAAAGCACTCCCGGAAACCAGGAGTTCCGGTATTCCGTCATTGTTAACATCACCAGTACTTAAGTTCTCAGGATAAGTGTTGAAATTTACCTTCTCTTCTTCTGAAGGGTACCCCTCACTATTGAACTTCAATATGCCGGCAGAACTCTGCTTACGGGAAATAAAAGCATACCCTGAAATCTTGCTGTTTTTATCCCATAGATACTGGATAAGAGAAAATTCCCTGCCGCTCGCGTAAGCATGAGATAATCCGAAAGTACCGTTAGGGTTTCCGTCAATCGAAGTTACCGCTGTGCCTGAAGTATTATAGAAAAGAAGGTCGGTATACGAATCTTCATTATAATTAAGCGAGAATAATTTCTGGTAGCCGGAGTCAACTTTAAAATCCTGGTATTTGCAAAAGCCGTTGACCGGTACCTGCGGGAAACTGTTATATGAGAGAAAAATTAAAAAAAACAGGAAGTTAACTTTTCCTTTTACGGGATTGAAGTCTATTCTCCCTTCGTCTAAGTGCTTCTTCAAATCTTCTTTTTTCATCTTCCGTTTCAGGAATAATCTTATTCGTCTTAACCGGCTTTCCATTCCGATCCACGCTCACAAAGGTTAAATATGCAGAATTAGTATGGATCCTAGTGCCTTTTCTGAATGATTCAGCAAATACCTTAACGCCAACCTCCATAGAAGTATTAAAGGCCCGGTTAACCGAAGCATTCAGAGTAACTGCATCACCAAGATTTATAGGGTGATGAAAATCTATGCGGTCAACAGAGGCGGTTACGCAAACATAGTTTGAATGTTTGGCAGCACTTAATGCAGCGCAGATATCTATCCAGTGCATAAGCTGCCCGCCCAGAAGTTTTCCAAGCTGGTTTGTATGGTTTGGAAGTACCAGCTCGGTCATTATCATCTTACTATCGTTAACTTTTTTAGCAGCCATTTACCTTGAAGAGGATAATTGATTTTCAAGCTTCGACCGAAGACTTTTCAGCTCATCGATTCTCCTGTTCTCCGGATACTTCTCGATGAATTTATCTATCTCGGCAATCGCATCACTGCTCCTGTTTTTTTCAACAAGAACGTTTATCTTATTGTACATTGCCAATGGAGCATAAGGTGTGTCATGATAATTGTCTATAACCTCATTATAATATATTATAGCAGCCTTCAGATAATCCATTTTTTCATAAATACCGGCAATTGAATAGGTCTTTTCAGCCAGTTTATTATTCAGCTCATCGATCTTTTTTTCAGCGTCAGGAACTCTTTCATCAGTGGGAAAGAAATCTATGAATGCCTGGAACTCCTGTATCGCCTTCCTCGTGTATTTCTGGTCAAGATTAAAATTCGGCGAAAGCTCATAATAACAATCCGCAAGCATATACTGTGATTCCGGAACAAATTCGCTCGCAGGCATATTTTTAATCAGCTTGCTGAATTCAAAAGCAGCCATTATGTATTCTTCTCTTGCAAAGCGGGCTTTGGCAAGATAAAACTGGGCGTCATCGGAAATTGAACTTCCAGGGTACTGAAGCAGAATAGCCTGAAGTTCGTTTATCGCTTCGAGATAATCTTCATCATTGTAAAGGCTGATGGCATATGAAAGACGGTTTTGGCCGGTCATATTAGTAGTATCTACACTCGAAGAACATCCTTCAAAAACAAGCAGAAATAATACAGGAATAAAAAATAAATATTTCATAAAATGCGGTTTTATAATAATTTAATTGAGAAAAATAACCAAATTAACATAGTAGTCAAAGGTATTTATTGCTACTTACTCCTTATCGTGAAGAAAAGAATTACTGCAAGAGCAGCCGTACCGACAGCTATCACAGGTTCGAAAATTCCGGAGAAGAAGGGTTCGGAGGGGAGTCTGCCATGTGTGAAAGACCAGGCCGGGTTTTCATATGAATTTACGCTGTCAACTGCAATAGTATCCCGGAAGGTAAAGTTAAAATTATGCGTAGTTATTATTCTGCCCGAAAAGTTGCCGCTGCCTGAAAGTGTAAGTGTGCGTGGAACGAGGTAATCACCTAAAAAACCATCCCGGAATATATCACCGTATGAAGTTGAAGCTTCTCTGATTACGTACTGCAGTTTGAACGAATTATCCCGACTTACCAGTTTATATCCCATTCCCGTCAGGTCAGAGATAATCTGCGAGTTGAATACAGAGTAGGTCCCCTCTTCAAGATCGAGGCTGATATTCCTGATAGTATCGGGAATCTGGGCTGTCAATTCAATAAGGGAGGAATCCACCAGTTGATTAAGTACCTGAAGACTGCTTTTCCCCTGTGCTCTGCATGTAATAACCGACAGGAGAATTATTCCTGTAAGCAGTCCTAAAAAATTGGTTGTTATATTTTTTTTAAGCAATAGAGATAATTTTTTTTCTTACGGAAAACTGAATTGTTAATTTAGGCAATTATTCTGTCCATCTTCAAGAAGTATTTGATCATATCTTTTCAGCTGCCAGTTTTTCAAGCCGTTTAATTCTTTCCTCAATCGGAGGGTGGGTGGAAAATAATTTCATAACACCACCGCCATGCAGAGGATTTATAATAAACATATGAGCTGTTGCCGGATTAGAATTATTCAGAGCTTTAACTTCATTGCCCGCAGATATTTTACGAAGGGCCGAAGCCAGTCCAAGCGGATTGCCTGATATTCCGGCACCGCCTGCATCAGCAGCATATTCACGGGATCTTGAAACAGCCAACTGAAGGAGCGTTGCTGCTACCGGGGCCAGGATTAATAAAAGGAGTGAGGATAATCCTCCATCATCGTCGTCTCTGCCTCTGCCGAACATCATAGCCCAGCCTGCCATCTGAGCCACAAAGGTAATAGTACCAACCAGGGTGGCTACAATTGTTCCGGTCAGAATGTCCCTGTGTTTAACGTGAGCAAGCTCGTGAGAGATTACGCCGGCAAGTTCTTCGTTGTTAAGTCCATTTAGTATTCCGGTTGTAGCTGCAACTGCGGCATGCTCAGGATTCCGGCCGGTTGCGAAAGCGTTGGGAGTCGGATCGTTAATTATATAAACCTTAGGCATAGGAAGATTTGCACTTGCGGCAAGCTGTTCTACCAATGTATAAAACTTCGGGGCAGTTTCTGCTGTTACTTCTTTCGCCCTGTACATTGAAAGCACAATCTTATCGGAGAACCAGTACGAGCCAAAGTTCATCAGCAAAGCAAATATAAATGCGATTGTCATACCCGTGGAACCGCCGAGAAAGTATCCCACGAACATGAATAAGATCATCATAACTGTCATCAAGAAGACAGTTTTAAGGGTATTCATTTTTTCTCCGAAAATTATATTTCAAAATTACCTAATGATTAAAGCTAATTCAAGGAAATGAACCTGCCCGCAAAACCAGCGGGCAGGCACAAATATTAAACAAATTCCAGGGGTTAAAGGTTTCCTTAAGGGGTTATGGTGTGCCCACATTTTGAGCAGAAAATACTTCCGGCATCATTCTTTGCACCGCAGCTTGGACAGTAAACAACATTTGAGTACTGCAGATCATCAATAGAGGTAACAGCTGCCGCCCTGTTTCCGGATAATACCTGGTAAAGGTTTATGGCGAATGCAGCAATGAGTAATATCAGCGACAGGTAATACCCCCACTCGTATGATACCTCAATAATTTTAAAATTAAAATCTCCCGCCACCTCCCCCCCGATGCTCGATCTTAAAAATAGCAGCATCAATGCCCCCAAAGCACCTGCAACAAGCGAAAGCATCTTTGTATAACGGGGGATCAGAGAAACTACTATCCCTAAAAGAGCAAAAATGAAAGCAGCAACCGCCAGCGGTTCGGTATTGACATCCCGCTGCTTATCGAGATCGGGATTGGTTTGCCCGGTATCAAATTTCTCCATTTCAAACTTTTCTATTTTTGTACCGGTTATCAATTCCATGCCCGTAACTGTAGCTATTCTTTGTCCCTGGCAGGTAAAACTGACGAATGGAAGAAAAAAGCAAAGGGCAGCTAAAAGAAATAAGGACGGCGAAACGAATTTGTTCGACTCATTCATTCAGTATCCTTTCTGTCTTTTGGGGAAGATTTTTTTTAATGATTCGTGAGTCATCGATTCACTGGCAGTGGTTATACCAAATCTATGATCAAATTAAAGATAATTAGCCGGAAACAAAAGAAAATTATGCGTTAATAAAAGTTTTGCCTTGCCTTTATTGGCGAATATGGTTAAATATTGACGAAAAATTTTGGGAGTTTATGAAAAGAACGGCTGCTTTCCTTTTTTCAATCTTAATTCTTTCACCGGTTCTGGTATCTGCACAGAATACATATGATTTTCTCAGACTCGATATGAGTGCGCGTGCAGGGGCGCTAGCCGGCAGCTTTGTATCAAATGACGATGACCCCAATGTAATTTTTTATAATCCGGCCGGATTGGATCTGCTGCAGGGTCAGCCCGTATCATTTTCCTTCGTTAAACACCTTTTAGATATAAATCTTGCCAGCCTGACCTATTCCTGGGAATTTGAAGGAATCGGAAGGTTCGGAGCTGCTGTTAAATATATTAACTATGGTACTTTTACAGGAGCCGACGAAGTCGGAAATAAGACAGAAGATTTTAGCGCCGGTGAGGTTGCATTTATTGTCGGTTACGCTAATGCACTAGACGATAATTTTTACTACGGAGCAAATGTAAAGTTTATTTATTCGGGAATAGAAAAACGTTCTTCAACAGGACTTGCCGGAGATATCGGACTGCATTATGCTATTCCTTCAGCGCTGATTGATATCGGCTTTGCTGCCATGAATATGGGTTCGCAGCTGACAACATATTACGATACAAAAGAATCTCTTCCACTGGATATTGTTATAGGTATTTCAAAGAGGCTCGAGAACCTGCCCGCGCGCATTTCGCTTGATTTTCATAAGCTGAATGAGGAGCGGGATGATTTTTCACAGCGGTTTAAGGCTTTTACAATCGGTGCAGAATTCAATCTGAGCAAAGTGGTAAGTCTTCGTTTCGGTTACGATAATGAAAAAAGATCAGAACTTAAGGTCGGAACCACAGCCGGTATCGCAGGATTTAATGCGGGATTAGGACTTGTCATTTCTGATTATAATTTTGATTACGGTTTCAGCTCTCTCGGAACAATCGGTGCCCTGCATAGAATAAGCATTGCCACGACTTTTTAATAAGGAATAGTGCCTCCTCAAAAGCGGGATTTCGTCCTGCTTGCCCAGGCTGGTTTGCCTTTAGCGCTAAGGACTGTATGGATTTTCAATATATTTCTTAGCCAGCGAATGAGAACTTCCGTATTCTTTCATATCCAGAAGTTCATTATAATAATCAAGAGCCTTTCCACGGTTGCCTATCTGGTCATTTATCATCCCGAGGTATAAAACGGAATTTATCCAGAACCCGGATTCGCCGTCTGTATCAAGTTCTTTGGAGTAATCCACACATTTGTTAAAATAATACTCAGATGAATCGAGATCAGCTGTATTCTTATACTGTAATCCGACATAATAAACAGCTTCTCTAATTGCAGGCAGAACAGTATAACCGGTAAATCCGGAGTCTGCTTTTGCGAGCACATCTTTAAAAATTTCCGAGGACTCAGCATAATCCCCTTTCCTTGCTGCAATTCTTCCTTTCCATCTTTCAAACACCGGGTTATCGGGAAATTCAGCGTTCAGCATTGAAGCATACTCATAAGACTTGAAGGGATTATTTTCATAGTTATAATAAAGCGTCATCAGAAAATAGCGGGCTTCATATTTTGCATATTTACCGTTTTCTGCGGTATTTTTTAATTCTTTCAGTCCTTTTTCTTTATCTCCCGAGGGGAAAAAGATCATTAATGGTTTCATCAATGGATACTCTTCCGGTATAACAGAAGCATAATAATCGTAGATTCCAAAGCCGAGCTGGACATCTTTGTTATCGGGATCGAGAATGCTTGCACGTTCAACTATAGGAAGAGCCTCTCGTCCGTCATCAGCAGCTTTAAGCCAGCTCTCCCTTAATGATCTGAGCCTGCCTCTGAAGCCTATTGCTCCTCCTTTAAAGAAGAGCGCATCCACATTCTCCGGGTTATCATCTAGTAACTGATCGCACTGGTAGATAACATCTTCAAGTTTCTGAAAGAAAATTTCATCATGAGATTCGTCATCAGGATTAAGAAGGATCTTCCACCAATCGATCATGGCAAGGAAGAATCTTCCGGCAGGATGATCCGGGTAATCGGCGATCAATTCCCTGAAGGTTTTCTCTGCCTGATCAAATTTTATATCATAGATCTGCCTGATACCCCTGGAAGCAAGCGAGTCAAACTTTGTTTCCTGTGAGTAGATCGGGGCTGATATAATTATTAAAACAAGTAAGGACAATAGGATATTTTTCAACCTGACTCCGGAATTTTTAAAAAGATACTTCATATATATGAAAAAGCGGAGATAATTCTCAATTTATTACCTCCGCAGCTATATAAAAGTTTCATTTAAAATAATGAATTACAGCACCTTTAGACTTTCACCCGGCTGAAATTTATAATCAAAAACGACATTATAATATGGCGGGATGGAACCGGCCATTTGATGTATCGCTTTTCCCCATCTATATGGTCAGCTTATCCAGCAGGTAGCTTATAACAGCCGATGAATCAATCCGAACCTGTTCCATTGAATCACGTTCACGAACTGTGACCGTATTGTCTTCCAAAGTCTGAGTATCAACAGTAATACAGAAAGGTGTACCGGCTTCATCCTGCCTTCTGTACCTTCTTCCTACTGCACCTTTATCATCGTAAAAGACCTTGAAATTCTTCCTGAGATCAGATTCAATACTCCTGGCTATCTCAGGCATTCCGTCCTTATTGACCAACGGAAAGATTGCAGCTTTTACGGGGGCAAGCTTCGGATGAAAACGCAGTACAGAACGTGTTTCACCTTTTACTTCCTCTTCATAATATGCATCAACAAGGAAAGCCATAAAAGACCTGCTTGCACCGGAAGAAGTTTCTATAATGAACGGGATAAATTTTTCTTTTGACCCTTCATCAAAATATTTCATTGATTTGCCGGAATATTCTTCGTGCCTGCTGAGGTCGAAGTTCGTCCTATTATGTATACCTTCAATCTCACCCCAGCCAAACGGGAACTGGTATTCAATATCCGTGGCTTCTTTAGCATAATGGGCAAGTTTATCTGCCGGATGATCATGAAAACGAAGTTTGGATGCGGTAATTCCCAGCGACTTATACCAATTTATCCTGAGCTCTTTCCAGTAGTCGTACCATTTCTTATCCTCGGAAGGATTAACAAAGAACTGCATTTCCATCTGCTCGAATTCCCTTGTTCTGAAAAGGAAGTTCTTCGTGTTGATTTCATTTCTGAAGGCTTTACCAATTTGTGCAATACCGAATGGGAGCTTCTGGCGGGAGGCATTCTGAACGTTTTGGAAATTAACAAAAATACCCTGCGCAGTCTCGGGCCGCAGGTAGACAACCGCGTTGGCATCTTCAACCGGTCCAATAAAGGTCTTAAACATCAGATTAAACTTACGTGCAGCCGTAAAAGTACCCTTGTTTCCGCACTGGGGACAGTTAAGTTTAATGAGGAGAACAGGGCTAATTTCAGCATTCTCGAGTAACGCTGTAAATGCGATATCAACTGCAGCTTCGCCTCCGGAAACTGAAGCTTCCAGGAGGCTCTCAAATTGGTGAGACAACTCTGGATCGCCGGCTATATGGTTCTTTACTTCTTCAATGGCTTTTGTCTTTTTCTTCTCATTTATAAGATCGCCTAACAAATCAACACGGAACCTTGCCTTACACTGCTTACAGTCGACCATAGGATCAGTAAAATTCTCTACGTGACCCGAAGCCTCCCATACACGGGGATGCATCAATATTGAAGCATCAAGTCCTTCCACATCCTCCCGGTATGTCATAAACTTCCACCACTCCTCCTTAACATTCTTCAAAAGCTCAACACCGAGGGGGCCGTAATCCCAGCATCCATTAAGTCCCCCGTAAATTTCGCTTGACTGGAATACGAATCCTCTTCTTTTAGACAGTGATACAATTTTATCCAACAAATCGTTCTGCTTAGCCATTGAATTCCTTAAGTATTTGCAAAATGAGTGGAAATATACAAAAATGAATTGTGCTTGTAAAAACATCGGGGGTGATTGAGAGTAATTCTCTTAAAATCCTTTAAAGTTATTTCGTCGAAAAGAGATTATTTTTTATCTTTGCCCCGACGAAAGAGATTGAGGGAACAAAATGTTTAAAAGTTTACTGCCGAAGGAAGAAAAGTACTTCGATAATTTTAAGGAAATGATAACTCACGTTGGGGAAATGGCTGATCTTACGCATCAGCTTTTTTCAAGTGAAGAAATAGACAGGGATATATTTCTTAAAATAAAACCTCTTGAGCTGAGATGTGATGAAATTACTTCAAAAGTCACCAAGCGGCTCAATAAAACTTATATTACTCCATTTGACAGGGAGGATATATTCGGTCTGATAAAAAGACTGGATGATATAAGCGATATGCTGCTTGGAGCATCGAGCAGAATAGAGACTTACAACATTCAGTCCAGGATTAAATATGCTGATAAGCTTTCTGCAGTGGTCGCTGAACAGGTAAAGGAGCTTGGTATAGCAATTCAGGATTTGAAAGTTAAGCGTACCAATGAGATGAAAGCTGTAAAAGTCCTTGAAACAGAAGCTGATAATATTTACAGGCAGGCCTTAAAAGAACTTTTCGAGAACGAGACCAATGCTATTGAGATTATAAAAAGAAAGGAGATACTGGAGATACTCGAGAATACATCTGACAGGTGTCAGTCGACCGCAAACCTGATCATCAGCCTTTTCATTAAGAATACATAATATGGAATTTGCTTTTATCATCATTCTGCTGGCACTCGTATTCGATTTTTATAATGGAATGAACGATGCCGCAAACTCGATTGCAACAGTTGTCTCTACGCGGGTTCTTACTCCTGGTCAGGCCGTGGTCTGGGCAGCCTTTTTCAATTTTGCAGCAGCTTTCATTTTCGGGGTAAGCGTTGCAACGACGATAGGGAAAGGGATTGTTGATGTTAACATAGTTGACAACCATGTGATTTTTTCAGGACTCATAGGAGCCATACTCCTCTCTGCAACGGCAACGCATTACGGAATGCCGATCTCAGTTTCGCATTCGATTATAGGCGGATACGGCGGTGCAGGAATAGCAAAAGCAGGATTCGGCGCAATTGTAGTATCGGGATATTCAAAAGTTGTAATATTTATTTTTCTTGCACCGATTATGGGGTTTATTATTGCGTTAATATTCTCTGTAGTGACATTATGGATAGTGCGGAACAAATCCCCTTTTAAGGTGGATAAATATTTCCGGAAGCTTCAGCTTGTTTCGGCAGCATTGTATTCATTAAGTCACGGCTCCAACGATGCCCAGAAAACTATAGGTATAATTGCCGTCGTTCTTTTTACCAACGGAGTACTTGGAAGTACTTTTTATATTCCGTTTTACGTTATTTTGATGAGCTATACGGTTATAGCTTTCGGCACACTCATTGGCGGATGGAAAGTGATAAAAACTCTCGGTATGCGTGTTACCAAGCTGACCCCGTTCGGCGGTTTCAGTGCTGAGACAGCATCGGGAATTACCATTTCACTTGCCTCAATCTGGGGTATCCCGGTAAGTACAACACATACTATAACAGGATCAATAATAGGAGTTGGTTCGATAAAAGGTTTTTCAGCTGTACGCTGGGGAGTTGCACGAAATATTCTGTGGGCCTGGGTTTTGACCATCCCCTTATCAGCAGCCTTTGCAATGATTACATTTTATATTACCCAGCTGTTTGTTTAGATTTTCCTGACTTCTGCTGTTAGGATCTTTTTTATTTCTTTCTGCCCGGGGGTGAGATTCCCTTCCCTGTCATCGATTATTTCAAGGAGTACCAGGCTTTGCGCAATATAACTCTGCATCAGCTTTTTGTTTAGTCCCTGCCTAAGCTTCTTCAAGGCTTCGATGTGTCTCTTTACAGTGCGTGAATCCCCTCTTTGAACAGGACCTGATAATGAGGAAAAAGAACCATCTTTTTTAATATTTAAAAGGGTTGTATTGATTATAGGTTCGAACATGGAATAGTAATCCTTACCAGTCAGACCTGTATTTTCAAGCATCTTCTCAGAAGAAAAAAGGTTTCCGTTAATGAAATTTGCCGCAAATACACCAGCCATATGGTAGTATACTTTTCCTACTTCGGTAAGCTTAAATGATTTCAGCCCTAACGACCTGCCCAGCGAAAATAGATATTTTTCAGCCCCTGGATAGTCTGTTTCAATTGCGGCAAATGAATTTTTAATATTTGTCTGTCTAATGGACGGAAAACTCTGCATAATGTGAAACGAAGCCGTCATAGCACTTTTATTCTCAAGGTTTTTAAGAACAGAGCTCCCTTCCGAGCCCGAAGTATGGACAAAAAGGCATTCCCTGAAATTATTTCTGAGATTCGAAAGCCGCCGGGCGGCTATGGATATCTGATTATCGGGTACCATAATAAAGAAGACTTTAACATCCGGCGGGATGGCATTTATATCATCCGAGCCGAATCCAAGTTTATATTTTTTTGCAAGTGCCCGGGCGGGTTTTATATTTGTGCTGACAACGCCCTTTACGGAATAATTCCCTTTAACCAGGAGAGGTATTAGGGTATGAGCAATTTTACCTGCGCCAATAACTGCTATTCCGGAGCTTTTATTCAGCAATCAGTCTCCATAAACAGCTGCTGAAAGGTAACCAACCACTTCATTTTTATTCCCTGTTGTATCCCCGGAATCGCTCCTGTGCAGAACAATGGATTTATTGTATTTCAAATTATCAGCGGATTTCATCAAGGCTATGATGGTCCCCGCACCGCAGGCTTCGCATCTTCTGTTCTCAAAGTTTTCATAGAGTCCTTCGTAGTTGAAAAGATTTATATCCCTTTCAACGACGGAATCCATTTTATCCGCGATATCACCCGGGTAGTAATGAGACAAATCGGAGCTTGAAACCACAAGAGTGTTTTCATCAACTGTGTCTTTTAACCGTTCTGCTAATTCATCGATATAAAGTTTTCCCTGGTCGCCCATAACGATAGGTACAATTTCAAAGTCCTCCAGTACAGTCTGAAGGAAAGGGATCTGCACTTCAATAGCATGTTCATCCCCGTGTCCTTCCATCCCCCTGAAAATAGTTTTGGCGTTTAATGAAAGGGCATCTGCCGCTTTTATATTAACAGGAACAATACCAAGCGGTGTCCTGTACGCATCGCCTTCATAGATGGAAATACCGGGAAAATATTGCCTGTGACTGGGCGAAATAATGATAACTGTTTTAATATTTTTTTTATCCAGCAGTTTAAAGCCGAATGCTGCAGTTTTTCCGGAATATGTATAACCCGCATGAGGCGAGACGATTCCGTATATGTTTCCCGGAACCTCCTTCTTTTTTGCAACAGAAATAAGGTATTCAATTTCGTTTCTTAATTTTGACGGATCCGCGGGATAAAAATACCCTGCAACTGCCGGTTTTCTAACCTGAGACATAGGACTTTCTCCTTTCTCCTTCCTCAGAAAAAACTTCAGCAGTAAAGACTTCAATGTTTAATTTCTGTTTTTGCCACAGATATGGTTCAAACCCTGCCTTTTCGCATATTGCACAGAGAAACCTTTCCAGGTCAAAATTATTCTCAGGAGCCACCTGCGGAAGAAGCAGTCCTCTTTTTCCAAGATGATTGAGTATTAATCCATGTCGGCCTATAACTATTTCATCATAGCTTTCGATTTTACTTGAGGGAAACAATACCGAGATCTCTATATCCAGCTTGTCAACTTCTTCCCGGGAAACCGGCAGAAAGCGGGGGTCACGGAAAGCGGCCTGAACTGCTGCTTCGCACACGGTTTCAAAAAGGCTCGTCTCAGTAGAGATATATCCTATGCACCCGCGCAGTTTATTCTTAATTGTCAGTGTAACAAAAGCGCCTGACCGGATTTTTAAGGAAGGATACTTCTGGAAATCAGGAGACGGTATCTCAGTTTCATTGAATACCGATTTAATCGAATCTCTTGCAGCTTTAAGCAGGATAGATTTATCTTCCGGGCTCAATTCCATAGTAATCAACCTTCAAATTCAAACTAACGAAAAAACCATAAGTTCAGTCTTATTTTTAATCAGGAACAGGAGATTATCCCTAATGAAGAAGGAATCCGGTATGTAGGAAGTAATCCCCGCATTAAGCACATCTTCAAAAATAATCTTTCCTGTATTAATATCAATGATCCTGAATTTATTATTCAGCCTTCCCTCATTAGCCACGGTATGGAAACTCAGCAGAAGAAGATCATTAAATTTGACAAATTCGATTGTTCCGGATACGATCTCATTTTCTTTTGTTTGTTCAACAAGCAGCTGGAGCTCCGGATTGAGTTTCTCTGATTCATAATTTTCAGGAAACAGGTAAGTCTTATATTTTTCATATTCTTCCTGAAGAAGTTTTTCTCTAAGCCTGTTTATTTCATCAGAATTCTCACCATATTCTTTTACCAGCCTGCCTGTCTGAGCATCCAGGGCAAAGAATTCCCGGCTCTCAAACTTCTGATAAAAGCCAAATACACGGTCTTCATAAAGAAAAAGGTATAGAAGATCATCACGCTTCCAGAGATAGTCTCCCGATGTCAGGTCATATACGAAAATTCCTATATGGCCCGGCATATCAGGTTTCATAAAACGGTGGAAGTATATCTTACTATCTTCAAAAGCTTCAACACCCGACCAGAATTTCTCATCGGTCTGAAAATCTTTCAGCAGGTATTTTCCCGACCCTATCTGAACGCAGTTAAAATATACCTGCTTATTTTTCTCATCCCTTTCTTCAATCAGCAGCATATCACCCGAAGGAATAAGCCTCCAGATGGTCCTCTTACTTGTTAAGGAATAATTCTTCTTTATCTTCATCTATTCTCATGCTTAGTATCGTAGCTGATCTCTTCAAATTGTGCGGTAAAATGCCTGAGCATAGGTGCCTGGTAAGTGATCCTGTATCCCTTTAGTGCGCTTCTTTTTTTGTAAACTTCCAGGATAACCTCGAGCACATAATCGATATGGCTCTGTGTGTAAACCCTTCTCGGAATAGCAAGTCTTACCAGTTCCATAGGCGGGGGAATAAGCTTTCCATTATTATCATATTTTCCGAACATTACGCTGCCGATCTCAACCGCTCTTATGCCGCCCTCGATATAAAGTGAGCAGACAATGGACTGCCCCGGAAACTGTTCCTGGGGGATGTTTGGAAGAAATCTTTTTGCGTCGATATAAATAGCATGACCTCCGGGCGGTTCAATTATAGGAACACCCGCAGAGACAAGTTTTTCACCGAGGTATTCCACACTCCTTAAACGATACTGCAGGTAATGTTCATCGAGAACCTCTTCAAGTCCCTGTGCAACGGCTTCAAGGTCACGCCCTGCGAGTCCGCCATACGTGGGAAATCCTTCCGTTACTATCAGGAGATTCCGGCAGTTCATTGCCAGCTGATCATCATTCATTGCAAGAAAACCGCCGATATTAACCAGACCGTCCTTCTTTGCACTCATAGTTGCACCATCTGCATAGGAAAACATCTCCCGGGCTATTTCGAGAAGGGATATGTCCTGGTAGCCTTTTTCCCGTGTTTTAATAAAGTATGCATTTTCTGCGAAACGGCAGGCATCAAGGAAAAGCGGGATATCATATTTCTTAAGTACCTGTTTAACCTCACGTATATTCTGCATCGAGACCGGCTGTCCTCCGCCCGAATTATTGGTCACTGTAATCAGGCAGACAGGAATATTTTCTTTTCCTTTTTCCTTAATGAAATTCTCGAGTTTTTCAATGTCCATATTTCCCTTAAAAGGAGCCCTTACTTCGGGATGCTTTCCCTCCTCATTCAGAAGATCAACTGCCTCAGCATTGGTAAACTCAACATTTGCGCGGGTGGTATCGAAATGAGTATTGTTCGGAATAAATTTTCCCTGACCGCCGACTATCGAGAAGAGTATCTTTTCGGCTGCCCTCCCCTGGTGGGTAGGTATTATGTGTTTAAGTCCCGTTATCTTCTTTACCATAGCTTCGAAGCGGTAGAAACTTTTCGAACCGGCATATGATTCATCTCCCTGCATGATACCTGCCCACTGCATTGAACTCATTGCCGAAGTTCCGCTGTCTGTCAGCAGATCTATCAGAACATCTTCCGCGTGAAGCATAAATGTATTGTAACCGGCCTTTTTTATAAGTTCAACACGTTCCTCCCTGGTGGTAAATCTTATCGGCTCAACAGATTTTATTTTGAAAGGTTCTATTATTGTTTTCATTTGATTTCCCTGTAATCAGAATATTGCAAAAAAGTAAAATTTCCGGGTAGTAAATTTAACTAAACTTAGGCTAACTATTTATATAAAGCCAATATCCCTCAAATTGTCAAATAAATAATTACATCAGGCGGTTTTTATATTTGCGTTTGTTCCCAACAATAAATACTTTTTTACCACACATCTTTTTAATATTTGTTAGGGATGAACAATGGACAATACAGACTTACCAAATCTGAACGATCCTTCAGCCGCCGAGGCGCCGGAGGAGGAAGAACTGAGTCATACTGACAAGCTTGTTGGAGTATTTGCCGAGCCGGGTGTAATGTACGCCAAAACAGCTCAATTTCCTCCCAGAACAATCGACTGGATCATTCCTCTTCTCATTATGACCGTTTTCACAATTGCTTCCGCCTACATCATTCAAAGCAACCCGGAGGTTTCATATAACATCAAACAGGAACAGCTTGGCAAGATCGAAAAATCCTTCCAGGAAATGGTTGATAAGGGGCAGATGACTAAAGAACAGGCTCAGGAACAGATGAACAGGATAGAAGAGAGAATGTCTGAAGGAACAAATATGGTTCAGACAGTTATCTTCACGATTGTAAGGATCTTTTTATTCTTCTTTATAGTAACGGGGATATACTTCATTGCCGCACGCTTCATATTTAAAGGAGAAGGAACATATGCCTCGGCTATGGTGGCCAACGGGCTCACCGCTTATATTGATATTATCCAGTTGATCATAGCAACAATCCTGACAATTGTGACCGGAAGACTTGTAATGGATACAAGTCTGGCTGCTTTCATGCATATTGAAAAATCTGCATTCGGTGGTTTTCTCCTTGGAAAACTTGATGTCATTACAATATGGAGTCTTGCTATTGTCAGCATCGGGCTGGCTAAGATGTTCAAATCCCATAATATGACTAAATACTTCATATTTGTATTCGGGTTATGGATCCTATGGAGTTTAATAATTTTCGGTCTCGGTCAGGCCATACCATTTCTCAGGTTCCTCGGAGGTTAGTTTCCACAAAAAGATGGCATCTTAATTCCTTGAGATGCCATCACTTCCAACCCCGTTTCGGAGGTGCCTACGAAGTCTGTATTCTGCTTAAAATTTCAACAGGTATGACAAAATGGCAGACTCCTTGTTTATGCTGTATTTCGGTACCTTTTATAAGCCTTTTAAAAGCCTTTTGAACTCAAAATGAGACAATGCGAAAACCGGTAAAAAACTCAATTTTCCACTGTTGAAAAAATTTATAGTATGACAAAATGTCAGTGTCCTATTTTGGTATTAATATCCGTCTAAACCCATTGAAATTTGAGCCTGTCGAACACTATGCCTGCCGAAAATCGAGCGCGCAGAAGATCGAGCCTGCCGGGAGCTAAACGTGGCGAGGACCGGGTTTGCGAAAGACTGAACAAGTCGAGGCCCGGATCTGCTGAAGGCTGAGCCTGTCGAGGACTGAACCTGCCGAACCTCACTGATTCCAAACCCTGCCAGCCGGTTTATCCGCCGCTCATTCGCCTGCCGAGGTAGGCGGACAGGCAGGATTAAAAGCCGGCCTTGCTCATCCGGCACAACTTCTATTTTACATATTGCTTTTAAAAAATTTTATAATTAAGTTGCTTCACCCCTATATAGGGGGTACAACCCCTGAGTCAGGGGTGCATACTTAATAAAGTTCAAACTATCATTAAGCATGAATCGTTTAATAGAAAAGCTGCAGAAGCTGGGACTTTCTAAAAGAGAGTCGGAAGTATACATAGCATTACTGACGAAAAAAGAATTCACCGCGCCGGAAATCGGGAAGATAACCTCTGTTTCGAGGAACAAATCTTATGAGGTGCTTCAGAGCCTTGTGAAAAAGAACCTGTGTACGGAAACCTACAAGAATGGAACAAAAGTATTCAGCGGGATCAAACCCGACATAGCGCTCAAGAATATCATTTCTGTATATGAAGATGAGCTTAAAGAAAAGAAAGAATTGACTTCACAGTTCCGTGAAGAACTAATGAAACTACATTCTGCAAATAAACAGAGTTCAGACTCACTTGATTACATCGAGGTTTTCACTGATATAGGACAGGTAAGGGAACGCTGGGAGAGCATTGAGCGAAATACTAAAGAGGAACTGCTTGTTTTTACAAAACCCCCTTATTCCGTTTCTCTTGAAGACACCCTCGAGGTAGCCGAAGAGGTAAAAGAACATAAAATAGCCGTAAGAAGTATATACGAATTCAGTACCCTGAAATCACTCGATGAAGTTAATGGTCATTTAAAAATGATCGATATTTATAAGAAGATGGGGGAAGAAGCGAAAATAATAGAAGAACTTCCTATGAAGCTGGCAATAAGTGATGTGAAAACTACGATATTCGTACTGAATGATAAAGTATCGATGCAGGGCGGGATGACGACAATGATCATTGAACATCCGGGATTTGCAGCGGCATTAAAAAAGGTGTTCGAGAGCTACTGGAAAGAAGCCGTTCCTATCAGCGTATTCAAAAAAAACATTGGTAAATATTTTAAAAAGTAATTAACATCTTTTACAAACAGGAGAATAAATGAAAAGTTCATTTAAAATTTTCGCATTGACTTTGCTTATGATTTCAGGGTTCAGTATTAATTCATCAGCACAATGGTCATCAGACCCGGCCGTGAACCTTCAGGTTTGCGATGTTACCGGTGATCAGGCATTACCAAAAATTGCATCAACATCCGACGGCGGAAGCTATATAGCATGGTTCGATAACAGGAACGGAAGTTATGCAGTCTATCTTCAGCGTCTTGACGCCCTGGGAAATAAACTCTGGGCAACCGACGGAATGCTTATAAGTAACAACCCGCAGAGTTCTTCTCTCGTTGACTGGGATATTGCGAGCGATAATCATAATAATGCAATTTTAACATTTACAGATACCAGGGACACTGATAGTCTCCATGCTTTTGCCTACCTGGTAGACACATCCGGAAATATGCTGTGGGGAGCAAATGGTATAAGGCTTTCCGGTACAGGAGACTTCCAGCCCAACCCTGTTACCACCCAGACATCGGACGGCAACTATGTATTTGCATGGATTATTGCAGGATCCTCCCAGGAAATCGGGCTTCAGAAAATTTCACTGGCAGGACAGAAAATGTGGGGATCAGACCCCATCATTTACTCAAGCGGAACTTCTGAAAATTATACCTTTCCGGCGGTGGTTGCATCCGATAATGGAAGCGTAATAGTTGTGCATTCCGGTTATACGGGTACTTTCATGGCTCCTTACTATACATACGCTCAGAAATTCGACACAGACGGAAATCCGTTGTGGGGTGAAGGGGGTGTGGTAATTGAAAATGTAGGCGCTCCCTTCTATGAACATCCATTTGTTATGAGCGATGCTAATAACGGTGCTTTTGTTTCCTGGTATGATGACAGAGATTTCAATAACCTATTCAGTTCATTCGCACAGCATGTAACATCGACGGGTACCTTGTCCTTCCCTGCTAACGGGGCCGAAGTTTCAACGAATGTCTCAATGCATCACATATATCCTACCCTTGCTTATAATTCAGGCATCGATGAATTGTACTGCTTCTGGCTGGAGGAAACTTCACTACAGGATAATTTTGCAGTATACGGGCAAAAGTTTGATGCATCCGGTACAAAGTTATGGAACAGCAGCGGCATAGCATTCACATCAATGACCTCAAATTCAATATTCCAGCCGGCATGCTTTATCTACCGATACTTCCGTATTTGTAATTTATATCCAGGGAAACACAGGCGTGAGCCAGGGTGTCTACGCTTTTATGGCTAATGCTGACGGTGATCTTTCATGGAGCCCTGCAATTGTAACTATGTCAGATCCTACGCCCGCTAAGCTGCACTCAGTATCAACAATTTGGACGGATGATATAGCAAAGTTCGCATGGGAGGATACCAGAAATGACGGCGGTGGAATATATGCCCAGAATATCAATCCAAACGGTGCACTCGGAAATATTCCTGTACCCGTTGAACTTACCTCATTCACGGGAGTTCAGAACGGCAGCACGATAACCTTAAACTGGAATACCGCAACTGAACTGAATAACCGCGGATTTGACGTTGAGAGAACAGAAATGAATCAGAACAACTGGCAGAGAGTTGGGTTTGTCCAGGGAAACGGAACAAGCACTAATCCTCATGCATATACCTTTGCAGATAAAAACCTCAATGCAGGATCATACAGTTACCGGCTAAAGCAGGTAGACAATGACGGATCATATAAATATATAAACCTTTCCGAAAGTTTTACCATTGAACCCGGTGATTACAGTCTTTCACAAAATTACCCGAACCCATTTAATCCAACTACCGTAATTAAGTACTCAGTTCCTGAAAAAAATCAGGTAACGATAAAAATTTATAATGTATTGGGCAGTCAGGTTGCAACGCTGGTTAACGAGGTAAAACCTGCAGGAAATTATGAAGTAAGTTTTAATGCGTCGGAACTATCGAGCGGGGTATATTACTACACAATTTCCGCAGGCAAATTTACTTCAACAAAGAAAATGATCCTTATGAAGTAACACCTAGTTACTATCTTACCCCTGAAGTCCCGCGTTGAGCGGGACTTTTTTTATATCTTGAGGTCATTCAATTGATATTGCTTTTAAGGATCGCTAATAATATGTTTTATATGAAGTTATAATAATTTCAGGGAATCTAAAAGGGAGTGAATTAATTCTCTCTTTAATTATTGGTTATCGAGAACAAAACAAAGGACGGGGAAAATGGAAAACCTTAGAATAAAAGCTCTTCTCATCTCTATTCTTCAGCACAGGAACGTAAAAACCTGCTCATACTTCCTTTTGATGCGAACGGAATAGATCCGGTCTATGTTCAGACAGCTCAGTCAATATTGCGAGTTGAAATCGAAAAGTATAATAAGGTAGGGGTAATTTCTCAGGCAAAGACTGAAGAAAGCCTTAACGGTTCCGAATGTTTCACTTCCGACTGCGCTGTGGAAGTCGGCAAACAGGCAGGTGCTGACCAGGTAGCCGGATGCAGATTGGCGGCGCTGGGAGAAAAGATTATAGTTCAGTATTTCCTGATGGACGTAACCTCAGGAAAGCCGCTGCTGATGGACCAGATATCTGCAATCAACCTTGAAGATCTTGAGCCGGTGATGAAAAGGGTTGCCTCAAACATTATCGAGATGAAGTCAACTGAAAGTAATGTACAGGTGGGCAATATTGTTCAGGAGGAGACTGCTGAACCTCTGCGGAGGTCATCAAGAAAAAATATAGGTTTATCATTCGGATATCTTTTCCCGCAGGAGGGCTATGATAACGACGATAAGTCATTCACAATAAACCTGCACCTTGATTATGAAATGGAGGAGATGGCCGTGGGGATGCTGTTCGGCATAAGGGATGGTTTTGCAATGAATGTTTACGGTGATTATCTGTTCAGCAAAACTGATATTTGCCCCTACTTAGGCGGAGCTTTCGGCTTTCACTGGATTACTCACAGCCAGAACAATTATATTGCGGTGACTCAGCCGGGTCAGGCCGATTATAGTTCAAAGGCCAGCGACGGTTTTGAGCTTACATTGAATACGGGACTCAGAATTTTGCATACCTATAATTTCCAGATCCTGCTCAACCTTGAATATATTATGACATTCAACGACTATAATGATAAAGCAATTGTATTTACTATAGGTATCCTTTAAGCTAAGTCATTATCCAATATAATGATTACAGGATGCTCTGGGGGTCGACGTCGTATATTAGTCTAACATCGCGGAAGCGGGATTTCCTGTTGAACTCAGAGAATGAATCCAGGACCGCTTTACGTAAAATTTTACTGCCGGGGTCTGTTTCTTTTGAACTTTTGATCAGGATCTGAAAACGGTAATTCCCCTTTAGCCGTGCTATAACTGCCGGTGCTGCCGGTGTTATTTTCAGATACTTTTTATACCTGCTTAACTGCATATAAAAATCTTCAGCCGCTCCTCTTGCCTTTTCTTCACTCTTATCTTTTGTTTCAATCAGGCAAAGCCTCGTGAAAGGAGGATAGCCCATCCGTTCCCTGTCGAAAATTTCTTTCGCATAAAAACCGGCATAATCATTCAAAAGTACTTTCTGCAATGTAAAATGCTTTTCATTCTGAGTTTGTATTATTACTTCCCCGGCGACTTTACTCCTCCCTGCCCTTCCTGAAACCTGGGTAAGAAGCTGAAAGGTCCTTTCATCAGCTCTGAAATCGGGAAGCCATAAGGTGGTTTCTGCTGATATGACGCCTACCAGTGTCACCCTCGAGAAATCCAGTCCTTTTGAAACCATCTGGGTACCGACGAGAATATCTATCTCTCCGTTTCCGAACTTCTGAAGGATATTGCTGAGGACATTCTTTTTATTTATCGAGTCGGAATCAATTCTTCTGACAGCGGAGTTGGGAAAATAGTACTCAACCTCATCTTCCACCCTTTCAGTGCCGGTCCCGAAGTATTTGATATTCATCGATCCGCAGTGTGTACAGGCTTCGGGAACTTTCTTAATGAGTCCGCAGTAATGACACTGAAGAGTATTTTTATTTATATGATATACCATCGGTACTGAACAGTTATCACAGGATTCTATTTCTCCACAATCTTCGCAGTATATCTGTGTGGAGAAACCTCTTCTGTTCTGGAGAATGATCACTCCTTCTTTTTTCTTCAGCCGGTCTGATATATGGTCGATGAGTACCTGCGAAAATACATTCTCCATCTTTTTCTTTTTTCTTTCAGTGGAGATATTAACCAGCCGTATAACGGGCAGCTTTGCATTGTCGATTCTTTCCGGAAGTCCCAGCAGTTTATATTTACCGGATTTTGCGTTGTACATACTCTCAACTGAAGGAGTGGCTGAACCAAGCAGTACAGGACAGCCCATTATCTGTCCCATTATTACGGCAGCATCCCGCGCCTGGTACCTTGGCGGAGAATCAAACTGCTTATAGCTTCCGTCATGCTCTTCATCCACCACTATTAAACCAAGGTTCTGTATTGGTGAAAATAAAGCAGAACGAGCGCCAACGATAACCCTTGCTTTCCCTTTCATTATTTTTCGCCAGGAGTCGTACCTCTCCCCATCCGACATCCGACTGTGCTGAACGGAAATAACATCTCCAAAGTTATTATACATCCTTGATGTCATTTGCGGGGTAAGAGAGATTTCGGGGACCAGAATTAAAGCAGATTTCTTTAGTGCAAGGACCTTTTTAACCAGTTCGATATAAACCTGCGTTTTACCGCTGCCTGTTACCCCATGCAGCAGGTAGGCCGCAAATGAAGCAGGTTCCAGGCTTTCTGCCACAGTATCAATAACTTTCTGTTGAGCTTCAGTAGGCTCAATATCCCGGAACTTTTCCTTGTAGGTTTCGATATAATCCCTGTTTACCTCTTTTTCATAAATCTCTATAAATCCCTTCTTCTCAAGTGAAACTGCTGAGGAGGAGGATGCCTCGGCTTTTTTAAGAAGGTAGTTCAGAGGCGCGATCTTATTCTTCCTGTTTATCAGTTCCAGCAGTATCTTAACCTGTTTTGGTGACCTGGATTCCAGATCAGGAAAGCCTGCATATATTTCTCCGATGCTCTTAACCAACCTGACATACTTCTCCTTCTTAACCTTAACGCGAGCCCCTCCTACTTCGTCCAACACGGTAACAGCACCCTCACTTTCAAGTGACCGGACCGCCGAGTATATATTTTTTTTGCCTGTTACCTTCTGAAGGTATGAAAAATTCATTTCTTCACGGCTGCATAATTCCTCCAGTATCCGGTGCTTAAGCGTGCCTTTCTTTTCTTTTAGAAGAAGCTTTTCACAAAAGTCCTGATCGATGATTATTTTCCTTTTCGATTCAATATCAACCCCTGACGGTATGCCGAGCTTAAGTGCCTCCCCGTAAGATGACAGGTAATACTCCGATAACCATTCATAAAATTTTAAGGATTTTTTGGAGAATATTGGACTTTCATCCGGTATATCCAGTATAGACTTTATCTTATCTGAAGCCCGATTCTCCTTTTCGACGGGATTAGTTTCAGATTCATTTATTATAACGCCCGTCAGCACTCTCCTTCCGAAAGGTGCAACGGCTCTTACACCCGTCTTGGCCAGGGAGCTGAATTCTTCCGGAACAGAGTAGGTGAATGAATTTCTGAAAGGCAACGGGAAAACAAGTTGAACAAACATATTTGGATAAAATTAAAGAACAGACTTTATTCAGGTTTATAATATGGACCGAGCATCTTGAATGAGTTACCAGTGAACGTATTGCTAAGGATCTCAAATCTGAGAGTTTTCATTGACCTGTCCCATAAAATCCTTTTCCGGTCCTTAGATGTAATAATCTCTCCGTTAGTTGAAACCACACTGTCGTTTGGCTCAAGTGTAAGGTAAAAGAATCCTGCATCATGCTGCATATTTTCTACGCTCGTTATGGAATCGAAGGTATATACAACGTTTGCATCAAGAGTGTCGCCTGAAACATAAAGTTCCCGGGACTTAATATTCTTACCTTCCTGCTTCATAGACTGAAGGAAGTCATCGCTCTTCAATGCAAACTGGAAGATGTTTTGTTTGTCGGTTTCAAAATCCTTCTCAGTGGCTGCATCCGATCTCAGGTCGTAAAGATGGACAACGGCTGTACCTTTATCCTGTGTTTCAAGGTTAATTTCATATGAAACCTTATAAAAATCGATGCAGCCTGAAAGATTAAAAACCAGTAATAATCCGGTGATACTTAATAACCAGGTTTTCATAGGCTCCTCTAAAATTCAAGAATGATTAAAAGAATATACTTACCCGTTCGTGTCCTTTTCAAGCTGATTTAATTCATCTTTTATTATTTTAATGTTAATCTTTATATAAATTTACAATAAATGGTTGACAAAACATTAAGACAGCTTCGGTTCGGACTTGCAATCCTGTTCTTTACCATAGTAACAGGGACTGCAGGATATATGATTATTGAAAAGTGGCATATTCTTGATGCAATTTACATGACAGTGATCACTATTTCCACAACCGGATTCGCTGAAACACACCCTCTCTCCCAGCCTGGAAGATTTTTTACCATAATTCTGATAATAATGGGTATCGGTTCAATCGCATATACCGGCGGAAGAGCGGCACAGCTTGTATTTGAAACTCAAATATACAGGAGAAGGAAGATGAGTAAAAAGGTTGAACAGCTGAAAAATCACTATATCGTGTGCGGCTACGGGAGAATGGGAAGGTTCATTTGTGATGAGCTTGCAGAAGCAAAAGTTGATTTTGTGGTTATTGAAAACAATTCAGAAAAAATTGACAGGCTGATAAACCGGGGGTTTATGTTTATGAACGGAGATGCAACCAGCGATGAAGTTCTCACTTCCGCAGGGATAAAGAGAGCAAAAGGATTGGTGGCTGTATTATCATCAGATGCAGAGAATGTTTTTGCAACTTTATCCTCAAAAGTACTGAATCCTGATATTTACATAGTGGCCAGAGCGGTGGAGGAAGAGACGGAATCGAAGCTTATGAAAGCCGGAGCCAGCCGGGTGGTAAAACCTTATGAGATAGGCGGGACACGGATGGCCGAACTGCTTCTCCGCCCGGGAGTTATTGAGTTTATAGACAGCATTGCGAGGGAAAAAAATGTTGATCTGAATATTGAGGAAGTAATTGTTCACCCTGATTCATCCCTTGTCAATAAGACTCTTAATGAACTTCCAATCAGGAAAGAGATGAACATTATTATCGTTTCAATCTATAAGAAATCAGGCAAGTTCATTTACAATCCTTTATCATCGGCAAGGATTGAAGCAGGTGATAAGCTCATTGCAATAGGGGAAAACACAAGTCTTCAGAAGCTGAATAAAATGTGCCTTACCGAGAACAGGGATTAGGAAACTGCATTTTCCAGGAAAGTAATTGTCTGTTTCGAAGAGTCAAGTTCAGCTTTTAGTCCTGCCGGAAGAACAAATTTATTTTTAACGTGTCCGAATGACATCCCGTATACAACGGGGGTATTAAGATCAGCGAGTCTGTTCTTCAGGACTTCCTGCAGGGTGAAGGAAGTATCAAAAGATGATTTTTCGGAAGGCCTACAGTCCTTAAATACACCCAGGGCAACTCCCGCCGCTCCGTCAAATTTTCCGGCCATCCTCATCTGGGTCAGCATCCTGTCAATCCTGTAAGGGTCTTCCGACATTTCCTCGAGAAAAATTATCTTGTTTTTTGTATCAATATCATAGGGTGTTCCGATCAATGATACAACAACCGATAAATTACCGCCGATCAATTCCCCACTTACAATTCCATCCCGGATTGTAAATGGTTTAAATTCTTCATCAGCCGATTCAGGTGTCGGATTATGCAGCACGAGTTTATCTTCAGGATCCATCAGAGTTTTCCTGAAGTATTCAACTGTGAAATCATTATAGGTGGAAGTGCCGACAGGTCCGTGGAAACAGATTAATCCGGTTTCCTTATAAATCCCATACAGCAATGATGTGACATCGCTGTAGCCTATTATTACTTTCGGGTTTATTCTAATGACGTTATAATTAAGCAAAGGTAAAATTCTTGTACAGCCGTAGCCGCCCCTGACACAAACAATGCCGTTAACGTCTTTCCGGTAGAACATCTGATTGACATCCGAGGCTCTCTGTTTGTCAGTCCCTGAGAAATATCCGTTTCTTGAGAGAATGGAATTATTATAAACTACATTAAAGCCGAGTTGATTAAGATTTTTTATCGAATCATTCAGCTGCTGACCATCGATATAACTACCCGGAGCAATCAGTCCCAGGGTATCTCCTGGTTCCAGTCGGGGTGGTTTAATCCTCTCAACGGGAGGCAGATTTGGGTAGATTTTCTTCAGTGGAAATGCTGTGGCGGCGGCGGCAAGTCCTGCCGACTTCAAAAAGTTTTTTCTTTTCATTTAACTGGTTTTAATTCTGATATCGACTGCGTAAAGTTCATTATTTTCATCAACAATCAGAGGGTTCAGATCGCACTCGCTTATGCTTTCATTATCAAGCATCATCTGTGCGACAGAACGTATAACATTTTTAATTCTTTGAATATCAGCAGGTGTTTCACCTCTGACGCCTCTTAAAATTTTACCTATCCGGGTTTCATCGATCATTTCCAGAACGTCTTTTTCAGTCACATAAGCAGAACGCATCGAAGTATCTTCATAGACCTCGACATATTTTCCGCCTGTTCCGAACATAATCATAGGACCAAAATCTTTATCACGAAATCCTCCGATAAGGATCTCGTGCCTGGTTTTAATAAAAGGCTGAATGAGAAACGTGTTAATATTAATATTTTTATTTTTAAAATCATAAAGCATTTTATCCGTTTCAGAGATTAATTCCTCACGCGATTTGATATTCAGTCGTACCGCATTCAATTCAGTCTTGTGGATAATCCCCTCTCCGACTGCTTTTAATACAACAGGAAATTTTATGTCACTGGTTTTCAATGCATCATATTCAAGGTATGATGACTGAACTGCCGGCAGATTGTATTTTTCCGAGAATTGTGAAATTTGCTCTGCCCCAATGAAGCCGGATTTCTGAGCTGATAATACGGTTTTTTCATATCTTCCTGGCAGCAGGCGTTTCTCATTGTTCCTTCCAGCAGAAAAATAGTACATATTTGAGAGGACCACAGCCGGGTCCTCAGGATTCCTAAATAGAGGAAGTCTATATTTAGAATTCTTTCTGTATTCCTCCCAGAACTCGGGAAGAGGCATTACTGCCTGTAGCAGCGGTTTATCAGATTTTATGCTGTTGATAAGATCAATCACGGGAAGTGCCTTAACCATTATAGGTTCTACAAATACTGAGATTACGGCGTCTACATTATCATCCTTTAAGAGAAGCTCAATTGAATCGTGATAGCCTTCTGCTGTACCTCCCGGCAGAAGATCGACAGGATTATTTACACTTCCTTCCGGATGAATAATTTCCCTGAGTTTCTTTTTGGTACGCTGAGAAAGTTCAGCAAGTTTCAATCCATTTTTCTCAATCGAATCAACGGCAAGGATCGCCGGTCCGCCTGCGTTTGTTATCACAGCGATTTTCTTCCCTTTCGGAAGCGGGAAAATCTCGAATCCTTTAGCCGTATTAAACAGCTGGTTCAGGTCATCGGTTCTTATCAGGTTGAACTGGCGAAGGATTGAATCCACAACTTTATCGCTGCTTCCCAGGGCACCTGTATGAGATGAAGCAGCTTTCATTCCGCCTGCTGTTCTGCCCCCCTTAAGAATAATCACCGGCTTTGTTATCTTTCCTTCGATAAATTTCCTGATAAACTTCTCCCCGTCAGCAAAGCTTTCAAGGTACAGAGTGATGACATTAATATTTTCGTCATTCTGCCAGTAATCGAGAAAATCATTCTCGCTCATATCCGCCTTATTACCGACGCTTATGAAATGTCCGAAACGGATATCTGTTTCTCTTAAAGAATTAAGAACAGCTGCGCCTATTGCTCCGCTCTGGGACAGGAAAGCCATTGTGCCTGTCTCGGGCCTCTCTGCAACAAATGTAGCGTTAAGTTTTACAGAACTGAAGGTGTTTATAATACCCATACAATTAGGACCAACCATCCTGGCACCGTTAGATTTTACCAGCTGTGCAAGCTGCACTTCTTTATCTGCACCTTCCTCCCCGGTTTCTTTAAACCCGGCTGTAATCAGGATTATTGAAGTGACTTTTTTGTCAAGCAGCTGCTGAATAGTTTCTTCAACGAACTGCTTCGGTACCATTACAATTGCGAGGTCAATATCTTCTTTGATTGCCGGAACAGATGGGTGGCATTTTGTTCCGAGGATTTCTTCGGTTTTAGGGTTTACTAAAAATAACTTCCCTGTATAACCGTATGTTTTTACACAGCTTGTTAATTCATAACCAAGATTTCCCTTTTTCCCGGATGCACCAACAATGCAGAGCGACCGGGGATAAAAAAATTTATTTATTATAGATTCCATAGAATCCCCTAGTGAATAAAACAATTTCTCCAAAATTACAATAATTGATAGTTTTTCCCTAAAAAACCGGCTGTAATCTCCCCCATTCTGCGTGATTATTGTGAGAAAATTGTTAAGTATATTTAATATGAAATTTATATCTTCGGATTATTCCAGCAACTAACTATTAAAAAAAGATCAGTAATGGTTTCAACAAAAATTAAATTCGTAATAGTAATATTATTGATACTGCTTTACGCTGCATACCTCTTTCCGGAAAACGCAAACAATAAAGTTAAATTTGAACACCTTTCGCTAGATGAAGGAGCCGCATTAAACCTTACTTATTGTATGATGCAGGATCATAAGGGTTTTCTGTGGTTTGGAACGATGTACGGGTTGGTTAAATATGACGGTAGTGATTATAGAATTTATAAGAACGACCCGGTAAATCCTAATTCAATTTCTTTTGATGATATTGTTTCCCTTTACGAGGATTCAAACAACAATATCTGGATAGGCACCTGGGGGGGAGGATTAAATAAACTCGAACCGGAAACCGGAAAGTTTACCAGGCTTGTGAATGATGCCAGTGTAAAGAACGGAATTTCAGATAACGTAATATGGGCGATATGTGAAGACAATAAAGGCAATTTATGGCTGGGTACTGAAACGGCAGGAATAGATAAGTATATCCCTGACAAGCACCATTTTGTTTCCTACACTCATAATCCGGATGATCCAAAAAGTATCCCGGATAATCACATCCGGAATATTTACAAGGATGATGATGGTATTCTTTGGATTTGCAGCAGAAGCGGTCTGGCAAAGTATAATGAGGAATCGGATTCATTCGTATCAATTAAAAGCCGGAATGATATTTCTGTAAATACTGCAATAGGGGATAAAAAAGGGACTCTCTGGATTGGGACTCCTGGCGGCATATACGTTCTTGATAGAACCGAAGGTCAGCTTATAAGAAAGAACTATCCTGTCCTTAATAATAAATTCATCTATAGTTTCTGTATAAAGGATAATCAAATATGGACAGGAACAAACCAGGGACTTTATAAAATAAATTCTGAAACAGATGAAATAACAGGATACAGGGCTGATCCGGGAGATCCGGCATCTTTAGCGGGTAATAGTATACTGAACCTGGCAGCAGGCAGTTCAGGAATACTCTGGATAAATTCTTATGGCGATGGGATAAATAAATTAAGGAATCTTCCTTCAAGGTTTACATCTTTTATAAACCAACCCGGAAATGTTAAAAGTTTGAGCAGCAATTCTGTCACCTCTTTTTGTGCAGATGAAGAGGATGATATATGGGTAGGGACCAGGAATGGACTCAATAAATTTGATAGACAGGAAAAGACATTTGAAAGGTTTTACTCTGAGGAACGTTCTGAAAATAGAATCACTTCCCTGCTTTCTGACGTTAATTTTATATGGACGGGTACAGTTAAAGGTTTGAAGTTATTCGATAAGAAAGCCCGGAAATTCAAACAGCCCCCATTTGATTCTGCAGAAAACCAAATACTGAATAGCGCTTGCATTAACTCAATCATAAGGTATAGCGGCCGGATATTTATCGGAACGGCAGGTTATGGTCTGTTTGTATATTCACCTGGATCCGGTTCTCTGGATCACTATAGTTCAAAACAATTCCCCACTAATAACAATCATACGGATTATATCCTGACATTGTACAAGGATAGATTGGATAATAGTCTTGTCTGGATAGGAACTTACGGCGGACTAATACAAATGAATTGCAGCGACAGTTCATTTAAAATCTACACTCATCTTCTTAGCGATAAAAGAAGCCTCAGTAATGATTACATATTTTCAATAATCAGAGATTCATACGGAAATCTCTGGGCAGGGACGGCAAACGGACTAAATAAATTTGATGAAACTTCCGGAACCTTTGATCACTACTTTGAAAAGGATGGTCTGCCCAATAGTGTAATAAGCTCGATAATAGAAGATAAAAAAAAGAATATGTGGATAGGTACGAATTACGGGGTTTCAGAATATAACATCGTAGGAAATGTATTTAGAAATTATAGTAAAGAGGATGGACTACTGAATAATTTTTATTTTAATCATTCCTCCCTGGCTGATAATACTGGTGAAATTTATCTCGGCGGGACAAACGGTCTAGATATAATAAATACATCCCGCAGAGCGGATGAGAAATACATACCGGCGGTTTACATTACCTCATTCAGTAAAACGAATAATAACGGCGGATTGACGGAAGTATTGAATAAAAAAGATATAATCCTTAAATACGATGAAAATTTTCTTAATATCCGGTTCATATCACTGGATTATAATAATCCTGCAAAGAACAGGTATAGATACAAACTTGACGGTCTGGATAAAGATTGGATAGATGCGGGAAATAAAAACAGTGTGGACTATACGAGTCTGCCTCCTGGTAAATATACCTTCAGGGTAAAAGGAAGCAGCAGCACTGGAATTTTTAATCCCAATGAAGCAGTTCTGAATTTTACCATTTTACCTCCCTTCTGGAAAACTTCCTTGTTCAATGCAGCTTTGATATTGCTGCTTGCAGGATCAGTATATTTCGTTTACAGGCTTCGGATAAGGCAAAAAGTGAAGCATGTGCTTGAAATTGAAAAAATAAAAGAGATGGAAAGTGAAAAGCTGCGGAGGAAAACAGCTGAAGATTTTCACGATGAACTGGGACATCGTTTAACCAGAATTTCATTGTTGTCGGAAATACTAAAACGAAAAATGGGAAACAGTTCGGCTGATATACGTGAGATCCTGGATAAAATCTCACTTAATTCAGCAGATCTTTTTGAAGGTACAAAAGATTTTATATGGGCAATAGATCCCCGGAAAGATTCCCTTTATGAACTAATTATAAGGCTGAAGGATTTCGGAGATGAATTATTTGAAGATTCGAATATTTATTTTGAGGTTAGCGGTCTCGATGAGTCACTGAAGTCCATGAACCTTACCACTGAATGGAAGAGACACCTGTCCCTGATCATTAAAGAAGGAATGAATAATGCCCTGAAGCATGGCATGAGTACGAGAATCTGTATAAATTCAAGAATGAAAAATAATGAACTGGAGCTGACCCTTTCTGATAACGGTTGTGGATTTATACCGGAATTCTCAGGCAAGGGTAATGGTCTCAGGAATATGAGGCAGAGAGCCGAAAAACTTTCAGCAAAAATTGAAGTAGAATCCTCTCCCGGAAACGGGACAAGAATTTTTTTCAGAGGTAAAATTCCCCGGAAGCAAATGCATTATAACTAACAGTAAATATGTTCACAAAAAACATCTCCCTCCCGGAAAATCCTTTGAATTCTCCGGAAGACAAAAAAGTAAAGCTGATAATAATAGAGGACGACGAGATAATAAGAGAAAGTTTTATTTCACTTATTAACGAATCTTCAGGATTTCTTTGTTCAGCAGGATACGAAAGTTGTGAAATTGCCCTGAAAAATTTTCAGAAAACAAATCCTGATATTGTTTTAATGGATATCGGGCTGCAGGGAATGTCAGGCATTGAAGGTATTAAAAAAATAAAGAAGTTAAAACCCGAAACACACATAATTGTAGTAACCGTTCATGCTGATGATGAAAATATATTTGAAGCATTGTGTGCCGGTGCCGGGGGTTATCTTATAAAAAATATCACGCCTGGAAAATTACTTGATTCGCTGGAGGAGGTATTAAGGGGCGGGGCTCCAATGAGTACCGGTATAGCGCGTAAAGTCATTCAATCATTTCATCATAATATACATTCTCCCCTTTCTCCGAGGGAAACGGAAGTACTGCAGCTGCTGGCGAAAGGGAAAAGTTATACTATGATAGCAAGGGAACTTTTCATAGATAAAGAAACGGTCCGTACTCATATTAAAAATATATATCAGAAACTTAACGTAAACTCAAAAGCTTCTGCAATTGAGAAAGCGTCTAAGGATAAACTAATCTAATCTTTTCAAATCCCCCAAACTGCAGGATACCGCCTTATACCTCAATCTATTATAATTAAAGGAAAAGAAGCACTATTATTTATAAGAAGGGAAAGGTATGAAACATTTAATATTAACCTTGCTGAGACGTTCAATATTATTCTGTATGTTTTTCTGGTTCCTCGGACCTCTTCTGATATTCGGACAACCTTTTACAAAAATCAACGACCCGAATAATCCCATAGTCACAACCGATCTAGATTTGAATTATTCAGGTGCTGCATGGATAGATTATGACGGAGACGGTGACCTTGATTTATTCACCACAAAGACCTTTTTATTTAGAAATGAGGGCAATGGAAATTTCACTCTTATTTTTACCCGAATCGGAATGAATATGACTCCCCAGCTGGGTAATGGAATAAGCTGGGGGGATTATGATAATGATGGTGATCCTGATGCCGCAGTTGCAGGCAAATCTTCGCTGATTTACAGAAATGAAGGAAGTGATTCTTTCTTTACTGTCGATCAGTCACCTCTGGCGATCGAAGATGATAACCGGGGCTGGGCCTGTGCATGGGGAGATTATGATAATGACGGATTCATTGACCTTATTATTACTCACCCCAGAGGATTCCTCGGCGCACCCTCTCTCCCCTGTTTACTGTTTCACAATGAGGGAGACGGCAGATTCAGTAAAGTAACCGGGTACTATTTCACAGATAACCTGGAGCCATATACTGTTGCAACGTGGTATGATTTCGACCAGGATGGGGATATTGATCTATTCTTAGGCAGCGGTCCGGCAAACGGCAGCGGTGCCAGGGATTTTCTGTTTCGCAATATGCTGACGGAAACAGGAGCTGCTGATTTTGCAAGGATTGATGATCTTGAAATTGGTACAGACCTGCAGGACGGACAGGTCTGGAATTTTATTGATTATGACAATGACGGTGATTATGATGCCTTTATTACAAATTACGGTGGATCAATAGATCATTTTTACAGGAATGATGACGGAAATTATATCAGTGTCACCAATGCCCTCACTGTCAGCGGTCAGCACCTGGCGAATACCTGGGGGGACGTAGATAATGACGGCGACCTTGATGTAGTGGTAGACGGAGAGCAGGGAACGAAATTTTACAGGAATGATAGTGGAACTTTTGTTGAGGATACTACCGGGTTCACTTTAAATGGATCTCCCAGGGGAGCAGTATTCGGCGATTATGATAATGACGGTGACCTTGATTTGTTTGTTTCAGGAACAGGAGATTCAAAAGGACTTTTCAGGAATGATAACACCAATGGAAATCACTGGCTGGAAATAAGGTGCCGTGGAAATATATCCAATAAATCAGCGCTGGGAACCAGGTTGAAATTAAAAGCAAATATAGATGGGGCTTCAGTGTGGCAGCTTAGGGAAATTACCGGGCAGAGTAGTTTTGACAGCCAGAACAGCCTGAGAGTGCATTTCGGGCTGAAAGATGCTGCTGTTATCGATTCCCTGGTTATTTTGTGGCCTTCGGGAGAATCGGGTATTTTCACAGGTTTGAATGCAAACCAGCTCTATACCTTTAATGAGGAAATTCCTGCCGGATTCCTCAGACCAAACTTTTCAGCTGATACTATTGAAGGAACGGACAGCCTTACAGTTCAATTTACAGACCTTTCGCTCACCGATCCTGCTACGCCGCCTGTCAGCTGGGAATGGGATTTTAATAATGACGGGACAATGGATGCAACAGATCAGAATCCTTCGTGGTTCTTTAACTCTCCCGGAAGTTATACGGTTAAGTTAACTGTGTCGAACGGAAGCACGACTCTTAGTAAAACCAGGGAGAATTATATTACTATCCACAACCCTACAGGACTTAAAGAGACAGATAATAATATACCTGATCATTTTGAATTGTATCAGAATTTTCCAAACCCTTTCAACCCTGCGACCAAAATTAAATATAGCATACCGAGCTCAATAAATATACCCGGTCAGGTTACTTTGAAAGTATATGATATTCTGGGTAAAGAAACTGCCGTACTTGTAAATGAGGTTCAGTCACCAGGAACATATGAAGTTCAATTTGAGGCTTCCGGACTTCCCAGCGGAGTTTACTTCTGCAGGGTGAGAGCATCGGGGTATTCAAAGGTAATTAAGATGATACTTCTGAAATAAGCTGCCTTCACGATGCCCGGTTGAGCTGTTCGGTTTGTGGAGATGTAACCGAAACAACTGGTAGTGTAACTAAAAAATACACTATTACCCGGCGGGCAGCCGGGCAGAATTATTATCGGCAGAAATAATGCTCTGCATGTTAAGATCACATAAAAAGATTATGTTCAATTTTTTTTAAAGTGAAAATCACTTAAGTTTCTTTCCGTATTATCGATCTCCCCAAAAACAATTTCTATTTCAGGTTAAGCTATGACTTGCTAAGTTTAATTAATATTTCAAAGCGAAGTCCATAAATTTTTTTCGGACTATTTATGGCCCGGTTATTGGGAAGTTTAACAAGGATTGAATTAATATTTATCCCCCAAAGTGTAAAAAACTAAATCAATTAAAGAAAAAAACTGTCCTGTTCCCGAGCTTTAAATACTGATCTGTGTCTCTTTAGATTCGAGATTATCAAATTAATACAGATGAAAAACCATTTCATCGGAAACCAGATTGGACAGAATTAAGTAATACTATAACCAGATTTATTGAGTGGAACTATGAAAAAAACCTTTGCTGCTATCTTAATATTTATTTTACAGCTAAGCATATATGCTCAATGGGTAAGTAAGAACCCCTTCCCTGAAGGAAATTATTTAAGATCAGTTTATTTTATTGATGACAATGTCGGATGGATTGCAGGTTCAGGAGGATTAATTTCAAAAACAACAGACAGCGGTGAAACCTGGAACAAACAGGTAAGCGGTACGTTAAACACCTTAAAGAGTATTTACTTCATTAACAGCTCCACCGGCTGGGTAGTTGGAGAAAGCGGGAAAATATTAGTTACTTCTGACGGATGCTCAAGCTGGACAACTCAGGTTAGCACAACCACTTACACCTTGAATTCAATTTGTTTTATTAATCAGAATATGGGATGGGCGGCCGGTGCAAACGGAACTATTTTATGTACGGATAACGGCGGTAACACCTGGAGTTCGCAGAACAGCGGTACTTCACTTGAGATCTTTGATATAAAGTTTGTTAATAGTTCTGTTGGTTATGCCGTCGGTGGTGACGGTTTTATCAATGAATTAATTCTGAAGACAACTGACGGAGGAAGCAGCTGGACATCGCTGTCAAGTGGGACAGATGGGGTTTTATATTCTGCAGCTTTTATTGATGAAAATACAGGCTGGGCCGTAGGTCTCGATGGAAAGATCCTTAATACTACCGACGGAGGAAGTACCTGGAGGTTACAGAACCTTGGTAAAAGCTCTCTTGCACCGGGGAAAATGACAATTGTTGACGGACAGGGCGGACTTAGATCTGTTTATTTTAAAGATAGCAGCATCGGCTGGGCTGTTGGGGGTTCAAACGAATATTACAGAACCATATATAAAACTACAAATAGTGGGGTAACTTGGACCACTCAGTATTTCGGAATGGAAGAATACGATTTATTTTCTGTTTTTATAACACCTTCTGGAAAATCCTGGGCTGTTGGAGGTGGTGGATCGATATTCTATTCTGAAAACGGTGATGAGTGGGCTCAGCAGTTCAGCGGTACAAGTTCATATAATGCTGATGATATTCACAAGATTCAGTTTGTAAGCCGCACTACAGGTTATGCAGCAGGATTCAGAAATGATTGGGTAACTGGCAGCGGTCTTGTTCTGAAAACAACGAATGGGGAAATACCTGGCTTACTACTTGTCTTGATTATGAGTCAGGGGAACCCTACAGAGCATTGTTTTTCACCGATGAAAATAATGGTTGGGCTTCAAATTACAGTGAGTATATTAGGCATACAACAGACGGCGGCAGCAGCTGGTCTATTGAATCGATAGGTACAGCATTCAGCATCAATTCTCTATTTTTCACGGATGCTTTCACTGGATTCGCCGCCGGTGAAGGCATTTATAAAACAACTGATGAAGGAAACACCTGGACTTCAAAATACTCAGGAAATATTAATGCAGTTTTCTTCATTGATGCACTAACAGGCTGGGGCATCGGAGACAATATTGTAAAGACAACGGACGGCGGTGAAACCTGGTTTGAACAGGACGATACGGGCGGGAATGATATCTATTTTTATAATTCTCTACTGGGCTGGACCGCAGGTAATGGCGGCACAGTAAGAAGTACAACCGATGGCGGCAGTACCTGGAACGGCCAGGTGAGCGGATCCTCCGTGAATTTGACATCGATCCACTTTACAACGGAGATGAACGGATGGATTTCAGGTGATAATGGGACCATATTGGTAACCATAAATGGTGGGACGGATTGGAGCAGTCAATCAACGGGAACAACTAAGGACATCTATACGCTCTCATTCGCAGGCTCTGACGGCTGGGCAGGAGGGGCAGAAGGAACATTGTTAAAGTATGATGAGTCTTTGATTTCGCCTCTTACACTTACCTCACCCAACGGCGGCGAAATACTTTTAGCAGGAAATCAGACTGTAATTTCCTGGGAAAGCAATATTTCAGGAAACATCAATCTTTATCTGTATAAAGGAACTGAGCGTATCAAAGTTATTGCAAGAAACAGAATGAATCAGGGAAATTATACCTGGAAGGTCAAAAAAGTTCCTGCCGGAGATGATTACAGGATTTTGATAGAAAGTGCCGATGATGCTTCCATTTTCGATTTCAGTGATAGTTCGTTTTCCGTTTTGGGCGGAAAAACCAGGAAATACATTCTTGTTACTTCTCCGCTCGGCGGTGAAGACTGGTATACAGGTGAAATTAGAGAGATCAGATGGCTTAAAAATTTTGCCGGGGAAGTTTCAATTAGTTTGTTCAGAGGAAATGAATTGTTGAGCGAGATTATAAACAGCACAAGTAATCCTGGCAGTTTCGATTGGACTATACCATCCGGACTGGAGACTGCAGATAATTATCAAATCAAAATTACCTGCAATGCACAGCCGTCCTTATATACTTTCAGTGACAGCACTTTCACTATTACCGGCGGCGAAATAATAACTGAAACAAACAGCCAGGTGGGGATCCCCCTGGAAAATTCACTTGCTCAGAATTATCCGAATCCTTTTAATCCCTCGACAATAATAAATTACAGTATAGCTGAAGGAGGTTATGTAACATTGAAAGTGTATGAAATAACCGGGAAAGAAATTGTTTCGATTGTAAATGAGAATAAACCTGCCGGAAAATATAGTGTATCGTTTAACGGCAGCAGACTCGCAAGCGGCGTTTATTTCTACATTTTAAGGAGTGGAAATTTTGTTCAGACAAAGAAATTTATGCTGGTAAAATAGAAAATTAAAAGGAATTGAAAACCTCCCGGGATTGCCGGGAGGTTTTTTTGATTCTATTTACCGGAGATTAAATCTCTCATTTCCCTGACGGCCTCTTTTATCCCAACAAAAACAGCACGGGCAATAACAGCGTGACCTATGCTGACTTCATCTATCTCATCGATTTCCCTGAAGATTTTTATATTCTGATAATTCAGTCCATGGCCGGCATTCACACCCAGACCGAGTTTCTTGGCATGCTTAACAGCAAGTCTGATTTTTTCAAGTTCGTCAAATTGTTCTTCTTCAGAGTAGGCGTTAGCGAAAACACCGGTATGTATTTCGATAAAATCAGAATCAATTTCAACCGCTGCATCTATCTGGTTGATATCCGGCTCAATAAAGAGCGAGACTTCAATCTCATGCTTATGCAGTTCCTTAATTGCATTTTTTAGTCTGGTGATATCATCGATAACATTTATCCCCCCTTCGGTAGTAAGCTCTTGCCTTTTTTCGGGGACGATTGTAGCCAGCTCAGGACCAACATCGCAGGCTATTTTTATTATTTCATCCGTAGCAGCCATTTCAAGATCAAGCTTGGTGGTAATGAGCTCTCGCAGCAGGCGGACATCTCTTTCATTGATATGTCTCCTATCCTCCCTCAGATGAACAACAATTCCATCAACCCCGGACATTTCCGCAAGAAGAGCGAAAGTAACAGGATCGGGTTGGTCTTCTCCCCTCGCATTTCTTAGAGTTGCTATATGATCAACATTTAATGATAATCTCATTTTTTTTTACCTTCTAAAAAATTTGCTTAAAGATATTCAGAAACGAATTTATTCCAATACCATAATCTCCTGTCCTGAAGCGGAGAGTAGTTATGAGATCAATCCCAAACATAACGCCTGCATGCGTAATAACGCAATAATAAACAGATCCGGTTCTCCAGGCAAGTATACCAAGCGCAATACCTGCTGCAATTGCCCCAAAAGTTTCGGCCGGAGGTTTACCGTTGTGCAAGATTAGAAAAGGAATCATTTGTATGAAAACTGCATAGTACCCGAATTTTTCCTTTAACCCGAAAAGCATGAAACCACGCCAGATGAACTCCCACGCTAGCAGGTAAATGAGAGCAGCTGCTTCAAAAATAAAGAAAGTATTCCAGTTATCACGTACTTCAGCAAGCTGGGGATAGGTTCTGACAAAGTTCGGGTATGATGAAAATATCCAGACAAGAGGCATCATTATCAGCAGGAATATTACGGAGATTTTTATTCCTGCTTTGAATTCCCCGATTTGCAGTCCGAAATCTTTAAGTTTCTCTCTAAGGAACAGTTTTATAACAATAACAGGCACGACGAAGAACGTAATAAAATCACTTAAGAACCAATAGAGATACTCAAACAGGTAAACATTGGAATTGAACTGGAAGGATGGAAAAATATAATGCCTGAAAAAAGATCGTGAAGTATAGTACCAGGAAATAGTCTGGAGAAACGCCACGGCCAGGAAGACAATGACCACCTTCCGGTCCAGTGACTTTATTATCCGGATAAGGTTCAGGATCTCGGATATCAGCCGGGTTTTATACATACCATTCTAAGAAAATAATTTGAAAAATAGAAAAAGTGTATTATAAATCATACTCCGGAGGGAAATAAAGAAAATGTTGAGAATTTGCTCTTTTTAATGAATTTGAACCGATTTTACCGCTTTTGATCTTGACAAAATTTGCCGGCAGTGTTATATTAGCACTCGCTTTTAACGAGTGCTAATAACAATAAAAAAATACAGGAGATAATTATGGCTAAAATGAATTTAAAACCTCTTGGCGATCGGGTTATTGTGAAACCTATGGAAGCCGAGGAAAAGACAAAAGGCGGCATCATTCTGCCGGATACAGCTAAGGAAAAACCGATAGAAGGAACAGTTGTGGCTACAGGACCGGGAAAAGTTTCAGATGACGGAAAAGCAATAAAAATGGAAGTTAAAGTCGGCGACAAAGTACTTTACGGGAAATACAGCGGAACAGAAGTAAACGTTGAAGGCGAAGAATATTTAATTATGCGTGAAAGTGACATCTTCGCAATTATAGAAAAATAAGTTTTTGAAAAAAATATAAACGGAGGAAACAATATGGCTTCTAAATTAATTGAATTTGACAGTGAAGCGCGTTCTAAACTTAAAAAAGGTGTGGACAAACTTGCTAACGCTGTTAAAGTTACCTTAGGTCCAAAAGGACGTAATGTAGTACTTGAGAAAAAATTTGGTGCACCTACAGTAACCAAGGACGGTGTATCAGTTGCAAAAGAAATAGAGCTGGAAGATGCAGTTGAAAATATGGGAGCCCAGATGGTTCGCGAAGTAGCATCGAAAACCAGTGATGTTGCCGGCGACGGAACAACAACAGCTACTGTATTAGCCCAAGCTATATACAGGGAAGGTCTGAAGAACGTTACCGCAGGCGCAAACCCGATGGATCTAAAAAGAGGAATTGACCTGGCGGTTGAAAAGGTAATTGCCTACCTGAAATCAATAAGCAAAGACGTTGAAGGAAGAAATGAAATTGCACAGGTTGGTTCAATATCAGCCAACAATGACAAATCGATCGGCAACCTGATAGCTGACGCAATGGAGAAGGTCGGAAAAGACGGCGTAATCACTGTTGAAGAAGCAAAAGGTACTGAAACCTCACTTGATGTTGTTGAAGGAATGCAGTTTGATCGCGGATATCTTTCACCTTATTTCGTGACAGATACAGAATCAATGGAAGCTGTCCTGGAAGATCCTTATATCTTAATCCACGATAAGAAAATTGCAGCAATGAAAGATCTTCTTCCTATCCTTGAAAAGATTGCCCAGCAGGGAAAATCCCTTTTAATAATTGCGGAAGACCTTGAAGGCGAAGCGCTTGCTACCCTAGTTGTTAATAAGATCCGCGGAACCCTGAGGGTTGCGGCTGTTAAAGCTCCGGGATTCGGTGACAGAAGAAAGGCAATGCTGGAAGATATCGCTGTTCTTACCGGTGGTACTGTGATTTCCGAAGAGAGGGGATTCAAATTAGAGAACGCAACTGTTTCTTATCTTGGACAGGCTAAGAAGGTAAACATCGATAAAGATAATACCACTATAGTTGAAGGTGCAGGAAAAACAGATGATATAAAGAAGAGAATAAACGAGATAAAAGCACAGATTGAAAAGACTACCTCTGATTATGACAGGGAAAAACTCCAGGAAAGACTTGCAAAACTTTCCGGCGGTGTTGCTGTACTTAAGATAGGTGCTTCAACTGAAGTTGAAATGAAGGAGAAGAAAGCGCGTGTTGAGGATGCTCTTCATGCTACCCGTGCAGCAGTTGAAGAAGGTATCGTTTCAGGTGGCGGTGTTGCCTTCGTAAGAGCAATCAGCCAGCTTGATAAGCTTAAAGGTGAAAATCTCGATCAGACCACAGGTATCAAGATAATACAGAAGGCTCTGGAAGAGCCTTTAAGACAGATTGTCAACAATGCGGGTATTGAAGGTTCTGTCGTTCTTCAGAAAGTTAAAGAAGGGAAAGATGATTACGGCTTTAACGCTGCAACTGAAACCTATGAAAACCTGATTAAGTCAGGCGTTATAGACCCTACAAAGGTTACACGAACTGCACTTGAGAATGCAGCATCTGTAGCATCACTGCTTATTACTACTGAAGCTGTAGTCTATGAAAAGAAAGAAAAAGAAGCTCCGATGCCTCAAATGCCAGGCGGCGGAATGGGCGATATGGGCGGAATGTATTAAAAAATGCATAAAAACGGGACGGAGATATATGCTCCGTCCTTTTTTTAAATTCGCGGTTTTTTTAAAAATTTATTTATTTACGTACACCAAACTGCGTTTGATTTTAATATAAAATAAGATATGTTTGAATGGGTTCGTTCACAGAGGTTTACCCCTGCCTCGTGATGGACGAAAGGACCCTGCCCGATGACACCCCCGTCATCGGGTTTTTTTTTCTCACAGCCATCTCCCGGCCTTTTGTCAGCCTATGACAAGACATCCGTGACTTAACAGAATGCCGGTCCTTATGAATATTTTATCATTATATTATTTTGTTGTATATTAAAAAAATCAGTTCTAATTCGAAAGAATCAATTCCTTAGACGATGATAAAAAATATCTGTGTGTTTTCCTTACTGCTTATAATATCATTATTTAATATACCCGTTTGCCCGCAGTCAATCCCCGCAAAAGCTTTCTCTGAGATGCAGTGGCGATTAATCGGACCTTACAGAGCGGGCTGGGGTACAGTCTGTGCAGGAATCCCTGAACAGCCGAATACATATTATTTCGGTAGTGCCGGGGGCGGCATCTGGAAGACTTCAGATGCAGGCAGAACCTGGCAGGCAATGATGCAGCACGAGGGATCTTCAGCCATAGGAGCTCTCGCAATCGCACCTACCGATCCTGGGATTATTTATGCAGGAACAGGACAGGTTGCCTGGAGATATGATATCCTTGAAGGTGATGGAGTTTATAAGAGTACGGATGCCGGACTAAGCTGGAGAAACATCGGCCTGAAAGGAACAGGTTACATAGGAAAAATACTCGTAGATCCAAAAGACCCTGATAAGGTAGTAATCGCCGCCCTCGGTCATGTATTCGGTTCGTCAAAGCATCGTGGAATATTTAAGTCGACAGATGGAGGTAAAAACTGGAAGCAGACGCTCTTTGTTAATGATTCTACCGGAGCTGTAGACCTTGTGTACGATAATCAGCAGCCTGAAGTAATGTATGCCGCTCTGTGGCAGATAAGAATGCATCCGTGGCTTGATTATTATCTCCCGCAGCAGGGTTTAGGATCAGGAATATTTAAGAGTACAGACGGAGGAGACAGCTGGAAAAAGATACTGATTGATAGTCTCAATGATGTTCCCCTTGGAAGGATAGGACTGGCTGTTGCAAACGGCTCCAGCGGGAACATAATATATGCCTCCATAGATGCGGCCGGGAACAAAAAAGGATTATACCGTTCCAACGACGGTGGCGCCATCTGGACGCATGTAAACAAAGATGGATCATTGGCAAATTCATACTTTAGCCGACTTACACTAGCCCCCGACAATCCTGATAATATATATGTGATGGATCGCTCAATCAGGCTATCCAGGAACGGAGGCAAAACTTTTAAAGTATTAAAAGGTTCTCCGGGCGGAGACGATTATCATTATCTCTGGATAAACCCTTCCGATACTTCCTGTATGATAACAGCATCCGACCAGGGAACAGTGGTTACTGTAAACGGGGGAAAATCATGGTCAAGCTGGTATAATCAGCCTACAGGACAGTTTTATCATCTGGCAGCCGATGAGAGATTTCCCTACAGGATTTACAGTGCCCAACAGGATAATGGAACCGTTGAAATTTCAAGCCGTGGGCCTTATGGAGTTATTGAGTTAAGAGACTGGCATCCTGTGGGTGCAGATGAGAGGGATATGGATATTCCAAAACCCGGCAATCCTGATATCGTTTTTGGAAGCGGTCTTGGCGGTTCGCTTCACCGCTTTGATGAAATCACACGACAGTCAATTAATGTATCTCCGTGGCCGCATGGAAGCTATGCAGCTAAGCCTAATACAGTTAAATACAGGTATTCCTGGATTACTCCAATCGCCTTCTATCCTGCCGGCGACCATGCATTATATTTTGGGGCACAGTACTTATTTAAGACTATTGATGACGGAAACAATTGGAAGATTATTAGTCCCGACTTAAGCCGTAAAAGCAGTGATTCATCCAACTGCAAAGAACCTGACTTAAGCCAGGCCGCCAGTTGCGGTTATGGTGTAATCTGGAATATTAGCCCCTCCCCTCTTTCTGAAGATGTAATATGGATTGGAACAGATGATGGATTAATTCAGTTGACTACCGATGGAGGAAAAAACTGGAAGAATGTTACTCCCCCTGATGTGCCTGTCTGGGGAAGATTAGACGCCATTTCCCCTTCCCCATTTTCGGTACATACAGCTTATGCAGCGGTTAACCTTCATAGGCTGGACAGGTTTTCTCCGTTGCTGCTGAAGACGACAGATGATGGAAAGACATGGGATGAAATAACAGACGGCCTTCCCGGAAATGAGTACACTACTGTTATAAGAACAGATCTCCGGAAGCAGGGATTATTATTTGCCGGTACAAACAGGAGTGTTTACGTTTCATTTGATGACGGAGAGAACTGGCAGAGCATCTCCTTAAATTTTCCAACAACCCTGGTAAGCGACCTGTTGGTTCACCGGAATGATCTCATAGCCGCTACCCAGGGAAGAGCTATATGGATACTTGATGATCTGAGTCCTTTGAGGCAGTTATCCGATGAAATTATAAACAAAAATACGTTCCTGTTTAATCCTTCTGATACTTACAGAATAAGAAGCAGCGAAAGTCATGATACTCCCTGGCCACCTTCTACCCCGCTTGGAGAAAATCCTCCTTACGGAGCAATTATAGATTACTGGCTGAAAAATGATGCGGATTCTGTCCGGATATCGATCTATGATTCAAATAATAACCTGGTACGAACCTACAGAAGTAATGAGAAGCCGGTTAGTCTTTCAACAGATACATACTTTGATGAACGCTGGCTGAGCAAAGAAAAGAAATTATCATCGGCTAAAGGTTTTCACAGATTCGCTTGGGATTTAAGATATCCCCGTCCCAATGCACTGCATTACGGATATTCAATAGCCGCGGTGTGGGATAAAGGCACTCCTGTTCATCCGGAGGGCCCGCTGGTTGTTCCGGGTACATATAAAATAATGCTGAAATCCGGAGACAGCGAATACTCAAAGGAATTGGTTGTTAAAAAAGATCCCCGGGTTAATACATCTCCCGAGGATTTTAAGAATCAGCTTCAGTTTACTCTAAAACTTGATTCAGCAATTAACAAAACAACTGAACTTTACGAACTGATTGATAAAAAGCATAAGGATGCTGGTGAAATCAGCAAACCAGAACCAGACTCTCTAAGGGAGATAAAATCCAGACTGGCAAAAATTGACGGAGTACTAGCTTCGCTTACTTCATCAGTGCAATCTGCTGACGCTACTCCAACCCGGGGTGTAAAGGACGTTTATGAAGCATATGCAGAGCAGATTAAAGAGATTGAAAATAAATTAAAGAAGTAAATAAAATAGATATAAGAGTTTTTTGATGTTCGGATCAGAGTGAATGATGCAGAACATAATAATTTGCAGATTTGATATACTTCAAACTCCTTTTTTAAGTAGGCTTTCTGAAGGATTGTAGAATTGATTTAAAATAAGAAACCCGTATAATTCCTAATACGGGTTCCATAAATAATCGAAAAAAAAGATTATAACATTCCTTTTTCTTTCAGTACCTTTTTAACTTCTTCAGTAGCCTGGTTACCGAGTTCATAAGTAACTCTGGTGGAAGGTTTATTTATTTTAAGCAATCTGCCAAGATCAATCGGTGTTCCGATAATGACTGAATCACAATTAGTTTTGTTGATTGTTTCTTCAAGGTCTTTTACCTGTGCCTCACCATAACCCATTGCGGGAAGAAGTACACCGATATTAGGATATTTCTTAAACGTATCTGAAATTGATTTTACCGTATAAGGTCTGGGATCAATAATTTCCGCAGCATTATTTTGTCTTGCAGCAATTGTACCCGCACCGTATTTCATTTCGCCGTGAGTTAAAGTAGGACCATCTTCAACAACAAGTACTCTCTTACCTTTTATTAATTCCGGATTATCTGCTGTCACCGGTGAATCAGCTTCAATTATTTTAGCTTTAGGATTTATATTCTTGATATTTTCTCTCACTTTCTCAACATTATTCGGATCAGCAGTGTCAACCTTATTAATAATTGCAACGTCAGCCATTCGTAAGCTTGTATTGCCGGGATAATAAGTAAGTTCGTGTCCCGGGCGGTGTGGATCAACTACAGTAAAAGTCAGATCGGCTTTATAAAATGACATATCATTATTTCCTCCGTCCCACAAAATAATATCGGCTTCTTTCTCCGCTTCACGAAGAATTGCTTCGTAATCTACACCCGCATAAATAACTCCGCCGTTAGCAATATGAGGTTCGTATTCTTCAATTTCCTCTATTGTACAGTCATGTTTTTTCAAATCTTCAATCGTACCGAATCTCTGAACTTTCTGTTTTACCAGATCACCGTAAGGCATAGGATGACGTATAGATACTACTTTCTTCCCTGCTTTACGCAGAAGTTCTGCAATTTTTCTTGAGGTTTGTGATTTACCACTGCCTGTTCTTACTGCAAGCACAGCTATAAGCGGTTTTGTGCTTATGACTTCAGTTTCTGCCGCACCCATCAGACGGAAAGAAACACCGGCGGCATTAACTATAGAAGCTTTGGTCATTACATAGTTAAATGGAATATCTGAATAGGCAAATACAACTTCATCAACTTTGAATTTTTTTATCAGATCAACCAGCTTTGCCTCTTCATAAATTGGAATTCCATTCGGGTAAAGTTTCCCGGCTAATTCCTTAGGATAGGTTCTCCCCTCAATATTAGGAATTTGTGTGGCTGTAAATGCAACTACATTATAATCATCATTATCGCGGAAATAGACATTAAAATTGTGAAAATCGCGCCCAGCAGCGCCCATAATAAGAACGTTCTTACGTGACATAAAAAGATCTCCATTTTTTCTTAGAACATTTTCTTATTCAGTACTTTGTACTGAAAATTATTGTTTTTAAAAATACGAAATCTTTAGCTAAGAACGGAATAATTGCAGCTGCCGTTATGAGTACTGCAAAAAAAAAGCCTGCACATTGCAGGCATTTTTATCAGTTTAGGAATAATAATTGTTACTATTAATCTAATATAATTTTAAGGTGACCCATCTTAGTATCACCTTCAATGATTGTTTGAGTTCCACGGACAATATAATAAAAATTACCATTCAGGTATAAAGTGCGCAGCCCGGGAGTTTCTTCAGTTACAGGGTTATCAATCAGGCTGATATAATTTCCTTTTCTTTCAAAAGCGCCTGTGTTTTCAAATGTTCCTGAATATATATACCTCGATGGTGTAATTATGGATCCCCTATATTTGTAAACTGAGGCAGCATCATCAAATCTAAAGCTGATTGATCCCATAATAGTTGCCGGCTCATCTGCAGCCCGGTAACTAGGGAGGGTTATTTCGAAAGTTCCAGTTCTGGTTCCTGCTTCTGTTGACAAATGTGCATTATTTTTATCCAATGATACAGGAGATACCGGATCAGAAACCTGCTGGCAGGCAGCGAAAGTAATTGCTAAAATTAAAAATGCTGTTCCTTTAATTAAATTTTTCATCTTATCACCTTTATGTAATTATTACATCGTACTGCAAGAATAAAATGCAAAATATTATTTTTACAAGCTATCACATTAATCACTACCGGATGGACCTCACAATTTTGACACAATACTGTTCACAAGAAAAGCCTGCATAAAGCAAGCTGCCTAAAATTAGGATATATAAATATTATTGAAGAATGAAGAATTCGACAGGAGGAATATTAAATTTGGAATGGTGCATTTGCGAAATGTTTAGTTATAAAATATATTCCTGTTATAAATAAATATTATCAATAAATTAAATCTATTCAAGCGTAATTAAGGAATAGAACTTCAGGGAAAATAATGTCACTTCTACCGGGATTTCAGATGAACTGCTTATCGGGTGGATGGATATCTTAATTTCTGTTGTAAAGGATATAATCAAATAGTATGGACTGGATTTCAGTGTTTACTTCAAATATAAGGTTAGCTGATATTCTTGATATTCTGATCGTATCAGCCTTCCTTTTCATCTTTATTAACTGGCTCCGGAGAAGTGCCTCCCGCCGGATTGTGGTAGCAATATCCGTTTTTGCTGTAATATATCTGCTCGCAAGATTTTTTCAATTATACCTCACAGAGATCCTCATACAGACACTTATCGTGGTAATTTTGATCGCCGCAATAATTGTGTTCCAGTCAGACATCCGCCGAATGATTGATCTTGCCTGGTTCTGGACAAATTTCAGGAGAAAACCCGGCTTATCGTCCTATGCTTCTTCTGTTGACGTTCTTACAGAAGCTGTAGGTAAAATGGCTGAAAAACGAACCGGGGCGCTAATAACTATTCGGGGGAAAGAACCATGTGAGAGCCATCTTAATGGAGGCATTCCTCTTGAAGGACGAATAAGTTCTCCGCTGCTTTACAGCATCTTAAATACCAGTTCACCGGGACATGACGGGGCGATCATAATTGAAGGTAATAAGATATCAAGATTCGGTGCACACCTTCCTCTCTCCGTAAATATAGGAGCAATTGGAGAAGGAAGTACACGACATGCTGCGGGACTAGGATTATCAGAACGTTGCGATGCACTTACTATAGTTATATCAGAGGAAAGAGGAACAATCAGCATCGCAGAAAACGGCCAGCTGAAAATTCTGAAATCAACTGTTGAGTTAAAGCACAGACTCGAAGAATTTTATCACGGGATTTATCCGGCTGCAAAAGAAATTGAAGCCAAATGGTGGAATCGAAGGAACATAATCACGGCCGCTGCTTCTGTTTTCATTGCATTGTTCGCCTGGATTATTCTTGCCTATCACTCGGACAGAATTTTCAGAAATTATACTGTACCCATCGAATTCAGAAACCTGACTCCCGGCTTTACCCTTGCTCAACAGGTTCCATCGAAAGCAGAAGTAACACTTGAAGGTTCTGAGCAGTCTTTCCGTATTCTGGACCCTTCAGATCTTGTTGTCTCTCTTAACCTGGGAGATTTAAAAAAAGGTAAGAATGAGTTTGCGATCAACGAAGAAGATCTGAAGCTTCCATCCGGGTTAAATCTGTATGACATAGAACCGAAAAAAATTACAGTCGATGCAATTCCTACGAAAATCATTTCTCTGCCTGTCAGGGTTCAGACAACTGGTAAACTACCGCATAATCTTAAACTCGTCTCGCTCTCGCCAAATCCTCGTGAAATGTTATTAATTGTACCTGAAGAAGGAAATCATTTGCCGAAATTTATTTACACCGAACCGGTAGATTTAAGTAATATTAATGTATCGACAAGCGTAAATTCACAGGTTCTTGTGCCGCAAAAATATAAACTTCCCGCTGATGAGGATGGTGAAGTTTCGATCGAAATAAATGTTAAAAACAGATGATAAAAATCAAAATGGAATAAAATGGCATGGTTTATACTCTTTATTGCCGGGTTGTTTGAAACAGCCTGGGCTATTGGAATGAAATATTCACAAGGGTTCACCAGGTTCTGGCCAAGCGTCTTTACTGTGGTCAGCATCCTAATAAGCATGGGTTTACTTGCTTATTCTTTAAAAGAACTTCCGGTGGGAACAGCTTATGCTGTATGGACAGGGATTGGCGCTGTAGGAACTGCTCTATTGGGGATAATTCTTTTCGGCGAGTCGAAAGAAACGGCCCGGTTGTTTTTTATTCTTCTAATCATTATAGGAATAGCAGGGCTTCGAATTTTTGCAAAATAAACCGGTCTAGCGAATGCAGACCTGCTTTTGACTTAAATCTTATTGAATTTAGTAACCCACCTTTCCTAACAGAAATTTAAAGTTCAGGGATGACTTTGTTAAATCTGTAAAAATTATTCATTTATTAGCAACACAAAGATTACAGTTTTTCATCGCAGGTTGCTTTTCTTTCCACAACTGATATTTTTCGATTGGTGGGGAAAATGATATGAAAAATAGTAATAAAGCCAGATTTTACCCTATTCTGATTAATCTTCAGAAATTCAAATGTATCGTTGTGGGCGGCGGCAGGGTTGCTCATAGAAAGGTACTCTCCCTTCTCAAATTCGGGGCGGATATAACTGTAATTTCACCCAAAATCATAAAACCTATTCTGGAACTGGCAGAACACAATTACATAAGAATAATCAAAAAAGCATACTCGGAAGAATACATTGATGGCTTTGGAGTAGTTTTCAGTGCCACAGATAATCCTGATATAAATCAAACGGTAAGGAAAGACTGCACGAGTAAAGGAATTCTGCTTAATGTGGTGGATGACCCGATTTTATGCGATTTTATCCTGCCGGCAAATGTTATCCGTGGTGATCTGACAATCTCCATTTCATCTCAAGGGAATGCCCCTTTCTTTACAAAAGAAATGAAAAACAGAATTGAAGAACTTATTTCCCCGGTGTATGAAGACATATTCAGGATGGCGGGGCGGCTACGCAAACAAATTACACTAAACAAAAATATTGATTTGAAAACAAGAGCAAGAATACTTAAGGAGTTTACTTCACAGAACTGGGAAGAAATACTTTCGGATAATGGCAGAAAGAACCTTCAGAAACATCTAAAAGAATTCCTGAATGAATTCAATTTAAAATAATATTTATCCGGGCACTAAAATGAGTGATCTGAAAATATTAAAAAGAAAAATACTTATAACCTTCACTATAATGCTTGTTTTGATTATTGGCAGCGGGGTACTCGGCTGGATTTTAACGAAGCAGATTGAGAAGAGCACTAATATAATAGAGGTAGTACATTTATTAAAAGAATCTGAACTACAGCTCCGCCGTGAAGAAAAAAATCTATTAATAAGGGGATACTCGCAGGACAGGTATCTTCGTTGGCAAAAAGCTAAAGAGGATTTTCATCAGAAGCTTGGAGAGCTTATCGGTATGAAGGCTCTTAAAGCAAATGAGATTAAAGAGCTTAAAACAGATTATTCAGAAATGTCGGACAATTACAATGAGTTCTTTGATGTTATCCGTTCGAATGAGCTCAGTCTACAGGATATTGCCAATTATGATCTGGAGTTTAAGAAAACAGGCAGAAAAACCCTTGATATGATAAATAATATTTTAGCCAGGGAACACGATATATCAGGCAGTCGGGATTCCCAGTCAGATATACTTATCGCAGTATTCCTTATTGTTTTTGTTATTACTGCCGGATTCCTGATCACCAATGTGCTTAAGCATATTTAATTAAAAAGACAGGTAACTAAAATGGAATATGGAAAAGTTTATATCGGAGGTGCAGGTCCCGGGGATCCTGAACTGATTACCCTGAAAGCTCTCAGAGTATTAAAAGAAGCTGATGTGATTGTATACGACAGGTTGATAAATGGTGATCTACTTGCTTATCGTAAGAGCAACTGTGAACTGATTTTTGTGGGAAAAGAATCAGGGCATCATCCTATCAGACAGGAAAAAATTATTCAAATCCTTATTGATAAGGCAAAGCTTGGATATAATATATTAAGACTCAAAGGCGGGAATCCATTTGTTTTTGGAAGAGGTTCTGAAGAAGCCGCAGCACTAAAAGCTGAGGGAATTGAATTTGAGGTGATACCCGGCATTACCTCAGGACTTTCTGCTCCCATCTATAGCGGGATTCCTATTACTCATCGGGGACTCATAACTCAATGTGTTCTTATAACCGCACATGAATGTCCTGGAAAACCTGAGACGCAGGTTGAATGGAATAAACTGGCTGGTTTAAAGAATACTAATCTTATCATTTATATGGGTGCTTCAAGGATAGATAAAATATGCGGTGAACTCATAAGACACGGAATGGATCCCTCAATGCCGGCTGCAGTGATCGAAAACGGTACTTTGGCTGAGCAAAGGACTATTACGGGAAGAATAGATGATATTTCAACTGAATTCAAAAAACAAAATTTTCATCCTCCTGTCATAATTATGATAAGTCCAACAGTAGCCCTTAGAAACGATATTTCCTGGTTTGAAAGCAGTAAATCCCTGATAAAAGAATTGATGTGATAGTGCTTGTTCAACTAGTTTCTTAATACCGAATCTTTTAAAGGAAGATATGGACATTTTCAGTATCTATCTGCCGGTTGCAGGAATCCACTTTAATATTTTTTTATTACTAATTATAGGCTTCTGTGTAGGAATCCTCGGAGGATTTTTTGGAGTCGGCGGTGGATGGATCGTGACCCCGGCCCTGAACATCTTTGGTTTTCATATGGCATTTGCAATCGGAACAGACCTTTCAAATATATTCGGTCAGACAATAGGCGCGGTTAAAAAACATCAGCAGATGGGTAACATTGATTGGAAGCTGGGTCTTATTTCAATAATTACTTCCGTTATCGGACTTGAAATTGGGTCGGAGGTAATAATTGCACTCGAGAAATCAGGGGACGTAGGAATGGTTGTTCGATGGTGTTATATGATGATGCTTTTCTCACTGGGCTGTTACATGCTGTATGACTACTTTGTTATTCAACCAAAAACATTGAAGAGAATAGAGGAAGAACAACTTAAAAAACCCGGCACCAAGCCAGAAACAGAAAGAAGTAAAATTTCTGAGAAATTATACAAGTTAAACTTGCCTCCAATGATTTCATTCCCGGCATCAAATATTGACAAAGTTTCAATCTGGGTAATCTTTCTTATTTTTTTATTTACAGGATTCCTCTCGGGTTTTATGGGCGTCGGAGGAGGGTTTATAATAATGCCCGCACTTGTGTATCTCATAGGACTTCCGACCGCAATTGCTGTAGGAACCAGTTTGATTACAGTATTATTCAGCGGAGCATATGGATGTTTCACCTATGCTCTAAAAGGACGCGTGGAACTGGTTGCGGCCGTAGTAATGCTGTTCGGAGCGTCAATAGGTGCTCAGATAGGATCTACAGCAGTTAAATACATTAAAGGATATGGTATAAGATTACTGTTTGCAGTAATGATAATCTTTGCTGCTTTTTCTGTGGCTACAGAACAGTTCTATAAAATTACCCGACATCCTCTTTTTCAAACTATAGCAGGCATATTCCTTATCGGTACTGCAGTAACGATGTCAACGGTCATTATCAGCAAGGTCATAATTGAGACTGGAAAACGAAATTAAGTCTGTACATTTTCTAAATTAAAACCGGATTGAATGTGGATATATTTAATATTTATTTACCCGTTGCTGGAATTGAGTTTAATGTACTACTGCTGATATTAATTGGATTCTGTGTCGGAGTTCTTGGCGGATTCTTTGGTGTAGGCGGAGGCTGGATAGTAACACCGGCTTTAAACATTTTCGGTTTCCATATGGCTTATGCGATCGGAACTGATCTCGCAAATATATTCGGACAGTCGATTGGAGCTACAAAGAAGCATCAGAAAATGGGAAATATTGACTGGAAACTGGGTTTCATTTCAATTATTGCATCAATCGTCGGACTTGAATTGGGCTCCCAGGTAATATTGAAACTGGAGAAACTAGGCAGTGCAGGGGAAATTGTCCGATGGTGTTATCTCATAATGATGTTTGGATTGAGCGGATTTATGTTCTATGATTATTTCGTAGTAAGTCCCCGTCAAAATAAAAATTCCTCAGGAGATAAACAGAAGAATACCAGGAGTAAAATAGCAGTAAAACTGCATAGTATAAAAATCCCTCCAATGATATCTCTCCCAGCTTCGGATATCCAGTCTGTATCTCTGTGGATTGTTCTCCTGGTTTTTCTTGTCACCGGATTTCTGTCAGGATTTCTCGGTGTAGGAGGAGGGTTTATACGAATGCCTGCTCTGGTATATCTTATTGGTGTTCCTACTGTTATAGCAGTCGGGACTGACTTGATGAGTGTATTATTTGCAGGAGCCTATGGTTGTTTTACTTATGCACTTAAGGGACGAGTAGAATTTATTGCAGCATTTTTTATGTTGATTGGGGCATCAATAGGGGCTCAGATAGGGGCGACAGCTATCAAGTATATCAAAGGTTATGGTATAAGACTTCTGTTCGCCATCATGATTGTGTTTGCCGGATGCTCCGTTGCTCTGGAACAAGTATATAAACTCTCCCTGGTTTCATTCTACCAGACATCGGCCGGTATTGTCCTTATGGGCACTGCGGTATCAATGACGATTATTATTATTGCAAGGCTTGTAATAGAATCAAGAAAGGAAAAATCCAGGAAGGGTGAATTAGCTTAAACTAGTTTCTCATTATTGAACGGGAATAGTATATGGATATTTTCAACATTTATCTACCTGTGGCAGGAATTGAATTCAATGTACTGCTATTGATACTGATCGGGTTCTGTGTGGGAGTTCTTGGGGGTTTTTTTGGAGTCGGGGGGGCCTGGATTGTAACACCTGCCCTTAATATTTTTGGTTTTCACATGTCCTATGCGATAGGAACCGATCTGGCACATATTTTTGGCAAATCTATTGTCGCTACAAAAAAACATAGCAAAATGGGAAATGTGGATTGGAAACTGGGATCAATTTCCATAGTTGCTTCAGTCTTGGGAGTGGAAGGAGGATCCCAGGTAGTGATGATTCTGGAAAAAGTGGGTAATGTCGGGGAGATAGTGCGATGGAGCTACATTATTCTTCTGCTGGGTTTGTCAATCTTTATGATGTATGATTATTTCGTTGTACGTCCATCACAGAATGATTTTTCAAAAATCAATTCAAAAGATAAACCCCAGAAGAAGAAAGTCCGTTTGTCGCAAAGACTCTATAAAGTAAAGATTCCACCTATGGTATCGTTTCCTACATCCGGTATTGAATCTGTGTCGCTCTGGATAGTTCTTTTTATTTTTCTCGTCACAGGATTTCTTTCAGGCTTTATGGGGGTCGGAGGAGGATTTATTAGAATGCCTGCACTGGTTTACCTTATTGGCTGTCCTACTGCTATTGCTGTCGGTACTGACTTGATGAGTGTTCTTTTCAGTGGAGCTTATGGATGTCTTACTTATGCTATTAAAGGAAGAGTGGAAATTATTGCAGCTTTCTTTATGCTAATCGGGGCAGCTATTGGGGCACAACTGGGAGTTACAGCTGTAAAATACATCCGGGGGTATGGAATAAGACTTCTCTTCGCTGTGATGATTGCCTTTGCCGGAATTTCCGTAGTAATTGAACAGATTTATAAAATGACAAATATCCCTATATATTCTGATATCGCAGGAGTTCTGGTCATCGGCGCTTCGGTTTTAATGACCCTTATCATTTGCGCAAAGTTGTTTGTTGCGGCCAGGAAAGAAAAAAGATTATCAATTGAGCATTAAAAGAGGCTAAATATGCAATTTAAAAAAATAGTATTACGAACCTTAATTTTGCTATGTCTAAGCTCTCTATGGTCAGAGAGCAACCTGACTTATGGAAGCGAGGTTAGCGGAAAAGAAGAACCTGCATTAAATATGGTCATCGATACCAAAGATCTCACGGGGATTAACCTGTGGATAGCAGAGCTGTACAATAATGACAAAACCCTGTATGCAATTGTGGTGACCCTGGTTATGGCTTCACTAGGATCAATAATGGCATTTGGAACTGATCTTATACTTAAAAGGTTTGGAATGAATGTCACCAGGATCTCTCGCCATGAATAATTTGCCGGGGATATGATAATATCTCTTTTATGGGAATATTTAGTAGATTAAAATATATAAGCATCTCAACACGTATATCAATACTGCTTGGGATAATTATAATCATAATGATGGGTCTCTTTTCCATATTCAGCCTGGTAAAACAAAAAGAGGACGCGATCTCTACTATCAGTAATAACACAGAACAATTAAGCAGAACGATTGAAAAAATCCTGAGATTTAGTATGCTAAAGAACAGAAGGGGAGAAATTTCACTTGCAGTTAACAGCATTGCTGAAACAGAAGAAATTAAATCTGCAAGGATATTGAACCATCATGGTCTGATCATCTATTCATCAAAGCCATCAGAACTGAACAAGGATATCTCTCAGAATAATAATCTCTGTCGAAGCTGTCATGATGACCTAAATGACAGATCAAATCCGGATATTAAAAATTTCAATCAATACAGAATCAATGAACAATCAAAAATAATAGATTATTCCTTGCCGATATATAATGAACCTGATTGCAGCAATGCATGTCACCCGGCAGAAAACCTCAATGAGACTGACGCAATAAGAAGCGAAAAAAAAAACATCCGAACTTCAGTTCATGATCCTTCGGAGGTAATTCTGGGATTCATTGAAATCGAAGTATCTATGGACAGAGTTATTAATGGCTTGAAGAAGACTCAGATCCTTCTGATTTCCTTAACAATCTTCTTTGCATTTCTTGCCTCGGTTATTGCATACTTCTCCATAAAATATGTTATCGGCAAGCCTGTCAGTAACCTTGTAGAAGGAACTAAGAGAGTGGCACAGGGTGATTTTAAACATTCAATCCCTCCAGGAAAGGCTGAGCTTGGAATACTTGCAGATTCATTTAATAAAATGCAGCAGCAGCTTCTTAGAACACAGTCCCAATTGATTGAATCGGAAAAGCTTGCCTCTATAGGAAAAATGGCAAATGAAATTGCAAATGAGATTAATAACCCGCTTACAGGAATCATTATATATAGTGAAGGTTTACTCTCGGAATCAGAGAATGAATCCTTCAGGGAAGATTACAGCATCATAAAACAGGAAGCATTGAGAATAAGGGAAAGCATCAGAAATATTTTATCGTTCACAAGGTATGAAAAACCGGACTTTAAGTTTATTGATATTAATCCGGTGCTCAGACAGGCTATTTCGGTTGTAAAAAGGTTTTCTAATTTCAGAAATATTAAAATTATCCCTTCAATTGAAAATGAATTTCCTGAAATTTCTGCTGATGGAAACCTGCTGGAACAGGTGTTTTTGAATCTTCTATTGATTTCTTCGGAATCAATGCTAACCGGGGGAATTCTTAATATTTCCGCTTCGTTCATAGAAGATAAAAATGAAATTGCTATTATTTTTCACGATACTGGCAAAGCAATTTCCGAAACTACTTTACGAAATTTAATTGATGAATCCTCCGATATGAAGAATTTTGAAAGAACAGATATCAGCCTGGTAGTTTGCAAAGATATTATTAAGATGCACAGGGGAGACTTGAAAATTGAAGCAGCAGAATCCGGTAATACTATAACAATTACTTTGCCGGTTTGAAAATATGAAACCTTTAATTAAAATATTAGTCTTAGATAAAGAAGAAATCATTTTTAAAGCAGTTAAAAGAGCATTGAAGAATGATATTGAATTCGAGTATGAGATCACCTGCAGCACAACTGCTTTTGAGGGTTTAAAGTATATAAGGAGCAGTAAATTTAATCTTGTCCTGATTGATCTGGTACTGCCGGGAATGAATGCTCTTGAGGCAATCAGAAGAATAAAGAACATCGATCCTAAAATTCCGGTTGTCATTATGTCAGGATTCATTCCATCGAGTGTCCGTGATAAGGACAACCATGAGATTCATGATGATTCATTTACTGATGCATCCGGTTTTCTCTTGAAACCATTTACCACGGAAGAAATTAAATCACTAATTTTAAGGACTTTGAAAACAGAGAAAATAATCTGATGTCAATCTTCAGAAAGAAAAATAAAAAGCAGAAAGAAAAGTCAATTTCATTCCGGGAGAAACTTCAGCATTTTCAAAATCTGCTTTATTCGAACGATGAAGCACTGAAACAGATGGCCCAGTTGAGTGAGACTCTGAGTTCAGGGAAACCATTTTCTAAGGGAGAGATTTACAGAATCTATTCTGAGATACTATCACATACCAGGGATGTTACCGGCCATCTTTCTGCTATGTGCAATGGAAAATATAAGTCTCTTGTAAACCAGGTAAACAGGATAGAAGGTGAATGTAAAGAAGTAATAGCTCCCGGCTCCTACTGCTCTGTTAGATGGGATTGTGCGAAGCCTGACTGTAAAGACTGCAATGAGCAGGTCAATCTCCAGCCAAACAGGGCTTATTCATACAGAGTAGATGAAATAACGATGAACCACACCCGTGAAGTTGGCGGAAAAATGAGCAGGCTATGCGAAATTCATAATAAGCTTCTAATACCTATTCCTGACGGTTTCTGCATAACCTCGAGGTTTTTTGAAGATTTTCTTACTCAGGGTGATTTAAGTTCGCAAATCGATAGCGCAATCGCATCGATCGATTTTAATGATAATTCACAGATCCAGCAGGTCAGCCAGGTTATTCAAGCCTTAATCATTGCCACACCTATCCCCCAATTAATCGAGAGGATAATTCTTAATAATTATGAATTTTTATCCAGTAAGCATGGGGATGTTTTACTCTCCGTCCGATCGAGCGCTGTAGGAGAGGATGATCTCCACCATTCCTTTGCCGGTCTTCATTATACGGCCCTTAATGTAAGTAAGGCCAATCTTATTGATGCCTGTTTCGAAGTCCTGATATCGAAATATCTTCCACAATCACTTGTTTATAGGTATCTTACGGGACTCCGTGATGTGGATATGCCTATGAGCATAGGCTGTTTACAAATGATTGAATCGGAAATTAGCGGAGTTCTTTTTACAAAAGATCCGATGGGAAAAGAAAACGGGATGATTATCCATGCGGTCAGGGGGCTCGGTAATAAAGTAGTTGATGGCAGCGTATCCCCACAGGAATATATAGTTGATTTTAAACGCGGAAAGCTGATTAGATTTTCACCCGGGAATCAGCAGTATAAAACAGTGCTCAGAAAAACCGACGGCCTGAAGGAAGAAAAAATTGATCCGGGTATTATTCAAAAACCCTGCCTTTCAAAAGATCAGCTCAGGGACATAGTTGAATATGCTAAAAGGATTGAAAATTTCTTTGGTTCTCCGCAGGATATCGAATGGACAATCAATAGCAGTGGAAAAATTTTCATCCTCCAGAGCAGACCACTTGCGGTAACTGAAACTATTGATGCGGGTTCAGAAAAGATCCAGGAAAAACACCCTGAAAGGAACAATAAATGTCTCCTGGAAAATGGTTCATGTGCAAGTCCGGGAATAGCCGCCGGGAAAGTATTTTTATTAAACAGGTTTAAAGATCTTGTTAATTTTCCTTCAGGTGGAATACTTGTTGTTAAGAAAACTTCACCTGAACTTACCAGGGTGCTTCACAAAGCCTCTGGGCTCGTTGCAGATATAGGAAACACTACCGGCCATCTTGCTATTATTGCCCGTGAGCTGGGTATTCCTGTAATCGTAAATACCGCTAATGCCACCGAAATACTTCATAATGAAATGATGATTACCATTGATGCGGCTGAAAATAAAGTTTACGAAGGGATAGCAGAGGACTTAATAAATAATCATAAAGCTGACTCAACAACTAATAATTTATTTATGAGAAGTCCCATGCATAGGATATGGCAAAATGTATCTAAGCTTGTAATTCCATTAAACTTAACCGATCCTGGATCTTCTGAATTTATACCCGATAACTGTCAGACTCTGCATGATGTAACAAGGTTTGCTCATGAATCCTCGATGCGGGAAATGTTTTCACTCTATGAATCGACACAGTATGAAGAAACATATGCTTATCCACTTAAGTTTTCTGTACCACTTGATATACACGTAATTGATTTGGGTAATGGTCTAAAAAACCTGACTGGGAAAAAGTCTATAACTCCGGAAAATATTGCCTCCCTTCCTTTCCTATCACTTATAAAAGGAATGACATCTCCAGGAATAAGGTGGGCCGGACCGCTTCCGATTGATTTTAAGGGATTAACGAATCTGCTTATGTCTAATATTGTAGATTCAAGCAGAAGTGACCGCGATCTCGGAAGCAGGAGTTATGCTTTCGTTTCTGACTGTTATATGAATTTCTTTTCCCGCTTAGGTTATCATTTTTCACGACTGGATGCCTACGCGAGTGAAGAAATAAATAACAACTATATTAATTTTAACTTCCGGGGCGGAGCTGCAGATCCTGTGCGCAGGATGAGACGCGCAATAATAATAACTAAAGTATTAGAAACGCTTAATTTTACTGTATCCAACCGTGGAGACCATGTACTGGCAACAATCAGGAAAATCCCCTCATCCTTAATTTTTAACCTGTTATCAGAAATAGGCAGACTGATGGGAGCGGTGCGTAATGTTGATGTGACACTAACTAATGATGAAAACATCGGTCAGTTTGTTGACGCTTTTCTAAAAGGCGATTCAGCTCCTGCTTTAAGATTCACTGAGCATGAAAATTAGTCAATCAATTCATTTTGATACTGCTACTTAAGGAATTGAAAACAGCTTCTTTTTCCTTCCTGTCGATTAAATTAAGATATACCAGAGCTAACGTTCTATAAAACATATGTGCCAGTTTGGAATAAGGAGCATACCATAATAAGCAAAATATCAGTACCAGGTGAACATAGTATATGTTATAGGCAACTAAGGGAGTAGAAGTCAATCTCAGTGATTCAGTCAGCAGACCTGTAACCGCCGCGCCGAAGATAAACAATATCAGAAACCAATCGCTATAGGTGTTTGAATTAATATTGGATTTTGTTCTAATTCTTCTGATAATGATCATTGTACTCCCGGCAAGCAGCGATACTCCGCTCAAATTTCCGAGTATTTTTATGGGATGCAGAAAAGGTATCGGCGCTTGCAGTCCATAAAATATATCCGCGCCAAGTGCCAGTCCCGCAGTTGTCATCGCACCAAGAAATCCGTAGAAAATGAAAAGATGTCCTACATATCTCGAAGAATTGCTCTCGCAGGAAGAGAATTTTTTATGAGAAAGAATTCCTAAAATGGTAACCCACAAAACCATCCAAAAACCTTTCCCAATATGTCCTGTTGAATGTGAAGTAAGGTATGCCCAGTATCTGTATAATCCCACTCCTGCAAAGGAAAAAATCAGTACATTACCCCCGATAAAAAATACTTCAAGGATACCATGCGGAAAGAACCTTGCAAATATAATTTCACCTTCATTGAGTTGAGAAAAGTCTCCTCCTATGTTAACATAAAGAATACCAAATAAAACCAGAAATGGTAAGAGTATAAGTAATGCCAGATATTTAGGTTGTTTTAGTGCTTGACCCATAAAGTGTGGAATAGCAAAATGCTCAACAACATATGAGCGCATAGCACTGAGGAGTTCAGATGGTTTAGCACCACGGGGACAATAAGTACTGCAGTCAGTACATCCGTGACATAGCCATATATCAGGATCAGCCAGCAAACTTTCTTTCTGCCCCCAGCTGGCCGATATCATTTCTTTTCTTGGGAAGGCTTTATTTGCAGGAGAAAGAGAACATACTACAGAGCAGGTCGCACACTGGAAGCATTTCTTCAGACTATCTCCTCCGTTTTTTTTGAGATATTTTATCAGTTCCACATCCGGGCTGATAAGATTTCTTTCACTCACGGCAAATCTCCTTGGCTATTTGTCAGTTTGTTTAACCTGGATTGTTTTTTCTCCAAAAAGACAGAACTTTAACCATTCAAATCCAAACTTTAGTAATTCCACATCATCATTTTTTATTTTTTCAATCGTCTCCTCAGGAACCATAAATCTATCCAGAAAGCTGCTGTCAAAAACAAATTCCCTGAATTTATCAATGTTATAACATACCGTATAAAACATTTCAAGCTGGGGTGGAGTTAGTTTTTTTCCTTTTTCAAAATAGTTGTGAAGAGAAACCTGTTTAAATAGCTTGCCCATTTCTTCATACTTCTCAACGCCCTGATCCTTCATCCATTCTGCAACGGTCCATTTCTTTTCTTCAAAATATCCTTTGCAGACCGGTTCTTCTATTATAAAATAAAAATCCTCCTCTTCAGTTCCATCTATTTCCTTTGGTGAAGCTACTCCCAGTGGAAACATTCTGCATGACCAGGGCCTGTCTTCATATACGGTGCAGCCGTCTTCACCAACCAGCTGACAGGTTTTTTCCCTGTCCTGGTTCAACCTGAGCATTAACACCGGATGATTCTGATTCTCATCAATAGGAAGGAAGGTGTATTTATCAAGGAATTCCTGAGAGGTAATACCAAGCCTTTTCTTTAATCTTATGATATCGTATGGTGTCAGAAAGATATTAACATCACTGCAGCATTTATTAAAACAGCTGATGTTCCTGAAGCAGCTGAATTTAAACTCGCTGTCTTTTGTGAGTCTTGGATATTCTTTTAATATCGCTTCTTTCAGCCTGTCTATTTCGTTCATTTTGTTCTCCCGCTTCTGAATCTCCCCGCAAACTGTTAAAACATCAGGGGGGCTATTCTATAATATTATTTTTTAATGCATCCTTAGACCAGACAGGCAGAGGTCCCGACTCTTTATTAGAGGGATTAAACCTATACCTGTAGGAAACATTCTGATTATATTTTTCTCTCATCCAATCCCATCCGCCAACAAAGTAGGGACAGTCATCGTTAAAACAGACATACTGATATTCTATGCCCCAGGAGGATTCCGGCGGACAGAGCCATTTTTTTAATTCCTTTCCGCAATGAGGACAAATAGGAATATTTTGAGTTTCATTCATTTTGACGCCTAAGCTATTAATGGTGCAATAACTAAAGAAATTACAGCCATCAATTTAATCAAAATATTTAATGAAGGCCCGGAGGTATCCTTAAACGGGTCACCCACAGTATCACCTACCACAGCAGCTTTATGAGCCTCTGAACCTTTGCCCCCGAATGCTCCTGCTTCAATATACTTTTTTGCATTATCCCACGCTCCTCCGGCATTTGACTGGAATATTGCCATAAGCACTCCGACAACTGTAACTCCAGCGAGCAAACCTCCCAGAGCTTCCTTATTTAGTAATCCGAAAATAACTGGAGTAATTACAGCAATTAAACCCGGAGCGATCATTTTTTTTATTGCTGCAGCTGTGGCAATATCAACACATTTAGCATAATCAGCCTTGGCTTTGTTTTCCATTAGCCCGGGAATTTCTTTGAACTGACGTCTTACCTCTTCAATCATGTCGAAGGCAGCAGTTCCAACTGCACTCATTGCCATTGAACTGAAAAGAAAAGGAAGTATACCGCCTACAAACACACCTGCCATTACGTAAGGGTTTGTAACATCTATCATTGAAATATGAGCCTGAGACTGAAAAGCACTGAAAAGAGCAAGGGCAGTCAATGCAGCAGAACCTATAGCAAAACCTTTCCCAATTGCCGCAGTTGTATTTCCTACAGCATCAAGTTTATCAGTTCTCTGTCTAACCTCAGGAGGCAAACCGCTCATTTCAGCAAGTCCCCCTGCATTGTCAGCTATCGGTCCGTATGCGTCAACTGCAAGTTGAATTCCTGTTGTTGACAACATACCAAGAGCCGCAATAGCAATACCATAAAGTCCTGCAAGATAGTATGAAAATACAATCCCAACAGCGATATAGATTACTGGTAATGTAGTTGATCTCATTCCGAGGGCTAATCCTGCTATAATATTTGTAGCAGGTCCTGTTTGTGATTGTGCCGAAATATACCTTGCAGGTTTTCTCGATTCAGCAGTGTAATATTCAGTGGTTAATCCAATGGCTATTCCTGCTAAAAGACCGATTATCGTAACCATAAATACATTGGCAGCTGTCAGCTCTTTAAGTAAGCCGGTTACATCTGTTAACGGCTCAGCAGGTTGAGGGATAAAATAGTAAACTACGGGATAAGTAAAAATTATCATCAGTATACCCGCTCCGAAAGTTCCCAGATTCAATGCAGACTGCGGATTACCTCCTTCTTTAGTACGAACAGCGAACGTTCCAATAATTGAACAGATAATTCCCAATGCCGCAAGGAATAGCGGCAGTATAATAAGATTTATATTTTCATATACTATACCCAATACCATGGTCCCAACGATCGAACCAACAAAACTTTCAAAAAGGTCAGCTCCCATACCAGCTACATCCCCAACATTATCACCAACATTATCTGCTATCGTAGCAGGATTCCTGGGATCATCTTCAGGTATTCCGGCTTCAACTTTACCCACAAGGTCCGCACCGACATCTGCAGCTTTCGTGTATATGCCTCCACCGACCCTGGCAAAAAAGGCAATAGAAGAGGCTCCGAAAGAGAACCCGGTAATCACGTTGATGACAATTATAAAATTCACAGAACCATCAGGATTGTGGAATATTTCCGAATAAATCGGGAGCAGCAGTCCAAGTCCCAGCACCCCTAGTCCTACGACACACATCCCCATAACTGTTCCACCGGAAAAAGCAACTTTCAGCGCTCTGTTCAGACTTTCCCTAGCAGCATTTGTGGTTCTTACATTAGCTGCTGTTGCAACACGCATCCCGAAATAGCCTGCAAGCGCCGAACACAGTGCTCCCAGTATAAAAGAAACTGCTATTACCGGACTGCTATCAGGGGAATTCCAATTTGCAATAGCCAGTAATATAGCAACAACAATAACAAATATTACCAGAACACTGTACTCTCTTTTCAGGAAGGCCATTGCACCCTCACGGACATGGCCTGATATTTCGATCATTTTTTCCGTTCCGGCATCCTGACGATTAATCCAGCTGGCTTTTATGAAAGCAAAAATAAGGGCGACTATTCCTAAAACAGGAACCAGGTAAATCCAGGTGGGCATATTAAATCTCCATTGTGAGAATTCATTAAGTGAAATATCCCAGCCAAATCCTTACTCCCCGGATTTTGCTGAAGATCTTTTTGAATTTAAAACTTCCCCCCGGCAGGATACCGGAGGGAATGGTTTAATAAAATAATTGAAATATTAAACAGCCATTTCAGGTTCTTTTTCTTCTTTAAATACCCTGAGAATTGGTCGTTTAATCATTTCCCATTTATCTGCTGAAGGATCATATTTACAGTTAGCAAATACATCCCAGTTTGAGTGATCCATTGAAGGTTTATCTGCTCTGAAATAATATCCCGGCCATCTTGTTTCTTCACGGAATAATAATGTACGGACGTGAGCTTCGGCCTGCCACATACGATGTACATTCTCCCAACATCTCATAAGGTCGTGTAAGTCAGCTGCAGCTAGTTTTGCAGTATCCTCTTTCAGGAAGCTTAGCAGATCAAGACCCTTTTCGAGTAACTTTTCGTTTGTAGTAAAACCGGTTGAAACTCCACCTGCATATTCATCCATAATTTTCTGAAGTCTGAACATGAACATCTTAGGAATGATATAATCCGGATTTACATCCTGTGTTACTGTCTTCTTGCTGAATTGAGCGTATGTATCAAGTGGTTTGAGAATTTCATTCTTCATTTCCTCGATTGCCTTCATATCATAGTTGATCCCATCCTTATGATCTACTATGTACCTGATTGCAGCTTTCGCGGCAATACGACCTTCGGCATGAGAGCCTGAAGAGAATTTATGACTTGATGCTCCGGAAGCATCGCCGGCGCAGAACAGACCATCAACTGTTGACATACAGTCATAGCCCCAGAAATATTCCTTAGGCGCAATATCTTCAGGTCCGCTAACCCAGGCACCTGATGCCCCTGAGTGAGACCCGATGAAATAAGGTTCCGCTGCTGCAATCTCAGAAGCCTTTTCTTCAGGAGCGGTATTTGTAGCAGCCCATAGAATGGCCTGGGAAATAGTCATATCAAGGAAATCTTCCCATGCTTCTGATTCAAGTTCTTTCAATTTTTTCTTCGCTGCTTTTTCATCGCCTGCAGATTGTGCAATCTTACTGATTGCTTCTTCTGTCCTCATATAGATTGGACCTTTACCTTCCTGAACATCCAGCATCATTAACCAATTACGCAGGTTGGCCGGGACAGGTTTTACCTTGCCGTAAGGGAGCCATTTTTCAAGTTCCGGTTTACGGGTTTCCATATAGTTCTCGTCCATTCCATTGGTAGCACGGGATTTAAAAAGCAGGAACCATGCACCTACCGGTCCATATGCATCTTTAAATCTGACAGGAATAAAACGGACTTCCTGACAGGTCATTTCCGCACCGGCTTTGAGAGTGAAATAAGCACTTGAACCTGAATTCCATGGCGGATACCAGGCTCTTCCAAGTCCTTCACCTGATGAACGGGGTTTGAATACGTGAACTGCTCCACCCATAGCAACCAGGACAGCTTTGGATTTGAAGATATAGAATTTTTCTTCCCGGACACTGAAACCTACAGCCCCTATGCAGCGATTGCCATCCATAATCGGTCCAACTATGAAAATTCTCTCATAAATGTTTTCTGTCCCAAGGGCATTTTTAGCCGCTTCAGCGACAATAACTTTATAAGATTCACCGTTGATCATCAGCTGCCATCTGCCTTCATGAACATATGCACCTTTTTCGTCTTTCCAGATCGGCAGTCCCCATTTCTCAAAAAGGTGAACAGTTGAATCAACATGACGAGCGATGTTGAAAACTAGATCTTCGCGGGTGATACCCATCAGATCATTGCGTACATAATCAACATAATCTTTAATTGTATTCTGACCATCACGCAGTCCAACGTATTGATTTATTGCAGATAAGCCCATTGCAACAGCACCGCTGCGGTCAACGGCAGCTTTATCTACAAGTGTTACCTTTAATCCGTTTTTCTTGGCCCAGTAAGCAGCTTCTACAGCAGCACCACAAGCAGCCATTCCACCACCAACAATGAGAAGATCAGTGGTGACTTCTACGGTTTCAAAATTAGCCATTATTCTTTTCTCCTTATTAATGGTTTACTTAGTTTAATGAAACAACTTCTTTAAGACCCAGCGATTCAGGCTCAGTATATAATGCAGGGGTCTTAAGATCATCGTGAGTGGCAAATCCACCGTCAGGCTGTGCTTTACCTTCAGGGATGGTACGGATCGGGAACTTGAACCGCTTTAGGCTGCCATTCCTGAATTTAACGGTCCATAGTATACTGTCTGTGCTGCGCATTGGAGTTACTGAAGCACCCAATGGAACAAAGTCTGCATAGCCGCGAACTTCAATGGCCTGCGTGGGACAGATCTTGACGCAATTGTAGCATTCCCAGCACATTTCCGGCTCTCGGTTATATGCCTGCATTTTGTTTTTGTCCAACACCATTAAGTCATTTGGACAAATGTATTGACAAGCAGTTTTGTCAAGGGCTTTGCAGCCGTCACATTTATCTTGTAATACATAACTAGGCATTAGTTTATCTCCTTTATAATTAATTAACGATCTTATTTTGATGTTATCAAAATGTTTTTCTATTTTTTCTTTTCCATATCGCCTGTAGCGAACTGGTGCATTTTTATCTCAACTTTTTCCTCAAGGTTTGCGTAGTAGTCACGCAGAATAGCCAGAACTTCAGGACGGCTGAATTCTGCCGGGACATCACCACTCTCAGATAAAGCTTTTCTTAGAGCTGTACCGCTGAGGAATAACCTGTCTTCTTTTTTGTGAGGACAGGTTTTCATTGATGCCATACCGCCGCACTTATAACACCAGAAAGTCCAGTCAATTGGTAGCATCTTACATTCAAGTGCACCATCCCATAACTTGAAGTAAGCTTCCTGGGCATCAAATGGACCGTAGTAATTTCCCACACCGGCATGATCACGGCCTATTATCATATGTGTACATCCGAAATTTTGACGGAATACACCATGAAGTAAACCTTCCCTGGGACCTGCGTAACGCATATCCAGAGGGTATCCTCCGGCTACAACCCTGTCCTTAACAAAATAATTATCTACAAGTGTATCTATGCACTTTACCCGGACATCAGCAGCAATGTCACCCGGTTTAAGTTTTCCAACCAATTGATGTATATAAAGGCCGTCAGAAACTTCTATAGCAATCTTTGCAAGATATTCATGAGAACGATGCATAGGATTACGCAGCTGTAGTGCGGCAATAGTTCTCCATCCTTTTTCCTCAAAGATTTTCCTGCTTTCTGCAGGTCGCTGATAGATACCTTTGAATTCTTCCGGGAAATAGCTCTCAGACAGTACTTTAACCGGTCCGGCGATATTCCATTCCAGCTGCTCCATAACCATTTTTACACCGGGGTGTTCAGGGTCAGTAGTTGTAAAAACATTTTTACATTCAAAATGTTTATCAATTTTGTACTTTTCGATGACCTTCATAGTGGCCATAACTTCTTTTGTTTCATCGCTGATTAGAGTTATTTCTTCATTAATCTTGATTGATTCGGCGACTTCTCTTGAAACAGACAAAGTAATTGGAATAGGCCAGAATAAGCCATTTGTCATCTTCATTTCAGAACAAACACCTTTCCAGTCATCGTAACCCATAAAACCTTCCAGGGGGGTAAAACCTCCTATTCCCAACATTATCAGATCACCGGTTTCGCGACTGCTTGCAGGAATTTTTTTCAGCTTTGCAGCTTTCTTTAATTCCTCGTCTTTCTCTTTACCACTAAGAAGAAGTATCTTCAGATCATCACTGCCATGTGGTCTTATCAAGTTTGATTTAGACATAGATGTCCCTTCCTTTTAAAATATAGTTATTAACTTTATTGAGGTACTCGGTCAGAAAAGAAATTGCCTGCTCTTCAGATCTGAAAGAGATAAATAAGCTGGTCGCATTTACCTGGTTTATTTCCCCATTCGTAACAGGCAATTTCATCTCCCTTATTAAAGGTTTTATAAAAAAATGTGGACTATTTTTCTGTAAATACAGAATAAATTCTAAGTAAAAAGTATAGCTATGGTTCTGTAAATGCAACGCGAATGAACTTTCTGTAATCCGTATGTTGCAGAGTTGAAGCTACATTCCTTTATATGGATTAAGCCCCATTTCCACTATTTCTTCAACAAAACTATTAAAGATCTCCGGCAGTTTGTTATACTCATCAATCGACAGGGTGAGTAGTTTTACCCGTTCGGGTTCGAGTACAAGTTGTTTAAGCTTTTCCTGCACGTTTTCCATTCTTTTACTTGCAAGCTCACTTCCTTTTATATAGTGGCATTGATAATCATCTCCGAATTTACACCCTATCATAAGTACACCGTCAAAACCACGGGAAAGTGCGTCTGCTATCCAGACCACATTAACTGAACCGAGGCATCTAACAGGAATCACCCTGATATTGGGATCAAACCGAAGTCTGAATCTACCTGCAAAATCCAGTGAAGGATAGGCATCATTCTCACAGAGGAAGGCAAGGATTCTTGGTTTTTCTTCAAATTCATCGGGTATATTTACAGCCTTGATCATTGATGAGATCATCTGAATAGAATAGTCCTTAAAGGAAATAATCCTTTCCGGACAAGCTCCCAGGCAGATGCCGCATCTTCTGCATCTTGTTAAATTCGGAAGCGGTGTTCCTTTTGTATCTTCATCCAGGGTTCCGAAAGGACATTCTTCTGTACAACGTTTACACTGAGTGCATCTTTGAAGAAAGAAATCAGGATACGACTGGTCACCTGAACGCGGATGGACTGCTTTCCCCTCTTTGGCCGAATAAAGAACCTGGATTGCTTTTAATGCAGCACCACGGGCGTCTTCAATACAATTGTCGATATCCATAGGATAACGAACGGAGCCTGCAGCATAAATACCCGTCCTTCTCGTTTCATATGGAAAGCAGATATAATGAGAATCCGGGTAACCGTATTTCAATGTAGGCAGATCTGTACCCTGCCTATATGAAAGATTCAGTATTCCTGCTCCCGCCTCGGCGGATTGTGCAGCTTTTTTTCCATCAAGGGTTTTTCCATTTGATTCAGCTGGCTGCTCACCAACTTCTGGTTGTCCCGTCAAGGTAGAAGGAATTGTTCCTGTAGCCAGAACTACTACGTCTGAGTTAATCCGTATTTTTTCACCAAGGAGGGAATTGTCAATATCAATTATTATCGAATTATCTAACCGCTCAACTTTTACAACTTCACCCTTAGTAAAAAATATGTTATCCTCTGTCTGAACCCGTTTATAAAATAGTTCAAGCTGAGCAGTTGTTCTGATATCTTTATAAATAATATATATTAATGCATCAGGATATTTCTCTCTAACATAGAGCGCCTGCTTTAATGATGCTGCACAACATGTAGCCGAACAATATGGAAGGTGTTTTTCATCCCTGGATCCGGCACATTGAATGAACGCCACACTTTTAACCGGGCTGCCATTAAGCAGCTTTTTACCGTTTGTAAAATATTCTTCGAATTGCACACCAGTCATTACATTTTCAACCTTTCCATACCCAAATTCACCCAGCTTCTCAGCATTATATGGCTTTGAACCGGTGGCCTGGATAATTGAACCCACAACAAAATTATCATTATTGCTCAGGGTAACATTAAAGTTCCCGGGCTCACCGGAAATTTTTGTTATAACACATGATGTTATGATTTTAATCCTGTTGTCTGATTTAATTTTGTTGATCAATCCTTCGTGTCCCGGTGGTTGAGGCTCAAGATAAGGATACTCCGAGGGCTCTTTTTTATAAATATGATTAAGGTAGCCGCCGAGTTTTTCTTCTTTTTCTACAAGGATCACCGATGAACCTGTACCTGCTGTTTCAAGAGCCGCTGTAATACCGGTAATTCCTCCTCCTACAACGAGTACCGTCTCATTAATATCCCGATGAAATGGTTCAGGAATATCACAATTGTTAACTTTAGCAATTCCCATCCGCAGATAATCATCAGCGAGCATCTGGGTATCATCGTCATTCGGTTTATGTGTCCACGCAACTTGCTCTCTAAGGTTTACTCTATCAACAAATACTTCCTTTCCAAATGTGAATACATCAGTGAGAACTCTGGGAGAACACGCACCAATAACCACTTTATTTAGTTTATTATTTTTAATATCGTTTTTTATCATATCGATACCGTCATGACTGCATAGCCATTGACTAACTTTACAGACCGGTATCTTATTTTCTTCAGCAGCAACTTTTACCAGTTCATCAAAATTTAATGACTCACTTAAGCCGCATCCTGAACATAGATAGACGCCAACATTATTTTCTGATGCCATTGCTTATTTCCCTCCGATATTTTGTAAAACTTTCAGAACTGAACCGGTAGCTTCACGAACAGTAGCAGCAACATCCTTTGGGCTGGTAATAACCCCGCACCCCACAGTACCATTGACCTTTAAGAAACCATTTTCATCGAAGGAAGATCTTTCAACCGGAATACTTTTGGATGCGGGTTTCATTCCTGTTGCAAGTACCACGAGTTCAACCGAATTCTGCATAAGATTCCCCGTCAGTGAATCTTCTGCCTCAATAATCAGATTCTTATCTGATTTATCCTGAAATACCTTTGCAACCTTGCCGCGATGAAAATATATTTTATCATCATCCTGAACACTTTTATAGAAATCTTCCAGCAGACCATTTGAACGAACATCAATGTAATAGATATGAATATCCACATCGGGATATTGTTCCCTTATGTACTTAGTCTGTTTTAACGATGCCATACAGCATACGGACGAACAATATTCAAGATGATTTTCATCCCTTGATCCTGCACATTGAACAAATGCTACACTGTTTATTTTCTCTCCCGTTGAAGGACGAAGTATCTTGCCCTTTGTTGGACCATTATCCGAAGCAAGCCTTTCCATCATCACATTGGTTATGACATCTGAGTATGTCCCGAAACCGAGAAGATTCAGTTTACTTGCATCATAAGGTTCCCAGCCGACTGCCCATATAACAGATTTTACTTCTACAGATATATTTTTCTCCTGCTCATTCAGATCTATTGCCTGATATTTACATGCTTCCACACATTCCCCACAGGTTTCCCCAAGACAAGTTGACTTATCAATAATATAGCGGGAAGGATACGCATTCTCATAAGGAATATATATTGCGGTTGTTTCATCCATTGAATAATTAAATTCATTTTTTCTGGATTGAGGACAGACTTTAACACAATCACCGCAAGCAGTACATCGGTTATTCACATACCCTGGTTCTATCTTGAGTTCAGCTTTAAAGGTGTCACCATTTTTTATAATGCTCTTAACTTCAGCCTTTGTGTATAACGTAATCGCTGGATTAGTACGCAGTCTCCGAATGTTTATTTCCAGTCCACAGGCAGGAGGACACATTTTGGGAAAGTATTTATTAAACTGGGCAACTTTCCCTCCTATGTATGGATTTTTTTCTACTAATATGACGTTTATTCCTGTTTCTGCCGCTTCCACAGCTGCAGTAATACCGGCTATGCCGGCACCAACTATCAACAGGTCAGATGAGATTAAATTTTCAGACATAGTAATTTTCCGGTTTGTTATTCGTAATAGCCTATAATTGATTTTTCGACTTTGATTTCTTTAACTCCTTCGACATTAGACAGAACTGATTTTATATCATTCTCCCACATTCTTGATCCAACCTTAGGTGTATTTCCTTTAACAATTACAGAACCTCTGGCGGCATTAGCTTCAATTTCAACTTCACTTCCTTTTGTCCTTGGAGACTGCTGAAGATAGGCCCGGACTCTGGCAGAAAGATGAAGATTCTTCATAACTTTCATGGATTCATCATTTGACTGGAACGATTTGCATGACACTATCCCTGAAATCATATCAGCCGCCATATCAGTGCTTATTTTTTCAAGGTTGAAAACTATATCGTAGAAAGCAGGATTCTTCCAGTCAACACCATATAAAAACTGGGACCATTTTTCCCTTCTATCATCTATCAGCTTAATCTGTGAAAGAACCTCCTCCCTTGTCTTTCCTCCTTCTTTCATTAATGTTTTTATCCTGTACTCTGGCGGAGCAGTTAATAACACACGCAGTACAAATGGTATATCTCCAAGGAGGAATTGTGCCAAGTGACCATGATAGACCAGGCTTCCATTAAGTGTAAAATCCAGAAGAGCAGTTTGAAAGCATGCGAGATAATGTTTTTTCCTATCACTCATTTTATCCCAGAAAGTAGGTGACTTTTCAATAAATGATAAATCTCCCAGTCCTGTTTCCTTAATACCATATTTTTCAGCAGCCTTTAATACATCTTCCCTGGTAACAATCTTGCATTTAAGTCTGTCAGAGATTTTTTTTGCTATAAGTTCGGTAGCACTTAATGAACCTCTCGAAATTGTTATAATATTCATACATCCTCCGGGGTTTTCAGCCCGCTTTATGAATTTCATTTTCACCCAGGTTAATTTTAACTGCCTGGGCAATTGTTGATTTCATTCTGTGAATCAGTTCATGAGAAAATTTATTGAGTAATCCGATTTCCATCTCAGGATGCTGAGCACGGTATTCATTCAGAATTTGTAAACGAATTGCTTCAATTTTTTCATCCATAAAAATAAAGGTATCGTCAGATTGAGATTCGTTCCAGGCAGCGAAAATTCTGGTCTCATCTTCAATTATCCTTTCGGCTTCCGGAATAGAATGAATTACCTCATTATGTTCTTTTTCTATATGCCTGCTTAATCTCTCAAGGTCAAATAATTCCAGGTTATAGTGAAGTCCGCTATTCTCGACATCCCTCGGCATTGCCAGATCAATAATTAGTTTCGGAAGTTCTTTTTCTGAATAAAACTTATTCAACATTTCTGAGCTGATTATATAACCCGGAGCGCCTGTACAGGTTACAATACATTTCGAGTTTATAACAGCTTCCTCCAAAAATTTCATACTTAAAGCTTTTCCCTGATATTTTTCAGCCATCTCTTCCGCTTTAAAGTAAGTTCTGTTTATGAAAACCAGGTTTGAATAGCCGGTATCATGAAGCGATTTTGCAATTATTCTGGTAATTTGGTTCACCCCGATTATGGTTACAGGATCATTCTTAAACATCTTTTCTTTTATAATTTTACAGGCTGCGCCGCTTATCGATGTAATGCCCTGACCTATATGTGTCAAAGACCTTACTGCTTTGCCGGTCCGGAATGCTGCATGAAAAAGTCTATGTAAAATTTTATCAGCCTTCATTTCAGAACAGGCAAGACTGTAAGCATCTTTTATTTGTCCCTGTATCTGGTATTCTCCCAGCACCATTGAATCAAGTCCTGTGATTACTTTAAAAGATGCACTGCAGCATCAATACCTTCATACAAGTAGAACCAGGGCTTATCCACCCTGACATCCAATTTTTTTTCATTGCAATAATATCGTGTTAAAATTTCAAAGGGTTGTGCTTCCTGTTGAAGAATCATATAGAACTCTACCCTATTACAGGTGGAGACAACAACTATCCCTTTTACTTCCGCAGCTGAACCTAAAAAGGTCAGCGTTTCTCTTATCTCCTTCCTGTTTACCTGGAACTTTTCTCTGACAGCAATATCCGATGTTTTATAACTGATCCCGGCTGCATATAGTTTTAGCTCATCCCTTATCATAATACCAACTCCCCGAACTTCAATAAACCATAAACTTCATTCAGAAGGAGGCTGCCTCCGCCGAGGTATGCAGTTTTTTGAAATCCGTTGTTCTTTTAAAAACCTTGCTGATTCATATGACCGCCCGCCTTTTGTGCAAATAAAAATAATCTCCTCGTCCTTATCGAAATCATTTAACCTATGCCTCAGAACCGAAAATGGAATATTTATGGAATCAACCGGCAGGGGTTTGGTCTCAACATCATGCTTCTCTCTTACATCTACGAAAGTACCTTTAAATAGAGGCAGGTTCATTGGATTGAAGTTTATTATTCCGTCTTTTTCCTGGTTAACAGACATAAAGCCCAGGTAATTTAACGGAGAAAGAGTAGACGAATGAGATGGGTGAAATCCATGCTCTAAGCAGATAAGAGACTTAAGGGTCCTTTTTTCTTTCAACAATACTGAAAAGACATCAACATACCGGAGAATGTCGCCCTCCCCTATTAGTTGAAGTCCTAATAAACGGAGGCCGGGTTTTTGATAAACAAGTTTACCAAAAATGTTTTTAACTTCAGGATTAAAATCTGCCCGGTCTGACCAAACACCAATTACACTAGCTGTGTTAAATCCATTTTGAATTGCCTCACCCTCTGTGAGACCCGACTTACAAAAATTATTGTCGAAAATTTTAAGGCTCTTTGCTCCGACAATTCCTTTGAAGTCAACCTTCCTTCCGTTAATGGAATCAGCTGCAGCCTTGCCCATTTTGTTAGCTTGCGAACCATCCGGAAAATGAATAACCTTCCCTGTAACAATATTTTTAATCTCAGTACAATCACCAGCGGCCCATATACCGGAAATATTGGTGCGCATCTTTTCATCAATCAGTATCCCTCCGCGTTCTCCCAGCTTTATGTCGGCCTTTTTAGCAAGATATGTCTCCGCTTTTAGCCGCCCGGAAATTATGACAAAATCCGAGACAATTTTCTGGCCATTATCCAGAACAACAACAGGAAGGTTATTTCCATCCGGCTCAATCCTTTCAACGCGCGTGGAAAGGAGAGTCAGAATCTTATCGTGATTAACACAATTTGCGGGCATGTTTCGAAAATTCAATATCAAAAATATCGTGAAGAACTGAATCCCGACTTGTAATAACTATAACCTCGATTCCCCATAGCGAAACCAATGATTCAGCATTTATCCAGGCATATTCTCCGCCCCCGATAATTACGGTCTTCTTAATTAAACCCAGTTTTATGAGTTCCTTGAATTTGATAACTTCTTCAGGGGAATAAATAGAACTTATACGGGATGATTCGAAATATGGAAACGCAGGTTCTTTCGGAGAACTGCCCGTGGTAATTAACAGTGCATCATATTTAAGTTTAAAACTTTGGTCCTTTCTGCGATCAAAACATTCAATTTCTTTTTTCCATGAATCGATATCAACAGCTTCGGTATGCAAGAGGACTGTTATGCCTTCGAAATCCTGAAAAAATTTTTCGTCCCGGCTTATACCGTATGGGGTTTTTGTAAGTTCAAAAATATCATCAATCTCACCTGAAGCATATAGAGGAAGGCCGCACCTGCTTAAAGAAACGAATGGAGACTTTTCTACAATAGTTATCCTGTAATCGCTGGATAGCCTGCTTAGTCTTGCAGCTGCTTTACATCCGGCTGCCATACCGCCTATGATTATTATGTTATACACTTTATCATGCTATGTTTCAATTACTCTTCTTACTTCAAGAGTTATCTTATAAAAAATTGTTATCAGGAAAATCCCGATGGCCCAGATTGAAAGTGAAATCAGAGCTTCCGGAATTGTAGGCCAATATTGAACTACATCTCCAAAAGGTGTAGGTATAAACCCTGTTATTATTAATCCCAGACCTTTATCAATCCATATGGAAAAGAAGACCATGACACAGGCAACAATCAGCGTTTTGTTATTTTTTCTGAATTTCGGCGTAAGAAGCAGAACTAGGGATACAATGGATAAAACAGCCGAAGTCCACATCCAGGGAACAAGTCTTGTCTTTCCATCTAATCCTGCATAGAGATACTGAAGGTGAGAGACATGTTCAGGTATTGCGCCGTAAAGGGTTGTAAAAAACTCCATGAGAATGAAGAAAACATTTACACACATTGCATAAGTAATTATAGTACTGAGTTTTTTTATTGCTTCATCTCCTGGATCAAACTTTGTTAGTTTTTTAATTATAAATGTGAATAATAGGAGCAGCGCTGGTCCCGCTGAAAATGCAGATGCAAGGAACCTGGGAGCAAGAATGGCAGTCAGCCAGAATGGTCTCCCTGCGAGCCCTGAAAGCAGGAATGCAGTTACAGTATGTATGCTGACAGCCCATGGAATAGACAATATTATTATTGGTCTGATCCAGCGCGGAGGAGCAGTTGATTTCTGTTCAGCAGCAAGAGTGACACGCGTGATTATTACATTGATTACGAGATAACCACTAAGCGCAATTACATCCCAAAACATGAGGGAATGGAAAGTTGGATATAAAAAAATATTTGCAACTCTGAACGGTTGTCCAAGATCAACGAAAACGAAAAGTATGCACATTATTACAGAGGCAATTGCAAGGAATTCACCTAGTATGGTAATCTTTCCAAATGCTTTATAATTATGAAGATAATAAGGCAGGACAACCATAACTGCAGAGGCAGCAACACCGACTATAAAAGTGAACTGTGCTATATAAAGCCCCCAGCTGATATTCCGGCTCATACCTGTAATACCAAGTCCGTAATCAAGCTGACGCAGGTAAAAGTAGAATCCGGATGCAATGATTACGGCAAGCAGCAGAAGCCAACTCCAATATTTTTTATTTCCTTTTAATGCATATTCTAACATTTCAAACCCTATACGAGATAATAGATTTCAGGACCAGTACCCAATCCCGGTTTTCTCCGGATTGAGAAATTATCTTTTAATAATTTTCTAACTTCAGATTCGGGATCATTCAGATTTCCAAATACCAATGCTTTTTCAGGACAGACTTCAACGCAAGCAGGAGCAAGACCCTTAGCCAGCCGTTCTTCACAAAGCATACATTTTTCAACAACTCCTTTTGTCCTCGTGGGAAACTCAGGATTAATTTCTTTTATCGCCGGACGAGGATCTCTCCAGTTAAAGCTTCTCGATCCATATGGACATGCGGCCATGCAGTACCTGCAGCCGATGCATCTGTGCCAGTCCATCATTACGATTCCGTCTTCCCGTTTCCATGTAGCCTGGGTGGGACAAACATTCACACATGGAGGGTTATCGCAATTATTGCAGAAAACAGGAACCATTTTATTCCTGTAATTTTCAGTCATAAAAAAGTTTTCCTGATCGATAAAAGCTTTTTCATATGGTTCTTTCCATATCCATTTAACCTCGTCTTTTGTTTCACCAAAATCGGGAATGTTATGCTCCTTGTTGCAGGCATCGATACATTTCGTACAACCTTTTTCAGAAATACACTTGCGAATATCGATGACCATTGCCAGCCTTTCTTTTTTGTACACACCTGTCGAAGTTGACGGAAGGCTCGTTTTCAGAGGACCAGGTGTAACTTTACCGGCCGGAAGGCTTAAACATTTATCAGAAGCAATACCAAGCGCGGCAAGCCCGGCAATTTTCAGAAATTTTCTTCTTCCCTGCTTCATATCTTCTTCTCCGGATTTTGAGGGATGTTATGGCAATCCCAACAATAGTTGGATATGCCGACATAATTATGGCATTGATCGCAGAATTTTGTTTTGTCTGAATGACAGTTCATACAGGTATTGGTTAGGCTCATATTGAAGTGTCTGCCGTCAGCTTTAATAAAGTCTCTTTGACCATTCCTAACTACTTCATTTCTCCATGTATTTAATATGATCATATGATTTTCGAGCATATATTCTTTGCTTTCAATACATTCTTTTTGATTCTCTTTCACAGGAAGTAAAGGATTAGGTTTAATTTGAGAACTCCCGTTTGCCAGATCATACCAGATTGGGGAAGTAAAAAATCCGACGAAGATGATCAATCCGATTATTATTTTTCCAGCATCATACATATACAGATTCCTTAGATGTCAATAAAAAGGAATAATGATATTATTCCACAGTCTCCTCAACAAGGACTTCTTCTGTTTCCAGGGGTTCACCCCGGAGGTCTGTTGTTCTTTCCTTCTCACCTTTCATAATCAATGCATTACCAACGAGTTCATGCACACCTCCAACTTCAACCCCTCCTACCCAATAATCAATCATCGGAGGAAGTGTGGCCTTATCGATTGCACATATACAGCCGAGAAAATTAACCCCATGTTTTTCTTTTACGTATTTAACTGCATTAGCTCTTGGCAGCCCGCCCCTCAATCTCATTTCAAGGTTTTCATCGGTTCCGAGTCCGGCTCCGCTACCGCAGCAGAATGTTTGCTCTTTTATAGTATTGTCGGGCATCTCATAGAAATAATTGGCCGTATTTTTAATTATATATCTTGGTTCTTCTATCAGGCCTAATGCGCGCGCAGGGTTACAGGAATCATGGAAAGTTATTTTCCATTTGTTATTCCTGTTTTTATCAAGATTTATTTTTTTGTTTTTTATAAGATCAGCTGTGAATTCACAGATATGCACCATTTTTGTTGATCTTGTATTTTCAAATTTTGTCCCGGTTACAGGAGAAACGGGGACCTCAAGAAAATCTGCTGGTCCATTCATAGTATCCATATACTGGTGCAGTACCCTCCACATATGACCGCATTCTCCTCCAAGTATCCACTTGACTCCAAGTCTCTTTGCTTCCGCATATATCTTAGCATTCAGAGCCTTCATAAGATCGTGAGAAATAAATGAGCCAAAGTTTCCGCCTTCGGAAGCATAAGTACTCCAGGTATAATCCAATCCGATTTCATGAAACAAAGCCAGATACCCAAGCAGCGTGAAATAATGGGGTGTTCCGAAATAGTCTGCAGATGGAGCTATAAATAAGATCTCGGCACCCTTTTTATTTATGGGAGCATCAACTTTGATCCCGGTTATTGTCTCCAGTTCATCAACAGCAAACTCAATACTGTCTTTAAAACCGTGAGGCTGAATACCCAGGTGATTGCCGGTTCTGAAACTGTTGGCGACCGGAGTTATAATCCAGTCGATATTAATTCCGACCAAATTAAGCAGCTCTCTCGCAAGAATTGTAATTTCTGCTGTATCAATTCCAAAAGGACAAAAAACCGAGCAGCGCCGGCATTGCGTGCACTGGAAAAAATAATAGAACCATTCCTTAATCACATCTACTGTGAGTTCCCTTCCACCGGCAAGCTTACCCAGCAATTTACCCCCGAAAGTAAAATCATTTCTATATACCGACCTGAGTAATTCTGCTCTTAAGACCGGCATATTTTTGGGATCACCTGATCCTATAAAAAAGTGACACTTATCAGCACAGGCGCCGCACCGGACGCATACATCCATAAATATTTGAAGAGAACGGAACCTGTGAAGTCTGTCTTTCAGACCCTCAAGTATTATCTCTTTCCAGTTCTCAGGAAGTTTCCAGTCTTGTTCAGTAGGCTGCCATTTCCTTGGATTAGGCTGTTGAAGGTAATCTACATTGTGCGGATTTCCGCTGTAATTAAATACACCTTGCTTAAACTCAACAGCAGGATTCAGCCATTTTCTGTGGTCTGGATTATAGTTTATATTTCCGGCTAATTCTTCCGGTTTAGTCTTTTTTTCGGACATACTTATTCCTTCTCTACTGGTAATCCGGCATCTTTCATTTTCTCTCTGAATTCATCTTCGTATTCCTCGTACGGATGAACCCTTACAGGATAGTTCCATGGATTATTATGTCTTTTCATACGACTATTATTAGCAAGGTTCCGGGTCGGGGAAAGAAATATACCGGGCATATGCAGTAATTTGCTGAATGGGAAATATGCAATCAGTGAACTGACAAGAAACAAATGAATAAAAAACATAACGCCGATACCAGTTGGTACGACAGGCTGAAAAGTAAAGAGACCTATGGCTAGTTCTTTAATACTTATTAAATCTACCCTGTCAAAGTACCTCATCAGGATACCGGTAATCACAACACTTATAATGAGGAATAGAGGAAAATAGTCAGATGCCATCGAGATATATTTAACTTTTTTATCTACTATTCTCCTGAGAATTAAAAAGAGTAAAGCAATAGTAATCAGTATATCGGTAATAAATAAAACGGGAAGGCCCATTTGAAGCATACCGTCAATATTCTGCAGACTTACCGCAAATGCAGGGATCGGTTCAGTAAAAAATCTGAAATGCCTTAGAAAAATTATCAAAAGTGACCAATGAAAAACCATACCCCCGAGCCAGAGATATTTGGTACTTCCATAAGCTAACCGGGGACCTTTATTGAGCTCAGTTTTTGTATTCCTGAATAAGGACCTGAAGAATAATATTTCGAGCAGCATACGTCCGATTACTCCGAGTGTCGAATCGGGACTTTCAAGTTTACTGCTTTTTATCCAGGGAAGAGATTTCTGCTGCCCCGCAACGGTAGGGATATGAAAGGGAACAGGGCTCCTTCCCCATTTAATAACACGGTATACTATTCCGGAGATAAAAATGAGAATAGCAGCATAAGGAATAACAACACCGAAAAGGTATTCCAGTTTAAGATTTTCTATACCTGTAATTGCTGCCAGTATTAATACTGCTACGGCAAATAATGAAAAAAGTATGTTCATCTTTTATTCCCCGAAACTATAAATAGCTGATTTAATCTCCCCGTTTATTTCACATCGGAATTGTTTAAATCCCGATATGGTTTTTCACTTCATTTAAACGCAGCTGATAAACTTTTTCTCTTGCTGCTGTATAAAGATCAAAGGCGGTCAAGGCCACCCGGTCAATATCTGTTAAAATCTCACAGAACTCCCTGAAAGCATTAAGGTCTTTTATTTCTGTCTGTATCTCTTCCCTGATAATATCCTTTAGACTGAAAATAAATCCGGCAGCTTTTGAGGGCTGAAAATCCTGTATAGCTCTAATTTTTATTATATCATTAAGAACTATCTTTATCTCCAGAACCTGATTACCGGTTAAAATAGATTCAAATATCCTTTCTGCCGCTTCACAGATAATATGACCAACAGGGTTGCTGAACTGATTTTTTTGCAGTCGAAGAAAATCGGAAGTTTCAGCCGGATACGTATCAAATATGGATTGTATCCATTTGTTAATAATTACTTCTTTCTTCTGCTGCAGTAATTTTTTTACCATCTTTATATTTTAACCTGCCAGAATATCATAATGTTTTTCCTGCTTATCCTATCGTCTGATTCTGAAGAACAAACAGGAAAAACAAACATATCCAGAATCAGACGCAGCCTGTCGGCTTTGTTAGTCCTGCAACCTTACATGCACCTTTCGCAGGTCCTGATGGAAACAGCTCATAAATTTCTTTAAGAGAAAACCCTGTTTCCTTGCAGAGTTTCCGGATCATCGGAGCTATCCCATATTTCTTATTATAATCGCGCAGGTAAAAAATGACTTTCCAGTGGTTCTCTGTCATTACCTGGACATCCTCAGTGGATGCTAATGCCTTAGCAACTTCCTCTGTCCATTCTTCTGGTTTCAGTATGAAACCGTCTTCGTCAACTTCAATTTTCAATTCCTGAAATTCAAAGGTTGGCATAATTTTATCCTATTGTTGTTAATAATTAAGTAACTGACTAATATTTATTTCATTTCTATATAACCGCAGGGACAATTCTCTGCGCATTTTTTACATCCATTGCAGAAATCAAGCTTGAATTTGTACGTCTGATGTTTGCTTAGAGGTTTTACGATAGCCTGATCCTGGCAGTAACTCCAGCATGTTCCGCAATCGAAGCATGAACCACAGCTCATACATCTTTTCGCTTCATCTATCACCTGTTCCTCAGTCAGAGTTGAGGTGATTTCCAGGTTCAGGTTCTTAAGCCTCTCTTCAGGGGGAATTTTAAATGGTTCATTACGAAGCTTGCTTTCATAATAGTTGAGCATTATTCTGTCGTGCGTAATCACAGGAGGTTTAACAGCAGGTTTTGGTTCGATATTCCGGAACCTGTTATGAATAGCTTCTGCAGCTTTCCTCCCATTGAATATCGCGATTGTAACCAGTCCCAGCTCCAGAGCGTCCCCTCCTGCATACGTGTCCGGAATCTTAGTTTCGCCATTTTCATTAACTTTAACCCATTCTTTACCCTCATGCAGATTATCCAGGCCATTAAAGTCAGGTTCCTGGCTGATGGCGGCAACAATAGTTGTTGCTTCAAGCAGAAAATAGTCATCGGGAACCGGAACAGGTCTCCGTCTTCCCGAGGAATCGGGTTCACCCAGTTCCATTTTCTGACATTTTATTCGTATAATTCTATCGCCGTCTTTTTCAAATTCAACAGGTGCTGCAAGAAACTCAAGCTTAACACCTTCCTCTTCTGCACCTGCAATTTCTTCTTCAATAGCAGGCATCTCATTTCTGGTACGCCTGTAAACTATGGTTACATCTGCACCTAATCTCCTGGAAACACGGGCGGCATCAATCGCGGTATCACCTCCGCCTACCACCAGGACTTTATTTCCAACATCAATTATTTCCCCACTATTCATCATATTCAAAAATTCTGTCCCGGTAAAAACATTTACAGCATCCTCATTAGGTATCCCAAGCAGCTTTCCTTTATGAGCACCGATACCAACGAAAATTGCGTCATAATTTTTCTGAAGTTCTTCATAAGGAATATCTCTTCCTATTGCCTTATTACAGTGGATTTCAACACCAAAATCCTCGATTCTTTTAATTTCCTTGTCGAGAACATCCTGGGGAAGTCGGTAATCAGGAATTCCGTATCTAAGCATTCCACCTGCTTTGCTGAAAGCTTCGTATACCGAAACCGTGTAACCCCTCATTGTTAACTGGTATGCACACGAAAGTCCGGCCGGACCTGCACCGATTACAGCAATTTTTTCAGGATATTTATCATCGCTGATCTTTTTAAACCCGAAGTTATTCTGGAGAGCAAAATCTCCCACAAACCTTTCAAGATTATTGATGCTTACAGCACCGTCTTTGTGTTTCCTGTTGCAGTTGTCTTCACAGGGATGAGGACAAACCCTTCCACAAATCGAGGGGAAAGGATTCTTTTCGGTTAGGATATTCCATGCTTTTTCAAAAGCTTCGGCATGATTCCCTCCATTGTCATCGGACCAGCTGATGGTTGTCAGGAATTCCCGGATATTGGTTTCGTTAGGACAACCGTCAGCACAGGGGGGTGTCTTCGGGACCTGCACCGGTCGCAGCGGAGACGATTCAACCGATGATCCCCCTGAAGAATGAGATCTCAATCCTCCCAGAGGTTTCTTTGCTTTTTTTACGATCTTAGCCATTTAATGAACTCCGTTTAAATTCAAAACTTTATTCAGGCATAAGGGTAAATACCTGATTTAATGTCTTCCATCTGCTGCAGCACCAGGTTATGCTTTTGCTCATCTGTCATCAGATATCCAAGCAGGTATCTTACAACAAAATTCCTGGCACTCTTTCGGGATTCTTCAGCAAGCCTTATTGTTTCTTTTTCCAGCTCAATGTGCTTTTCTACCATATTCCACACCTCTGCAAGTTCTTCCGGTGTAAGCGTAAAAGCCTCCTTTTCAAAGTTATCAATAATAAGCTGTTGAACTTTTTTGTGCATTGCCGAATCCTGCCTGATAATTTCCATGATCTGTTTAACTACAGGATTTTTAGTTTTGGATATGATCTCAGATGTCGATCTTACAGATTCATCCTCTACTACCTGCCAGGTTCTTAGTGTATCCACCAGTTTTTCATTTAGTTTTTTTTGGGTAGTCATGTTTCATCCTCTAATAATATTTTTGAATTCTTAATATCGTTATATGTCTTTGCGGCTTTAATCATACCGGAGACCCATTCCCTGGAGGCAAGCGCATGGACATGAATATAAGTGGCAAATACATTTTTGTAAATCAGTCCATCTCGTCGCCCTATACTTCCGGTACCTCTTACAACTGACAGAGAACTCTTTATCCAGGGATCATAATTGCAAATCTCTGAATAATGAAATTCGTGGCCTTTAAGGGTAATCCCCTCCTCGAAAAATGGATTTTCTTTATCCACCAGAGCTTCAGTATAACCATGTCCGGCATGGTTTATCATGCATCTTGATCTCTAAAGGAAGTATTCCTGTTAACGGATATTCCCTGCCTCTCCATGTTATCTTCTGTGCAAGGTACATTAGACCGCCGCATTCAGCATAGATAGGTAAACCATCTTCAGCTAATGCCTTTATAGCGGCATTAAATTCAATGTTTTCTGACAACCGGCTAAGATTTATTTCAGGAAATCCTCCCCCGATATAAATTGCGTCAAGTCCCTCCAGCAGAACTTTTAAATCAGGTGTGATCTTTCTTTCCGCAGATATCGGGATTAGGCGGGCACCCGTTTCCTCCAGTAATTCCAGATTTTCAGGATAATAGAAGGAAAACGAATTATCTCTGAATACACCTATCTTCACCTGTTTATCATCCTTTATAATCCCGGCTGATTTAATCTTTCCTGCAGGTTCAGATTTAGATAGTGGAACTGATGTTTTGGCTATGGACAGAATTTTAGAAATATCTACATTTTCTTCAATAATTTTATTTAATACTTCCATTATCTCAGATTTTTCCTGAAGTTCTTCCGGCATGACCAATCCCAGGTGCCTTGAAGGCATAATAAACTTATCAGGAAGCTTGGGGATTGTACCTAATACAGGTATTCCGGTTTCCTCTTCTATAGCTTCTTTGACTATTCTTATATGCCGTGCACCGGCACAACGGTTTAGAATCACACCTTCAATATGAAGTTTGGGATCGAGATGCAGACAGCCAACAATAGACGCAGCCGCAGTTCGCGTAACTTTGGTAATATCCTGAACAATTATGATGCGAGCCTGCAGGCAGTCAGCGAGCTGTGCAGTGCTATGAGTTCCCTTGCTGTCCAATCCGTCAAAAAGGCCCCTGTTCCCTTCAATTATATTTATTCCGTTCTCCAATGCATTATTGAGAAAAGATCTCTTAACCATGGGGAAGCCCATCATATAACTGTCGAGATTCCTGGCTGGTTTGCCCGAAGCTAAACTCAGCCAGGCAGAATCAATGTAGTCAGGCCCCTTTTTAAATGCAGCTACATCTAAACCTCGATTTTTAAGAGATACGAGAAGCCCGCACGTAACTATAGTTTTACCTGAATCCCCGGATAATCCACTTATGACAATCCTGGGGTAATTCCTGGAAATCATAATATTCCCGGCGAAAATGTTAATCTAATTCTCAGCGCCTTCTTTATGCGGAATCTCAATGAAGCTCCCGCCAAAGTAAGTGTATACACACTTTCCGCTTTCTATCAGGTCCCTGATCGCAGATTTAGCTAACGTTTTATCACATCTTTCGCCGTACAATTCAAGCACAGCTTTGGTAAGATCTGTAGCCTTCCATTTTTTTTGTCCCATGCTGTCTTTAATCAACCGGAACATTGCATCAGAGACTTCTTCAACTTTAACCTGCTCAGCCATATAAACCTCCTCCTAGTAAGTAAGATGAGCTGATCGTTTAAATGTTAAGCCGGCATGTTTGAAATCATCAATATGAACTTTCTCAAACGGAATTCCCGTCAGCCTGAAGAACTTCGGCCAGCCGATACGGTTAATCCATTCGCCCATTCTCTCATGAGGCTGTGCATTATTAGCCCAGACTTCTACAAGATTTCTAACAGCATCAACTACTTCCGGCCAGCGAGGCGGATTGTTGGGCAGGAATGGTATTGCCAGTTTTGAGAACATCGGTTCACTTCTGGCGTTGGAAACTTTTCCGCCAACCCATATTGAAACACCGTCATTCAAAGGATCATTTAGAGGCATAGCGGGACAAACTGTATAGCAGTTTGCACAGAACATACATCTTTCCTCTATTACCTCAACTGTTGATTTACCGTCAAATGTTGTAGGCTTTATCGCTGCAGTAGGACAGGCCGAAACAACTGATGGTATTTCACACATAGCATTCAAGTTGTCACGGTTAACCTTTGGAGGTCTTCTGTGAATTCCGAGAATTGCTATGTCAGAACAGTGTACCGCACCGCACATATTCAGGCAGCAAGCAAGCGCGATTCTGAGCTTTGCCGGTAATTTCATTTCGGTGAAATACTCAATAAGATCATCCATCACCGATTTTACGATACCTGATGCATCCGTTGCCGCAGAATGGCAGTGTACCCAGCCCTGGGTATGAACAATGCTGGAAATTGAATTTCCCATACCGCCGACAGGATGACCAAGCGCTCTCAGCTCTTCAATCAGCGGATCAATCTTTGATTCATCCGTCAACAGGAATTCAACGTTGTGCCGGCTTGTAAATCTCAGGTAACCTCCGCAGTATTTATCTGCCAGGTCAGCATATTTCCTGATTTTTTCGATTCCTAAAAGCCTTGGAGAAGCGGCTCGAACTGTATATAGTTTTGCTCCTGTCTCAGAAACATGAACCATGACGCCCGGCTTCATTATTTCATGATATTTCCATTTACCGTAATTTTCTTTAATGACCGGGGGCAAAAACTTTTCATAATGCGGTGGACCGATATCGGTTAGTCTTTTCTTTTTCTCTTCAGCCATTTTTTTTCTTCCTTTAAAAAATATTTCAGATATTAAAAATTAACTGATTGACAAAATCATGTTTCTTCAGCCATCTCAGCGGTTTCTTCATCAGCTCCTTCTTCGGAGTCTTCCTCGAAGTATTCTTCGTAAAATACATAGGGATTCTCCCTGGGATGAGCAACCATTTCGGGAATAGGCTCAACGTCGATTGCCTCGAGGAAATTGCCCATTCCTACTCTTTGAATGAATTCACCTACTCTCTCACGATTCTTACCTTCATCTGACCATAATTCGTGAATTTTATCTACCAGGTCAATTAATTCGGTATACGGTGGTTCAAGCTTAATGAATGGTACCAGAACAGAAGAAAGCAATGCACCCTCAACTATCGGGGCCTTTGAACCGATTAATATACAGGCACCACGTTCCTTACCCGGAGTCAGGGCCTTAGGCATTGTATTTATGCAGTGCATACATTTTACACAAGACCGGTTATCTATGGTGAGTTCCTTTCCATCCCAATCCATACATTTAGAAGGACAGTTATTAACGATTTCCTTTTGAATGTCCATTCCTGATTCAGCATATTTCGTAACCTCATTTTTATCCATCTGGATATCATCTTTCCAGGTTCCGATAATTGACATATCCGCTCTTGCAACAGCAGCGACACAATCATTCGGGCAGCCGGACATCTTAAATTTCCATTTATAAGGGAAAGCCGGCCTATGCAGTTCATCCTGGTAGTGCATGGTAAGAAAATATGTAAGGGCCATTGTATCATAGCATGCCCACTCACATCGCGCTTTACCACAGCAGCAGCTTGGCGTTCTAACATCTGAACCGGATCCGCCAAGGTCGAAGCCGAGTTCGGTTAATTCCTGGAATACAGGTTCCAGTTCCGACGTCTTTGTTCCCAGGAAAACAATATCTCCGGTTGAACCGTGCATATTTGTTAACCCTGAACCATGCTTTTCCCAGATGTCGCATAACTTTCTCAATACATCCGAGGTATAAAACCAGCCGGCAGGCTGATTTATACGCAGTGTATGAAAGTGAGAGACATTAGGGAAATCTTCAGGCAGATCTGAATATCTGCCGATTACGCCGCCTCCGTAGCCGAGAACTCCAACTATTCCACCGTGCTTCCAATGACCTACCCTTTCTTCGTAAGAACGTTCCAGCTGTCCCAGAAGATCATTAGCCATCGGGTTGTTCTCGGCTGCTGATTTAATTTCTTTAACGAAACTTGGCCAGGCACCTTTTTCAAGTTCATCTAGCTTTGGTGTCTTCCGTTTTTTCTCAGCCATTTTATCTCCTGTTATTTTTATTTTTACAGTTTCCTGTTTGTATGCAGAACAAAGTTTTTATAAGGTATTAAAATATTTCCTGACTCCTCCCAGGAAATCTTAACCCAAAAATTCTGAATAAAACTTATTGAAGCAGTGGTGTAATTACAATATGAAATTGGGTTTTGTAATCTATGTGTTGTATTCGTTGAACCCGCAAGTGAGGTTCAAATACGACCTTATTTTACAGGAATATGGAGAGATCTGACTGCGAGTTCTACAATAAAGGTTCGCATTTCAGGACTATTTTTGGGTAGATCCATAGGCAGTGGCAAGGTACCGCAATTGAAGTTGGTAAAGTATGTTTTACAGGGTTTCTGAAGATAAAGAGAAAGCCGGCTGAAACCTATAGGCATAGGAACAAGCATCCACCAGGCTATCCATCCATTAATTATTGGAAGGGGATCGTACTTTATCATATGAAACTTTTCAAATCTCTTTTGAAATGCTCTTAATAATCCTTCAAAACGTATGGTTGGTTTTTCATTAATCCGCTCCTGGAGTCTGTCAATGAAATAACCCTTGGAATTAAGGACAATTTCCTTCATACTTTTGTCCTTAAAGATTACAAGGTAATCTTTAAGCTGGCATGCCTGGTTGGTTTTGTAGGCAGTAATTGCCTCGAGGATTAAATTTTTTAAATCTGGGGCATAGTACAGCTCACTTTTCAAATGCTTATCATAACAGGCACGTGTATAATGATTATATGTTGAGGCATAGGGAAAAACAACTTTTAGAGCGTCTTCTATGGATTTCAGACCGTACGACATAAATGTGGGACAAACGAATCCCCTGCAATTCATCCGATCCAGAAGCCTTATCCATATTTCTTTGGATTCCCCTCTTCCTACCTCAAATCCAAGTACTACTGTCGATAAAGCATCAATTGCCAGTGCAAGGTATAAGCAGTGTTCCTTATTGCTGCTGGTGCTGCATTTAAATTTTTTGCCGACAAGGTGAATAAGCCTGGCCTCATGCTTGTTCGCAGCCGCATCCAGATATTCCTCCCAGGAAGGACATTCCTCAAGATATTCTCTTATCTTTTGGTTAATCCTTATTGGAGAACTATGGTAAAGTGAGCAAAGATCGCGGTAAGAATATCCGCTAAAATATGCCTCAGTAAGTGCCCCGTAATTTGGAATGGGTTTGGAAGCTTTATTTTCAACCCACGTTTTATGGCAATATCTGCATCTGTATCTCTGGATATCAGCGGAAGTTTTCCCATGTTTGATAATCCTGCTGCTGTTACAGAAAGGACAATTTTCTGCCTTCTCTGTTGTGATTTTTCCCTGAAATTCCTGTGGAGAGATTGCCTGCGTGTACAAAATTCCTTCCTTTTCTAATAATTTCCCGGTAATGAATTTTGAACAATCCGCACTAACCAGCCAGTCTGCAAATTCTTTCTTTGGTATCACCCATATACGTTACGTCGGCAGCTGGTTTTTTGGGATGAATATTTATCTTCCAGACTCAATTGCCAATCTTTGTGCCAACAACATTTTGTGTACAAAACAAGTAGAATCGCATTTCTCATCAGTTAGAGTGTAGAAATATTGAACATATTTATTCGGAATTTTCTCTATAATGCTAATAAATATTATTAGGGATGATAATTATTTGTAGAAGCAAGTATTATTAATCCAAGCCCCGGCCGGGTCAATTTTGCTTTTAACTTTATTATTGTTTAGTTTTGAGCATATGCTCATAATGAATTGGGAGATAAAGCAAAAATAATGAAATCCAGATCCCAGTTAAAGTAGTGAATCTCTAATTAACTCTGTAATATATGCCGCGGCCAAAAAAATACCGTAGAATTTGCTGTAATCCGTCCTCCTTCTATTTCAAACCCAGGGGTATCCCGATGTTTGAACTGGAGGAAGTGATTCTGGAACAGGATGAACTTGAGTCTCTAAGACTGGCTGATCTGCTTTCATATTCACAGGAAAATGCCGCTGTTGAAATGAATGTGTCAAGGGCTACTTTCGGAAGGATTGTGGGAAGCGCACGCAAAAAGCTTGCGGATGCAATTTTGAATGGAAAAGCGGTTAAAATTATTTAGTAATTAAAAATAGAGGAATTATCATGTCAGAGGAATTAAATTCAGCAGAATCCGGACATTTTTCCGGTAAAATTGCTGTAGCAACTAATGATGGAAAGCGCGTTACCGGTCATATTGGAAGATGCAGGTCATTTATGATTTTTGAATTGAATGATGAAAAAATTGTTAATAAAGAATTAAGGGATAATATGTTCACTCACCATAGGATGCATCATGAACATCAGCATCATGGTGAAGGAGGGGGACATTCTCATGCAGATCTTATAAACGGCCTGAAAGACTGCAGTTACCTCATATCGAGCGGTGGTGGCTGGAGAGTCGTAGAAGATTTAAAGCAGAATAACATCACACCCATTTTTTCTGACGTAGAACTTATTGATGATGCACTTGATAAATTTATGAAGGGTGAATTAAAGGACGATGCAGGTTTAATCTGCAGGCACGATTAATATGAAAAAGCTTTTCAGACAGCGGCAAGGTTTAAAAGTTCATTAACCTTCTCAAATAGAAGGTCTCTGTCTATTGGTTTTTCAAAATAGCCTTCAGGCATATGTACCTGTTTACGGTCCGTTATAAACCTCTTAAAATCTGAAGCAACCCCTGTGATTATAATTACAGGGGTGTTTTTTGTTGAAGAGCTACTCTGCAATTCCCGAAGGGCTTTTATCCCTGATTCTTCCGGCATTGAAATATCAAGAGTAATTATATCGGGATGTTCAGCAAATGCCTTCTTTACTCCCTCTTTTCCATTAGAAGCCGTTATTACTTCGAAATTCTTTACCTTAAAAAAAGTTGCAAGATATAATAAGATATCTTCTTCATCATCTATTATTAATATTTTTTTACGGTTTTCCATTTTTGCACCTTCAGATTTGTCAGCGATTTAGTATCTACTTTATTTCAGCTCCCATTCTATAAATGGTTTTTCAACATCTACCATAGCATTTACGATCAATTCAACTAGTCCTCCGTATATTATACCACATTTTTCAAATGCATTATAGTAAGTTAACCCATCCCGGAAGGCTCCTTTACAGTTAGAACAGGGTGCACATACATATTTGTATGTAGAAGGTTCAATGTTTTCCTGAAATGCCTCAAGCACTTGTTTAAACTTCATTCTGAATGATATTGCATTCCTCCAGTCAGGAAAGTTCTTTCCCTGGAAAATAGCAAAGCCGCTGCCTCCTCCACAGCAGTAATTATTTACTCCATGGGGCTCCATTTCAACAAATTGAGGACATAAATATCGTAATATTTTCCTTTGCGGCTCTACGATACCCATCGACCTCGCAGTGTTACAGGGATCATGCAGTGTAACAGGAAAATTATTTTTGTTAGGGTCGAATTTTATTTTTCCGCTGAATACGATTTCTTCAAGTACCGGGAAAGCACTTTCCCTTGGTATAATATTATCTCCAACAAGTATCCTGTCGGCAATTGGCATCAAAGCTTTATGAGCATGTCCGCATTCCCCCATAACAATTTTTTTTACTCCCAGCTTTTTCGCGATCCTGATATGCTCAAGCGCCACCCTTGCAAGCTGGACATCATCATAAAATAAGCCATAATTTACAGAATCATACCCACCCATTTCAGAAGATAAGGTCCAATTAATACCTGCTTTTTCAAATATAATAGCAAAAGCCATGATGTTTTCAGGCCAGGAAAGATATTCGCCAAAGTTATGAATTAAGAGAATATCGGCACCCTCTTTATCAATTGGTATTTTAAGGTCAATATTATGAATATCTTTCAAATCTTCTTCAATAAAATCTATAATATCAAGCATTGCAGTTGGATTTGTTCCGGTAGATGAGCCGGTTTTCATCTGCTTCATTGTACCTGAATTGTGAAGTTCTTCCGGTGCAAGTTCAAGTTCCTGACTGAAAAGCTTTCTGATTTCTCTGGTAATCAGCCCATTATCAACCCCAATGGGACATGCCTGTGCACAGCGTCGGCACATTGTACATCGATAGGCAAGTTCGGCCAGTCTGGCAACGGTATCCCAGTTAAGTTCAAAATCCGATCCAGTGAATTTATTATAAAATTTCCCGCCGGATTTGAGATATTTATTAATAATTCTTCTTAGGATTTCCCCCCTGAAAATCGGCCTGTATATTTCCTCCCTGCCGCTGGAAATATAAATTGGACATTCATCAGAGCATGTCTGGCATTTCATGCAGTTTTCCATAGAGAGAAGCAGGGGTTGAAGGAAAGTCCAGTTATCCTCCTTATTAAAAAGTTTTTTCAATCCGGATAAAAACTTGGCCACTCTTTCTTCTTTTTCAGCTTCACTTGCAGGAACCGAAATTGCAATAGCCGATAATCCATCGAGAGAATGCTCAAGCCTGTTCTTCTGATCATCTGTCAACTCTTTTATGGGAGCATCCACCCAATCCTCATAAGGATAAGGAAGCCGCATATAACTTGCGGGATCAAGGGTGGTTATCTGACCATCCATCATGGTAAAATCTTTAATTGATTTCATTTTTCTTTCTTTTGGATCAGTTGCTGATGATGATTTAGCAGCAGTAGGTTTACTTAACATTCCTGACCTCCGGTGGAAGTTTTGTTGCTATTTCTCCCCACGTTTTTCCTGTTTTAATATGAAGGGCCGACCAACTTACACCGAAATTAAGAGCCTGCTTTATCTTAGTCTCAAGTTTACTCCCCTTAAAATTAGGATTATCGTCCCAGCGTACCTCGTGATACGTAAAATATTTAGCAAACAGATGCATCATCCTTGTAACCGGAAAATAAATGAGAAAGATGGAAACCAGGGTAATGTGTACGAGGAAAAATGGTTTGGCAATTACGGTAAAATTAAATGTAAATAAATTCTTAAGGTAAATTTTATATAAAATAAAGGATGTATTTGAGGGACTCAGCGTCAATACCATACTGATGGTCAATAGAAGAATGAAAAAAAGATTTATGAAATCCATAGGAGAATTATATATCCTGAACTTCTCATCTGTAGCTCTTTGTAGTAATAATCCCAGGGTGCCGAAAAATGTCAGAACCATTGCAGTATACCCGACAAAATTGGTAGCATAAAAGAGAATATCCTCAGCAGTGTTGCTTTTCCAGTACATATCTGCGGCGGCGCTGAGATCCAGAATAACAGAAAGTATCATAAGTGTGAAAGCTGCCATTGTCAGATACAAACCAAGGTGAAACGGAAAAGAATAATACCAGAGTTTTTTGTTATTATGATATACTCCCTTTAAGAAAACGATTTCCTCAAACATCACCAATAACTCGGCAAATTGACTTTTTTTATTTTTCTTATTCCACCATTCAGTCTCTTCATAGTATGAGCCGCCGTACTTATTACGATCAGCTTCGTGAGCTACCGGATATAAATCCCATCTGAGGTGAAGGGGGGTCCTTGCATAATGCAATATCTTGCTTACTATGAGAACGAAGAAAACCAGAATGGAGAAATACGTGAGAAGGTAAAGTATAAGCATTTTATACTCCCGGATTAAAAGGTGTTAGCCGGATGCAGCCGGTTGTTGTTTCAAAAAGTATTAACGGAAAAATGTAAAATCAAAGAGATATTCAGGAATGTATCCCGAATGTTGTCAGGCAGTAATATCCAATAAATAATATCAGCATTTACTTTTTACTAACAAGCTCTTTCAGTTTCTTAAGAGTACCGGAATCGGCATCATCAATCAAATTTTTCAAATAATTCTGCAATTCCACCATTTCCGCTGTCTCTTTTTCCTCTTCACTTGTCTCCATATTTAAGATACTTTTTACTGCCGCTATATAATTACCAGGTTTTACAGGTTTTTCCAGGTATACACCCGGACCGGACATAATTAAGTTTCTCAAATCTGATTTGCCGAGATCATCACGGGCATGCCCGGTAACAATAATTACCGGGATTTTAGCCCATTCTTTCTCTTTTTGAAGTTCGTGATATAACTTAGCCCCCGACTTATGAGGCATTACAAGATCGAGTGAGATTAAATCAGGTTTTTGTTTTTTTATTTGTTGCAGAGCAATATCACCGTCTTCTGCGATCATAACATTAAACCCGGCTTCGATTAGTGCAGCCTGAAGGAAGTTTCGAACGTCTGCTTCATCATCAACCACGAGTACTATTTTCTTTTGTTTATCAGTCATGATTCTCTCCTGCTTTAATTTATTCCTTCGATTCTTTATATAAAGCCATTAACCGTTTACGATGGAATTCCATCTTAAAATTTGCACCTTTACCTTTTTGGGATATTACGGTTATTCTCCCCCCGTGTTCTTCAACAATTTTCCTGGTGGTTAATAAACCGAGTCCTGTCCCCCCTCCTCCTTTGGTCGTGAAAAATGTAGTAAATATTTTCTTCTTTATTTCGTAGTCAATTCCGCTGCCATTATCCTGAACTTCAAAAATAATCTTATTCCTTTTTTCCGATACCCTGATTGAAACCTCTGTACCCTTCTGTTCCGACATCAGGCATGCATCTATTGCATTTGAAACAAGGTTGGTCAGACAGGTATGTATACCTGCCTTATCAAATGGAACTGGTTTAATACTGCCCTCAATAATAGGTTTAAGTTCTATACCCGACTGAGCAGCTACATCTTTATACAAGTCAACAATTTCCATAATAAGATCGGCTGGGTCGACTATTTCCAGGTCAGGAACCCTTCCCTTTGAAAAGCTTAAAAAGTCCTTAACCAGAGAAGTGGTTTTATCAAAATTTCTTTCCAGCATTTCCCAGCCCTGGTTTATCATCTGCTGATCATTTTTTTTCAAACCAAGACTTACAATATATTTTCCACCTTCCAGTCCCATTAAAATATTCTTTATGCTATGAGCCAGTCCTGCAACTGTCTGTCCCACAGCTCCCAGCCTCTTTGATTCTATTACTTTTTCTTCCAGCTTTTTCATACCGGTAACATCATTGGAAATCTCTATTACATAATCAATATTTTTAGCATCTTTTATTAAGGCTGAGGTAGTAACAACGTAATAGATTTTTTGTCCATGGACCCCTATCCCCTGCTGGTGAGAACGATGTACCTTCCCATCCCTAAAGGTCTTCACAGCCGGACAATTAAGACACTTCGTTTTCCTTCTCTTATATATTTCAAAGCAGTGTTCATTCAGCGCATCCCCGAAGTTTTCACGAAATGAATCATTCGCCCGTACGATTCTGAAATCTTTGCCTATTACGGTAAGGTAACAAGGTACCCTGTCAAAGAGTGTTTGATACTCCTTCTTCCATAAATTATTCTTATCTAAAGTTCCGGTCATTGTTTAACCTGTTAATCGTTCAATATTCCAGATAAAATTTTTAATATCGATCGGTTTCTCCATATAACACGCCGGAGAAGGAATCGACTCATCCTTAACATATGATCTGAAATTGAATTTATCAGATTCAACTATTCCACTGATAATCATAACAGGGATACCTTTCAGTTCTTTTTCCTGCTGAAGCTTAATGTAAAAAGATATTCCTGTTTCCTTAGGCATAACAATATCCAGGCAAATAAGATCAGGATGAATTTTTTTCAGGATCTGCTCTGCAGTATTTACATTAGCTGCAGAATAGGGTTTATATCCATTTGCTGCCAAAACAACGGTTAAATAAGCTACAACATCTGGTTCGTCATCAACTATTAATATTTTCTTCACCGGCATATATTATTTCGTTTCGAGTACAACTTCTTTAACATCAGGAAGAATTACACTATTAAAATGGGGAACGTTAATTTTCCAGTTGATTCCTGCAGTCAAATTCTCCGGAAGTTCTGTTTTATGACAGGTTGAGCACCTGGCTAACTCTGATTTAGTCTTGTCTTCCTTCGATTTCTTCATATGGCATGACACGCATAAATTATGCAGGGCATCGGTGTAGGAGCGTATATCATAAGTTCTGTTAACTTTTATTAATCCGAGATTCAAACTTGTATGATTTGTGACAATCTGTGCATTTTTTAGCTGAATTCACGCTCCGGTTCTGACCTTCCCTGTGACAGTCGATGCATTTTAGATTTGCCCCGTAAACAGACGAATGCCAGTCATGCTGAAAGAAGTCTACCTGCGTATACATTCCGGTATGACATTCCCAGCACTCGCTCAGCTTTTCACCGGGAAGATTTAAATGATGACAGGTTGAGCAGTTCTCTTTTCCTATACGCCCAATGTGAGCCTGATGGGGGAATTTTACAAACTGGTCGTCTCTGTTTCCGTTTACGTACAGGGTATCCAGACCTGATGCGCGAAAGACTTTCACATCCGTTATTCCTTCACTGTGAATATGGTTTCCCGGCGTCAAAGCCAAACCGATTGCAAAGCTGACAATAAAGGCAAGTGAGTGTTTGGTTAAATTAGTAACATCGGGAGTCCCAAGCCATGTTCTTGAAGTATAATCAAACTCCGGAAGCTTGTGCGGTAATGAATCGGGATCCTTAGGCTGCAGATCCCAGATATTGAAATTCTCAATTGCAAATAAGAATACTAATGACGCAATGGATATGATTCCCAGACTAGTGACTATTTCAGTTATTAAAGGAGTATATGAATCCCCCGTTGTACCAAGCATTACGAGTCCTCCTACATCGATACGGTTCATCATCATACCAAAGACAACCATAAACGAACCGATCCATTGCACGGGCACCATTTTACGTAATTTGGGTACCGAAAAGAGTACGGCAGGAATTATAGTCGATATCAGAAGCTCTGTAATAAAAAGATTGCTCTGCCAGCTTCCGTTAAAGATTAAACCAAACTTACCCTGCGCTATTAAATCTGAAATCTTCACAATAAAATATATCGAAAGGACCCAAACCGCGATTTTACAAAGCTTAGACACCAGGTCCGATTCAGGTTTGCGTTTATACAACCAGTGAGAAACAAGACTTTCGAATGATACCATCATTAAACCAAGCGCAACTGCCGAGATAAAGAATTGAACCGGCAGAATATTCGAATACCACAGCGGGAAAAGCTTGAAAGGCATAATCAGGAATAAACTGCCCAATGAAGACTGGTGCAGGGTGGAAAGCATTATTCCCAGCAGAACAAATACAAAACGGAACCTCATCAGGAAGTTTCTGATCTTTGCATACCGGCTGAACTTCTCTAATGGAACAGGACTGAATTCGAGCAGCAGTACTCCCGTATAAAGCATAACGCACCAGCCCACTTCAAATAACGGTGAGTGAGGATTCCAGTAAATAATCATATGCCAGATGTTCCACGGCAGCCCAAGATCCACAAGCAGGCTTATAATCACAGCAAGGTAGCCGAGGAATGCTGTAAGTACAGCGGGCCTTACCAGCGGATGAAATTCCTCTCTCCTCATTATATAGAAGATAGCTGTCAGCACAAAGCCGCCTGCTGCCAGGGCTACGCCTCCCATAACATCGAACCCTATCCATAGTCCCCAAGGGGTAGCATCATTTAAATTAGTTGTTACTCCTAATCCGAAAATGAAGCGGTTAAGGACAACTGCAGCAGCAAAACCGGTAATTATCCATAAGATAAGTTTCGCATTCCTTACTCTATTCATCAGGAGATTCCTTTTCGTTACTTTCTTTACTAAGCTTCATCCGGCGCCGGATGATCCAGTTAAGTCCAAGCATGGCGCCCCCCATTCCGACAAACGCAAACGGGACAGATTCCATCGCGGTAGCTGTTTTTTCGGGCAGAGGCTTGTCGCCGAGATTTACGGGATATGAAAGAAAATCAAGGTTTATATCGGATAAATATAGAACTGAAGTTCCTCCGACTTCATGCTCGCCCCACACCTTATTGATGTACCGGCCGGGGTCATCCTTAATTCTTTTATGAGCAATATTTAAAAGTTCCTTTCTTTCACCGAATATTGTGGCCTGCTGGGGACAGGCTTCAGTACACGCCGGCTGTTTTCCTTCTAGTATCCTGTCATAGCACATGATACATTTTTCTACGTACGGAACTGACTTATCCCATTCATAACGTGGAATTCCGTAAGGACAGGCCATCATGCAATACCGGCATCCAAGGCACTTGTCGGCGTCATAAATTACAGCGCCGATTTCAGTTTTATGAAGTGCTCCTACCGGGCAGACTGAAGCGCAGGAGGGTTCCAGGCAATGACGGCACTGCTTCCTGATATAATGCTCGCCTGGTTTCCTTATAATGGAAGTCCAGTTCTCGGCTGAGAGTCCGTCATTCTTCTGCCACACTCTCGGGACGTCATCTTCAAGGTTATGAGTTTTCTTACAGGCAGCAACGCATTCGAGGCAGCCGATGCACTTTGTAATATCTGTTAATATAGCTTTACTCAAACGGGCGCTCCTTTTTTGTTTAATGTTGTACTGATCTTGTCATCTGTCTCCGGCGGAAATTTCCAGGCCAGAGCACAGATAACTTGAGATAAAGGAGTAAGAACACAATGTGCAATTTTGGAAAAAGGTATCAATACGAATATCAATTCTCCGGATAAAATATGTACCAGCATATAAAACCTGTAATAGGAAGGAGTAACATTAAGGTTCGCACATACAAAACCGGTTATAAATGGAATAAGCAGCAGGATGAGCCAGAGATAATCCTGTCCCCTGCTCAATGCCCTGGTAGTTTTACTGCTCATCCGGCATATAGATAAGGCCGCTCCGAAAATTATTGTCGTAATCGTAAGCCAGAATGCCCAGCCATGAGAAAGTGCAATCCATGAAATCCCTAAAGCGCTGTCCCAAAGCTGAATATGAGCAAAGAGAAAAATGGGAACCAAAATTAATCCTATATGAAAAAGGATGGAGAACACAGAATAAACTCTGAAGTTTCCCCTCAGCCGTTTAAGAGGAAAGAACCATTCCCAGGTGCGGCTGACAATCAGCTTCCAGGGCATCTTTTTATCATCTGTATTTTTATAGGCTTTATAAGCACCTCGAATATCAAGAAAAAATATTCTTATTAACCCCAGTACCAGCAAAGCAAAGCTCAACCGGAAAAGAGGTCCTTTCGCAAATTCAAGTAGAGCATCCATCTAATTAACCTCTTCTTTCGAGGAATCTTTTTCTTTGACTATCAATGAATCATCAAAGATGATTGCTTTATAAATAAGATCGTGCAGACCCACAACCTGGCAGTCAATCCCCTGATCCTCCACCATTTCCCTGAGCTGCTTTTTACAATTTGCACAAGGAGCAACCAGGATGTCACAACCTGCTTTACGGATCTGGTCTGCTTTCAGCTTGCCGCCGACCGTTGTTCTGTATGGTCTTATCTCATCAATAGAGACTGTTCCTCCCCCGCCTCCACAGCAGATATTATCCTCACCTGAGGGAGTCATTTCAATATAATTTTTACAGAAGGCTTTCAGGATTTCTCTCGGCTGATTAACTATCCACCTCTGCCTGGCAAGATTGCAGGGATCGTGATATGATACCTTTTCAGTTATAACATCAGGATTAAACTTCAGTTTCCCCTCTTTCCATGCTTTATAGGTGTATTCCATAATGTTTAATACAGGCAGAGAGTTCTCTCCTCCGCAGTAAACAGGAATGAAATATTTTGCAGAACGTGAGGCATGCCCGCACTCACCAATCAGGATATTTTTACCCTCAAGTCTTCTCGTTTCCCCATCGACCTGCTTCACAACTCTTTCCAGAATCCTGTCGCTATAGAACAATCCGTAATTTATTCCATCGTAATAGCCTGTGCCAATCGTCCAGTTTCCGCCCGTAGCCGTAAACACTGCAGCAATGCCCATCAAGGTTTCCGCCTCCATAAGGAAATCGCTCACTGCAGGAAAGAAAACATAGTCGGCATTGGGAACATCCATTGGAAATTTTATATGAACTGATTTCTCCTCAAACATATCATCTTCAAGGAATTCAAGGGTATCCTGAAGTGCGGGTAGTGGGATAGCTGAAGTATTTTTAGTAGGACCTTGAAGCTGCTCCCTCGTACTTACAATAAGGGCGCGGGGGGCTATTCCAAGCTCACTCAGGATATATCTGCCCAGATGCGTAATTAATCCGTGATCGATTCCTGCGGGACAATCAAGCGCGCATCTGCGGCAGGCGGTACAGTTATAATAACTGTCTGCCATCTTCTGAATTGTTTCTACAGTAATGTAACCTTTACCTGAGAGACGTCCCTTCACATATCCGCCGAGGGTAAAGTGCCGCTTGTATATATCAAGAAGAAGTTCTGAACGTTTACACGGAATATCTTCGATATCGCCGGTAGCCTGAAACACCTGGCAGGCAACAGTGCAGTTCGCACACCTGGCGCTCATTCTCGTAAAATGATCGAGGGCCATTCTGTAATTAGAGTGTTTCAGTATTGCAGCAAATGCTTCAAGAAACCTGCGGGGAAGGTCTGATGTATTAAAGTCTTCTACATGATAACGGACGCTGAGGTTTTGTTTTTCAATTACTTCCGGTTTTTTAACCCATTTAAAAGCCTTAATCCGCTCCTCTTCAGTTATCTTGTTAGTCCTCATTTATTTCCCTTAAATTCAGTAATAATTAACGAAATGGACTTTAGGACTAATCTCCGATAGTCTTAAATCATATCAAAAAAACATAAAAGAAGGGGCAAATTCAAAGGCTTATTGAATGATGTATCCCATTTGTTGCTGGTAGTCTTTTTCAAAAGTACTGACAAAATGTCACACATTTTTCAGACTCTCTTATAGGCGGTATGAATCAGCCTGGAATGCGCCTTTTATACGCCTGTTGGTCTCAAATTGAGAATGCGAAAATGAGCTGAAAACGCATCTTTTATTTTGTTGAATTTTTAAACATACTGACAAAATGGCAGACTTTCAAAATGCCCTGTGATCCTAAATGTGAATTGTCATTCAAATCTCGCGGGTCAGAAGAGAATTCTTAAAAAAGATGATTGAGCGTATGTGGAGCGTATGTGAAATTTAGATGGAGAATTGGAAATCCAGATGCAGCGTAGTGAAATGCAGCTGTAGCACAGTTAGAATAAAGTTATGAATGGGAAAAGTAATAATGAAATAGGTTTGAATGAACACGGAAGTACGGGGAAAGGCATGCGGGGGTGATACAATTTGAGACTTACGAATGATATAAAAAAGTAAGGGTTAAGGTACTGGTAGGGATTAAAGGGAGGCCGAGTCACCGGGAAGCATTTGATATGATATGTTTATTTAAGGTAGTCGTCGTTGAGGGGGATATGGTATAAACTGCTGCCTGCAGTAATATATAGCTCGCTGCCGGACGGTGTAAAGGTCAGGTTAGAGGGAACTTCAGGCAGACCGAGAGAATCAATGAGGTTACCTTCGGGGTTGTATACTTGTATCTGCGGATTTTCTTCATCTCTCACTGCTATGAAAAGATTTCCGCGGCTGTCCGTTTTTATTCCATCGAGACCAGCATCATCTTTAAACCTGATCAGCTCCTGATTAAAAGTGACGCTGTCATTACCGGAAATGTTATAGCAATAGACTGCCGCAACAGGCTTACGGTTTTCATCTCCTTCATAATTGCATCCCACATAAAGTATTTTTTCATCGGGCGAAAGTGCTATTCCGTTTGGCATAGGGATATTTTTGATAACAAGTTGAATATTATTATCGCCATCAATTCTATAAACACCCATTACAGGCTGATCCACATTTTCGTAACCGGTATACCGCGGGTCTGTAAAGTATACTATGCCGTGACTGTCTATCGTCAGGTCATTGGGTGAATTAAAAGGTTTGCCGTGGTATAATCCCGCAATAATTTTGCTTTTGCCGGTTTTCATATCTGTCCTCACGACCATCCGTCCCCCGAAATCAGCCCCTTCGCATACGATCATACTACCCAGCCGGTCAAAACTGATGCCGTTAGACATTCCACTTGGTGAACGGAACACTATGGTAGTATCTCTGAGGGGATCAAACTTCCAGATGATCCCTGCTTCCATATCGGTTTCACTCGTGAAGGTCTGATCGCTGAAGTAAACACATCCGTTTTTGCCGACGGCCGGTCCTTCAGTAAAAAATCCTCCGTCAAAAACTTTTTGAGGTTTTTCGTTTAATTGAAATACTTTACCTGATTGGGAAAATATTGATGATAACCCTGATATAAGCATGAGGAATAACAGCTTTTTCATAAGCACCTTTAAAACTAAAAGGGACTGCCTTTTATAAGACTTAATATGCTTGTGTGACAGAAGGATAGGCTTCCTAAATAAATTCTGAACGACAAGACCACCTTAATGTATTTCTTACCTGATCCTTTTGCCGTCTTTAAGAAAAGGTTCGGCTAAGCCTTTTAACGAACCGTCTGCTTCATAGATTGGTTCCGGGGAGAACTGAATTGCATACGCTCTTCTCAGTTTATTTGTTTTATTCGCTCCGGATCTGTGGAAAGTTGTGCTGGAGAAAACCACGATTGATCCGGCAGGACAGTTTGCGGGTATACCTATTTCGGGACCAAAATAACCTTCCCTATCGTTTGAACCGGGAACAGGCTTATGTTCTACTTTTTCCTTTGTATCTGCCAACGAATAAGGCAGAAGGTAAACCGTTCCGTTCTCTTCATTTACATCATCAAGAGGAACCCAGGCATTAACATAATACTTATGCGGGTAATCAACATATCCTGAATCCTGGTGCCACGTAAATTCAGCTCCCCTGAGATCGGTACCTTTGACAACAAACTGCTCCCAGAACAAGTATGCTTCTTCGCCTATTGTTGCTTTGCATATCTCCGCCATGAGATCACTGAAAATAAACTTGCCTAGTTCGGGATGATCCTTAAAGGCAAGGAATACAAAATAACGGCTGTTTTTTCTGCTCAGATTAAGGATGTCGGTGCCGAGACTATCCATTTCCCTGTTCTGCTGTTCAATTAGTTCAACGCACTTGTTCCTTACGGTCTCAAGTTCTTTCTCCGGGATTATGTTCTCCAGGATGAAAAACCCGTCATCCCTGTATTTCTTTTTTTGCTCCTCTGATATTTTAAAGTCGGTCAGTGTACTCATATTTTTCTCCTGTTCATGTTTAAAATCTTTCCGGCTCTGTTTATTCTGCCTCCCTTTAAACATTCTGCCGAATAAAGCCATATATTATATGTTTGTTATTAAATCGCTTTCTCAGTCTCAAAATCAAAAAAGTGAAGTTTGTTTGTATCGAATAGTAATTCTTTTTTCTTCCCCGCCTCGGGAATTTCTCTCGCAGGAATCCTGGCAATAAACTGCTCTGACTCGATATTAAAATAAAGCAGTATCTCATTTCCCATCGGTTCCACCACTTCAAGCTCAGTCTCAATGCCGTTGTATTGAATATCATTTTTTGTGATTGATGAATCATATATATCCTCGGGACGAATACCCAGCCAGGCGTCCCTGTTATTATAACCTTTCAGTTTCTCAACGATTCTTTCCCCGATTTTAAGTCTGACCTTTTTACCATCACTTTCAAATACCGTCTGACCGTTCGTGCCTATTCTCCCTCTTATAAAGTTCATAGAGGGACTCCCGATAAACCCGGCCACAAATTTATTGGCGGGTTTATTATACAGGTTTAGCGGGGTATCAACCTGGTGAACAATACCGTCTTTCATAATTACAATCCTGTCTCCCATCGTCATCGCTTCCGTCTGGTCATGAGTAACATAAATCATCGTTGCGTTTAATTTCTGGTGAAGCTTCGATATCTCAGTCCTCATCTGTACCCTTAACTTTGCATCAAGATTACTAAGGGGTTCATCAAATAAAAATACCTTGGGCTTTCTTACAATAGCCCTGCCTACAGCAACACGCTGCCTTTGTCCCCCCGATAGGGCCTTGGGTTTTCGGTCGAGATATTCCTCAAGTCCCAGTATCCTTGCCGCTTCAAGAACACGTTCATTTATCTCTACCTTTGGAAATTTCCTGAGCTTCAGACCAAACGCCATATTTTCAAATACCGACATATGCGGATACAACGCGTAATTCTGAAATACCATCGCTATATCCCTGTCCTTGGGTGAAACGTCATTCACTTTTTTTCCGTCAATAAACATTTCTCCGTCGGTTATCTCTTCCAGTCCCGCTATCATCCTTAATGTTGTGGATTTACCGCAGCCTGAAGGACCAACGAGTACAACAAATTCCTTATCATGGATTTCTATATTAACATCATCTACGGCTTTATTTCCACCTTCATAGATTTTAGTCACATTTTTTAGTATTACTTCAGCCATTTTATTTCCGCCTGCTTTACTTATTGATTGTTGAGAGCATCTCATTTGACTTTTGCGCCGCTTCATTGAGGGCTGCATTTGGACTCACATTCCCGATGATTGCTTTTTCAACTGCCTCAGCTATATTCTGGTTTATTTCAACCCTGTAATAATCAATGGATGCCCTGGCCCGGCTGATTGCTATCTGTTCTACGAATGCCTTCATTGCCGGGTCCTTGTCCAGAAACTGTTTATATTGAGGAAGTTCAAGAACGGATTTCCTGACCGGCAGATATCCTGATTCCTCTGAAAATTTCGCCTGGTTTTCCGGTTCGAGGATCCACTTAAGGAATGTCCATGCTTCTTCCGGGTGCCTGCTTTGCTTAAAGATTACAAGGTGTTCCCCGGCAAGGTATGTTGCCCGGCTGGCGGGACCCGCAGGAAGATATGTCACTCCCCAGTCAAAATTTTTAATTTCCCTGAATTCGGGTAAATCCCAGGGACCGTCCATTATCATAGCAATGGTGTTTGATATGAATCCAAGGTCGTGGGTCAGGGTAAAATTCCTGAAGTCTTGTGCATCAAAAAGCTTCTTCCAGAATGAAAGCGCCTGAACTCCGGCCTCGCTATTAAAAAGCATTTTAGACTGATCATCATTTATTTCCATACCGCCGGCCTGCCATAAAAAGGGCGTCCATTGAAGCACCATCCAGATGCTTAAAGGACCTGAAGCAGGAAAGGCAGGGATATAAAAACCATACTGGTCTTTTTTTCCGTCCCCGTTTTTATCTTTTGTAAGTTTCAGAGCATAGTCGTATAGTTCATTCCAATTCTGCGGCGGCTTCTCCGGATCAAGCCCTGCTTCGCTGAATTTATTCTTATTATAGATCAGGGCCAGGGTTGTTGCTTCCATGGGCATCGCGTAAAGTGTATCTTTCCATTTGGCTGACTGAAGCGATTGAGGGTAGATATCATCCATTTCCTCTTTTGTCAGTCCCTCTTTTCCCGAAATAAAATGATCCATCTTGTAAATAGCATCAGCTTCAACCAGCTTGTTCAGAAAGTCGCTGTGTATCCACGATATGTCCGGCGCCGTATTGCTCTGGATAGCAGTCACCAGTTTCTGAACAAGAGGATCACCGCTTGGAACATACTGCGCATTAATATGAATACCGGGATGCTCCTTTTCGAATTTATCGATAAGGCTGTTCAAAGCAGGAATTGTACGTGAAACAAAACTGTGCCAGAAGTTTATAGTTACAACTCCCTGTTTATTTTTTGAATTATCTCCGCAACCGCTGAAAAGGATGAATACAATAATGAACGAAGCTAATATTTTTTGCATGGAGAGATCAGTCTTTTCGAATACTGAAAAGTAATCGTCGAAAAAGCGGTCTGCATTTACCTTTAAGGCAGCCTGGTGTTTAACTTTTTTATCAATTGACATTTACTTTTCGATTGTCTTTGATATTTCCTTAATAAAGTCCGGATTTGTTCCGCAGCAGCCTCCTATGAAATCGGCTCCTGAATCAAGGAGATCAGGAATATATTCAGCAAATTCGCCGGCGGAGGTTTGATAGACAGCTTTGCCGTCGTGCATTTCCGGCAGACCTGCGTTCGGTTTTATCCAGATAGGAAGATTTGTAGAGACTTTAAGTCGTTTGCATATATTGGTAAAACCTTCAATTCCCTGCCCGCAGTTGGCACCTATTACATCGGCACCTTCTTTTGTAAGCTCAAGGGCTATCTCCTCGGGTGACTGCCCCATCATAGTATGTTCCTTATTTCTGCCTGAATCAAAGACCATCGACACAACAACCGGGAGACCTGTTTCTTTTGCAGCTTTTAAGGCGGTTTTTGCTTCAGCAAGATCCGACATAGTTTCTATTACAATACCATCAGCACCTGCATCCTTAATTGCGTCCGCCTGCTCTTTAAATATTTCGTAGAGCTGCTCTTCGGTCACGTCTCCGGTCATCAGCAGTTTGCCCGAAGGCCCAATCGATGCAAAAATGTACGCTTTATTTCCTGCTGCTTTTTTCGAGATCGCCACTCCGGCTGTGTTGATTTCCCTGACTTTATCATCGAGTCCGAATCCTTCGAGCGCGATCCTGTTGCTTCGGAAGGTATTTGTAAGAATAACTTTACTGCCCGCCTCTACGTAAGAGCGCGCGATTTCCTCAACCTGGCCGGGATGAGTTAAATTCCAGGAATCGGGACATTCGTTCAGACCTAATCCTTTCTCCTGTAGCTGCGTTCCCCAGGAACCGTCGGTAATAACTGTACCTGAGCTTAGTAATTCCCTGATGACTTTATTCATACTTTGATTTCTTTTATAGTTAATCCCATTATTCCCGATGTCGACTTTTCCGGTAACATAATATGTGAGTCCGTCAGCTTTACTCCTATGTATTTTTCCGGATCAAGAAGTTTGAATATCTTAGTCTGATCAGACACGTTCCAATCTCCGTAACCTGGTGAGAGTCTCTTATAATCAAACTTCTCATCTGTATTGTTGTCATTCATATACCGGTTCAGATCATTTGCTGCCATTTCAGCAGCGCCGGCGCCTATTCCATTCAGAAGGTAGGCATCAAACATCTCCCCCCTTTCCATCATTCTTTTAACCTCATTGTCTATTCCCGGACCGATCGTAACCACATAGACGATAACATTTTTATTATATAGATCCTCCGGCTTAATCTCTTCGCTGTTATTGAAGGCCAAGTGGCTGCTGAAAATCCTGAGCTTACTGTTCTCAAACCTGATATCTGTTCCAGCAACCATCAGTCCCCCGGGATGAGGCAAAGTATTCACCACCCTGTAAATTGCCTTTGGCGTAATAAGTTCAATATAATCTTCCAGAAAAATTAATATCTTCTCGAACATGCCTGCCGGCATCCGACATTGAAAGAGGGTTAAATTTTAGACTGGCTCCAATCTCTTTGAAGAAATACCTGTACATTTCAAAATCTTTAAATAATTCAGCAGGATAATATTCCGGTTCAATCCCTTCAACTTTATTATTGTACCGGTTTAACAGCGAGGCACAGCGACTCAGGATGCTTCTCTCTTTTTCATTTAATGAATGACCCGTATGCCGGCCGGCTTTAATCTTATCAATCTCGCTGAAAAGATTCCGGTTGCTTAAAATTTCTCTTGTAAGGGAAATGTAATCAACAGGGTTTACCCTGTAGATAAACCTTTCGCTTAGATAGGAATCGCTGTCAGTTTTATTAAATATAGTTCCGCTCAACTGCCTGTGATATTTTATTGAATGATAGTTTCAAAGCAGGATAAAGGTTTTTATAAATTTCATAAAACTCCCTGTAAACCGCGGCGTTCTCTTTTACCGGTCCGGTCACACTCACCTTTTTAATACACTTATTGCATGCTTCCTCAATTGTATTGAACCTGCCTGTACCTGTGGCAGCTAGTAAAGCCGCCCCGTAAGGCGCCCCTTCCGTAGAATTCAGTGTTACCAGTTCAACATTGAATATATCCGCGAGGATCTGCTTCCAGAGATTACTCCTTGCCCCCCCTCCGGATATCCTGATTTCAGTTGTCTGCAGACCAATATTCCTGTTTAATTCCAGGCAGTCCTTTAGACTGTATGCGACTCCCTCAAGCACAGCCCGGATAAAATGGTTCTTATTATGCCTGACAGTTATTCCTGTAAAAGTTCCTTTTGCATCAGGATCGGGATAAGGGGTTCTCTCCCCGGTTAAGTAAGGCAAAAAAATCAATCCTTCACTTCCGACAGGCACTTCCGCCGCTTTTTGCGTCAAATGTTCATAAACGTCCGTTTTTAATTTTACGGATTCCTCAATCTCCTGCTCACAGAAAGTATCCCTGAACCACCTGAATGATCCCGCAGCCGAGAGAGTAACACCCATTACATGCCAGGTGCCGGGAGAAGCATGGCAAAAGGCATGCAGCCTTCCTTCGGGTTCAATTGTCAGTTTATCTGTATGTGCAAAAACAACACCTGAGGTTCCCAGTACCACGGATACAATCCCATTTTTAATAGTACCTGTCCCTACTCCTCCTGCTGCCTGGTCACCCGCGCCTGCAATTACCGGCGTACCGGCTTTTAGTCCTGTTAACTCAGCAGCATTTGATGTCAGGGCGCCGGTTATCTCAACGGATTCAAAAACGTCAGGCATCCATACACGTGGGATGTCCAGTTTCGATAAAACTGTATCGGACCACCTACGTTTGTTTACATCGAGTAAAGAGGTTCCGGAAGCATCCGATACATCTGTTGCAAACTCATTTGTAAGGCAGTAACGTATATAATCTTTCGGAAGGAGTATATGTTCGGTCCTTCTGAAAATATGCGGTTCATTTTTTTTAACCCACATAATTTTGGGAGCAGTAAAACCGGGCAGTACAGCATTACCAGTTATTCTTAGTAAGTTATCGAATCCAATTACAGAAGTGATGTCTTCACATTCTTTTGAAGTTCTCTGGTCGTTCCACATAAGACAGGGACGAAGCACCTTACCTTCTTTGTCGAGCAGAACAATTCCATGCATCTGTCCGGTTAGTCCGACTCCTTTAATTGCACCGGCATCAATTTTACTTTCACCGATTATCTTCCTGAAACTTACCTGTACCGCTTGCCACCAGTCTTCGGGGTTTTGTTCAGACCACAGCGGTTTAGGATTATACATAGGATACTCTGAAGAGGTAGTATTGACAACTCTGCCATCCTCATCAATCAGAATTACTTTAGCCCCGGTTGTACCGACATCAAGTCCGACGAAGTAATCCATCAATCAACATCTTCCTTTAATAACTGGAAAGAACCCTTTGCTGAATACTTTGTTACCCATAATGCAAGTCTCTGACCGATTCTTCTGCAGGCATCCTGAACTTTTTCCTCCCTGGGTTCACCTACTGCCACAGCTCCATAATGCAGGGTATAACCATCGGCCACGTAATCAGTAACCCCGAAGACAAGAAATCCGTAATTCATCAGCATAGTGAGTATTGATTGACAGGTCAATTCTGCACCTCCGCCCCATCCTCCCTGGGAGGAGAATGCACAGCCAATTCTACCATCGATCTTACCCCAGAGGTCATTGCAGGTTTCATCCCAGAATTTTTTCATCTTCCAGGATACTATTCCCATATTCGTGGGACTCCCAACAGCAATTCCGTCGCACCATATAACATCGTCCTTATCAGCCTCATCAACACTCTTCAGTCGAATATTTATGTCATCACCCTGTCTAACACCCTCTGCCACAAATTCAGCCATCTTTTTTGTGTTTCCCGTGGCAGAATCGTATAGAACCAATATGTTATTCATAATTTCTCCCTGATGATTACTAATGCCAGTTGTACTTATAAGGACCAAAATCTGCTTCATAGAATGATAATACGAATTCTCCCGGTCGGCAGACTTCATCAATTCGTTCATTATCCTTCTCATCAAGTTTAACTTCTGCCCCTTTAATGTTATCCTCAAGCCGTTCAATGTTTCTTGGTCCTATTATCGCGCTTGTTACCGCAGGCTTCTGAATCACCCATGCCAGGCTCAGTTGTGAGGGAGTACACCCTTTTTCATCAGCCAATTTTCTTACGACGTCCAATACGTCAAAAGCTTTACTTGAGAAATTTCTTGTACTCCAGTACTGGTCTTCCTTAAACCTGGTCCCCGGGGGCCGTTCTTCGTTTCTTTGGTATTTGCCCGTCAAAAAGCCTCCGGCAAGAGGCGACCAGGGTAATATTGCCAGTCCGTAGTTTTGTGCAGCAGGGATTAATTCCCTTTCAATTCTCCTTTCGAGGATATGATATGGGGGCTGTTCAGAAACAAACCTGTTTAATCCAAGTTCTTTAGATATCCATAAAGATTCAATTACCTGCCAGGCCCCGAAAGTACTTGTACCAATGTACCGGACTTTACCGGCTCTTATCAGATCGTCGAGAGCTCTTAAAGTCTCGTCAATCGGAATATACGACTGGGGACGATGTATCTGGTATAGATCTATATGATCAGTCTGCAGCCGTTTCAGGGATGCTTCGCATTGTTCAATTATATGTCTCCTGCTGTTTCCCATTGCATTAGGATCATCGTCATCCATCTTACCGTGTACCTTTGTGGCCAGCACAACCTGGTGACGTTTTCCGTTTTTCTTAAGGGCTTTACCTGTAAATTCCTCGCTGATACCGCGCTGATACACATTAGCCGTATCGATAAAATTTATTCCGGAATCTATTGCTTTATCAACTATCTTTGCCGAAAGTTCCTCATCTGCTCTTCTTCCAAACATCATACAGCCAAGACAGAGGCTGCTGACTTTAACACCGGTTCTTCCAAGATTTCTATATTCCATCTTAATTCTCCTTCCTGGACATATTCCTGAAATAATTCTCCATTCTGTCTTTTTTAAATATATCAAAATACCAGTATGGATAGATCCTGTCAGGCATACTTATGTCATCAAGTTCTTTCATCTCTTGCGCATTCAATTTCCAGCCGCCGGCAGAAATGTTATCAAGGAGCTGGTTCTTATTCCTGGCACCTATAATTACGGAAGTTATTCCTGGTTTGCTCAGAGCATAGTTCAGCGCCGCCTGGCTCATAGTCACTTTTCTTTTCTGAGCTATTTTCTCCACTTTATCAAGTATCAACTCGCCCTTTTCCACATTATAAGGAAGATGCTGTCCGGGACCTTTAAGTCTTGTATCTTCCGGCCATTTCTTTCTGTTCCTGTACTTTCCGGTAAGTATTCCTCCGTGCAGGGGACTCCATACAACAATACCCATTCCCTGATCAATGCATGCAGGTACATGCTCATACTCAAGGTCTCTTCCGACTATAGAATAGTATGCCTGAAGGCTGGTGAGCTTTGTAAGGTTATTCTTTTCCGCGATTGCCTGCATTTTCATTACCTGCCATGCGAAGAAATTTGATATGCCGGTATACCGGACTTTCCCGGATTTTACGAGGATATCCAGAACCTCCATTGTTTCCTCAAGAGGAGTTGTAAAGTCGAAAGAATGCACCTGGTACAGGTCGATATAATCCGTTTTTAATCTCTTCAGACTTTCTTCACAGGCACGAATAAGATGAGCCCTGGAATGACCATCCCCGTTGGGTCCATCCCACATATGGCCTTCACCTTTAGTGGCAATTATTACATCCTTTCTCTTTGAACCAAGGGCTTTTCCGAGCATCGACTCGGAGATACCATTCGAGTATACATCAGCAGTATCGAAAAAATTAACTCCGTTATCGATCGCTAGTCCCGTAAGGAAGTCGGCATCTTTTTGTGTCTGGGTCCCAAGGTGAGTCCATCCTTTTTCCCCGGTAAATGTCATCACACCGAAACATATTTCGGAAACCTTAAGTCCGGAGTTTCCAAGCAGTCTGTAATTCATTTTTTCCCTGTGTTGTTTGACTTACCTAAACTACAATACCCATTAACTTTTTAACCAGCGAAACCGACTGAGCGGCATCACGGGTAAAACCATCGGCTTTAATATCATCTGCAAATCTCTGACTGGCAGCCGCACCCCCGATAATTACTTTATTATCCAGTCTGTTATCTCGCAAAGCCCTGATTGAAATTCTCATATTTTCCATTGTGGTAGTTAATAAAGCCGACATACCTATTACCGCGCCGGGATGCTCCCTTGCTTTTTCAACAAATTTTTCCGGCGGTGTGTTTATGCCAAGATCTATTACTTCAAATCCTCCTCCTTCAAGCATCATTCTTACAAGGTTTTTCCCGATATCATGCATATCGCCTTTTACAGTGCCGAGAATAACTAATCCCAGTTTTTTAGCATCATCACCCTTCAGTAACGGCTCAAGTATCTGCATACCCGACTTCATCGCCTGTGCGGACAGAAGCATATCCGGAACAAAATACTCACCATCTGAAAATTTCTTCCCCACCACTTCCATTCCTGATATCAATCCTTCTTTTAATATTGAAGAAACAGGTACTTCTTCATCTACAGCCTTCTGAACCAGGTCTTTTACTCCGGGCTTATCTTTTAAATCAGGTGGGTACTTGGCATTCACATCAATATGACCGCGTACTACATTCTCTTTTATTTCATCAATAAGACTCATTTATTTCCTCCGAATATTTATACAGCTGACTTTTTTATTTTCAATGTATACTTTATTTTAATCCGTATTCCGATGGAAGATATTTTTCAGCGTAGGTGCCTGCTGACATAAGTTCAGAAAGACTTTTTTCATCTTCCGGTATTGTTTCGTTCTGCATAGTTAAAAGATCCAGCCACCTTTTTTCCATACTGTTTACTTTAAGCTCTCCGTCATCAATTGCCTTCCTTAATATCTCCAGAGTTCCACTCACGGCCGCAAGCACCATTTTATAAGGCGTTTCCGTCCCAATCATTTTTCCTGACAAACCGATGACATGTTCAGGTTTGAAGATATATGCCTGCGGGTCAAGATATGCATCACTTGCAATCATCCAGTTACGGAATTTTAATGATGAATCAGCACTATCCTTCAGAGCAAGGTTCATGAGTCTGCAGTCAAATATCAGCTGTTCAACAGAAACAACAGGCGCATACGTGCTTAACAGCTTGATATTTTGAACAGATTCATTACTCCATAGATCCGCGTATGCTGAGGAAATATTCCCCAGACAGCTGAGGTGAGCGCAGGCGCTTGATTTACCCTCCATAGAAATTGGGACACCAGTCATCGCCTTAATGAAAGGGCCCTCATATGCACAATCCTTACTGGGCCCCCGGGCCCCCTTACGGTAAGCCTGCAGGCTTCTTGCCACAGACGCGGTGCGAACCACGGCGGCGAGTATTTTAGGAATCATTCCTTTATCAGCAAGCACCATTGCCGTATTCGCAAATCCGCATGCTGTATCACCACCTGGGATGACTCCATATTTATCAGAGATCTTTACAATTCTCTCCCAGAGATAATCCATATCTTTTACTGCAAGTACACCCAGTGCAAACACAATTCCCTGCAGGTCGGCATTAACTAATGCTTCATCATGGACTTCCTTCCCGCCTGTTGATTCTATAGATAAAATATCGGCACCTGCTGCAGCACAAAGTTCAAATGAACGAAACATTTTTTCCGCCATTTCCCCGCTCCTCATCAGTGGAGGGCGATCGCTGTCCCTTATGTCGACAGGCGTTGCACGAAGAGCAGATTTCAAACCATATTTCTGATAGAAATTTTCAAGAACTTCAGTTAGAATTTCCGTTATCTCTGCCCCCCATCCGGGATTTATAGTCATTGGCGGTAGAAGTTCAAATTCTACTACCAGGGCAGGAGCATATAAATCTGAAGCTCTTTTGCATACTTCTATTATTATTTCCCTGTAAATATCTCTTATCTCATTCCAGTTAGATTCGTCTATGATCATTTGAGGGAGTGTAAAGTTTATTTCCGGGTATACTTCACCGGATCCAATTTCAAAACCTCTCTTTAGTTTCACAGGTCTCGGAGATTTACCGAATAAAAGAGTATCGGGATTATCTATAATTAATCGATCAGAATTCATTTTGTTTTGAAGATTATTAGATTGAAAGCATCGGGACATCAGGATTTACATCCGGTCCGAAGAATTTATATATGATAAGATCTTGCTTACTGTCATTAACTATATCTACCCCTCTGATAGCACGGTCATGACAGACGAGAAGTTCATCGAGGTCGTATTTCCCGGAGGATGTATTCCTGGCTGCTATTTCAAGTTCACCGAACTTTCCCTTACCCTGCCATACAAGAATATTATACACTCCGTTATCTCTGCTGGTAAACCTGCCCCCGGGATGAACGATCAGCTTTTTGCCGCTGAACTTGTTTGTATTATAAAATATCCAGTGTTCCTCACCGGATCCGGTTTTTGTTCCTTTAATGAGCAGCGGAGGAGTATGCCTGTTTTTAAAGAATTCAGGATCACCGCTGGTTTCCCAGTTGATCATATCCAATATAATTCGTTCACCATATTTCTCCCGGTCTTCCTTCCTGACATCTTTCCAAAGAAGATCTTTGGAAATAAAAGTATCACCAACCCGGGCCTGCATCATCGCGAACACATCCGAATCCTCCTGCAGTTCTATGGTCATTGCAGTCCCCGGGGCATGTAAGGTTCCCGAAGGCACATGAAAACCATCGTCTGCATACTGTGTATAACCAAACGAATGTTTAAGTATCTTATCGTCTTTCCAATCAACCAGGTGAGGCAGCAGTACTTCATGATTCCCCGACTCAGCTATATGAGGATGAACACCAAAAAACGTTTCAGGATGCTTTCCCCGGTCTACACCTTCAGGGAAATAGTAAGCTTCATCTTTTGAATTTCTGCCTACCAGTGAAGCATGCTGCTGCATCTGATGTATGTGGTACGGCAGCCTGTCTTCATAATCAAATATTTTTGCGAGACGCTTCAGCCCTTTATGAGTACCAGCATATTCTTTACCCATAATGATCTCAGGATATAATTCAACAGCTTCCTTCAACGTCATTTTTTCATTACTGTTCTCAGCTTTAATGAAACTTAACCCTTCATCCGGTACACTAACCTTGTTATCAGCGCGAGTAGTTGAACCTATCCATCTTTCACATATGCCGCCGCGGGCCCCGAGATTGTACCGATCTTCAGGGAGCCCAAGCCTTTTCCCCGGAGGGATGAAATTCCTTGCGACCCAGGCAGGCGCAAGCCTTAATATTCCGTTATTTTTTTCTATTTCGTTTTCAATCAGATGTTTTGATATTTTTTCCATCTTTATCATCCAGTTTTATTCTTAAAATTTCTTTCTGCAGTCTCCATTATTTCTTTCCATTTTGCAGCTGTTTCCAGTTCCTTATTTCTTCTATCGTACCCGAACGATTCCTTCACTTTATTTCTATACCAGTCGATCGTCAGCGGCATCCATTCACTAAAGGGTGTCGATTTATACCCGATATGTTTTTTAATTTTATCCAGGCTGAATACTGCGGTTCTTCTTGTATTGAAAGGAAATACATCCGCTCCCGGAAAGTAACTTATATCGAGTTCATCAAATACTTCCTGATCGATATGAACAAATTCAGGATTCTTATCTAATATCTGTGAAATGTTTTTTAAATATTCATTCAATGAATAAGTTTCCTCGGAAGCCACGTTGTAAGCTTCCCCGATTGTAATTTCAGCTTCAGCTGCATCGCAGAAAGCTCTGGCAGTATCCTTAACGTACACCTGCTGAAAAGCAAAATCACCTGAGCCCGGAACTAATAAAGGTTTTCCATCAAGAATTCTCTGGATCCAGAAATAATCCCTCTTTGTCCTGTCCTCAGGTCCGCATACAAACACCGGACGCAGCATCGTTACGGGAAATGAATTCCGATCATGTGCATCCCATAATAAGTCCTCACATTTTCTTTTGTTTATACCGTAATCCATTCCGAAAGGATTTCTTGGGAAATCCGGCATAAGTTCGCCTTTATCCTGGTCCTCTGTAACAGGACAGCGGACATCATTTGAAACCATGTACACAGATACAGTACTGCAGTGTATAAATCTACCGATCCTGTCTTTAAAAACATTCACCGCACCCTCTGACTGATCCGCGGTATATGCAGCCATATCTATAACTATATCAAAATTCTTTCTGCCGGCGGCTTGCTGAAGGTCGGGTTTATTGTTCCTGTCACCTGATTCGTAAAACAGATTTTTACTCTTATCAAAAGGTATGGGCGATTTACCTCGTGTAAATATCGTTACTTCGTGTCCTCTTTCAAGTAATATGTCAACAATGTACCTGCTTATAAAGCCGGTTCCGCCTATAATAAATATTTTCATGGTTCAGCTTAATGTTATTAAAAGCATATATCCTGAATACTCACCACTTCTATATAGCAGGAATAGTAACAGGATATGTTACCTCAGAAGGAGCATCTTTTTAGTGAATGACCTGTTTCCGAATTCGATCCTGTATATATACATTCCGCTTGCAAGGTTTATTCCGTTGAAGGAAACTGAGTGCTGACCCGCAGATTGTTCTGCATTTAGCAATGTTACGATCTCTTCACCCAGAACATCGAACACCTTCAAGACAACCCTTCCAGATTTAGGAAGGCAGTAATTAATCTTAGTTTCAGGATTAAAAGGATTAGGATAATTCTGTGAAAGACTGAAAGTCTTAGGAACTTCGTTACCTGAAGCGATCTCCCTTGGCCCTGTTACTTGTACAACAGAATCTGCAAGCAGGAATACTTTAGCACTAAAATTATCCATAGGAACTGTAATTGAACTCAGCTCTTCTGGAGTTCCTGAAATTACATCCCCTTCGAGCAGATTGGTCATATAATACGTTTTTGATGAATCAAGATTCATCTCATTAACAGGAAGGGTAACAAGTGCATCAGCAGAAGATGCTCCCATATTAAGAATAGTAATTACATTCTGATCATCAGTAAATCTCCGGAAGGAGAAAACCGACTGGTTCGGGGTTACTGATAATTCATCATAATCACCTTCATAAAGCGCAGGGAGAGTTTTGCGCCAGTGAATCAGGTTTTTGTAATAAGGGAAGAGGTGGTCGGGATCAAAGTGATCAATCGGGAACCCCGGATAAAAAGTAAATTCTATTTCATATGGATGACCCTCAACTCCTATCTCCTGACCGTTGTACATTAATGGAATTCCGTTGAGTGTGAATTCAAGGGCAGCTGCCATCTTTGTTCTGTCAAGCCCATGATGCGTAATAAAATGAAACTGATCATTGTTTTCCATAAATCTCAGAATTTTAGCGTCAGGGGCATAACCATTCCCATGGTTTGTAATTGCCTGTCGCAGTAGATTAGACCTCTGGTTTTCATTCTGATAATTGAAGATAGTTGGATTAGCATTTGGATTATAATCTGTCTGCCAGACCCAGTGTGAAACCCAGCTTTCTTCAGGGTACCAGTCAAATGCCGCATCAAAATTCTCATCAAAAGTTGAAGCCCAGGTTGCTTTATCTTCTGCAAGCATAAGAAATCCGGACTTTATTCTTTTTATTGCAAGACGAAGATTTTTCATAAATTCAGGATTGCGTGCATTAACTCCCCAAACAGCATCGAACCGGTATCCGTCTATATCGTAGTTTTCTACCCAGTAATTACAGGCTTCTGTAATCCACTTCTGCACTTCCGGATTATCGTAATTCAGATTGACAAGTTCGTTCCAGAAATAATATATAAAGCCATCAGGGTCGACGTTGTAGTACTGTGAGTATGGTGCATTGTCGAGCGTTCTCTGGTAAAAATAATAATAATGTGAATCCTCCCCGTAGGTAATAGAATTCTGGGCATAAGGATGATACTTGGATGAATGGTTGGGTACAAAATCAAACATTACTTTCATACCATATGATTTAGCTGTCTGAATCAGGTTATGAAGATCCTGGGCACTGCCGTAATCTCCGCGAACTGAAAAATAATTAACGATATCGTAACCCTGTCCGCCGTTGTGCGTTCCCATAACCGGCTGAATCCAGATTGTATTTATTCCAAGTCTGACGAGATCGGGAATTTTATTTATGATATCATTGAAATCACCGTTATTAACGAAATTATAAGGAGTGATTTCATATATTACCGCCGAATCAATCCATGCCTGCGTAATCGTCTTTTATATGAAATACTCTGATTGAGTCCTGGTAATTAGTTATAAATGTTCCGGCTTTCACTGTATCCCCGTCTGAGGTATAAACATTGAAATAAAAATAATACTCTCCCCTGGGAGAACCTGCATCCAGCGTAAATGCAGAAGTAGTATCATTGATACCTGTGAGAGAAACAATACCCGGATTGTTTTCATCCGCTTTCCATTCAAAGCTTAATGAAGAGTTCCCGGGATTACTTAAAATTTTTCCATGGAGGGCTATATTCTGTCCGCTAGCTTCAGCATATGCATAGGCTTCAGGTTTCAGCTCAAATCCCAGAGTATACGATACAATATCGGATTGGACACTTCCTGCTTCTGCGAAGAACGAACTCTGCCCTTCGGGAATAGTCGCCTGAACCGAAAATGAACTATCGGATGAGGAAACGGTAAAAGGTATAGCTGTTCCGTTCAGATGTAAATTACCCGTTGGGGCAAAGTACCCCGTCAGCCTGCCGTTTATTACCTGCTCCTGTTTCCACACTTTTGCATCGTGAGTGTGAAGAATGATCGATTGTGCATACATATTGTAGACCAATCCTGTGACCATCAGTATCGCTATAAAAAGTTTCATCATCTCTCCCTGGTTTTTAGTATTTTCCGTAAGTCTGCGCGACTTCCACCATCTTAAATAGGTTTGCATCAGGAGTATCCCTGCCGCACTGATCACCAGTTGAGAGAATAAATCCACCGTCATAACCGACAGTATCAATGAGCCGTTTGCATTTATCTTCAACCTCCTGAGGCGTGGCGGTCATCATAAATTCTGTTGTATTGATATTACCTTTAATACAGAGCTTATCACCAACAATTTTTTTAACTTCTGCAAGATCAACATTTCCTGTCGGTGGTTCTTCCATTGGTTCCATCGATGCCAGATCGCTGTCTTTGGCGACTATCTCAATCAATGGCCAGCTTTTGCCGCATATATGAAGATGTGAAATTATGCCTGCCTTCTTACAGAGTGTTGAAGCTTTCTGGATAAAGGGGAGTTCATATTTTTTGAAAATGTCCGGTGAACTTACACTGAGACTCGCGCTCGAACCACCTAGCATTATAACGTCTGGCTTTGCCCCAAGCATTGCTTTTACGTTAGCAAGGGCCCATTCCATCCAGAATTCATGCACTTTGTCCATAAATTCTGCTTCCATCATAAAATCCATGAATACCTGTTCAAATCCTCCCTGACGGTAATGAAACCACCAATCCTGGAAAACAGGTATCATACCCATATAAATTCCGAAGTCTCCGATGACATGTTTGTCATTATATTCCTTCTCCCATTCCCAGTCACCTAAACCCATATGGAGCTGGAATTTTTCAAAGTCAGTATAAAGATCCTTAATAGGTTTTTCCTCTCTCCACGGGGGTTCATCGGCAAAGTAGATTTCCTTCTCGGTTAAATCTCCCTTTGAGGTACGGCAAATCCTTTCTACCAGCTTTCCATCCGGAACTTCGACGATTTTAGTTTCAAACTCGGGACGTTCGGGACGGATTTGTTTTAGTCCTCCGTACATATAGAAGCCGTCCATACCGAAATGCTGTATTGCCTTTACATAAACTTCCGCATGTGTCGCTGATGTCCAGCCATTATGTTCTCTGCCGTCAAGGTGTATTTCGTAAAAAGGTCTGCCGTCAAGGCGGTCAGGCACCATTACAGAGATATCAGGACTAACGGGTACATAGTCGGCCTTTTCCCTGCGCATTGCAGTCAATATTCTTTCTTTAGATGTCATCCTTATATTCCTTTTTCTCCCGGAAGCCTATTCCAGGAGGATAATGTTTCTTTTAGCCTGTTGAACGATATTTTGGGAGAAACATCCTCCCTGACTAATCCTCCGTTTACGATGAAAGGCCGGAAATCGGAGAAGTCATACCAGTTGACTGCTTTTATGGATGGCCTGCTGTAATATAATGTGTAAACCTGCTCTAGCCATTCAGCCTGCAGATCCTCATCCCAGCGTCTGTGCCATTCATATGGTTCATTTGATATTTTCATCTGACCGTCCATAATATGTTCAACCGAATATCCTGAAGATGCCCCAAGTTCTGTTATATATATCGGCTTATTAAATTTCTCCAGTCGTTCAAGGAGTCTTACTATATCTGATAAGTCTCTCCTTGGGAAGTATATCTGTATACCGAGCACATCAAAATCAACGCCTGAATTTGTAAGATCTTCGATGAATTTCCTTGGTGAACGCAGAGGCCGGGTAGCATCCATCCTGGCCATTCTACCCATTGCAGCATATTCCGCCCAGGGGCAGCAATTATTTAAGATCCTGGTGACATTAGGATTCACTTCTTTAGTCCTATCGAATGCAAGCCTTGCAAGTTCAGTCATCTGTTCAGGAGTATGGTTAAAAATATTTGCCCAGTCATGGTATTCATTGAACACTTCCCAGGAAAGGACATTGTCTTTATAATGAGTTACAAGATCATAGATATGTTTTTCCATATATTGTTTCAGCTCATCATAATTCTTTGTCTTCAGCCAGTCCGGAGTTACTGTGGGATGAAACCAGAACAGCGGCCGGCCCTCAATTTCAATCTTATTTTTCATCAGGAAATCGACTATGTCATCTTTAACTCCCCAGTTATAATGTCCTTCTGTTGGTTCGAAAAGTTCATACCAGCTGTCCCAGACGTAATGTGTCACCGTTGCAAAGTTGAAGAGCTCTGGAAATCTTTTGACAAATTCTTCGGACTTTGCCCAAATCATCTGCCTGCTTTCGCATCCGAAATGAAAAGGATCTTTTCGGTTCATTCTTTGAATTTCAGATTTGGCCCTTTCAAGCTCTATTTTTTCTCCCGCCCACAGTGCGTATTCAAGAGCTTTATCGGATATTTGCGCACATTTTTCGCCTTCGTTTTGGTGCTTTTTGGCGGCCTCAAGGAGTTCTTCCGAAAGATCGGCCAGGTGTTTTACTTCAGAAGAGAACTGAGTACCTGAACTTTCATATCTTCCCTTTACTTTCCGGTTGCGGCTAACACGCGTTTTTGCAAATTCGAAATTAAGATTAAGGGAGCCGTTCAGATCGTCCGTCGAATAAAATTCTCCGCCGTTATCGGCGGCGAGCATAATGTAGCCGAAGTTTTCTATAAACCACCTTGTGTTAACGGAGAATTTCTGACCTGCAGCATCGTCCGGAATAACTATACCATCCTGAGTTACCTGAATATCTGATTTAAAGGGGTCCTCGTTTATATCGGTGAGGTATGCAAAGTTCATCTGCGGCATCCATGGATGAGGATAAGGACGGAAGATAAGATCTGTATCCTTTTTTACCCTGAGCGGTTTTGCCCATCCTGTAAAAAAGGATGAGGAAGCTGCAATTGCTGCCGAGCTTAAAGCGCCTGTTTTTATGAAGTTTCTTCTTGATAGTGTTTTCATATTATCATTGGTTATTTAAATTGAGAATTGAATTCAAAACTATCCCCATCTCTTCCTGAGATTTAATAACCTGTCATATGCGGCTTTCTTTCCGCCCTGAGGTGAGCGAAGAAGTCCCCCGGATTTCAGGAAAGCGAAAGGATCCACAAAATCATACCAGTTCGCCGCTTCTATATAGCTTTTGCTGTAACCGTAAGTGAATATATTTTCAAGCCAGTCAGCCTGTAATTCCTCGTCCCAATGACGGTGCCATTCGTAAGGCCTGGTACTGTAGTCTTCATCCTGCTCAGTGAATTCCTGGGTAATACCCCTCGAGGGAGCACCGATTTCCGCCAGCTGGACTTTCTTGCCCATATTTTCATAACGATCGATGGACTGAATTGCTTCAGTTAAAGTCCTGTGCACAAAATAAACCTGCACCCCGATAATATCAAAGTCAACTCCTGCTTCGATGATCTGCTCGGTAAACCGGTGCGGAGTGCGCTGTGGGAATTTTGCATCAAGCTCGTGCCACTTCCCTTTCTGAACGTAGTCAGCAAAAGGACAGCAGTTATTAATGAGCAGACGAATACCGGGATTTGTATCTCTTGCAACATCACATGCTAATTTCGTTAATTCGATAGTCTGTTCATGATTTAACTGAACCTGGTTTGCCCAGTCATGCATCTCATTTACAACTTCCCATACTTTGATCTCATCGCCATAATGTTTTATTACTTCCCTGACATGCTTTTCGACATATTTCAGAAGATCAGGATATGATTTTTTCTCAAGCCACTCCGGTGTAACCCAGGTGTGCGTCCAGAATAAAGGTCTGCCTTCAACTGTTATATTGCGCTTACGCAGTTCAGCCAGCAGCTTATCACGCTCTTTAAATTTTTTATCTCCCTCTTCCGGTTCGAAATCAATAAAATCTCCCTTTAGGTAATGTGTAATTGTAGCATAATTAAATGCTTCAGAAAATCTTTCAAGGAAGAGTTCACTGCTCTCCATCTGGAAGTATCCGCGCGTATCGCAGCCGAATAGAAAATCTTTTCTCACGGGGTTATTCCGGATATCAAACCTCGCTTTATCCATTTCAATTATTTCGCTTACCCCCGTGGAATATTTTAACGATCGCTGTGAAAGCTCAGCACATTTTTCGGGATTGTTTACATTCTTGTCCGCTTCATTGAAAAGGTCTTCCGAAAGGTCACTGATATACTTTATTTCTGAACCCGGTTTCCATTCCTGTTCAATAAAAATCTTTATCCTTTCACGGTTTCTCGCTATTCTTGTTTTAGCAAGTTCATAATTCAGGATAATTATTTTTTCTCCTGACAGCGGAAGACTATAGAATTCACCACCATTATCGGCAGGCATAAACAAATAACCGTATCCTTCAACATTCCATCTTACACTGATAGCAAATTTATTTCTTCCTTCAGTATCTGAGATTTCAATACCCCGGTCTGTGACTATTATATCAGAATGGAAGGCATCACCCATCTCATCGATTGACATGACAAAATCAAAGAGGTGCGGACCTCTTCCTTTCTGAATAAAATAAGGTTTGAATATTAACTTTCCGCCCATAATTATTTAGTCAGATTAACTTCCATTCTTTTTTCAGCTTAATCAGCCGTTCATAGGCTGCCTTCTTCTCTCCCTGGGGTGAGGCAATAAGACCACCATTCTTAATCCACGAATAGGGGTCAACAAAATCGTACCAATTCACTGCTTCTATCCAAGGTTTGCTGTATGCCATTGTATAAAGACCTTCCAGCCATTCTGCCTGTAGATCCTGGTCCCAGTTCCTGTGCCATACATAGGGTTCATTTGAAATTTCGAGTGAACCATTCTCGATAGATGCTTTAGATGATCCTGATGAGGCTCCTACTTCTGTCAGCTGTACAGGACGGCCGAACTTCTCAAGTCTTTCAATAAGGATAATTGTATCTGCAAGGTCTCTGTATGGAAAATACATTTGCTGTCCGGTAATCGTAAATTCAACTCCATTATCAACCAGGTCCTGCATAAACTGGTGAGGTGTCCTCTGTGGATATTTGGCATCAAGCTCTCCCCATTTTTTTAGCTGAACATATTCCGCAAAAGGACAGCAGTTATTTATGAGTCTGCCGACTTTGGGATTGGTGTCCTTGGCAACTTCACAAGCGAGCTTAGTTACATTCGTAATCTGATCAGGTGTCAGCTGGGTTTCATTTGCCCAGTCGTGAGATTCGTTTACAATTTCCCAGGCATACATTCCGTCGCCGTAATGACTGACGACCTCCCGTGCATGTTTCTCCACATATTTTAGTACTTCATCATAACTTTTATTTCTGAGCCAGTCGGGGGTCACGGTTCTGTAGGGCCAGTAGATTGGTCTGCCTTCTACCGTAATATTGTTTTTTTTAAGTTTATTAAAAAGAACATCACGTACATCGTACTGAGTATCGCCTTCTGTCGGCTCAAAATCCTGGTAGAATCCGCTCATTAAATAATATGTAATAGTTGCATAATCAAAAGCATCTGTGAACATTTCCATAAAAGACTCCGGATCCATCTGGTAAAATCCGCGGGCATCGCATCCAATGAAGAAATCTTTTCTGACAGCATTCTTCTGAATGCTGAACCTTGCTTTTTCCAGTTCAATCTTTTCACCTGCCCACATTGCATAAAGCAGACTTTTCTGAGAGAGTTCTCCACACTTTTCACCGTCATTCAAAAATTTCTCAGCTTCTTTGAAGAGCTCTTCAGAGAGGTTCACAAATGACATAACCTCATACGAAGGAATCCAGCCCTGGTTTTTATGCATTTCTACCCTGCGTCTGTTCCTCGTTACTCTGCTTTTTGCCAGTTCAAAGTTGAGATTCAAAGTTTTGGACTGGCCTTTCGGAGGAAGCTGATAAAATTCTCCCCCGTTGTCTGCAGTTATGAAAATATATCCGAATCCCTCCACATTCCAGCGGACGTCAATTCCAAATTTCTCCCTGCCTTCTGTATCAGAAATCTTTACCCCGTCGTTGGATGCTGTGATATTGGACTGAAATGCATCCCAGTTTTTATCAGATGCGTAAGCCCAATCCAGTAAATTGGGACCCACTCCCCTCTGAACATAGTAAGGTCTGAACATCAGCTCTCCCTGTTCAGTAAATGTACCTGTCCTCTTTTCAGTTATAATTTCAGCAGTAATTCCTGCTATACTGGATTCTTTTAGTATTTTCTTTGCCATAATATTATTGTTTTGTTATGATTTTAACGGAAGATTTTCGAACCTGTTTTTCAATTGTTCAAACCTTATATAAGCCTCTTTTTTTTCACCTTCGGGAGAACGTAAAAGTCCCCCGTTTTCCATGTAAGAATAAGGATCAACAAAATCAAACCAGTTGCCGGCATGAATATATGGTTTACTGTAGATCAACGTATAAAGATCTTCGAGCCAGTTTGCCTGGATATGTTCATCCCAGGGCTGGTGCCATAAGTATGGTTCATTTGAGATTTTTACCTCATCCAGCTTCACCGATCTGTTTGTAGGTCCGCCCGGACAGCCTATTTCTGAAATCTGCATTGGTCTCCCGAGCGAAGCCAGCTTTTCAATTATCAGTATAGTGTCCTGAAGATCCCTGTACGGATAGTACATCTGCTGTTCGAGTATATCGAAATCGATACCTGCTTCAATCAGGTCTTTGGAAAACTGGTACGGAGTTCTCTGAGGATAATCTGCGGGACTTCCGGAGTAGCTGTGCATCTGCACATACTCCGCAAAGGGGCAGCAGTTATTAATGGTCCGTTTAACATTCGGAGCTTCTGCTTTCGCAACGTCATTAATCAGTCTTACAAGTTCGGTGATCTGCTCATGGTTCAGATGCATCTCATTGGCCCAGTCATGCAGTTCATTCACCAACTCCATGGCATAAAGTTTATCACCGAATTTTCTCATAGTTTCTTTTGTCAGTTTCTCCGCGTACTTCAAAAGGTCATCAAATTTCATATTTTTCAGCCAGTCAGGTGTACAACAGTCGTGAAACCAGAACAGAAGTCTTTCCTGGCATTTTATATTTCTTTCGTTCAGCTTATTTATAAGCAATTCCCTGGTCTCAGGATTTATCTCAGCAGGAGCGGTTTGATAATCAGACATCATACCGTCGCCTTTTGCAACGAAAGTTATATTGGCATAATTAAACAGGTTGCCGAACATCTCCAAAAATTTATCCTGGTACATCTGGTAAAACGCCCTTGCATCGCATCCTATATAAAAATCATTTCTCTGTCCTCTTTGAAGAATATCGAAAGCAGCTCTTCCAAGTTCCATCTTCTCACTTGCATGCAGCGCGTAGAGGAGACCGTTTTGAGCAAGCCCGGCACATTTCTCCCCATCATTAAAATTTTTCTTCGCGTCTTCATAAAACTGTTCCGACAGGTTAACGTGCATCATTACTTCGGGACCCGGGATCCAGCCGGAAGCCGAAAGATCTTTCAGCCTGCTTCGGTTCCTCACCACCCTGCTGCCGCATAGTTCGTAATTCAGGTTCAGATCTGCTAATTTCCCTTCAGGAGGAAGCGTGTAAAATTCACCGTTGTTGTCTGCGGTTATATTTGTCCACCCGAACCCTTCTACATTCCATCTTACATTGATACCGAAACGCTCAGTTCCTTTTGTATCTGATATTATTATCCCGCTGTTTTTATCGATATGGATATCCGAGTAGAAAGTATCCCAGTTTTTATCAGTCGCCCAGCTGAGTTCATAAAGGTTGGGTCCTCTGCTATCCTGAACAAAATAAGGTTTGAATATTAATTCTCCCTGCCTTGTTGACATTTCGGTCCTTCTGTCAAGCAGTAGAGAAGGAGCGGATAATATTGCGCTTGAAGCGACAAGCGAGCCCATGCCCGCAAGCGCGGAGTTCCTTATAAAATTTCTTCTTGATATTTTTTTCATTTCTTATTTTCTCTCAGTTGTTCACGAACTCTGTTTTTCGGGGTTCTGTAACCTTCATATTCAGCCAGAAGAATGCCATCGCAGCAAATATTCCGGCAATTATAAATACTGCATTATATCCGAAATAAGATGCTATCCAGCCTCCTAATAATCCGGAAAGGATGAATGGCGCCGTAATAAGATTCGTAAGGGATATATATGTGGGACGGTCATCCTCCCTGCAAATCTCCGCAATGATTGTCAATCGGGAAACCTGTGTCAGCGTTATAGTAAGAGCAGAAGCTGCAAAACATATAAAATATATTTCAACGATCGGGGCAAGAAGGGCAGCTATGCACGCAGTAAGCGTAAATACGGATGACCATACCAGGTTGAGCTTATGACCTTTCTTATCTGCCATATACCCGAAGTACAGACTTCCGATAGTCATACTCAGCATCATAACTATTGTAAAGTAACCTGCATACGCATCCGGGAGATTAAACTTTTCAATGGCATTAACGGCAAGGAACGCATTTGACATAAGCGCAAGCATCATCATTGAGTCTGCAATTATAAAATTTCTGAAATTCTCTTCTTCTTTAAGAATTGCTTTCAGACGTTTGAGGAATTCTTTGTATGTGAAATTTGATTGCGGGTGATTGGGATGCTCTTCCTTTATAAATGTAAGAAAGGTATATGAAAGCATCATTATTATAAATGCAAGCAGGAATAAAAGAGAAAAATTGTCGGGGTAGCTTACATTATCCAGAATAAAAGATACCGCCCATCCTCCGAATATTCCCATCGCTGCACCAAGCACAGAGCGGTAGGCAAACAATCTTCCCCTGAGCTGTACCGGAGTAATTTTGGAAATTAAATCAAACCAGCCCGGAAGATTTATACTGCCACCAAAGGCCGCGAACGCAAGCCCGAGAAAGATGATTATGAGGGCTGTTGAATTATCAAGGCTGTCCACCAGGAAATAGGATAGAAAAGCTAATACCAGCCAGGGAATTCTCTGCACAAGCGCGGTTTTAAGCATCCAGGGTTTTTTATATCCGAGTTTACGAACATAATTGGAAATAAAAATTTGCGGAAAATTAAATCCGACAGACCAGATCACCGGTATCAATCCTACGGCTATATCGCTTCCGCTGATTTTCTTTATGAAAACCGGTAGTACAGTCTGCAATGAGACGAAGCTCATCGCAAAAGAATATACGGATCCGTCAAAAACATTCAGGAAGAAATTTCTTTTGACCTTCTCATCCCTGAAATGTTTGGACTTGAAGATATCAGGCAATATAGACCTGCACCTCCCGAGGACCGAGTTTTAAATTAAGCTGATATTCTCCTTTTTCTTTCTGAAGTTTTATTTTTCTACCTGAAAACTGTTCGGTAAACGTCCTGGCTTTAATATCCGGAAGTTTAATCAGGATAGTCTGCGGCTTTTTTTCGAGGTTTTGTATAATCATCATCTCCTGCTCATCTTTTCTCAATATATCTACACGTATTTTTTTATTAGATTCGGGCCTCCTTATTTTTATACAGTATTCAACCAGACCTGCTATAAATTCGCTGTTTGATTTAACCTGGCTGCGGTGATAGACCATGCCTAAGTAAGAGCCTATCAGCACAGCTTTACCTTTTCCGTATTCGAAATAGGTGGCTGCAGGTTCGCCTGTCCTGAATTCGACGATGACCTTAGCACCTTCGGTTGTAAAAGTTTCTTTAACGATTGAGCCAATGACAGAGGTACCCTTTTTAATATATGGAAGATCTTTGGCAGTGACTAGTTCGACCTTATTTTCTTCATCTGCAGGTTCCACTACTGACTGTCGGGCACCAAATACTTTATGCAATCCATACCCGGGAACTATCTTTTCGTGATGTCCTTTCTCCCTGTTCCAGGCCGCAGTATAGCTTTCGGAAATTAAAACCCCGCCGTTCCGCACCCATTCTTCGATCACTGAAGTGATTTGTTCATTAAATAAATAAGGAAAGGGCAAAATGAGAACACTATAATTTTGAAGCACGGATGGGAACTCGCGGGGGTGAATAAAATCTACTATATAATTATGCTCATAAAGTGCTCTGTGAATACCCAGGATAGAATCTGTGGCATTTTTTTCGTTTCCTGTAGCCTCCCAGGCGAATACCTGGTTTTCGGGATTATACAAAACCGCGATCTCTGCTTTGGATGGTTTTGCATCGAGAAGGAAACCGGCATTTTTCTGAAGTACCTTTCCTGTTTCAGCATAAGCCTCAAGCCATGGGGTTGTAGTTCCGTCAAGGTATGTCAGTCCCCATGTAGGAGCTTCACGTCCGAGTATTTCAGGCCTGTACTGCCAGAAAATAAAACCCTTCAGGTTCCCTGCAATCCCGCTGAATACAAATCTCTTAACATCATTGCTGTCTATTGTCTTTGGAAGATCGAGGGTATAGCCCGGCAGCATCAGCATCTCTGCGGAGATAACAGGTTTGCCTTTCGCAGAGGAGCGAAGAATATCAATCATTGCGGCATCATCCATCTGAGTAAACCCATGAAGATTTCCGAATTTTCCAACATTCCAGGGATCACTTGCGGTTGAAGTTAAAGGAAAACCTTGGATGAATACATGATGACACATTAGCGGATGCTTACCGTCATCTATCCATTCGGCAATTTCGAATCGCTTTTTAACATTTTCTCCTATTGTATACACGAAGAACATTCTCCAATCTATCATATCATTGAAAGTATTTCGTGTACGTGGAAGTTCTGCTTCTTCAAATGAATGATAATTCCGGTTCCAGCTTACATTCAGATTTTTTACATTTACATATTTTTCTTTCAGCCATACCTTGAATTTAGATTCACAATTATGACAGTAACAAAGCATATCACCAATCTTCTCAGCATTATCAGCATAAGCGCGCATCTCGGCCATGCTGCTTGTTAATTCCGGTTCGCTTCCTACATTCCAGATCTCAAGAGCCGGATGATCTTTATATCTTTGGAGAGTTTCGGAGAGAAACTGGATCATATGTCCTGTGATTCCATCATGATTAAAACACCAGCCAAGTCCACCGATCTGCCTGTGAGGCTGTGTCTGTGGCCCTATTTTTTGTCCCGACAATGTAATCATGGATGCATCGTGAAACTTTTTGTAAATCCAGGCAGGAGCAACGTCAAAAATAGTATTCAGCATAACACGCAGATTATATTTATCTGCAAGTTCCATAAGTCTGTCAATATCATCAAAATAATATTTTCCCTCAGCAGGGTTGTTCCATCTCCACTGAACCCAGAATTTCACGGTGTTAAATCCCAGTTCCGACATTTTCTTCAGGTCAGCTTCCCATTCACTTTTATGAGGAGACGGTGCCCGGTAATACTGCGAGCCGAAAGGGAAATATTCTTTTGAAAGTAGTTTCCGCATATGATTATACTATAAATTGTGACAAATATTTATAACCAAGTTTTAACCCTGTCTTAACCTTTTCCTCACTCCCTTCCCATATTGGATCTTCATGTTCAATAGAAAGTACATAGTCATAGCCATGCTCCTGCAGAACCGAGATAAATTTCTGCCAGTCGATTTCTCCCAGTCCCGGCATCCTATACCGCCACCAGCCTGATTTCCATGGAACAGGATCAATCTGCCTTCCGAACAGACCATACCTGTATTCACCCTCAACCAGAATTTCAGTATCCTTTGCATGGGCATGAAAGATTTTTTCAGCATAGTCTTCAGCTGCCTGCAGATAATCAATTCCCAGCCATAATAGATGAGAAGGATCAAAATTTAATCCGAAGTTTTCATCCGGTAATTCATTAAACAGAGCATCCCATAATTCGGGAGAATATGCATAATTTCCCGGGAGTCCGAATTTCAGCCAGTTTTCCATCGGGCAGTTTTCAATCATTATCTTTATTCCACGGTCACCGGCATATTTCAGAATATCCCTGAATACTTTTCCTATTTCCTTGATGTTTTCATTAGGCGTTTTATGAGGACGGCTGCCCACAAAAGTTCCGACAAGCTTTACATCAAGCAGTTTTGCTGTGTCAATTACTTTCTTAAGATGTTTCAGGTATTTCTTACGCAGTTCAAGGTCAGGATGAAGGTTATTATCATAATAAGCCATGGCAGATATCTGAAGATTATGTTCTGCAAATAAATCTTTGACCCTGGAGGCTTCCGATTTATTGAACTTTGCCGCATCTATCTGTCTTGCCTGGTAATCTCTGGAAGAATCCACAGGCCAGGCAGCTAATTCTAAGGTATTAAAACCCTGTCCCGAGGCAAACTTCACAAGATCTTCCAGACTTGCATTGGGAAGACAGGCTGTTAAGAATCCAAGTTTCATTTTAATGCTCCAACTTCATATTAAGTATGAATAAAATTAACCTTAGTTATACTTCCACCCACTTTTGTTCTTTGCTGCTTTTAAGTATTGCTTGAACAATTCTGTTTTCCAGATGGCCGTCATTAAACGTCGGGAAATCAGGTTTATTTTTCATCGGATCTTTCCCTTCTCTTATGAAATCATAAACGCTCATAAAAAGATTTTTTAGACCGTCTGGATATCCTTCGGGATGACCGCCAGGGTAGTGTGCAAATTTTCTGGCTTCTTCCGAAAGAAGAGATGGATCTTTTATCAATATTTCATTCGGTTTATCCCTGTATCCTATCCACATCTCATTAGGATTTTCCTGATTCCAGGATACTGCTTTTTTATTTCCGTCTATTTCAAACCAGAAATGATTTTTTCTGCCTGCACTTACCTGGGATACAGTGAATACACCTTTTGCTCCGTTCTCAAGTGAGAACAGCACTGAACCGGCATCTTCAGTTGAAATCCTGACATCGCTTGTTTCTGAAGATTGCCTCTGCTCTTTACCCTTAAATGTTTCAACGCTGACAGCAGGCTTTTTCCTGACCTGGTGTATAGTTGAGAGGTCTGCAAAAACCTTGTTTATCCTGAGTCCTGTTACATATTGTATAAGATCACACCAGTGTGAACCTATATCAGCAATAGCACGGGATTCCCCGCTGACTTCTGTTTCCAGCCTCCAGTTATAATCTGTATTGTAGAAAAGCCAGTCCTGCAGATAATGTCCATGAGCAAGATAAACATTTCCGATTTCCTCTTTAAAAACCGAATGAAGGTGACGGATAAGAGGATAAAACCTGTAGTTAAAATTAATTGCATTAACAACATTATGCTTTTTGAGAAGTTCTAAAAGTTCAGAAGATTGTTTTGTATTTATTGTTAGAGGTTTCTCAGAAATAATATGTTTATCATTTTCGATCGCCGCTTTATTTATATCAAAATGATAAAGGTTCGGAGTGCAGTTATGTATAACATCTACATTCTTATCATTAAAAACATCCTGCCAGTCCTCAAAAACTGACGGGATAGAGTATCGATTGGCGAGGTTTTCTGCCTGCTCTTTTTCTTTTGAGACAACAGCAGTAACATCAATGCCCCCGATTCTGTTTAATGCTTCAATATGTGCGGCTCCCATAAAGCCGCTGCCGATTACCACGGTTTTAATTTTCTTCATTTTTTATCTCAATTTTGCCTGATATTGATTTTGCTCTTTCAATCATTGCCTTTACTTCGGGCATATCAATTTTCTGTTCATGATTGTATAATGAAAGTACAGGAATAACACCAAGCTCCCCGTATGCAGCCTCCTGGAAAGTAAACATCGGGTGAGAAGGATGCCTGGTTAATAAATGACCGGTAAACTTTGTGTACTTTCCGAACAAATAAGTTGAAACGGGGTGAGCTTTTCTCCATGGAACCTGTCCTTCCATTCCATGCACTTCTGTAAGGCTGTCTATCCCATGAATCTGCGCAGACGGAAGTGCTCTCACATTTTGCTCATGGAGACCTTCACCCGCAAACAGGATACCCGGAAAACGTTTCTGCATTCTTAGTACATGATCTCTCATCCCTGCTATAAAATTAGGTCCCCTGCTTACATTAAACGCGAGCAGGGTTTGATCGAGAAAAACACCGTCAGCACAGTATTTTTCTATTAAATTAGCAAGCACACTCTCCATAAGATCTCCCCATTCCTTATAACCCGGGTTTATGTATGCAAAATACGGCTCGGGTAGCCAGTCGCCATCCATATCCATCCCCCACCCCTGCTCTCTTCCGAAGGGATCGATAACCTGGTACTTACGGAATTTTTCATAAAGCGGGTGCGTAAATGTCATTGCCAGAACATTAGTATGCAGCATGACTTTATATCCCATCGAATGTGCAGCGTCCATTAATTTTGCGAATTCCGTTTCACCTCCGCACTGCTTACTTGGATTATAATCCGGAGCATGCGAATCAATTCCATTCTCAGCAAAACCTGCAAAATATACAAGAGTATTCTCCGGAGGATAATATTTCCTCCATTGCTTTAATCGGTCACCCATCTGTTCAAATGTATGACCCGGGGTAAAACTTTTTCTTGCACCCCACAGTTCCAGAATGAAACTAATATCTTCTGCCCATGGGGGAAATCCTTCATGATTTATGTATTCAACCGGTTTGAAACTTTCCTCCATCCACGCGCGGTAAAATTCAACCCCTTTCCGCCATCCGTCTTTAATCCCGGTCAGGTAAAATTCAGCGGCCAGTTTGCCTGATTCAAGAGGAGCGGGAGCCTCAAATCCATAAGTTATACTGAATTTAGAGTTTTCCCTTCCGATCCTGAGAAGCTTCAAATCCGGTTTGGAGTCGCGTGAGTGAATTAATAGTCCATTATCTCCACTCATTCCCAGGACAAACTGTGCGTTCCACCAGAAGGGATACTTATAAGATAATATATTCCCATCGGACATATTTCCGGTTATTTCCTGCCCTCCCAGGGCAGGTACGATTATTTTGTCAAAGTCAAAACCTGAAAGTTTCCATTCGATCAACCAGACCGGTTCGGGTGAGGTTACCTCTACCCTGAAACTAATTCCGTTATCGGATGAAGTTATATTAAACAAGGCTGAGTAATCGCCGGAATCGTCCCGGAGTCTGTAGGAGATTTTTTCATTGTCATATTGAACATCCTCATATTCCGAAAGAAATACAGGGTCGGATAATGCATCACGGGTTCTAATGAAAAAATTCAGGATTCCTTTTGCGCAAACCTTTGTGCGTTCAGGTAAAATAAAAATCCCTTCTATATGGAAAGGATTTTCATTAAAAATCATTTCAACGTTTTTTGACTTAAGTATCTTCTCCGTCATAAATAATTAAAAGTTTCATTATTAGAATATTAATTTAACCGGACTTAAATCTCTCTTCTCCACATCGGTATGCGGAGTGCCTTTTCTGAAAATAACAAAATACGATGATTCATCTTTCTCTGCGGGAAGGCAGGCTCCATGCCATACCCCATCATTAATTTTTACAGCTTCCCCTATATTCACTCTGAAGGCCTCAGATTCAGAGATATCTTCCCCTTCAACCAGCAATGGAAGCACAAATGCACCATCGATCGGGATCAATATCTCCGGCGTCTTTAAATGTCTTTCCATTCCTGTTATCAAATTTTCTTTCTGCCTGAATACAGTGCAGATCCCGATTTCAGTCTCTCCATCAATCTTATAATTTGCTAAGTCCGACCAGAATTTATAGTCGGCTGCTTCAGAAGTAGGTTTTCCTGAAGGAGAATTAACAACACTTCCGAATTTTCTAAAATTTTCAGGAGATATTCTTTTCGCTTCAATACTCATATTATTTCCTGATTTTTAAGATTGCAATCTTTCCGCCTTTTAATTCCAAATTATTAAGGGTTGTCTGCCCGGCTTCGCTCTTTACATTATTGAATGAACTTTCATTTCCGAGTTCATCGTATAGAGAAACCTTACCATTTAAATCGACAGGAATTACAACGTCGATCTTCTCTGTTCTTGTATCTTTGACCATCCCGCTTTTATCTTCGCTCTGCCGTCCGGGAACGCTCGTCTGAAGCCAGGCAACGACAATAACATCACCGTTGTCTGTCTGAAATGCATGAGCCCTGCTGTCTGATCCGATAGGTGCTATAAGCGTAACTTCATCGTCTATCGATTTATATTTTGCAGAGAATAATCTGTTAAAGAATTCCAGGGATTTAGCTGCGGGTTTGTCTTTCCAATCGGGATATGCTACACCAAGGAAACGATTATTATCATTATCGCCTATTACCCCTTCACTTGGAGGAAGATCTTTTAATTCATACCAGGTAATTGCGGATAGTTTCTCTGTGGAAAGGGCAAGGGTAAGTGTTTTAAAAAGCTCGACTGCCTGGTATTCGGGAGTATGTTCATAATCATAATAAGCAGAATAACTATCAGAAACTCTTGCTCCTTTTCTAAAGGTACTGTAGCCAACCTCAGCCATCCATAATGATTGTTTATTTCCGTATCTCCATATTATGTCGCCTATTTCATTAATGTATTCGGTTATACTTTCGATCGGATGACGGTGCCAGGTCTCATAATAATTGTGACAATTGACGATATCAATGTAAGGACTTAATCCGTTATCCCTGAATAAATGAAGCAAAAAATATGGGTCATATGCAAGTCCGCCTAAAACTACTTTAGCAGATGGATCGGTTTTTTTTACTGCGTCGGCTCCGACTTTAATAAAGTCGGCGAATTCTTTTACCGAACCCTGCCAGTAAATTTCAATATCAGGTTCATTCCAGAGCTCCCAGGTTTTTATCCGGTCCTTATACCTGTTGACAAGGTGTGTCATAAAAACGCCGAACTCATTAAAATCCTTAGGGGGATAATTCCAAAAGAACATTGTATCATTTGCTCCGCGGGAAATCCACTGCGGCGTGTAACAGATATAAGGAACAAGGGTTATTCCGTATTCATCCACTGCCATCTTAACGAAATCATCCCAGAACAGCCATTCAAACTTTCCTTTTTCAGTTTCAATAGCATCCCAGCCGAATGAAATCCTTAACAGGTTTATGTTATGTCTTTTCAAGAACTCAAAATCATTTTTGATGATCTGCATTGTAGTGGTTTCTTCTGGGTAATCTTCACACAAGCCCACAGGAACGTGATAGTAGGCGGCATTCTCAGGCTTTTCCAACTGATCATATATGAGATTTGAGGATTGGGGATATATATAAATAAATGAGAAAACTATAATAATAAGTGCATAAGAGATTCTTTGTCTCATTTCAAACTCCTGTTTTTGATTTTCTATTTTTTAGAGTTCAACTTCTTCGTGCCAGAAATCTTTTTTCCAGTAAAATTGTTTAAGACCCGCAAGCTCATCCGGATGGAGGAAGTTACCGTCACTTACCGCGGTATTTAATTCAGCCTGTCTGACATTTCTTATGCCCGGTATTACCGTATTAACAGTCATATTGCTCAAGCAAAATCTCAGAGCATATTCAGCCAGGGGCATATCAGGATGCCTCTTGTTCTTAAACTGTTCCAGTTTTTTAACCTTCCTTACAATGGCTTTAAGGTTATTCCCACGGAAGTAATGCTTTCTGACATCTCCTTCAGGAAATTCCGTTTCTTCAGTCAGTTTTCCAGTCAGTGCACTTTCATCAAATGGCACCCTGACGATGATACCTGTTCCAAACTTATCCGCCGCGGGAAAAAGATTCCACTCCGGATATTGTTCAAAGATGTTGTAAATAACCTGAACAGAATCAACTTTACCAAGAGCAAGAGCCCCGATGACATCATCGGGAGTTGTATCCGGGACTGATACACCTACTGCCCTGATTTTACCCTGCTCTTTCAGTTTCATCATAGCTTCATACCATTCATTTCTTATATTAAATGCGGTCGCCCACGAATGGAACTGGTAAATATCGATGTAATCTCTCTGAAGTCTTTTCAATGATTTTTCACATTCCCCGATGATCCTTGAAGCGGGGAATGACTTATTTACATCCTGATCTTCGGGAGGCGGCCAGGTTGTGCCTGGTGAGGGCGGAACTTTGGTGGCTATAAATAATTCCTCTTTTCTTTCTTTTAATACTTTCCCTATAATTTCTTCACTATGTCCGCTTCCGTATCCCTGCGCAGTATCAATAAAATTCACACCACGATCGATTGCCTTATGAAGAGCCTTCAAAGATTCATCGTCGTTCTGCGGACCCCACATATCGCCGCCTATCGCCCATGCGCCAAAGCTGATTTCCGAAAATTTCCAGCCTGATTTTCCAAAAGTTCTGTATTTCATCTTCTTCCTTTATTTAGAATGTTACTCCGGATATCAGGATAATATTTGCATAAGGAGTAGTTTCTCCCGTTCTGACGAATGTGATATTTCCTTTATCCCTTGTAAGCTCTTTAAATTTTGCGTGGGGTACTTTTTTCAGTTTTGTACCGTTCAGCATTCTGGTGGTGTTCTCGAATAGACCATCCTTACCATCACACATTTCTTTTGCGATAACCGCACCTTCAATATGCAGCTCCTCAAGTATTATTTTCAGCGTATCCAGGAACCTTGGGATGTTTGTGGTAAGTGCAAGATCAATAACTTCAGAATTTTTGGGTATAGGGAGCCCGCTGTCACAGATGACAAGCTTATCAGTATGTCCCATTGAAGCTATTATGCGTGACAAGTTAGCATTCAGAATTCCACGCTTTTTCATTTTAACTTTCCTCCTCTTAAAAATTTATACTGACTGTAATTCAGCAATTACCGGCATGGAGCTTTGAGCACCCATTCTTGTCACGGAGATGGATGCCGCCTTGTTGGCAAAGTAAATTGCTTCAGATATTTTTTTATCACAGGCCAGAGAGTATGCAAGTGCTCCGTTAAAAGCATCGCCGGCAGCAGTTGTATCAACGACCTTAACTTTAGTTGTTGCAAATAATTCTGTATGATATTGATTTACAAGCAGAGCACCTTTTTCACCCAGCGTAATAATTATATTCTGTGCGCCTTTTGAAAGAAGCAGTTTCGCAGCTTTTTCAGCAGAATTTTCATCGGTTACCATCATATTCGATAACAACTGAAGTTCGGTTTCATTGGGTGTCAGATAATCTACCAGCGGAAGAATTTCATCCGGTAATTCACAGGCAGGAGCAGGATTTAAGATGAATATCGAATTGTTTTCCTTTGTTAGTCTGGCTGTTTCGATTACTGTTTCAATAGGAATCTCAAGCTGGGTGAGTACTACCCTCGCTCCCGCGAAAACTGCTTTCTTCTTTCGTATATCTGAAGAAGTTAACTTCATATTGCTTCCTGAGATGACGATAATCTGGTTCTGCCCGTTCGAATCCACAGTAATTAAAGCCGTACCGGTATGTTCTTTTTCATCAATAAAAAGGTTCGATAGATCGACACCGTCTTTTTTCATAGTTTCAGAAAGTCTGTTGCCCAGTTCGTCCTGACCCATTTTTCCGATAAAGCTGGTTTTTATACCCAGTCTTGCACAGCTTACAGCCTGGTTTGCTCCCTTACCTCCGGGAAACATTTGGAAATTGTTCCCGAATATTGTCTCGCCGGGAAGCGGGAACCTGCTGCACTGGACTACCAGATCCATATTCGCGCTGCCTACTACAAGAACTCCGTCCTTACTCATAATAATTTATGAACTCCCTTAAAATGATAATGTGTAGATATTTGAGTGAAATATTAATGGTTCTTTTAAAGAGTCCTGATTCCTTCTGGACTCCTTCCAGAATGTTAATTAATGTGTTCGTGACTTTAATGGTAATTGTATTCGAACCTGCCTTGATCATTCCGGAAATATCAGTCTTATATGGATGCCAGGGGATAACGACAGGTTCGTTGTCATTCATGGAGATTTCAAGAACATCTTCTCCGCATTCAGCCTCAAGGAACAATTTACCCTCTGTATATTTTTCAGGAATGTTTATTTCTGCAATGTACTTTGCGGTTCCCGAATAGAAAGGATATCCCTGCTTTGTCCAGTCACCGAGCTTTATTTTTTCAGGCTGACTGATAATTGTATATCCTTTGTCCAATGGGTTAAGGGCAAAGTTGCCGACAATTTTCAACAGGTCAAGTATGCCGTCAGTTCTTCGTTCAGCAATCAATTTTACCGCAACATTATTTTCACCTTCTTTTACAAATGATCTGATATCGACTTCTTTTATCTCTGCATCTAAACTGCTTCTCTCCCCCTTATCTGTTATTTCATTGCCATTAATAAATAATCTGTAGCTGCTTCCGCTGAACCCGTCAATCAGCAGCAGCAGGGACGAAGGAATTTCACTGATACTAAAAGACGTCCTGTAGAATAGAGGAACGGGGTAATATTCATTGTCCCTTTCCTGGGGTAGCTGCATTTCCCATGCTCCCATGGTTACAGCCTGCCAGCTGGAGTCGTCAAATCCCGGACTGTAAAAATTATCTTCCACATCAGGTACATCAACTCCCATCTTCCAGTTATAAATGCAGAGTACATTATCTCCCTCTATCTCAAACTTGAACTCCCTTCCGAATTTAATAGGCTTCAATTTTTTATGAGCTTCTGCTTTGAGTGTTTTTCTGCCTGAACCAGTTTTAACCGCCGCATAGACCGGCTCCTCATCTCCGGCAGTATATCCCTTAATGACCTGTCCGTCAAATTCTTCAATTACCAGGTTTGTTCTGGTAATAAAGGTATCTGCCGGAGTATTATTAATAATTACTATATGAGAATCACTTTCAGCAAAATGCAGAGTAAGGTTCAATCTGCCATTTTTTATATCAAATACATGTATCGGGTTCATTACTCCCTTGTTAGCATCCCAGAGTTCAGGTTTTCCGGTTTTCTCGAAAGTGATATTTACTTTTCCTATATTCTTTTGAGAAGTATTCACAAAGAAGTAAATATCAAAATCATCCTTTACGCGGTGCAGGTAAAAGACATTCTCACTGCTAATAGTGACATCAGGAGCTATGCACTGGTTAAGGATTTTCTTTAATTCATTTTTCTTTCTTTCTCTGTGCATCCCTTTTCCGTTCAACAGGTATACATCTCCAACCGTGTTTTTGTGTTTGATGCTGAACTTAGCACCGTTAGAAAAATTCTTTAGTAATTTTTCAGGATTTGTTCCGAATAGTTTTTCGATTTTTATCGCTGAGTCCTTTTTGTCATAATCAAGGAGTCCCACCGGAAGCAGCGAATCGGCGATAACCTTGCCTCCGCCTTTCAAGAATTTCTGTATCGACGAATATGTATCCTTCTGGATGTGTGTAATTGGCGGTAAAATAAGCAATGAATACTCTTCTTCACGGATCTTGATTTTGCCGTTTTTAATTTCTGCTTCATTCAGAATATCCTCATCTACATAGTCAAAGTCATAGTGAAGTTTAAGCAGTGTATCAGTCAGATAATTAAAGGCAAATTCAGTTGCGTCGCCTATTTCATTCCTGGCTTGCGGCGTATAGTTGGTCCAAATTGAATTTATGGGATATAGCATTAAAACTTTGGCTACGTGTCTTCCGCCGGAAAGAATATGTCCCAGCCTGGCCATATATTCTGTAAACCTGTTATAATATTTCCACCATGTATGATGATAAAATTGTGAAGGCGGCCAATCCCTTTTTCTTTCTCCTTCAATCGAATAATGATAGCCATGATTATTAAAGATGGAAACGCCAAGGACATATTCCCAGTTAGCTATCCATTTCATCCTCTCAAGTGTACAGTCCCAGTACGTTCCACCCATTGATTCACAAAGCAGCCTGTTACTTCCGTAATGGTGTGCGGCTGAACTTGCAAGTTTTAGTGCAACGTGTTGGTCAGGTTCCTCCTCCGTTCCTATTTTTGGATAAAGGTGGTCAACGCCCGTTATATGCATATGCTTCAGATGTTTAAAAATGTTTCCTTCACAGCGGGCATGAATTCTGAGCCATTCTTCCCCCAGAAGATGACCTGTGAATAAGACACCATTCGACTCACACCAGTCGTGTATTTTCTTATAATAGGATTCAGAATATTGCTCGGTAAGTGTTTTCCAGAAATCATACCGTATTTTCGATGTTATATCACCCATTGAAGTATATAGAGCCGGGAGATATGGTTTGAGGTCGTAGCCTCTCCTTGTACGGAAAATCTTAAACATCTGTGAGGACCATGGTATCACAAGGTTATCGAGACCAATGTGATAGTAATGCATTGCCGGTTCATCTGTATAAAATCCCGGTACAATAGTGCCGAAATCCTCACCGACAGCCTTTTTGTATTTTTCATGTGTAAGCTGAAGAAATCTCTCTGTTGACTCCGGGTTTAATGCATCTATGTAGTAATCGATTTCTTTTTCGAGAAAATAGAGCAGTCTCCATTTCCCTGCCGGAGCTTCCCAGGGAATTACGGCATTAAAAGACAAATTAGGCGTCAGATCAATCAGGTCTTTTATTCCGTTCCTGTATTCTTCATCTGAACAGGCGAAGGCCGCTATAGGTCTGGAATTCCCTGTGTTAACGTACCTGTCATCCGTTGCTTCAAGAAAAGTAAACAAAGGACCTTCCACCATCAGTGGAACAAGTTCCAGGTATTTTTGCCTGAGATGAGGAAATTGTTTCGGCACCTGCCTTTCAGCTGTACCGCTCGGCCAGTTCATTTCATCGTAAACCCATGCATCGATTCCGATTTCTTTTGCTTTTTTTACCGCATATTTTACTCTTTCAAACCACGTATCCGACAGATAACCGATTTTCTCACCGAATCTTCCATGGATAAAAAAGCCTGGTATACCCTGCGACTTGTATTCTTTTATCTGCCATTCCATCTCTTGTTCATCCATTTCACCATTCCAGAACCAGAAAGGCAGAATCCCCATTTCTTTTGGAGGAGTCTTAAAATTTTCGCGGGTCAGGATTTCGCCTGTAACTAATTTATTAGAGAATGCCATTTACGTTCTTCCTTATCATAAATCTTTAGATTGTAAAATTTTATCAGCCTCCGGGGCTGCCTCATTCAATGCTTACCGCTGACATGTGTATGACTAAAACCATCTATGGGAGCATTGTTTATATAACCGGAGGTATTTTGAGGTGGGGGCCAGGTTCGTCTGAGAGCGAAAATTGATAACTGCCGTATGAGACTATCGGCAGTAAAAGAAATATTATCACAAAAATTATAAATCTATCCCTAAAAACCATTTATCCTTAATTCTAAAAACCTAAGCTTACAGTAAACCTATGGGGTGACTCAAGAAAATCATAATTAACATATGCGTAATCAAAATTAAATCTGAACCCGTCAATCGAATAGTCAACACCTGCGCCGAAGCTCAGATTTCCTTCATCGTAGTTCAATTTATAACCGCCTCTTAAAGAAAATATTCCATAGATTTTATATTCCAGCCCGAGGTGCAGCCTTTCCTTGTAATCGTTGCTATGGATAGCATCGACATTCAGAGTAACTTTATGCTGATCGGGCTCACCACCAAGGAACAAATCCTTTCCGCCCATAAGATCTATCGATACTCCAATCCTATATATAAGGGGGATTTCGTATGTCTGTTGTTCTTCTTCCTTTGTATGCAGAAACCTTGCCTGGGTAGAAAAGTTTTGAGCACTCATAGCAATCCTAATTCCGCGCCATCCCGTATCATAAAAACTTCCAACATCGAATCCCCATAAATCAGAGGAATAGATATGAAGCTTTTCCTGCATATATTTTAAATTAACCCCAACCGATAATTTATCCGTAAACTGATGAGCAATTCCGAATCCTACCAGCACATCACTTCCTGTAAAAAAGGAACCTGTCCGTGTATCTATACCACCTGATGTACTTGTAACAACCGCTTCAGGAATGTCTCCGTAGTCCAGGGAGATATAATTCATAGCAATTGTTGCAATTCCGGGGATATTATAACCAACGGCACCTGAAAGGACATTAAGATCGGCAATCCATTTATTATAATTGAAAGCTGCCTCTGCACCATTAATTCCTGTAATTGCAGCAGGATTCCAGAAAATCGCATTGATATCCTGAACACCAGCTATAGAGGCCTCACCAAGAGCAACCTGCCTGGATCCATTCCCGATTTTAAGGAATTGCATTGTTGTCCTGCCGGCTTTATTGAACTGTCCGTAGCTAACCTGGATAGCTCCAATAATTAAAACGAGTAATAATATTTTAAAATTTTTCACTTTAAATCCTCCGACAATGATCCGTTTTCATCAACGAATTATCATTAATTTTCCGGTAGCTCTTGATCCTACCGTCCCTTCTGTCTCTGATTCTACAACATAAATGTACAAGCCGGGTGCAACCAGGAGACCCGAATCCGAACGCTGATCCCAGGCAATGCTTCCTGCAAGGTTCCCATATTGATCCGGCTGGTGATGAAGTACTTTTACGAGGTCCCCGGAAAGACTATAGATATGGATAGTAGCTCTTTCAGGTAGTTTCCTGAATTCTATCTTATACTGGGTTGGGAAGCTATGCTCAGGGTCACCGTCTATATACGGATTCGGTGCAACAAAAACATCCCAGCCTTCTTTCTGTATATCAACAGGTCCCGGTTTTGTACTTGTATTGGGAGTGATATTGTAATCACCGCTGACAAGTTCAGGCAGGTTGTCTACCACAATACCATTCGCTGACGTCCATTGCTTTGGAGTTGAGTTATAAGCTTCCACATAATAATAATATTCAAACCCGAACATCACAGTATAATCTTTATAGTTATACTCATTAATTTCAGGATCCCAGTATTTGCTGAACTCGTTTTTAGGAATATCTGCAATTAAATCCCATATGCCTCGTTTATCCACACCGCGATAAATCCTATACCCGCTTAAATCGGTAGAACCATCATAAAATACCTGACCTGAACCATCTGTATACTGAGCTTCTTCCGCAAGTTTATCCCATCTAACAGCAATGATAGCTGTATCTCCACTGTATGAAGCATTTATGGCCTGGCAGTCGGGCGCAGGCGGAGGATCCGGCACATCAGCAGCCAGATCTATTCCATCAACTTTGGCTCCAATGCCCCACTTAACTGCATTGCGAACCGCATCAACATTTCGCTGCATATCTACCGCAAGACTATCATGCATATAATCTTCAGTAAAGTTCTTCAGCCAGTGATCTGGGTCTCCCTGATAAACCTGATGCAGATCAAGGGTTCCGCCTACTTCTGCGAGTATAATTCTAACAGAATCACCTGGAGCCAGGGTATAAGGACCGAATGAACTGGTATACCAGCAATAGAGTTTCCCATTATTTGGTACACGGTGATCAGTTTTTATAAAATCATATAGCTGTGACAGGCTGAAGGAACGAAGTCCAAAGGTTTCAAAGTCGACGGTTTTTCCCTCAAACCTCTCAGCCTCATCAGAATAAATACTAAAGTGGGTAGGGTCGGCTTCATTTGGATCCGCACCGGAAGGCGGGGTTCTGTAAAGGAATGTAAACCCGAAGCCTGACGGATCCTGCAGTTGGGGGGGCATCCCGGGAACTTTGCGCAACTGATCCTGCCAATTTGTCTTTAAACCATATTGATCCCACGGTACAGGTTCTCTGCCGCCGTTATAATCCCTGCTGTAATAGAATAACCCTTTACCATCAGGCTGGTCGTTCTGGACTACCCAGTAATCTGTGTAACCGCTTCCAGGGTGCCAGCCGAAACCGCCGGCTGGAGCAGCTGAAGAAAGGAAATCAGAATTATAATGAAAGTTTATAACTCCTTTCGTAGACACCTGTATACCACTGTGGAAAACAAACCAGACTTCATTTAGCGTCTGATCATAATGCATAACCTGGCCGGCAGCAGGAATTGCCAGTTCTCCTGTGTTCTTAAAAACATAATCATAAATAATGAAATCATTATACCCCGGATAGCTCCACTCCATAGACCTTTGTTTTACAGTGATTCCGGTTGCTGTAGGAAACTCAACGTAATTTATTTCTTCAGGAAGCTGGGGGTTAAAACTTGGTTTATTGGAAAAATTTTTAGTCTTCTTAAAAGGCATTATATCTCCTGTAACAACTCCGTAATCATCGGTCAGAGTTGCAAGGGAGGAATGGTAAAGGAGAAAATTTTTTTGCTGAGGAGTAAATCCCGGAGGTATTAATGTGGTTGCATTCTTTGCAATTATCCAGGGTCCCGATCTGAAATTATGAAAATTAGCATCAGTAATAAAACCGTTCGCCTCTTTTTCCTTACTGGGATATGTAAATCCCCCGAAACCGGGGAAAAAGCCAATACCTGTAACTTCTGTATAATCCCAGGCACCCGGATCACCTATAAACCCAAAGTTATACAAAGTTTCCCATAATTTACCTCTTGTATGTGTGGTTGAATTCTGCTGCGCTTCTGCAGTAAAAGTTATACACAATACAAGGAACAAAAGAGTTAAAAAATTCGTTAATTTGTGTTTTTTCATAATAAATACTCTTCTCAAAATAATTTCAATAACTGAAGGACACACCTAAAGTAATCTGCCTTGGAAGATTTCTGTACATAAGCATGTCAGGAAAAGGTGCACCATCAAGCTGCGTTGAGGGATAAACTGAAAAGCTCGAATTTATAAATGTTTCCCTATCCTCGGGGGATGCTGATTTTACGATATCCAGGTTAGTCCAGGTATCATTGAATACATTATCTATTTCAACAAAAAAAGCAGGACGAATAATTCCTAGATCAACTTCTTTCCTGATCTTTATCTTTGCATTTTTATCTGCATTTCTTTCATACTGGGCACCTGCTTCAGAAAAAACATCGTTGGCGAGATTCTTATTCGGATAATATATCTGGTAATCCATTGTAAACAGCATATCCTTAAATATACCTCCCAGGTAATCGAAATCTGAAGGTGTAGCAAATGTAAGACCGAATTTTAACTTCGGTTCATCATAGACAATATCGTCCCCTATTTGGTCAGTCTGACTTACCTGGATGTCTGAACCAGGAGGGACAATTGTGGTCGGGTCACCTGAACGTCCGTTGATACCACTGGTAAAAGTATAGTTAAAGTACCCCCCCCAGTAGCCCGTCAAAGGTTTCCTAATTGAAATCTCAACTCCTTTTGAATCGCCATAGTCACCGTTACCCGATGTTTTATATTGAGCGCCGTTATACATATAAACAGTAATGGTTCTGACCGTCTGAGTTATATCTTTGTAGTAAGCGGTCAAATCGAAGACTATACCCGAAAGATTGTGTTCAATTCCAAGTTCGTATTCAACTGTTTTACGAGGCCTTAAGTCTCTGTTTCCCAGGTTAAATACGGTTGGAGAACCGGTTTGAGGATCAGTAATGTATGTGTTAAGAATACCGGAGACATCAGAACCTTCTCCATAATCTCCAAAATTTGCCCTCTGGAAGAAGTGACCATAAGAAAAATGTAATACCGTATTTTCACTAATCGGGTGAGAGATCCCGAGTCTCGGCGAGATTTGACTAAAAGTTGAAGTTGGTTCTGTCTGAGGATTTGCCGTGGTATCATTCTGCTGAGCTGTAATTATTCCAAAAGGGTCAAATGGATCCAGGTACTTTTTATCATTCGGATTGTAAAAATCAAATCTCAAACCGGCATTAACCACTAGTCCTTCGAACTCAAGTTTAGTCTGGGCATAAACATTTCCTTCGTAAGGATGATATGTGCTGTTCTCTATGGCTCTGTTTGCTTTAGCCTCCTGGAATCTGTTAAGATTATAATAAGTAAAATCACCTCCTGCTTTTATTTGAGTTTTTGAACTTAACTGAGAAGTCATATCTCCCGATAAAGTATAATCAGTATTTTTATCGTGACCCCTGTAGTAATATCCTGAAGTATGAAGCCCGATAAGATCACTATTTCCTCCAGGAATATCATTTCCCAGTGAGTCCTTAGCCCTGAGAATATCATTTTCCGGCACACCTGTATCCCAGCCATCAGCATCGCCCGGGAAAGTCGACTGCGATGTATAATCAAAGATCCTGCTTAACTGAAGCACATAGAAAGTGCTTTGTCCAAGAACATGGGTAAACTGAAGTGTCTGCCCGTTGTTGCTATTTTCAGGATACCCTGCAAAATCGTAATAGGCATATTTACTGGCAAGTCCGTAACTGGTAATAAAATCAGAATTCATATACTCCATACCCACATTAGTGTTTGACTCGCCATAAAAACTGGAAGCCATAAATTTCATCTGGGGGGAAAGATGATAAGTCAGCTTTGCCGTCCCATCAAACCAGGTTCCTCGGCTCCTGTAGCTGTTTCCTGTAACAGGCGGAACGTTTCTATATTTTCCTGTGACAAAAAAGAATAAATCATTTAACGGCGTTGGTCCTCCAAGAGAGACTTCTGTCTGGTAGCCGGCTTCATTAGTGTAATCATTCAGAGGCTGATGTGTTTTCATATAATGTGCATATGCCTGTTCAGGAGTAAACTGACTGGCAGGATCATTTCCGGGGGTTCCATTAAGATCAACCCATTGGTCAGGATTATCGATCCACCACTGCAGGTGGCGTGCGTGTGAATTCTCCCAGTATCTCGGCGATGAATAATCATAAAAAGCTGTGCCCCAGTGAGGCAGATGAGCAGGAATATATCTCATCTCTGCGTATCCGCTAATATGCTGTGAACCTTCTTTAGTAATTATATTAAAAACACCCGATTGCGCCTCGCCGTATTCTGCATTAAAAGCACCCGTTATTATTTCAAGTTCCTGAATTGAAGAGAGGTTAATATTAGTATAGGGCTGATAATTAAGAGGATTACTAGCTCTCATACCGTCAATCAGGAAAGCAACCTGGTCTAATGATCCGCGCCTTACTGTAAGCTCGCCGGCTGCATTTCTGTCTATACCGGGTAACGTACTTAATATTTCGGTAAACTGTGCCGTTGGCCTGACTGCAATTTCCTCTGCGGATACAAAATGTCTTGACGATGTAAGATCTTTTTCAACAAGCGGTCTTTCTGCAGTCACAACAACAGATTCATTCAGTTCAAGTACCGTTTCTTCCATTTCAAAGTCTATTTCAGTAGTATGATTGGTACTAACTTCGACCCCTGTCTTTGTTATGGATTTGTAGCCTATAATAGATGCTCTCACCTGGTAGGTACCGGGTGGTATATTCAGAATATAATATTCTCCGTTAATATCTGTGGCTGCACCCATTGACTGTCCGACAATCTGCACATTTACACCCGGCATCGGATCACTGGTTCCTGCTTCTATTACTTTTCCCGTTATCTTTCCTCCGGAGGATGCAAAGGAATCCTGCGTCAGCGTTAGCAAAAAGAATATCAGAAATAAAACTGAAGCTGTTTTTAGAAAAGTACCATTTAATTTCATAAGCCTACCTCTGTTCATTTAACCGGTATACATTGTAATTTCAGTTCATTACGATCACTGATTTTACAAAACCCTCAGGTTTTGTTAGAGCAGCTTTAAACGCTGCTTCAATATCATCCAACCCGAACTTGTGGGTTATTAGTTTTTCCATCCGGATTTTACCACTGTTCAGCAAATCCATTCCGATCCTGGTTCCGTTTAATATTGTCTGTTGATCTCTGAAATGAGCATTGATTATATCGAAGGCCATCCAGTTCCAATATCCAAGGTCATTTATTTTTCTTTCACCAGGATGATAACCAAAAATGACTAGTTTCCCCTCCATTCTGCATACCTGAGGGGCTAAGTCTAAAGTTGCCTGTACTCCGCCAACTTCAAAACTTACATCTACGCCCTTTCCATCGGTCATTTTCCTGACCTTATCAGCCGCATTTTCTTTAGCAGGGTTAATTATTTCATCGACACCTAGCTGTTTTGCAAGTACTAACATTTCATCACGGAGATCAATTGCTATAATTCTGGCTGCACCCCTTAGTTTCAATTCCTGGAGAAGGATTAGTCCCATAAAACCTGTCCCCACAAGAGCAATAGTATCATTGATCTGGATATTTGCTCTGATTACTCCGTTTGTAGTACAGGCAATTGGTTCCGCCATTGCTTCGACATATTCAATGTCATCATTGATCTTAAAAACCATCTCCTGGTTTACAGCGATTTCCTCAGCATATCCCTTTCCATCTGTCCATGCTGCTACGCGGTCTCCTGCCTTTAGATGATTCACGAGAGGACTGGCCTCCAATACTTCACCGGCAACCTCATGGCCGATTAGCCTTGGATAATCGAGTCCACTTATTTTCTTATCCCATTGATGTATTTCTGAATGACAGACACCGCATGCCCTAATTTTTATTAAAACCTCGTCGCGTTTTATCCTTGGTGTGGGACGATCTTCAATTTTCCAGTCGTGAGGTCCGTAAAGAATAGCAGTTTTCATAACATTTTCTGAATTAGGTTAGTGCGGCGATTTTCACCGCCGCACGCTTTGAATTTATTTAATTAACAACATTTTTTTGGATATCTGTACGTTCCCTGCCTCTAGCTGGTATATATACATACCGCTTGCAAGCCGGCTTGCATCGAATCCTACAGAGTAACTACCAACAGAAAAGCTTTGATTGTTGATCAGAGTAGTAACAAGCTGACCGAGTACATTATATACACGAAGCGTCACATTACTTCTTTCAGGCACATCAAATTTAATGGTTGTAGTAGGGTTAAAAGGATTTGGATAATTTTGAGCAAGGTTATAAGCTGCAGGAGGACCATTTGGTGAATCTTCCTGCCTGATGCCCACCGGACCATTTCTAAAATTAAGAACAGCCCATCTTTCGGAATTTATTAGTATTGCGGCTCCCGGATCTGATACTCCATCCGGTAATCCTGCAGGTGTTTCAAACGGACTATCAGGAACATTCGGCTGCCAGGCGTAATATGCATAGGCATCCGGATAGGGTTGTACATAGGGGTCATGCTGCCAGGAGCCCTGGCTGCCGCCGATGTTGAATCCTATGTTAGCCTGTGCCTCAACATGCGGCTGATATATAGCCAGCTCAAGGTTCCATACACCGTTAATTGTATCTATGGTGATTGCTTTTCTTACATAATCAGAGGCATTGAATACTCTTTGAGTATCTTCAGGGACATGGGCCTCTGTATTCAGGGGGTATATATGTTGGATCCCCGTTATTTAATGTTACCTGGTCTCCCAATATTAAATAATAATAAGGACCATCCGGTGCAGCATAAACATTGCCATCATAGTTTGTAGAATCATCATCAAGGTCAACTCCGAACCTGTTGGATAAACCGACGAACAGCTGATCGCCAATCCATGGTCCATCCCACCATAATCCTGATGAATCATTTACAACCTCATCCATATGAATGAATGCATACAGGGTATCTTTTGACCAGAGCAACCTTGCATAATATTCATCATATTCGGGTTCTAACAACCCATCTCTATCGTAGTAATTAATCCAGATATTATAACCCGAATTGGTTACAAGGTTTACCTGAGCAGCATTTTGCCATACGCTCTCATTCATCTGACCGTCCAGAGTAATTGCTGTCGGGTCTACTTTAGGGACATCCAATTCAACTCTATCTGTTCCATCCTCAAAATGAAGAACAGCCCATCTTTCGGAATTTATTAGTATTGCGGCTCCCGGATCTGATACTCCATCCGGTAATCCTGCAGGTGTTTCAAACGGACTATCAGGAACATTCGGCTGCCAGGCGTAATATGCATAGGCATCCGGATAGGGTTGTACATAGGGGTCATGCTGCCAGGAGCCCTGGCTGCCGCCGATGTTGAATCCTATGTTAGCCTGTGCCTCAACATGCGGCTGATATATAGCCAGCTCAAGGTTCCATACACCGTTAATTGTATCTATGGTGATTGCTTTTCTTACATAATCAGAGGCATTGAATACTCTTTGAGTATCTTCAGGACATGGGCCTCTGTATTCAGGGGGTATATATGTTGGATCCCCGTTATTTAATGTTACCTGGTCTCCCAATATTAAATAATAATAAGGACCATCCGGTGCAGCATAAACATTGCCATCATAGTTTGTAGAATCATCATCAAGGTCAACTCCGAACCTGTTGGATAAACCGACAAACAGCTGATCGCCAATCCATGGTCCATCCCACCATAATCCTGATGAATCATTTACAACCTCATCCATATGAATGAATGCATACAGGGTATCTTTTGACCAGAGCAACCTTGCATAATATTCATCATATTCGGGTTCTAACAACCCATCTCTATCGTAGTAATTAATCCAGATATTATAACCCGAATTGGTTACAAGGTTTACCTGAGCAGCATTTTGCCATACGCTCTCATTCATCTGACCGTCCAGAGTAATTGCTGTCGGGTCTACTTTAGGAACATTAAGCTCGCTCCTCAGGGTTTCCTGAGCCAGCACAGAGGCTGTTCCCAAGAAAAGGAGCAGACAGAAAGATAGTAACTTGAACTTTCTCATTTTAACCTCCCGGTTTGTGATTGTGAAATAATGTATTACGAGTCTCAGAACTTTTGTTTATTAAAGCGAATATCTTATAGTTAAAGCTGGGATAACCAGATTCGAATTATACTTCCCATCAAATCCCTTCATCGTTCCATTTATCTCTTTTTCTGTCCCAAAAGCATATGCTACGGAAAGGTCGGCGGAAAGATTTTCATCAACATATCCCAAACCAATAGAAATCCTGTGCTGATCTACAGATGGAAATAAATATGAATATGTTGATTCGGAATTCGGACTTTGGCTGAATCTATACCCAATCCTTAAATCTATCTCAGATAGTTTGAGGTTTAAACCGAAACCCGCATCGATGGTATTTTGAAATTCCAGTGTAAATTTATCGGCTCTGATACCGGATAAGGAATCATTCAAAGGAAAATTATTCTGCCATACAGAATTGTTAAAGTCAAAATTCATAGATTTTTGTATACCCGACCACATACTGTATTGCATGTCAACATTGATGGTCAAATTCTCACTCAGCCTGTACACCAATCCTCCTCCGAGTACCCAGGGCATTTCAAATTTAGAAGATAGATCTGTTTCTGAAGCCGCTGAATCCAGATCAGCAAAGTACCTGCTTTGTGCAGTGCCAGATAAATCAGCAGAATAACCGCTTCTGGCCATTATACCAATTTGTAAATCGGGAGAAACATCGTAGAGAAGGCCAATATCAAATCCGTACGTCCAGGCATCTTCATTGTAATTAAACTGGTAAGCTGCGAGTCCTATACTCAAACTGTCATACCAGGAATGATTTTCCAGGGGGAATGCCGTTTCCTGCTTAACCTGGTAAGCGCTTACTGTAATCCCAATTGTAAGCTGATCAAACCTTAAAGCACCAGAAAGTGAGGCAGCATTAACATTAAACCTGTTATAAAGATCAAGAGAAGAAATTGATGAAGTAGTATCCGTAAATTGATAAGCAAGGAAAGGCCAGTCAACGTTGTAATTTACTGCCCGCTTATATAACGCCCCCAAAATAAAATCAGGTGAAAATGACCAAGCTAATCCAACGCCGAGGGCGAAGTGATCATCTTCATAAGATTTATGTAATCCTCTTTCCGTACTTTCAAACTTCTGCTGTCCTATCAAATCAGTGATAGATAACTCAAGGTATTTATCAGAAATCCTGATAAGTCCGGCCGGATTTCCTAGTATAGAATTGAGCCCGTCTCCCCCTGCAAAATAAAGACCATCAAGAGACAGGGTTTTTGCCCCCGGGATGACATTCAGATCAGCACCACCTGCAAACAGGTTATGGCCTGCAATCAAAATACCAATTATAATTAAACTTATTTTTGATCCCATTATCTTCTCCTGATTTGAGTTTAATTAGTATCAAAAGTGGCATAGGCATAGTAATTAACTACCCTTGTCCTTCCTTCTCCATCCCAATACCGGTTGGCTATCCAGACGTAATAAGAAGTATTTCTTTTCAGTCCGCCTTCTATGTAGGGAGTGAAGATAAATGTTTCGGGCAGCTCTTGACCGGCAATTACAGGAGAGGCGATCACATTCTTCTTACCATAATAAGTACTGCCGGCACTATCGCTTACTGAGTACACTTCCCAGGCTATGGCCGAACCATTATATTGACTGCCTTCAGTAATTCCAATCGCTGATATGAGAGAATCCTGAACTTGTGTAATTTCCCAGGAAATTAGTGGATTGTTGCTTGTTCGGGGTTGTTCTATAAAAACAGATCCCAGTTTTCCCCGTGTTTCAACATTTGAGATATTGACATAATTATCCAGATTTTGAGTTTTTTGAACATGTCCCTCAGGAGAAAATCTTACAGTATCTCCATCCGATTGATAATTAGTAACTGAAGAATCCAGAATAATTATTGTATTCTGCATCGAGGAAATCAGATTCCAGTCATCAGCCTTCATTACCCAGAACGTATAGGTACTGTCTTCAATCAAAGTATCAAGAAAACTCCCATCATACTTCCCTGTTAAATCCTGTGACCCGGAGGGAAGCACTCCGTATTTTACTGGATAATGGATCTGGTTATCAGGCGCGTATATCAGCCATAGCAAGCTGGTATCGAGAGCCGCATGTGTTCCTTTGTTTACTCCCAAAACAGAAACATATCCCCCTAACCAGGTTATTTTGGGAGTGAATGAACTGTCCTCCACGATAATGTCCGACATCCCCGAAGAGCCCACATATGGGACAAGCGTGTTATCTTCTTTTGAACATGAAGAGAACAAAAAAGTCAATAAAGTAATTGTAATAAATAATAACAGCGGAAAATCTTGCAGATATTTTTTCATAAGGTTGCTTTCCCTATTAATTAATTTCAAAATTCAAATTATCTGAGGTAGTCTCTCCAGTTGGGGTCGGAGACTTCGCCTTCTTTTGTTGAATGTATTAAATGGTAATTTCCGTTTGACTGGGGATCAGCAAAAACAAAAAAGAATTTCTTATCCTGATTATATGTCCATATTTCGTAGTTCCTCGTGTCAGCTTCTGTGCTATGATATTCAATATCGTCAGGCATACCGTATTTTATTATTATCCTTCCGCGGTCCGACTTCCATCCTGGAATACCTGACCATTTGAAGTTTTTGTTGGCATAACGAAAGCGTTCCATCACCTTCTGCAGGAATTCATTTTCAGGAGTTCCCGGAGTAGGGTCATTCTCAGCCCAGAAATTGATTATATATCTTGTTTTGCCAGTCTTATCAAGGTTTTCATAAAAATCATATTCACTTGGGGTTCCGATATATTTTATAAGACCACCTTCAATCTCTACTTCCTCCTCTGTAAGTCCGGTTTTTTGTGCAATGGAATCTAATTGTATAACTTCAAATGTCCGGGACTGGGAAAGAGATCTATTACCGGCAGAATCATCGATTACAATATTTAAATCATATGTACCTGTAGGAAGCCGGGAAATATTGATACCATGAACAATACTTATATTATCCCGATGATTATCAAACCTGATGTCGGTTAATTTTTTAACTGTCTTCCCTGCCCCGTTAGTGATAATGTATTCACCAATGAGGTTATGCCCATCCGATATATTATATAATTCATAAAAAAATGAGAGTCTGGAATTCAGGGCTCCGTATCTCCTCCACGGATCCGGAATGACTTTTTTATTTCCTTTTATAAATGGTGTATCATCTGTTTTGTTCTGAATTTCTGATACAAATTCTACCTGGCTGATAGAGTAAGCACTGCTGTCAAATTCCGGAATATCAATTCTGAATTCTACTTCACCCTTCTTTTGAGAACTTTTGACCTCAATGGCAACATTGATATTATAAATCCCGGGACTCAGGAGTTCCGCCCATTGATCATAAACCACAGAGTTGTTCGGATTCGATGAATCCCGGGGAAGGAGAGCGTTCGTAAACCATTGTTTATCATGAATAATTGTTCCCTTTGAAGGGTCGCTGACAGTCGATTTAATCAGAAATTCTTTAACTGTATCGGAAACGTTCGTTTCATTAATTAGCTGGTCTGAAAAAAGCATCAGGTAAAATTCTGTGTAGGTTTTGTTTTCTTTCCCCATAAAAGCAGCATAGTCTATGTAAAACTGGAGATCGCCTTTACTTACTGCGGGGGAATCCTGCGCAAAAGAATGGACGGAGAAAGTTAACAAGCCTGTCAGTATAAATATTAATTTCATTTTATTCTTTAAGCCCGCTCAAAGTTATCCCCTTAATAAAATATTTTTGTGCAAAGAAAAATACAATCAAAATTGGCATCACCGCTGTTACAGAGCCTGCCATCAGAAGATCCCACTGAGTTAAATACCGGTCTCTGAAAATGGCCAGTCCAAGCTGTACCGTTCTCATGTTCTCCGAATTTATTACAATAAGAGCCCAGATAAAGTCATTAAATACCCCCATAAATGTAAATATTGCCAGCGTTGCGAGGGCAGGCTTGGAAAGCGGGACAATTATTTTTCTGAGAATAGTAAGTTTGCTTGCACCGTCAATAACTGCAGCCTCTTCCAGTTCCTTCGGTATTGTCATAAAAAATTGCCTGAGAAGAAAAACTCCGAATGCTGATGCAAGACCCGGAACAATTAAAGCCTGGTATGAATCTACCCAGCCCAGCCAGTAGAGCACCATAAAACTGGGAATCATCGTAACGTTATATGGAATCATCATAGTGCCGAGGAAAATAAAGAATAGTACATTTCTTCCCCAGAATCTCAGGCGTGCAAATGCATATGCTGCCATTGAGCAGGTAATAAGCTGACCAAGAGTAACCAGTAAAGCCACCCCGATGCTGTTAAGGTAATACCGCCCGAAGGGTGCTGCTTCGAATACTTTTATATAGTTGTCAAAATGGAAAATAGTGGGAAACCACTTCGGCGGGTAGACGTATATTTCGCTCATATCCTTCACTGAGGTGAGAATCATCCATATAAATGGAGCCGCAGTGAAGAAAGCCAGAATGTAAATAAATAGATGTTCAGAAATGTTTTTTACAATAGTAGATTTTTTTGACATTAGCCACCGTAGACATAAACTTTGTTTTTCATGTACTTAACCTGGGCCAGAGTAAGAACAAACAGTATCGCAAATAATACGTATGCAGCTGCTGATGCATAACCCATCTCAAAGAATTTGAACGCATGTTCGTAAACGTAGAACACCATTACCTTCGTGGCGCCAAGAGGTCCGCCCGAGGTTAAAACGTACACTATGTCGAATACCTGGAAAGAACTGATCATAGACATTACCATTATGAAGAATGTTGTAGGTGCAAGCAGAGGAATAGTAATGTTCTTAAATTTCGACCATTGTCCTGCCCCGTCGATTTCTGCAGCTTCATAATATTGATCAGGAATTGCCTGCAGACCCGCAGCAAACAGTACCATGTTTATACCGAAAGTCTTCCATACACCCATAACTATCAGAGCAAACATTGCTGCCGTAGGATCGTTCAGCCAGTTAACAGGATCAAAACCGAATAATCCGATAAAATAATTTACCAGTCCAAAGTTCGGATCATATAGCCAGCGCCAGATTACAGCCGCAGCTACCGGGGAAATTATAACAGGAGCAAAAAACAAGGTTCGCAGAAGTTTCTTTCCGAATATTTTTTTATGAAGGATATAAGCCACAAGAAGAGAGAAACCCATATTCAGAGGTATAGTTCCCAGCGTATAATATGCAGTATTCTTTAAGACGTTCCAGAATTCAGCGCTTTGAAACATCCGGATATAATTATCAAGTCCGACAAAAGTAGATTGCCCGCTGAACATATTCCATTTCTGGAAACTCAGATAGAAAGAGAAGAAAACAGGAAAAAGTATAAACGCGGTGAATATTACAAGAGTAGGTGAAAGAAAAAGGAGTGATGAAAAAAGATCTCCTTTTTTGTTCTTCTTTTTCTTAGGAGAGGACTGTTTTACGGCAGCTGCTGTTTCCAGTATTCTCGCATCCTGTATTTCGGGAGTCGTATTAAACAATTTCGCCTACTTTTGTTTTATTGCTTTATTTGATTTTGCTGCCGCTTCATCCAGGGCTTTTTTAACATCAACATTTCCCAGGGTGGCTCTTTCAATTGCCTGGGCAACGTTCTGAGTTACTTCGAGTGCTCCATAATCGATAGGACGTTGTGCCTGTCCAACATCCATCTGATCAACAAATACTTTGAAATTAGGATTCTCTGTAAGATATTTCTGAAATTTCGGAACATCATGAACAGCATGACGAATCGGCAGATATCCTGATTTCATTGCCCAGAATGCCTGAACTTCCGGTTTGATCATCCACTTAAGAAATTTCCAGGCTTCCTTAGGATGCTTGCTTTGTTTAAATATTGCAAGGTATTCGCCTCCGACTACTGTCGCCTGCTTTTTCGGACCTGCAGGGAGAGGAGCGAATGCCCAGTTCAGGTTTTTAAGGAGGTCTTTATATCTGGGGAGATTCCAGGGACCGTCCATCGCCATTGCAAGTCTTTTAGAAGTAAAGGCAACATCAAAATCAGTTGTGAATGAACTTAATTTCTGTTCGAGGTACATCTGCTTCCAGAGAGTAAGAGCTTCTACTCCAGGCTCCTCATTATACATTACATGTGTCTGTGCCGAATCAACCAGATTACCTCCGGCCTGCCATAGATAAGGCATGAACTGCCAGACCATCCAGGGTCCCTGTGGTCCCGCTGCCGGGTAAACCGGAACAAAGAATCCCACTTGTTCAAAAGTACCGTCATTATTTTTATCAATTGTCAATTTCTTTGAATATTCGCGGAGTTCATCCCAGGTTGTAGGAGGATGTTCAGGATCGAGGCCCGCAGCCTTCAACATATCTTTATTATAGAGAAGAGCAAGGTTCGTGGCCTCCATAGGCATGCTGTACATCGTACCTCTCCAGGAAGCAGATTGACGAAGCGCAGGGTAAATATCATCCAGATCTTCTTTCGTTATACCATCATCACCATTTATGAATTCGTCCATTTTATATATAGCATCTGCATCTACCAGGTTTTCCATAAAATCAGAGTGGAGCCATGAAATATCAGGCGCCGTCTTGCTTTGAATGGCCGTAATTAATTTCTGAATGAGTGCATCCCCTGTGGGAATATATTGTGCTTTGATTGTAATTCCCGGGTTTTCTTTTTCGAATTTGGCTATAAGTTCATTTAGTGCCGGCACAGTAGATGAAACAAAACTATGCCAGAACAAGATTTCAACCTTGCCGTCGGCAGAGGGTTCGTTTCTATCTCCACCGCAGTTCACTGCGAATAGAGAAATCAGTACAGCAATAATTATATATTTTTTCACTTAATCCTCTTAATTATTAAGGTTGAGCAGGATGCAGTTCCTGCTGGTGACTCCCATTCCCGGGTGAAAACAATAAAATTTCCTTTTAGTGCAAACGTTTGCGCAAATTCCTGAAAGTTATACTTAAAGTAGACTTTCTAAAACCTATGGAATATTACTTAGAACTCTCTCCTCACAGAATCAGCTGACTGCTGCAGTGTTGACTGTATTGGCTATTTTCTTTACAGAACCGCGGACAACTAATTCCGATTTCAGGACTATTTTTCGATGATCTATTTGACCTTTTGATCTCAGACCATCGATAAGAAGCTTGACGGCAACCTCTCCCATAATCTCTTTAGGCTGTCTTACTGCCGTCAATGGAGCAAAAAGAAATGGAGCAAAATCAACATCATCAAATGAAACAAGTGAAATATCCTCAGGGATAATTAACTTTTCTTCAGATACTGCCTCAAGAGCACCTAGCGTGATTAGATCACTTGTAGTAAAAATTGCCGTCGGAGGCTGTTCAAGTCCCAGAAGGAATTTGGTTTCAATATAACCGTTTTCCTTTCTGAAATCTTTTCCTACTATATAGTTTCTGTTAACTTCAATGCCCCCGTCCTTTAACGCATCAAGGTAACCTTTTACACGTGCATTATTAGTATAAGTATCGGGAAGACCCTGTATAACCGCTATTTTACTGTGTCCCATCGATATCAGGTATTCAGTAGCTTTGTAGGCTCCTGTATAGTTATCAACTACTACAGAGCTGGTATCCAGGTCATCAAAACTCCTGTCCAGAAGCACAAGAGGGATAGAATCATCCATCAATTTTTTGATGTGTGAGAAAGTGGTTCCCACTGGCATCACAATAAATCCATCCACTCCTTTGCTTAGGAGCAGTTCAACTTGTTCGAGCTCTGTTTCGATATCCTCATCAGTATTACAGACTATTAAACTATAGCCTGCCTGGTAAGCATGTGTCTGGATTATTCTTGTAACGTGTGCAAAAAAAGGATTTGAAATGTCGGGAACTATAAGTCCGATTGTGTGTGTTTTTTTGAGTCTTAATCCCCTGGCTAATTGGTTGGGTCTGTAATTTAGTCTTTTGGCTGCCTTTAGAATCAGATTTTCTGTTTCTTCACTTATTCTGTACTTCTTTGTCTTGTTATTCAGAACGCGTGAAACCGTTGAAACAGAAACACCTGCCTTATTTGCAATATCGTTTAATGTTACAGCCATCTAAAATTACAAAATTAGCGCAAACGTTTGCACAGAATGTAAGGTTTTAAAATATTTATGTCAAGCTTATCTTCGGCAAGGAGATAAAAATAATTTATGGCTGGTAGAATATGAGCCACGCCCCTGAATTTACCAGGGAGATATGACTGATTTCCGAACCCTGAACTTTCTTATCATTTAAATAAAAGGATCCCTTACGCTCCGGATCTATAAGTTTTTCAATTATAATCTTTTTACCATTATAATATTTATCAGATAGATGGATTTCGCATTTCCGGAAAAGTGGGACGCCCGTACGATATTCATCGGAAGCGGGACACACAGGGTAAAAACCCAGAACGGAAAAAAGATACCAAGCTGAAATCGCACCGCAGTCATCATTTCCGGGGAGACCGCCGGATCCTGTGTTGAAACTTTTCTTAATTATATATGATAGAATATCCCCTGTTCGCGATTCTTTTCCCGGAATGAAAGTGAAAAGATACGGGTAGAACATTTCAGGTTCATTGTTCAGACTGAAGAAATTATTATCAAAATAATAGTTTAGTTTATTGTAGAACTCCGTCGTTCCCCCATAAAGTTTAATCATCCCTTCAACATCGAAAGGCACGTAAAATGAATAATCCCGGGCATTTCCCTCAACGTACCCCGGTCCGCCCGACCCTGTCCAATCGCCGGAACCCTCTGTACCCGTCGAATCAAACGGGGTAATGAAGTTTCCGTTTTTTGACCTTGGACGAAAAAATTGAGTGCTGTCGTCAAATAGATTTTTGTAAAAAGATGATCTTTCACTGAATAATTCAGAATATTCAGGCTTTTGAAGGGATTCAGAAAGTTTTGCAATCGAATAATCAGAGAAACAATATTCGAGTGTTGTTGAGACCGGTCCCCATACCCACCAATCCTCATTCCAGTTCTGTTCAAACGGGATATAACCGTATTGAAGAAGTTCGTGATAGCCGGCTCTGACAGGAGGAGCTTTTTCTTCTTTATCTAATAGTGCGGGTTTTACCATATAAGAAAGAGCAGAATCTGCATCGAAATCCCTAACTCCCTTTATATAAGTATCAGCTATTACAATATCCGCCGGTGCACCCACCATCATATAAGTTTCATTCCCTGCGAGCTCCCATTTAGGAAAATACCCATTCTCTTCGGCCATATCGATCATGGTCTTTACAATTTCAGATTCCCTTTCCGGGTAAACAAGTGTCAGGAAAGGGTGAAGCGTTCTGTATGTATCCCATAATGAAAATACTGAATAGCGGTTCCTGTTCTTATAATTACCTATCCCTTTTCTTCCCATCATCGGGTAATCCCCGTTCACATCGCTAATTATGCCGGGATGAATCAGAGCATGATATAATGCTGTATAAAATATCGTTTTATTGCTGTCGTTAGGATCCTCTATTTGGATTTTTGATAGTACAGTATCCCAGGATGCCTCAGCTTCATGCCGGATTTCATCGAAATTTTTCTTCTTGATTTCGGACTCAAGATTTAGCTTTGCATTTGAAGTACTGACGTATGAGATTCCGGTTTTCAGAAGGAGTTTTTCCCCTTTCCTGAGACGATATGTCCGCCATATACCCAGGGATGAGTCAATGGCAGCAGCTCGAGAATCACTGGTAATATTTCCATTTATCCAGGTTCCCTGTGTAAGAGCGGGTTTATCAGTCACCGAATAGAAATAGATTTTCTGCCTGTTATCTTCTCCACAGAAACCTCCGCTGATATTAAATCCCTCTGATTCAGTAAGAGAGGTTATGCTTACCTCTCCTCCACCCATAATAGCGAGACTGCTTCCTGCATCCAGCAGCAGGTTAACCTTCTGATCCCTGTCAGATCTGATTTTTATAATGCCGCAATGAATAGATGCTGAACATTCCATGGTTACCCCGGACGAATCAAGATGAACGGAATAAATACCGGGTACTGCTTTTTCTTCAGAATAATGTTGTCTGTATTGATCAGGTTCAGTCGTAACAGTGCCTGTAGTAACAGTAACTATGATGCTTCCGAGATCTGCACAACCTGTGCCGCTTAGATGAGTATGCCCCGCACCGTAAAAGAATTCTTCACCGGAACGGTAGCCTGAGGGCGAACCGATGCTGTTATGCGGACTAACTGAGACCATTCCCCAGGGAACGAGCGCACCCGGGAAGGTATTGCCCCCGTTCAATGTGCCAATGAAAGGATCTACAAATTCAATGTTCTGCGCCGGTACAATGTGTACGATGAGAAGGAAGATTAGTAAGGATTTGATCATAATTAAAATTTCTGAATAAAATATTATCAAAAATAGTGATCCCGCAGCAAAAAAATGGTGGGAGGCCAATAATATTTGGTTTCCCAGTAAGTCAAGCGTATGTGGAGCGTATGTGAAATTCATTTGAAACGTGGTTAGCACGACGATTGAAAAGGTTTTTTATGGGTAAGCAGTGGAAATTTTAAAGGGATTATTGCCAAATTCTCATAATGAAGCAGAGTTACGCAATGGTTTTAATAGTTGAATTCGTTGCCATTCCCCCTTATGGTTTGGGCGGGACAATCCTAAGGGGACTGGAGAGTGATCTGTATGGTTCGGGCATTAGCAGGGTAGAGTTCGGGGTGTGACCGGGCAATTTGTAAGGGCCATTCCTGTTCACAGGTCCAAATCTAGAAGGTCTTGCTCTGCCTAAAGACGGAGGACATGGTGACGGCTACATAATCCCCGCTCCCTACAAAGCAGCGTTCTACGGAAATCTTTCTCTGTCGTATGCATTTTAGAAATAAAAGCTGATTAAAAAAAAAGCTGTCCTTTTTGGGACAGCTTTTTTTCATTTCCAAATCTGATTCAATGTTATTTCATTAAGATCATTTTTTTCACAGATGAAAAATTATGTGATCCATCAACTGAAGCAGATTCAATTTTATAGAAATAGAGTCCTGACGGATAATTCAGTGCATTCCATTTTAGTGAATGCGATCCCGCAGTCTTCACCCCGTTCAGCAGAACTTCAATCGATTCACCCAGGGCATTGTAAATAGTGACTTTAACGTGACTATCATACGGCAATGCAAAATTAATAGTTGTTGCCGGGTTAAAAGGATTCGGGAAATTCTGCGATAAAGTATATCCCGAAGGGGAAGCATTATTATCAACCTCTACGATGTTGCTGTATTCCGAGGTTCCGTTGAAGTCGACCTGTTTCAGACGGTAATAATTCTTACCGGCTGAAGGTTTGGTATCGGTAAAGGAGTATGACCTCGGTGAAGTGGTACTGCCTGCGCCGCCTACAAAACCCAGCGACTGCCAGTGTCCATTGGATAAACGCTCAACGCTGAAACCGCTGTTGTTCGTTTCCGTTGCAGTGCTCCACTTCAGCAGAACACCTGTTCCACTAACCATTCCTGTAAATGATACCATTTCAACCGGGACAGTATCTCCCATTTTCAGGATCATTCCACTTTCGCCAACAGCATAACCAGTAATTGCATCGGTAAGGTACATCCCTCTAACCATTGCACCTGTATTGCTTTCATCGGGCTCCCAGTTAGCACCACCGTCTGTGGTATGCATAATTACACCGTTCAGTCCTCCTGTAACACCATTGTTGGCATCTGAGAACGAAACGCTGTTAAGAAACATAATCGTGTTGCTGTTCTGCTGAACCCAGCTTGCACCACCGTCGGTAGTTTTGAGTACCAATCCGACGACTGTAGGATAAGGAGTTGAACCAACCGCAAACCCTGTATTTGCATCAATAAAGGTAACGCCGTAAAGTGAACCGTTGGTTCCGGATGTCTGCGGTCCCCACGTAGTTCCACCGTCGGTAGTTCTGAGAATAGTCCCTGTATTTCCAACTGCAGTACCATGGTCTGCATCTGAAAAGGCGACGCCCCAGAGTGCCACCCCGGTTCCGCTGTTCTGGGGAGTCCATGAAGCACCACCATCAGTAGTTCTTAAGATAACACCTGATTGACCAACTGCATTTCCATTACTTGCATCACCGAAAGAAACACTATTAAGATTTTCGGTAGTACCGCTAACCTGGTTATTCCAGGTTAATCCGCCGTCTGTGGTTCTTATGATTATTCCTGACATACCCACAGCAACAGCAGTATTTATCTCTTTATAAGAGATCCCGTAAAGTTCATCGGATACACCGCTTGGCTGACTTACCCAGTTAAGTCCACCGTTGGTTGTAGTCAACACTACACCGCCTGTGCCTACGGCGATTCCGTGCAGGTCATCTGCAAAAGCAATTGAAGTTATCGCCTGGTCTGATACTCCCTGAAGCTCATTCTCCCAGGATATCCCGCTGTTCGTAGTTCTATAGATCATCCCGCTGAATCCAACAGCTACAGCGCTGTTTGCTGAGGTCATCGAAACAAAATTAAGATCATTCCAGGTACCGATACTGTAAGGTGTCCAGTTTGCACCGCCATCGGTCGTAGTTATAATTACTGCGCCGGAAACTACTGCTGCTCCATGGTCTGCATCAGAGAAAGAAATAGAATAAACATAATCCCATGGATTCAATCCGCTGTTCTGTGGAGTCCACGTGGCGCCGCCGTCAGTGGTTCTCAGTATAACACCTTCCTGACCTGCCGCAGTCCCTGTGTTAATATCAATAAAACAAACGTCATGAAGAAGGCTCGTTACGCCGCTGGTCTGAGGTGTCCAGGTATCACCGCCGTTAGTGGTTCTTAAAATAGTACCATTACTACCGACAATTGTACCGTTATTAGTATCCGTAAAATCAACTCCCCAGAGATCATCAGTTGTACCGCTGGTCTGAGGTATCCAGTTAGCACCGCCGTCGGTTGTTCTGAGCACAAGACCATTGTTAGCAACGGCTGTTCCATGATCTGCATCTGAGAATGAAACACCATGAAACTGAAAGGTTGTTCCTGATTCCTGAAGGAACCAGGTTGTTCCGCCATCTGTTGTTCTAACGATTTTACCATTCTGTCCGACGGCTGTACCCGTTGTCCCATTGACAAAGGAAACACCGTTAAGATTAATTATCAAGCCTGACAGCTGGCTAACCCAGTTCGCACCGCCGTCAGATGTTCTGATAATTGCTCCATTATCACCGACAGCCACACCGTTATCGGCATCAGAGAAAGAAACACTGTTAAGCGTATTTCCCTGCGGCAGGGGGTTCTGCCAGTACCACTGTGCATCAGCGGTACTTAAACCTAAAATCATATAAGCCAGTAAAAAGGCCGCAGATCGTAGTAATTTGTACACCATATATATCCTTTAATTTAGATTGTGTGTATAGAATGATTTATTTATTTATTGTTTCTTTGAATGTTTCCACACTAATACCGTCCGCCCAGTAGCTTTCAAACATTTTCTTTAATGCAGCAGCATAATTAGGATGATCGACGTACATGCTCGTTATGTTCGGCTTTAAAGAAATTCTGTCATTCAGGGCAAACATTACAAGTGCTTCATCACTGATTACAAGTTTCATCGGAAGTTTTTCTATCAGCCTGGCTTCTTCACCGATTTCCCGGTAAATCTCAACAGATCTAACCAGGCTTTCAAGCTGTTCCTGTGTTAGTCCTCCGTATTCATAAAGTCCTTTTACGACAATATTTTGTTTCCGGAATAACTCCTTTTCCTGTTCAATATTATCCTCAAGCGCAGGGGTAGTATAAGGGGGTTTGGTAAATACAAGCAGTTCTTTTTTGGTGCTTTGCTGAATGGCAACCCACCTCTCTCCTATCTGCCTTATATCAGTCAGCATCTCAATATAATCGAACGGTTCCAGGTTATCGGCAATGTCTTCATGCAAGGAAACCAATTCCTTTTCTAGCAGGCCGGCAGCGTGCCTCTTCATTTCAATATCTATCTTCTGCCTCTCTTCAAATTCTATTTTCTTTTGTTCAACCGTCTGCTCATAGTTAGTTATGATATTCTGCAAAGCAATTTTAGGATCTATGCTTCGGTACATCTTATTTCCATTCCTGCTGCTCTCCGTAATAATACCCTTGTGCACAAGGTTCTGCAGTATCTCATATATCTTCGTCCTGGTAATTGTGGTCATTTTTGTAAGCTCGGGAGCAGTGAATTCCTTCCTCTGTAGTAAGGCGATGTATACTTCCGCTTCCCTTTTGGTAAGTCCTATCTGCTGCAGTTTCGTAATAAGTTCCATAATCCTCTTTTTAGGCTAATTTAGGGCTTTATATTGTATCCCTTACATAAAGGGATACAGAAAATTAGATATATACTTTCAAACTTGCAACAGTCTGATGCTTAAAAATTTTCCTCATAATGAGACGCAGGGAATTATTTCTGTAATCAAAGGAGAGATTCTTACAAAGTTTTGACATTTTTTTGACAAATGCAGCGCGCGAAAGCCTTAGGTTTCCGACAAAGGAATAGAAATCATCAACAAAAATTAAGAGGTGTTCAATGTTAAGAATTCGTTACTACATTATTCTAACTTTTACTCTCATTGCATTAAATGCATTTGCTCAAACCGATACGATTACAATACTGCATGTAAACGATTCACATTCAACCCTGGCTGCCATTGGTCCACGCGATCAAAACCTTGAGGGAACGCTGGGAGGAATAGCGCGAGCAGCTTCCTTGATCGGTTATGAAAGAAGTATTGATCCTAATCTGCTTTTGCTCCATGCCGGAGATATTTCAATCGGCGATCTTTTTTTCAACAGTTACTTCCAGGTACCGGAATTAACCTGGATGAGTATGATCGGGTTTGATGCTATGGCAGTCGGTAACCATGAATTTGACCTGACTCCAGCCGCACTGCTTGGATCATTACAGAATGTCTTTCCGTCGCCATCAGATGCATTTCCCCTGCTCGGAGCAAACATAGATGCCTCTGCGGTCCCCGATCTTGATCAATACATATACGATTATACTACTAAAGATATTGGTTCCGTAAAGGTTGGTATCTTCGGACTCATAACTCCTGCAACCAATATACTTTCACAGCCTTCTCCGGTTCTAATTGAAGATGATATCGAGCAGATTATGACGATAGCAGGAACCACGGCTTATATCCTTCGCAATGTTGAGAACTGTGATGTTGTAATTCTCCTTTCCCATTTAGGAGTAGAGTTTGATATGGCTGTTGCTTCTATGGTTCCGGGGATTGACGCTATTATAGGGGGTCACGACCATTACAAGTACAGTACACCAATTGCCGTTCCCAATCCTCTGGGCGGAACAACATGGATTGCCCAGGCAGGATCAAACTATCTGTATGTCGGCAAAATGCTCCTGACCGTTGATGCCGGGGGAAATGTTGATCTGCTCGATTATTCCTTAATCCCGCTCGATGAAAACATTCCCGAAGAACCGTCAGTCAAAGCGATGGTCAGTTCAATGATCGCCGACATTGAGTCATACTATGGTATACCATTCTACACACAGCCGTTCGGTTATGCTGATGCATTTTGTAAAGAGGAGGCTGTTAATTTAACTTCCCTTGGAGCCCATGATACTCCGATCGGCAACCTGGTAACAGATGCCTTCAGATCAATGACCGGAACCGATATAGCAATTCATGCCGGCGGGTCCACTGCCCTTCCCTTATGGCCGGGAACCTTTACGCTTTCTGATATCTTCAGAATAAATGGATATGGCTTTAATACTGTCAACACCCTGGGCTATCAACTGGCAACATTCAAAATGACCGGTGAGGCTTTATGGATGGGACTGGAGTTCGGATTAAGTGAGATCGAGAAGAATGATGAATATTTCATTCAGGTATCCGGAATCGAGTATAAATACGATGCCGGTAAACCCTCAGGAGAAAGAGTTGTTTCTGCAACAGTTAATGGTCAGCCGCTTAATCCTTCTGCCGTTTACTCAATAACCGCAAGCGAGTTTGTACTTGCGATACTGGATTACACCGGTATACCTTATTCAGATCCTGAAATACTTACGGGAGTAACCGAGTTTGAAGCCTGCGCCGGATATATTACTGCACAGAATAATTTCGTTCACCCGAAGGAAATCGGAAGAGTTATTAACGTCGGGAACCGTTTAACTCCGAACAAAATTGAATCAAACGGTTGGATCAACTCGCAGCCGGGGGCGTTTCTTCCCGATCCGGAAATAACCGGAATCCTTAACTTTAATATGAACATACATAACATAAATCATCCGAACTCTGCACAGGGTGTAGTTAAAATTAAATTTCCAGCCGGCGGAATAAACCTTACCGGAAATTCTCTTGAATGTCTTTTAGCAGAAGACAATGTTATCACAATAAGGGGTGAAGGAAAAAATACAGGCAAAGGCCGCTATGGTTTTCTTATCACCGCATTTGATGGGGGAAGTTCAGGAGATTCAATTAAAATTACTATCTGGGATAAACTGGATGGCGACAGAATTATTTACGATAATCTGGTTATGAACCCTGTTGCCGGCGGTTATATAAACATTCTGAATCAATCGTTTGTTAAAGGAAATGATGTATTAAATTCTCTTAATGAATACGGGTTGGAGCAGAATTACCCGAACCCTTTCAATCCCACAACAACGATACAATATTCCATCCCCGAAGAAAGTTTTGTGACGCTGAAAATCTACGATATACTGGGAAACGAAGTAGCTTCTCTGGTCAATGAAAAACGTGCACCCGGGAATTACACAGCAACATTCAATGCTACAAAACTTGTTAGCGGAGTATACATCTACTCATTAAGAGCAGGCAATCATGCCCAAACAAGAAAAATGATCCTGACAAAATAGGGGCACTAACAAAATGGGGAGAGCAATCTCCCCATTTTGTTTCTATTCTTAGTCACACCTGAACTGCAGCTAAAATCATAAGTTAGAGTCATTGAGCGTCTTTGCAAGCGAGTCTTCGAGCGAAGCAATCTCTAAGTAATAAAGTAAATATTTTATAAGGCAGAAAATATGAAAATCGAAATCAAACTTTGCCTGCTGTTAGTACTCCTTATAATTCCCTCACAATTAGGTACAGCTCAGACGAAAAAAGCGGGAGTGCTGGTGGAAGTAACGACAAATCAAAAAACACCGGATGAAGTCAAAACACGATTTACAAACTTCGTCAAAGGAAAATTGCTGAAACTGAATGATGTTGAATTACTTAACAATAATGAAGATTTTAAGATTAACATAATGATGTTTCAGAACCGCACGAGTGAAGGTGAAAATCTCGGTTATGTAATATCAACCATATTTCTTGCACCTTCCCACTGTGAAGGTCCGAACAATTATGAATACCTTACTTCAATTCTATCAACAGCAAAGGAATCTGAACTGGATTCCACTGCCCAAAACATTTCCTCCTCTTTTAAACAGAATGTATTGGATCTCCCTGGAAAATAAATGAGGTAGTGATCTTTGACCAATCGCTGGTATTAAGGGAAGGATATCTTTACCCTCCATGTGAAAAACCCATGGGATTCAGGAATATTTTTTACAATTCTATGACAATTGTTAATACAAATCTAATTATCCTGCATCCAGAATAACTATTAGATTATTAATAGTGAGATTCTGGGAATGAACCCAAAGAGGATAACAAATGAAAAAGCAAGCCTTCCTTTTAGCAGTATTATTTATCTTAATCCTTCATTATTCTGTTAAAGCACAGGACAGTGTTGAAGTTATTATCCTTTGTCCCCAAATAGGCCCCTTCATTGAATTGAGTGAGAGAAATTATTATGGGCTATTTTCGACTGACGTCAACTTCCAGTTAGCTTACATAGCCAGAGATTCGGATAAGGTCTATTCTGCAAGGATTATCTTCGGGGATGAAAAGGGATCGCTGGAAAGGAAAATTACTCTAAAGGAAGTGAGTCTGTTTAACATAGCTGAGAGGATAACCAATTACGAAAAGATCAAGGCGGGTGAATATACTGTGGGGGAGAATCCAGCCCAGCTTTCATTTGTCTGGGTCGAAAAAGAAGAAATAAATAATCGGATAAAAAAACTTCAGAATGCTTTAACAAATATCACGCTGCTTAATGAAACTAAGAATGATTATGAAAAATTCTTTTATCATTACCCCAGGTATGGAATTAGCCTTGGTATAGCATTTACCAATTTTAATTTTGATGAACTGGTCAGCCTGACATACTAAGTAGATAAATACTTCAATGATAAAGTTTATGCAGTTTCTCCCCAAAAAGATTTTGATTATAAACTTGGATCCGTCTTTAGAATTAAAGGACTTGTTGAATTCACCCCTGAGCTGTCAGCTACTTTGATGATCGAATACATTTTATCGAATTCTGATATTGCATACCAAGCTATGACACTCATGGGAAAACTAAAAAATGATTTCATTGACTCAAACAAATTGATTCTATCAAAATGAACATCAGGTAAGCCTCGATCACCCTTTTTTTCTAGGTATTTTATATTTCAGACTGCAGTTAGTAGATTAGAGTGAGTAGGTTAAAAATCAAAAAGGAGTTTTCTTATGCGAGCCAAAGGTACATATACTGTAAAAAAATGGGAAGAGAATCCATACGAACAAATATCTCCGGAAATGAAAATGACGAAAGCGGCGGTCGAATACCAAATGAAAGGAGAGCTCGATGGTAAGGCGTTTGTGGAATACCTGATGTATTATAAGAATTTCGACGAGAAAGACCAGCATAAATCGTCTGCCGTTTACGTTGGTTTAATCAGATTTGTTGGAACAATTCATGGCAGCAAAGGCAGTTTTGCGCTCGAAGATCGGGGAACATTCGAAAATGGAGCAGCAAGTTCAGTTCTAAATATAATTTCAGGTTCAGGAATGGGAGAATTAAAAGGTATACAAGGCACGGGCCGATATAGCGCTACCAAAGACGGTGCTCAGATTGATTTGGACTATGATCTGTAAAATTATATCAACAAGCTGTGTGATCTTTTAATTTTTAGTTTACAGTCCAAATTATTGGATGTCGGAATTATTGCAAAAATTTCCTCACAATTCCTTTTAAAGGATCCGGGCCTCTTCGCCGTGTTCAGCTGAAGGAATCGGCTATTTTACTTCCAAACCCCGTTATTCATTAGCAGTTTTTATTTCAACAAAATCAGCTTTTTTGCCGAAGAATAATTTTCTGTGGTCATTGTGTATATATAAACACCACTCGGCAGATTGCTTCCATCAAACACTACTTCATATTTTCCGGCTGGTTTTTCTTCTTTTACCAGCGTTGCTACCTCTTCACCTAAAGTGTTATAAATCTTCAAGATAACAAAATTGTTCTTCGCTATTTGATAATTAATAATCGTAGCCGGATTAAAGGGATTTGGATAATTCTGATAAAGTACAAAGTCCAGCCTGTCCGGTTGTTTATCATTTATTCCGAGCACATATGGGTAACCGAAATTATTCTCATATAAATTCTGTATCTCATCGGAAATATTTTTTGCAACAGTTACCGAGCCCAGAGCAGAGTTTCCACGCCCTACAATAAAGGCGAACAGGATTTCCATCTCTTTATTTTTTACCAGATTAAATGGTCCTGTGGATTGGGCATCCCGTGCATCGCCTTCACTTGTTGAAATCCATCCGGTATTTGATAGAGGGTCCCCCGAGGTCCAGTAATAAGGATCAACTTGAGAACAGGATACCCCGCCGAAAACCTGTGCATAAGGCCATGTACAGGGATCAAGAATTACTCCGGTAATGGTTTTTCCAAGTAAATTATTCCGTGCCTGTACAGCGGTTGAAGGATCTCCCAGATTAGGATCCCCACCGAGGCCGAAAATCGCAGAAGTCATATCTAAATTTAGTGCTCCTGGATAAACCGGGACACCAAGGGGACCTCTGAAATTGTATGCAGAATCGAGAGGAATATCAATTCCCTCATCATAAAGCTCATTACCGTTCACATCTTCGAAGGATACACCTGAAATATAAGACATTGGTCCTGTTAACAGGTCGGTCAGAAAACAGGGTGGATTATCTCCCCAGTCCAGAGGACTTGGTTCCTTGAGATATGTATAGCTGGCATTTCTTAGTGTATCACAGCCTACAAAGTTGTAAAAAAATCCACCAACCTCTCCAATATCGGCATCAGCAAAATGGCAGAAATAAACGTTAAAGAGAGTATCTGTAAGCAGACCAGTATTTTTAATCCTGTAACGTACAAAAACAACATTCCCAAGACTCTGCGTGGATTGAAAAGCAAACATTGTCTGTCTTATTTCAATCCCCTGCGGTTCTGATCCCCACCTTCTCTCATTTGCCGGGACACCATCATTATAAACACACCAGTAGCTTTCATCCCCTATAACATCAGGTTTGTCCTCGTCAGGATCCCACACACCATTATTATTTAAATCCACCGGATTATACTGACCATCACCATCACCATCATAGAACTTTGCACCAAGTGCGACTGCATCACTCCAGTCCTGCCAGCTCTGCCCGAAAGGAATATCAGAAGAATTAAGTTTGTATAGCGAAGCCAGTGGATCTGCAGAATCCATTCCAACAGTTCCCGGCTGATAATCTTCCAGAAGTTCACTGCCCTGAACCCCGTTAGCCCACAGACTGTCGTTTATAAACCCGCTCATGAAGAATCCTGCTGAATACAAAAACTCGTGGCCCTCAAAATAACCATAACTTGGTCCACCGTCAGGGACAATAACATTGGCAATAGTCCCGGTATTGTTCAGAGGCAGATCAATATTGTTAATATTCATTCGTGCAACCTGTCCAACATTCTGGCTATAAATATCCCTGCAATTGAAGAAAAATATAACCGACAACACGGTTGAAAGAAATAAGGTAACCCTGTTGTTCATAAGGGCCTCCCTAATTATTTTATTAATACCATTTTCATACTGTAATAAAATCATCTACTTTCAGACTGCATATGTATATGCCGCTTGTCAGAGATGAGCTACCTGGTTAAAACAAAATTTTTTACTGATTATTGATAAAATATAGAAAATTCAAAAATGAAGAAACTCCCTTATCCATGTAGATCCCTTATATACACTAAGTTTTTACACCGCACCGGGGTATCACTATCTGATTTTAAAATAATGTAATTGAATAACATATTCAATAATCTAATCCAATAAATAAAGAGAGACCGCAAGTTAATTGCCTCGGCAGGATTTTTTAGTTAAAGGAAATTTCGAACAAAAAGTAGCTTCTGCTCCCTCAGATTACTTTCCATTCCTTTACTTAGAATGCAAAATTCTTACTCTAAGTAAAACAATTAACTTAGAATTATAAATTATTAAATCTAATTTGAGAGGGACTTAAATGTGAAATTTTGAAAGGATTAATTCCCGGTTTTCAAAGAAATTTTAACTTTTTTAGGACCTATGTGAAATTCAATCACAGCTTCCCTAATGTTGTTTTCCTTATGTGATACTTTGAGAGTCTTCAGAGGATGGTAAATGTTTAATTTCAGCCCACACTTAAACATTTAAGTTTTTGGCATATACTAATATATAGGATTTGTGGAGGTGGCGGGTGATGAACCCTGAATATTAGATTGTTTTTTATGATTTACGGAAAATGCGGAAATGCTGAAAACACTGTAAAATCAAGGTTTACATATAATTTCCGAAACATAGAAAAACAAGATTATACCTCACGATGTCATTCTACCGTGAACATACCGTGAACAAAGAACGTTGAACAAGAAGACCTTCATAGAGTATATTTCATCAATTAATTAATAAAGGAAACTCTATGAAATACAATTATTATCTCAGAAGAAAAGCAATCTGGTTATATCTCAGGGAAGGTGACCAAACTTTTCCCTTACATACTGGCGAAGAAATTAATCCCGAACTGTGGAATAAAAAATCTCAACGTGCCGATTCACGTAAAGTCAAAGACAATATTAAAAAGGGTGCTCTTAGACATCTTAATAATTATCTGGACGACTTTGAATTTAGAATCAAAAAGATTGTGCGTGAAATACGTTCGATAGACCCCTCTTCAAGTTTTGATACGGTTGCAGAAGCTGTTAAACAGACTTTTAACACTAAAAAGAAAGGCATTTTTGACATTTACGAAGAGTTCTTGGACTACAAGAAGATAAAGGTGACGGAACGTTCCGGATATAAACTGCGTCGGGCTAAGGATTTATTACAAGAATACGATGAACGTATGAGTTTCGACAAGGTTACACCCGCCTTTTTTGAAAATTTCTTTGCATTTCTAATAACTAAAAAGGGAATGCTAAATAATACCGCATATAAAAACATTCAGTTTCTTAAAAGCTTTCTGATTTGGGCTAATAATAATGGCTTTACAAACAATAATAGTTATAAATCTTTCCACGGAAAAAATGAATCTAATGAAGTTATTTATTTGACCGAAGAAGAATTGATGAAACTTTATAATATGAAATTTGAAGAGGATGAAGAAAAGCTTGAACGAGTGAGGGACACATTTGTATTCCAATGTTTTACGGGTGTCCGGTATTCGGATATCTTAAACATCTCACGTGAGGATATCAGCGAAAACACTTGGCAAATAAGGACACAAAAAACACATCAGCTTATCGAAATTCCTTTGAATCATTATGCTATATCAATTTTGGATAAATATTCAACTCATCAAAAACCTTTGCCTGTTATTTCTAATCAGAAAATGAATGATTATTTAAAGGAATTGTGTAAGAAGGCTGAAATCAATAGCTTAGAAAAAATTGTCCGATATCAGGGAAATATTCGTAAAAGAAGAAGTGCACCCCAAATATGAACTTATATGACGCATACAGCAACGAAGAACTTTTATCAGTCTGTCACTTCAAAAGGGAATGAAACCAGATGTTATAATGGCAATTACGGGACATACAACATATCGAATGATGCAGAGATATTTGAAGATTGCAAATGAACACAAACGTGAAGAAATGTATAAAACTTGGGGGGGCCCCTTTAAGGTTAGTCAATGCAAGATGATTCTAATCTTGATATTTAAAAAGCCGAAGTGCAACTTCGGCTTTCTTTTATATCTGCAAAACGGATTCTAATTCCCTTCTAAAATCATTTTCATTATCGTAGTTATAAAATGGAATACCCGTTATCAAATAACAATCCATATCTATCTTAAAAGTTATTTCATTCTTCCTAATTTCGGCTAAAAATTCTTT
>CAVXRO010000006.1:0-793959 GCA_963764235.1 uncultured Bacteroidota bacterium | reverse complement strand
ACAGGGTGCCGATGTAAAGGTTACTGTTATGGTGAACCCCTTCAGCTGGACAGGTTTTTCATTAATTTAAGGTGGATTAATTAAGTACTTACCATGTTATTTTAAGAATATCTCAGCCGGAGTTTTATATCCTAATGACTGGTGTATTCTTTTGTTATTATAAAAATAGAAATAATTTTTTAATCCTTCAAATAATTCCTGATAATTTCGATATTCCTTTAAATAAATATCTTCATACTTCAGACTTCTCCATAAACGTTCAATGAAAATATTATCTAAAGCTCTTCCTTTGGAATCCATACTCAACTTTATGTTATTGTCCAGTACTTTGTTAACAAAACTTAAACTTGTAAACTGGCTGCCTTGGTCAGTGTTAAATATTTCCGGCTTACCTGAACGCAATGCTTTATCCAGAGTGCTAAGACAGAAATGGACATCAAGGCTGTTGGATATTTCCCAGGACAGTATATATTTACTAAACCAATCCATTACTGCAACAAGATAAGCAAAACCTCTGTAGATCGGGATATACGTAATATCTGTACTCCATACCTGATTTGTTTTTGTTATGCTTACATTTCTTAAAAGATATGGAAATATAAGGTGATCCTTGTTTGGTTTGTCAGATTCACTTTCGGTGTAAGTGCTTGTATTCCCATTATTTGCATTAACCTGAGTATCCGCTTATGATTAAATATCTCACCATTTTTCTTAATTCCCGGGTTATTTTCCTGTAACCGTAAAATGGCCAGGTTGTATATATTTTATCCATCCGTTTCATTATTTCGAGATCTTCCTCTGTTATGCCTAACGGCTTAAAGTAATAGCTCGAACGTGGTAATTCTATCAAAGAACATTGCTCAGTTATCTGAGAAAATCATCTTCAGGCTCTATGAGTCTTTTGCAAGCTTCAACTGAATGGCTCGTACTTTTTTTTTAACCATTCCACCTCTACCTGAAGCTTTCCAATCTGCCTATAAGCTGGTCAATCAACTCTGAGCTTCCATCAGTTTTCGGTCCTTTGGGATTATCAAACACTGAGGGAGAGTTTCAAGTAACTGTTTCTTCCATAGGCTTATCTGGTTTGGGTGGACTCTGTATTCTTTTGCAATTTCATTTATACTAGTGAATCCCTTGATTGCCTCCAGTGCGATTTTGGCCTTCAGTTCGCTGCTGTAACTTTTTCTCTTTGTGGACATTTTAGCCTCCTTTGGCTTATATAAATTTAAGATTTTTCCACCTTAAATTATTGTCCAGTTTTTGGGGTTCACTATATGTATACGATATTCTGGGGAACCGTATCACCGTGCTGGTTGATGGATACGAATACGCCGGCAGTCATAAAGTTGTGTTCGATGGAAAGAATCTATCCAGCGGGATTTATTTTTATTCGATCGAGGTTAACAGCCTTCAGGAAACGAAAGCGATGATGCTTCTGAGGTAGAATAATTGTTGGGGGAAAGGGGAATTTTCCAGGAAATTGTGACCTTGTGCAACAATTCCGGGTATATCCTGCAATATTTTTAATTACACTGTGCGAACTAAAACAGCAATCAGATTGTTATACTATCTATAAATTATAACCTGTTTTGCGGATTTTGATTGCCTTGTTATACTATCATTTATTCTTTAAATTTTGATCTGTTGAGCAAAAACCCCCAAATGAAATTTTACACTTAAACTTTTACAAGTTTATTTATTAGTTATTCATTTTTTATTATTCATTAATTAATAAGAGGAAAAATAATGGGAAAAAAAGAAGATAAAATCCCCGGGAAAGTAGTTGACACTCTCAACCAGGGCGAAGCCCAGTGCCCTTTCACCACCGGAGCACTAAAACACGGTGCCGGCGGCGGAACACGCAACCGCGATTGGTGGCCGAATCAATTAAATCTGAACATCCTTCGTCAGCATTCTCCCCTGTCAAACCCGATGGGAGAAGAATTCAACTATGCTGAAGAATTTAAAACACTCGATCTGAAAGCTGTAAAAAAGGATATTTTTGACCTGATGACCAATCGCAGGATTGGTGGCCGGCAGATTATGGTCATTATGGACCTTTCTTTATCCGTATGGCCTGGCATAGTGCGGGTACTTACCGTATTGCAGATGGACGCGGAGGCGGCAGGTACAGGAACCCAGCGCTTTGCACCGCTTAACAGCTGGCCTGATAATGCGAACCTCGATAAGGCACGCTTGCTGCTCTGGCCGATTAAAAAGAAATACGGCAAGAAGATCTCCTGGGCCGACCTGATGATCCTTGCAGGCAACTGCGCACTGGAATCTATGGGATTTAAAACCTTTGGTTTTGGCGGTGGCCGCGAAGATGTTGGGAACCCCGAAGAAGATATTTATTGGGGTTCGGAAGGTGAATGGCTTGGAAATAAGACCGCTATTCAGGCGAGCGCGATCTGGAAAATCCACTTGCGGCCTCTCAGATGGGACTGATCTATGTAAACCCTGAAGGGCCTAACGGTAATCCCGATCCGGTTGCAGCAGCACATGATATCCGCGAAACTTTTGGCCGTATGGCTATGAATGATTATGAAACCGTAGCCCTTATTGCCGGAGGACATACTTTTGGTAAAACCCACGGCGCCGGCAGACCCCAATGAATATGTTGGTCCTGAACCCGCAGGTGCAGCTATTGAGGAACATGGGCCTGGGCTGGAAAAACAGCTTTGGCACCGGCTCTGGAGACGATACCATTACCAGCGGCCTGGAAGGTGCATGGACCACCACACCAACCAAGTGGAGCAACAACTTCTTTGAAAACCTGTTTGGCTATGAATGGGAACTAACAAAGAGCCCTGCAGGCGCACATCAATGGAAACCTAAGGATGGTGCAGGTGCAGGTACTTGTGCCCGATGCTCACGATCCTTCAAAAAAACATGCACCGTTTATGCTCACCACCGATCTCTCCTTAAGTTTCGATCCGGATTATGAAAAAATTTCAAGACACTTCTATGAAAATCCGGATGAGTTTGCTGATGCCTTTGCCCGGGCCTGGTTTAAACTTACACACCGCGATATGGGGCCGAAAGTCACGCTACCTTGGTCCGGAAGTGCCGGAAGAAGATCTGATCTGGCAGGATCCTATCCCGGCTGTTGATCATGAACTGATTAACGAGCAAGATATCGCTGAATCTCAAGAATAAGATTCTTGATTCAGGATTGTCTGTTTCTCAGCTGGTATCCACTGCCTGGGCTTCAGCATCTACTTTCCGCGGCTCCGATAAACGGGGAGGTGCCAACGGTGCACGTATTCGTCTGGCGCCGCAGAAAAATTGGGAAGTAAATAATCCGGCCCAACTGGCTAAAGTTCTGAAGAAACTTAAGAGCATTCAGAAAGAATTCAATAATGATCAGTCCGGAAACAAAAGAGTTTCACTGGCCGACCTGATCGTTCTGGGCGGCTGTGCAGCTGTTGAAAAAGCAGCTAAAGATGCCGGACATGATGTGAAGGTTCCTTTTACTCCCGGACGCACTGATGCTTCGCAGGAGCAAACCGATGTGGATGCTTTCGGCCCTCTCGAACCCTGGCTGACGGATTTCGCAATTATTATGAAGAGCAAAGGCTATACAGCATCAGCCGAAGAAATGCTGGTTGACCGTGCACAGCTTTTGACTCTGACAGCTCCTGAAATGACGGTTCTGATAGGCGGGATGCGCGTGCTGAATACCAATTACGATAATTCAAAGCATGGCGTTTTTACCAAAACGTCCGGGCGTTCTGACCAACGACTTCTTTGTAAACCTACTGGACTATGGGCACCACCTGGAAGGCAGTTTCAGATGACACACGATGTATTTGAAGGCCGCGACCGCAAAACCGGAAAGTGAAATGGACAGGCACCCGCGTTGATCTTATCTTTGGATCTAATTCCGAGCTTCGGGCTCTGGCTGAAGTGTATGCGTGCGAAGATGGAGGTAAGAAGTTTGTAAAAGACTTTGTGACAGCCTGGAACAAAGTGATGAATCTCGATAGGTTCGAGCTGAAATAATTAGATTCCCTTAATACATAAATTAAAAAGGCGCCCCATAACAGGTCGCCTTTTTTTATATGACAATATGATTATTTCTTCGGGCCGATCATATTTTCAGGCCTTACTACTTCATCGAATTTCTCTGCTGTAAGAAGATTGAGTGCAATAGCAGCTTCTTTCAATGTTGTGTGTTCCTTGTGTGCTTTCTTGGCAACCTTTGCTGCATTATCATATCCAATGTGAGGGTTGAGCGCGGTTACCAGCATCAGGGAATTCTCAAGATTCTTTTTAATATTTGTCTTATTAGCTTCAATACCGACCACACAGTTATCTGTGAAACTTTCGCAGGCATCTGCTATAAGTCGTGTTGAATTAAGAACATTGAAGATAATGACAGGCTTGAAAACATTAAGCTCAAAGTTGCCGCTTGCGCCGCCAAAGTTAACAGCGACATCGTTGCCGAATACCTGTGTGCATACCATAGTCATCGCTTCAGACTGTGTGGGGTTTACCTTCCCAGGCATGATCCAACTGCCCGGTTCGTTTTCGGGAAGCTGAAGCTCGCCGATTCCGCATCTTGGTCCTGATCCCAGCCATCTTACATCATTAGCAATTTTCATAAGTGAAACCGCAAGGGTTTTTAATACCCCGTGGAATTCAACAAGAGCATCGTGTGCAGCGAGAGATTCAAATTTATTCCTTGCAGATTTAAAGGGCTTGCCGGTAAGTTCGGCAATTTTAGCCGCAGCTCTTAGCGCAAATTCAGGGTGAGTGTTCAGACCTGTACCTACAGCGGTGCCGCCCAGCGCCAGTTCATAGAGATGTGGAAGCGAGCCATTTATTCTTTCCAACCCGTTGGTCAGCTGCTGAACATAGCCGCTAAACTCCTGTCCCAATGTAAGAGGAGTAGCATCCATCAGGTGAGTACGGCCGATCTTAATTATATCCTTAAACTCCTCTGATTTCGCTGCGAGTGCATCGCGAAGTTTGGTTACCATCGGGATAAGTCTGCGGTGGATCTCTTCAACTGCGGCAATGTGCATAGCGGTCGGGAATGTATCGTTGGATGATTGCGCCTTGTTTACATCGTCATTCGGGTGAATTGGTTTTTTGCTCCCCATCACCCCGCCTGCAAGTTCGATAGCACGATTTGAGATTACCTCATTTGCATTCATATTAGTCTGAGTACCGCTTCCGGTCTGCCAAACAACAAGCGGGAAATGCTCATCGAGTTTTCCGTCGATAACCTCATCTGCTGCTTTCACTATAAGGTCGGCTTTTTCGGCAGGAAGGATACCGAGTTCTTTATTGGTAAGTGCGGCAGCCTTTTTCAGTATTCCAAGTGCCCTTATAAGCTCACGGGGGAACCTGTCCCCTCCTATCTTAAAATTCATAAGAGATCTTGCTGTTTGTGCGCCGTAATATTTATCTGTGGGAACTTTAATCTCCCCCATACTGTCTGTTTCGGTTCTGTAATCCATTTTTCTTCTCCCTTTATCAAGAGGTTATTCATTAAAAAATTATATACAAATTTAATAATAAAAGAGAACAAGGTGGTACATAAATTTTAATTCATCAGGGCAAATTATTATTACATGAATGTAACATTTATGTACCCATCGATTAAATTATTTCGTAAATTCGTTCAGGTTTTAAGTATAAATACAAAAAAAGAGGAGTCCTCAATGAAAAAACTGTTACTAATATTGTTTATCTGTGCTTTGATAATACCTTCATATGCACACGATAAAAAAACACTTATTGAGAGGTTTACCAATTCAGGCTGCGGCCCCTGCGCAACGCTTAATAATGCCTGGTATAATGCTACTACTCACGATCTTGTGAATTCAGGTTTAATAACACACATAGTTTATAACGTTGACTGGCCTATCAATTACGATCCGATGTATCTTCTGAATAGTAATGATAATAATCTGCGCAGGGGTTTCTACGGAGTTACTTCGGTACCCTGGATTGAGTTAAACGGGGTCAATTTTAATACAGGCTCCGGCTCATCTGCTTTTATTAACGCGGTTAATAATGGGAATGCCGAATTTTCACCTTTCAGCTTAGTTATAACTCCCGAAATATTTTCGAATAACGTTATTAATGTGCATGTAGTTATCAATAGAGATGCAAATGATGTAACGGTTTTCGGTGAGAATGTTAAGCTGCAGGTGGGCATCACAGAAAAATCTGTTTCTTTTTCACCCCCCCAGCCAAACGGAGAGTCAGTATTTTATAGTATTACAAGGAAGATGCTGCCTGACGGACATGGGACACTCCTCGCAATCCCGGCTCCGGGTGAGACGATTGAGATGGACTTCAGCTTTATTCCTTCAACCGGGTTTTTGAACCAGGTAAATATGGACAGTCTTCGTATTGTAGCTTTCATTCAGGATGACGATACAAAAGAAGTATTTCAATCTGAAATGACTGACGCTGAATATTCCGATAACCTCAATGCCGCTTTCGCGGCAGATCAGACTATCGGCGGTCTCCCTATGACAGTGAACTTTACCGATTATTCTACAGAAAGCAATAGCGGCCCTATTTTATCATGGGATTGGGATTTTGATAATGACGGAACTATCGATTCACAGGACGAAAATCCTTCCTGGACATATACGGCTGAAGGCAGTTATACTGTCTCTCTTACCGTGAGCGACGGAACAAATTCCTATACACGAACTCTTGATAATTATATTCATACAGTCGGCAGAAGTTCTGCTATACTTGTAGTCAACGGAATCGAATATGCAACCTATCCTGCTGAAATGGAAAGTTTCTACAGCAGCTCTGCCTGCTTCGGAGATCACCAGGTTGATGTATGGGATCTGTTCGGCAACCAGGGATTTGATTATTTGTCAAATCCCAATATTCAGAGGGTCGATTTGTTCAACCAGTCAGTGCCGAATTCTCTCCTTCACCAGTATCAGAAAGTGATCTGGATTGGAAATGATTACGGCGGAGATTTAGCATTTTATGATGCAAACCAGGTGTTGGAGTATGTTCAGGCAGGCGGCAACTTTCTTCTTGCCTGCAGGTATGGATCTCATTTCTTTAATGTTGATCTCAGGAGCTACTGCGGTGTAACATCTTTAACGGGTGACTTGCAAATCAACTCGCTGCTGGCGGTTGATCCGAACCTGGTAGATGTACCGGCGGTAGGGACTAACAACCTTGTACATTTCGCCACACTGGGTGCTTCATCTGAAGCAGTCCCGATCTTTGATGACAATGCTTCAACCGGTTACATAGCCGGATTCACTCTTCATAAAGCAGATGAGGGAGTTTTCACATTTATAGCTGGACGTCCCTACAGGTTCGATAATACCGCCCTGGCTTCGGATTACAACTTCATAATAGATAATTTTATGACAAGCACAATCCTGCCGGCTGAACTGACATCTTTCACTGCGACAGCCTCAAATGGTAAGGTTTCTCTGAAATGGACTACGGCAACTGAAACAAATAACCGCGGATTTGAAATTCAAAGAAATATTGTTACCCCGAATAGTGAAGGAACCTGGCAATTTATAGGTTTTAAAGAGGGCAACGGGACTACAACAGCTCTTCATGAATATTCGTTTACCGACAACCTGACTAACCTTAATGGAACCTTTGCCTACAGATTGAAGCAGATGGATTTTGATGGCAGCTTCCAGTACTCTGATGAGGTGCTGGTTGAAAACATTCCTACTCCCGTCAGTTTCGATTTATCGCAAAACTACCCGAATCCTTTTAACCCGGCAACTACTATTAATTACGACCTCCCGGTAAAATCCTTTGTTACATTGAAAATTTATGATTTACTGGGACGAGAAGTAGCCTCACTGGTAAATGAAAATCAGCAGGCTAGTCATTATTCGATAAAATTTAACGCCTCAAAACTTTCCAGTGGAATTTACCTTTATAAGCTGAAAGCAGGAGATTTTGTTCAAACCCGCAAGATGATGCTGCTGAAGTAATTTTTACCCTGAATCGTGTGAGATTTACCCCGCAATCTTATTGCGGGGTTTTTTATGTTTGAAAGCGTTAGATTTATAAATGAAAAATTTATGAATTTGTATAAGTTCTTTTTTTTCTTAGTTTAGATATCGAAAAGTAATTCAGGGAATTTGATGGAAATACCAATTATTGATAAGAGTAACTACTTAAAAGGTTTATTAATTACTGCCAGGAAGGATAATCAGTTAGCAGAATCTGAAAAGAAAATAATAAAAAATATATCGGTTAAGCTTGGGTTCGCAAGTGATTTTTATGAAGATGTCATAAAGAGCCTTCTGAATAATAAGTATATAACGGATGAACCGATAAAGTTCTCGGATAAGAAAATTGCGGAATCTTTTGTGGATGACGGCCTGAGGCTTGCCTTTTCAGACAACAGGGTAACTGATAATGAAATCAGCTGGCTGAGAACAACAGCCGAAATAAACGGTATAGAAATAAAGTGGTTTGAAGAAAAGATGAGTATTCATAAAAATTCCCCGGGACTTCTTATGAACTCCGACTTCGCCCTTTATTCTATCATCTGAACCAGACTGGTTATTAATTTAAAGAGTGACGCTGATCTATGCAGTATTACTCTGTCTTTTCGGGATGCTTAACTATTCGATCTTCAATTCCCCTCCTTGTCCTTTGTCCCGCTAATATCTAATTTTAATGTCACAAAATCTGAAAATTTCATTTTTATTATTTACTATTATATCAATTCAGTAAAGACTCGCGAAGGAATTATTTATGCCTCAAAAAATGAAAGCTCTTGTTAAAAAATATGCTAAGCCGGGCATCTGGATGGATGAGGTGCCGGTTCCTGAAGTGGGAGTTAACGATGTTCTGATTAAAATTCACAAAACCTCTATATGCGGCACAGATATACACATATATAACTGGGATGAATGGGCTCAGAAAACTATTCCAGTTCCAATGGTAACGGGACATGAATACGTGGGTGAGATTGTTGACATGGGTTCAAATGTGCAGGATGTTAATATCGGCGAGCTGGTGAGCGGAGAAGGTCATATTGTATGCGGGCACTGCCGTAACTGCCGTGCGGGAAGAAGACATCTTTGTCCTAATACCAGGGGCGTCGGCGTTAACCGTCCAGGCTGCTTTGCCGATTTCCTCTCAATTCCTGTTACTAACGTCTGGCACTGCGATCCGAGGATCCCGGAAGATTTATTCTCAATCTTCGATCCGTTCGGAAATGCAACCCACACTGCGCTTTCGTTCGACCTGCTCGGCGAGGATGTACTTATAACAGGCGCAGGCCCCATTGGTATTATGGCAGCTGCAATTGCAAAACACGCAGGAGCCAGGAATGTTGTTATAACGGATCTTAATCCTTACCGGCTTGACCTGGCAAAGAAAGTCGGGGTAACACGCGCTGTGGATGTTTCTAAGGAAAAACTGTCAGATATAGTTAATGAACTGGGAATGAAGGAAGGTTTTGATGTGGGACTCGAAATGTCCGGCAGTCCCCGTGCATTAAATGACATGATTGAAGTTATGTTCCACGGTGGAAAGATCGCCCTGCTTGGCCTTTTGCCCGCCAACACGGCTGTGAACTGGGAGAAGGTTATTTTTAACGGACTTCATCTTAAGGGAATTTACGGAAGAGAGATGTTTGAGACATGGTACAAGATGCAGGCAATGGTTCAGAGCGGACTCGATATTACTCCCGTTATTACTCATCATTTTTCATACAAAGATTTTGAGCAGGGATTTGATATAATGAGATCAGGAAATTCAGGAAAAATAATTTTGAACTGGATGGAATAATATTCCATCAAAAACCGGAGGGAATTCAAATGACTGATAGTACAAGACAGCATTACCAGAATATTCTTAATGGAATAGAGGAAGAAGGATTATACAAGAAAGAACGCGTAATCACCAGTCCCCAGAAAGCTACCATCGAAGTCAAGGGGGGCAAGCAGGTTCTGAATATGTGCGCGAATAATTATCTGGGGCTGGCAGATAACCCCACAATTATCCAGGCGGCAAAAGAAAGCTTTGATAAGTGGGGCTACGGTTTGTCGTCGGTACGCTTCATCTGCGGCACCCAGGAAATTCATAAAGAGCTTGAACAGAAAATATCCCGGTTCCTCGAAACGGAAGACACTATTCTTTATACATCCTGCTTCGATGCTAACGGAGGCTTGTTTGAAACTATACTTTCAGAGGAGGATGCTGTTATCAGCGATGAGCTGAACCACGCCAGTATAATCGACGGCGTCAGGTTATGCAAGGCACAGCGCTATCGTTATAAGAACAATGATATGAATGATCTTGAGGCAAAGTTGAAAGAGGCTCGTGAGGCTAAGATAAGAAATATACTTATTGCTACTGACGGAGTATTCTCGATGGATGGTACCATTGCCAACCTGAAAGGAATATGTGACCTGGCCGATAAATATGATGCGATGGTAATGGTGGATGACTCACATGCAGTGGGATTTATGGGCAAGCATGGTAAAGGAACACATGAATATAACGGCGTAATGGGAAGGGTTGATATTATCACCGGTACGCTCGGAAAAGCTCTCGGCGGAGCGAGCGGCGGTTATACAAGCGCAAGGAAAGAGATTGTTGATATGCTGAGACAAAGAAGCCGTCCTTATTTATTCTCAAATACTGTTGCTCCTTCAATTGTTTCGGCCTCAATCAAAGTACTTGAAATGCTGAGTGCAAATACTCATTTAAGAGATAAGCTTGAAGAGAATACGAAGTATTTCCGTGAGGGAATATCGAAAGCAGGATTGAATATTAAGCCGGGCACGCATCCTATTGTTCCGATAATGCTCGGTGATGCGGTGCTTGCACAGAAGATGGCGGCAAGTCTGCTTGAGAAAGGTGTTTATGTAATCGGTTTCTTTTATCCTGTGGTGCCGAAAGGAACAGCGCGTATTAGAGTTCAGATTTCCGCGGCTCATACGAAGGAAGATCTCGACTTCGCGATATCAAAATTTAAAGAGGCAAAAGAAGAGTTCGGGATTTAAGGCACTGACATTTTATCATACTATTGATTTCTTCAAAAACGAAAAATTGCGTTTTTTGGCTGTTTTTGAGTGTCTCATTTTGAGTCCAAAAGGTGCATAAAAGGCGGAGACTAGGCGGATAGATAAGAAGTATGACAATTTGTCATACTGTTGAATATTTAAGCGGTGAACGGACTTATCATACAGCCATAACGATATGATCCGGCTGCTTACCCTGCAGGAAGAGATTTATGTTTTGTATGGCTCTTCTCATACCTTCTGCTAATGCCCCGGGTACTATCGGTGAATTGTGCGGTGAGCCCAGTATATTTGGTAAATCGAAGAACGGATAATTCACCCTGAACTCTGCTCCCGAGAAAGGTTCAATCCACCACGTATCTATTCCTGCATAAAAATCCGTATGTGTCTTCAAATGATTATACAACGCTTCCTCATTTATTATCTGTGCCCTCGCGGCATTTATAAGAATCGCCGAAGGCTTCATCTTCTCAAGTTCACTTTTACCGATCAGGTTATCTGTTTCTTTTAAAGGGGAAGCGAGATAAGTATTATATCGCAGTTCTTTAGAATATAATCGAGGTCTTTCAGCGTTCCGATGAACTTCACATCATCTTCGGTTTTTCCTGATGAATTCACTGCATAAATTTCAGATCCGAATGGACGGATGAGCCTGGCTGCAGCCTTCCCGATTCCTCCGTAACCAAGTATACCAACAACAGAATCCCTTATCGAAATATTCCGTTCTTCCTGGTTGAATTCTCCGCGGGCCATCTTATTATGATTAACAAATAATCGCTTTGCCAGGGCAAGTATCATCGCCAGAATATGCTCGGCCATTGGTTCTGCATACGCTCTTTTGTTGCTGGCTACTCTGCAGTCGGCGGGAAACATATTAAAGTCAACGTGATCATATCCGGCGGAAAGTACCTGTACGAATTTCAGGTTATGAAATGAATCGGGACCTACTGTACCCAGTTCCAGCGGCGGGTTCCATGCAAATAGTACATCTGCATCATTCAGCACACCCGGCACGTTGTCCTTCGTAAAGTCCTCCAGAAATTTTACGTGAGCATTATTTTCTATTTCAGAATTAATGAAATTACGCTGTTTCTCATCTGCTTTAAATGTTACAATTATATTTTTCATCCTCAGGCAAACATTTTTTAGTTATACAAAATAAAAAAATATTTTAGATTAACCGGTGATATTATAAGTATTTACAATACTTGCTTGGCCGCCTGAAATTCTATTTCCAATGCATCTACGCAGGATCTTGCATGGGGAGAAATCATATCGGGAATCTCCTGCATTTAATCATATATGGGGAGGCTCTATGTTAACTTATATAAGGACAGTTCTATTTTTCTTTTTAGCTGCTGTTATGGAATGACTTTCCACAGGCTCATATTGTTTACGATGCAGATGGAATATCGCCCATAGAGATTCATTTTAAAGCAGGATCACAGGTCACTAAATACGATTTTTTTAATCATTCAGACTTATAATATGAATAACGGCTACAATTACAATCATTTATACTCTTAATGTCAAGAATTATTTCTCACTTTATTGAAGGGCCGGTAAAATTTCTATAGATTCCGTACGTAGAATTACTCAATAGTTACAGCTCAATCATATGAACAAGGTCAGTAACCACCCTACTATCAGCATTGATGAAATTGTGAGGCCCACACGTGTAGAAGTAAACCTAGAGTCGCTTAAAGAAAATTACCAGAGTGTTAAAAAACACATTGGATCTGTAAAGATAATGCCCATTCTTAAGGCAAATGCATACGGGCATGGCCTGGTAAGGATTGCTCACTTTTACCAGGAGCTGGGAGTTGATTACCTGGGCGTTGCGGTTGTTGAGGAAGGAATTTTGCTGAGACAATATGGGATTAACGTCCCCATACTGATCCTGGGAGGTATATGGGAAAATCAGATCCCGCTCTTTATAAAAAATGATCTGACAATAACAGCTTCTTCGATCGATAAGCTCAGACAGATAGAGGAAACCGCCGGACAGTTAAAGAAGAAAGCTAAGGTACATCTGAAGATCGATACAGGAATGGAGCGTCTTGGAGTACATTATTACAATGCAGAAGATTTCTTAAGCGAGGCTTATAAATGCCATCACATAATAGTTGAAGGAATTTTCTCCCATTTTGCAAACTCAGACTCCTCTGATTTAACACATACGAAACTTCAGTTTGAGAGATTCATGGAGGTGCTGAGATTTTTTGATAAAAATTCGATTGCTCCCCCAATCAGGCATATTTCAAATTCAGGGGCGGTTCTTCAGTTTCCTGAAGCGAGACTTGATCTGGTTCGTCCCGGTATTCTGCTTTATGGAGTCTACCCTTCGAAGGAAATAAAAAAGACAATACTTGTAAAACCTGTCCTATCCTGGAAATCACTTGTGGTATACTTTAAAGTTATTACCCCCGGCCATCCGGTTGGTTATGGATTAACCTGGCAGACAGACCATAATGTCAGGGCGGTAACAGTTCCGGTGGGTTACGGTGACGGGTATTTCCGAAGTATGAGCGGAAAAGCCCAGGTAATAATCAGTGGTAATAAATATCCTGTCGTAGGAACCATTTCAATGGACCAGATTGTAGTTAATATTGAAAATGGAACTGCTTATCATGGCGATGAAGTTATTTTAATAGGCTCGGATGGCAGAAATACTATTACTTGTGAAGACCTTGCCGACTGGTCAGGCACCATTCCTTATGAAATACTAACCAATATAAATACAAGGGTCCCCCGGGTTTATCTAGAGTAATGAATCTATGCTCGTCCCTGGAGAGATTGAATAGATTTAACATCACACACTGCTAGAATATCGCCATTTCGTTATGATTGATATGTTTATATAAAGATGACATCTTAATTAAGATGTCATCTTTTTTTAACTGGTAATTAATTAGCGGCAAGTCCGGCTGCATGATCGGGCAGTCCTGTTACAGTCTGTACTGAAGTCAGACTACCGGTACGCCGGTTGATTCTGAATACGCTGATAGTATGAGTACTCCCGCTGAGTGCATACAAATAGTCCGAATTATTATTAAGGGCCATATCTATCGGGGAAGAACCTTCACCTGTACTTGCGGTTTCCCCACCGTCATCAAATAAGGTTATGCTCCCGTCGGGATTAACATAGTATCCAGAAATGTTCGAGGTTCCTGTGTTGGTAGTATATGTATACCTGCCGTCATTCGTAACTACAACCCAGCAAGGTGCGGTTTGCTGATTTACCACAGGACCGCTGATGAGACTTATGCCGTTACTGCTGACATCGTAAGACGACATAGCTCCGGCACCCATATTACCCCCATATGCATCTGAGACTATCATATGTCCTTTATTGTCGAATTCAAACCCGAAAGGTGTATTACCTACCGAAGGCTGAACATTCGGTCCTGAGGCGATTCCCCCTGGATTTAAGACATAAGTATCAATCATATTGGTCGCTTTTTCGGTCACTGCCAAAATTCTGCCATCGGGACTGAATTCGATCTGAGCTGGTCCGACACCTGAACCACTCAACGGCATCGTTGAACCTTGTATCTGTGTCAATGTTCCGTTTCCCCGGTTTATTCTAAAGCCTGTAATGTTTCCATCACCCCCGGCATTCAATACATACAAGAGGTTGTGATGTATAGTAAGGCTTATAGGCTGCTCTCCGCCGGACGGTTCCTGATCAATTACTGTTCCATCCATACTTAAAACGGATACATCATTACTTCCTGCATTAACGGCATAGATATAGCTTCCCTGAAGCGCTACTGCTCCCTGTGATCCTAAACCGCTTCCCGAACCTGTTCCCCCTGTTGGATATGAACCCATTAAAGACAGACTTCCGTCATGCTCTCTGCTGTATACAACGACTTCATTCCCTGCGTCTGAATTAGACTCGGTCACAACAGCAAAAGTATTTGCATTTCCTCCGGGACGATTGAGTGACGTAACATCATCAGCGTTTACTCCCGTAGGAGTGTCCATATTCTTATTGCAGCCTGTAAAAGCAACTAACAGGACAAATACTGCCGCAGTTAAAATTCCTGAGTATTTCATAGATAGCCTCCTTTTGATTATTAAATAAATACGTTCTGAAAATTGCGAAAGGTTATCACGACGTTATCACGACACTCTAATTTTTTTGAAACTGTGACAATTCTAACTTAAACTGAATAATTTTATTATTGGTGAAGTCCGCCGGTGTTAGTAACTTTGATTAAAGGTTCTCACACAAAATAAGGATTACTGATGCTGCGGAATGCCGGAAAATTCAAAAGGTTCTTAAGAGCAGGAACACTTATAACTTTAATTACTATATCTTCACTATTTTTTCCTGGATGGGGATATGTTGGACATCATATAATAAATTATAATACCATTATGTCGGCTCTTCCTGAAATGGAATTTTTTGATACCTGGGCCGATTCTATTGCTGCTCATGCTTCAGATGCTGATGCCAGAAAATCATGGGACCCTGATGAGGCTCCGAAACACTATATCGATATAGATAATTATCCTGAGTTCGTAATCAACGGTACTATTTCGCAGAATTTTGATTCACTGGTTGCGGAGCACGGGTATTCATTTGTAATGGACCAGGGAATTCTTCCCTGGGCTATTATCAATACAGCCGATTCGATCGAATCAGCTTTTGAGCAGAATGATATGCACAAGACTATGCTGCTTGCCGCAGACCTTGGACATTATATTGCCGATTCACATATGCCCCTTCATATAACAAGAAATTATAACGGACAGTATACGGGACAAAACGGCGTCCACTCACGCTATGAATCCAATCTGATAGAAACATTTCAGAACCAGATTATTTATACCGGTGACAGCCTCCAGTACATAGAAAATGTTCCCGATTTTGTTTTTAATATGATCTATGATAATTATCAGTATGTTGATTCAGTGTTGTATGCTGACTCAAGCGCAGAAGCTTTTGCCGGCAATCACAGCAGTGCCGCTTACTATAATAAATTCTGGGAGATAGCCGGAGATTTCACTATTCAACTATTCAAAAAAGCATCATACAGGATTGCCTGTGTTATATATACCGAATGGATAAATGCAGGAGGTTCACCCACAGGTATAACGAATGGCAGAATTGATGCCGTAACTGAATTTAAGGTATACCAGAACTATCCAAACCCTTTTAATCCTTCGACTACTATCAGCTGGTATTCCCCTGTCGATGGACAGCAGGTTGTAAAAATATATAATGCTATAGGCAGTGAACTTGTCACCCTGATGGATGAATATAAACCGTCAGGTACCTATAAGGTAAACTTCGATGGGAAGTCATTGTCAAGCGGAATTTATTTTTACAGGATACAAACAGGAAGCTATTCTGATGTCAAAAAAATGATCCTTCTGAAGTAATTTTTCAGAAACTTAAAGGTTATTTATGAAATCTTTAACCAAATTATTTCCTGCAGTCATTCTTTTTACAGCAATACTGTTCATTACTCAAACAATAAGCTTTGCGCAGGAAAAAGATAATTACGCTTCAGTAAACGGTGAAAAGATATGGTACCAGGTTAAAGGTGAGGGCGATCCGATAGTTTTAATACCCGGAGGACCGGGAGATTCTCACCTCTATTTTACCCCCTGGTTTGATCAGCTGGCTGAAAACCATATGGTGATCTATTATGATGCTTTCGGCAGAGGGAAATCATCAAGAGCAAAAAATAAAGAAGAATATTCTTTCCAGCGCGATGTTGATGACCTTGAAGGGCTGCGTAAGGCTCTTGGATTAGATAAATGGAGTGTGCTTGGTCATTCCTATGGAGGAATGGTTGCCCAGGCATATGCCATTCAACATCCTGCTTCAGTGCACAAGTTAATCCTTGTTGATACATTTTATGATGCAGAGATGTGGCAGGAAAACGATAACAATTCAAATTATGGGATGATGACTCAGTGTCCTGCAAAATGGGATGAGCTGATGAAAATCCGTGAAGAAGGATATCGTTCGAGTTCGCCTGAACACGTAAAGGCATACAAAATTCCTTCAGGACTTTTATACCGGTATAATCCGGATAATTCATCAAAGATGCGGAGGGATTCCTTAAGCTGGAATACGGATGTTTATTACCAGATAGTCGGGGTTGACGGTGATTTTATTATAGGTGGGGATATTGGTAAACTGGATTTCAGAAGAGATCTGTAGAACCTGGAAATGCCTATACTTATTACTGCGTGCAGATATGACAGGATCTCAGATCCAAGGTTCGCGATTAAATATAAAATGTACGCCCCGAGGGCGGAGTTTGTGATGTTTGAAAAGAGCGGCCACGATCCCTACGTGGAAGAACAGGAAAAATTCTTCAAAATCCTCAATGATTTTCTGAAAGGTAAACGGAATTAGAACACGGCATGCTCGGGAAAGTTCTCAGGATGACTAGGCTTCCGTGTGTTCTGTTCTTCTGATTATTTCGTCCTGGAGATCAGGAACAAGGTTTACAAAATAATCACTGTACCCGGCTACACGTACAATCAGGTCCCTGTAGTTTTCCGGTTCTTTCTGTGCCTTCCTTAATGTCTCTGCGCTGACAACATTAAACTGAATATGATGTCCGTCCATCTTGAAATACGCCCTTATAAGATGAAGGACCTTTTCGAGTCCTGACTGGTTGCTTAAGATCTGTGGAGTAAACTTCTGGTTGAGCAGTGTTCCCCCCGTTCTCAGATGGTCGATTTTTGCAGCTGACTTTAAAACGGCAGTGGGACCTTTTCTATCCGCACCCTGTACCGGAGAGATCCCCTCAGATACAGGCTTTTTTGCCAGTCGTCCATCGGGAGTTGCGCCAACCACGCTTCCGAAATAAACGTGGCAGGTTGTCGGGAGCAGATTTATCCGGAAATGTCCTCCTTTAGTGTTCGGCCTGCCGTCGATTGATTCAAAATAACTTTCAAATACTTCTTTAAGTATTTCATCGGCGTAATCATCATCGTTGCCATATTTCGGCGTCTCATTCATTACAAGTTTTCTTATACTTTCGAACCCGTCATAATTTTTTTCCAGTGCAGATATTAGCTCCTTAAATGAAAACTTCTTTTTATCGAATACATTATACCGGATGGAAGAAAGACAGTCGGTTATAGTCCCCATCCCTACCCCCTGGATATACGATGAATTATACCTCGCCCCGCCTGCATTATAGTCCCTGCCGTTTTTAATGCAGTCATCTATAAAAATCGAAAGAAACGGTGACGGCAGATAATCAGCCCATAGCCTTTCGATGATTAGATTTCCTTTAATTTTAATATCGATGAAATAATCAAGCTGTTCTTTGAAGGCATCAAAAAGTTCTTCATAAGAATTAAATTCTTCGGGATTTCCTGTTTTTATTCCAAGCATCTTTCCTGTTTGTGGATCAATACCATTATTTAGAGTTATTTCAAGCACTTTGGGAATGTTGAAATATCCTGTTAGTATATAGCTTTCTTTTCCGAATGCTCCGGTCTCAACACATCCACTTGCCCCGCCGTTCCTTGCATCAATTATAGATTTCCCCTGTCTCAGCAGTTCCTGGATAATTGAGTCCGTATTAAATACTGAAGGCTGGCCGAATCCTGTTTTAATAATATCCAATGCTCGCCTTAGAAATTGATCGGGATTCTTTTTGCTCACCTGTATCATTGAACTCGGCTGAAGTATCCTCATCTCCTCTATAATATCAAGCAGCAGGTAGGTAAGTTCATTTACAGCATCTTTACCTTCTTCTGTCAGTCCGCCCAGATTAATCAGGCAAAAATCCGTATAGGTATTGCTCTCCTGAGCTGTAACGCCGACCTTAGGGGGAGCCGGCTGATTATGAAACTTCACCCAGAATGATTCAAGGAGTTCCTTTGCTTTATCATTTGTTAAAAGTCCATTCTTAATATCGCTTTTGTAAAATGGATAAAGATGTTGATCGAGTCTGCCGGGATTAAATGAATCCCAGGTATTAAGTTCCGTTATTACCCCGATATGAACAAACCAGTAGTACTGGAGTGCTTCATGAAAAGTCTGAGGCGGATTTTCAGGCACCCTGCGGCAGATCCCTGCCAGCATCTCCAGTTCAGCCTTCCTCTTTAAATCTTCTTCTTTTTCACTTAGCTCCGAAAGATATTCAGAATAACGGTGTGCAAAGTTAACCAGGACCTTCGCGGCAATTCTCATTGCTTTCAGCTCTTCTCTTTTATCAAATGCAGCAGGATCATCATAAAAATTAAGTCCGCTGATACTTTCATCAATATCTCTTATGAAATCCTGAAAACCTTTCTTATATATCTTATTATCAAGCACGGTATGCCCCGGCGCCCTTTGTTCCATAAACTCAGTGAACATTCCGGCTTCATAGCAGTCGATCCATTCCCTGTCAACTTCGTTGAATATCCGATCACGGAGCGATCTTCCCCCCCAGAAAGGGATTATCTTCTCTTTTTGAATTTTAGTGGTGTTCTCATCAACCTTAAACGAGATCTTTTCACGTGAATCAAGGATCTGAAAATCCTTCAGAGAATGCGTGCAGATCTCCGGATAAGTCGGTGTCTGGTGGGGTCCGGGACCTCTTTCGCCGACAATCAACTCGCCTTCGTTTACACACAGCTTTTTGTGTTCGAGCAGATATTTAAAAGCAAGCGCCCTCCCTACAGGAACTGATACTCTTTCGGCTTCACCGCTCTTATAAAACTCAGTAAGCAGCACTGCCCTCTCAATAGATATCGAGGGCCGGGTACATAATGTTTTTTCACGAAGTGTATTTATTCTATCGTTCATTTTTATCCTCTTAAGGAGACTTCAAACCGTGAGTCTCCAAAGTAACTTTTTATTTCGTTCAGTTTATCTTCATTCTGTGTTTTGAGATTTCCTAGTCGTGAAGGCTTATTAAATCTTTTATATTTTGATTCTGCAATTTCATTATAGGGTAGGAGATCAATTTTCCTGATATTCTCAAGGTTCATTAAAAAATCGGAGAGGCCGGAAAGGTTTTTTTCTGTGTCTGTAATTCCAGGAATAAGGGGAACTCTGACTATAACTTTATTGCCTTTTTCTGTTAAGTTCCTGAGGTTTTCAAGGATTATTTTATTCGATACACCTGTAAATTTCCAGTGAAGCTCTTCATCAATGATCTTTAAATCAAACAGAAAAATATCTGTTAAATCATAGATCCTGCGGAAAATCTTTCTGCCCGCATAACCCGAGGTATCAACAGCTGTATGAATTCCTGCGGACTTACATTCAGAGAGGATCTCTGTGAGAAATTCATTCTGAATTAAGGGTTCACCTCCCGAAAAGGTTACTCCTCCGCCCGATTCATCATAGAACAACTGATCTTTCTTTATCTCAGTAATAAGCTCACCAACTGAATATTCTTTTCCGAAAAGTTCTGATTCCTGTTCACATATTTTATTCGAAGAACTTAACGGAACGATATCTATTTTTTCGGGAAGCTTTCGTAGGCTTTCAGGATTATGGCACCACCAGCAGTCGAGAGGACAGCCCTTCAGGAAAACAGTAGTGCGGATTCCCGGGCCATCATGAAGCGCAAATTTTTTAATATCGAAAACTATTCCGTTCATTTCTCCTCGTGTTAAAATCATTTATTTAAAATTCCTAAAAAAGCGCTCCACTTGCAACGGAATTAGTTTGAACAGATATTTTTATCCCGAAATTATCATATCCTGAAACATCTTAATCCTTTCGACTTTTCCAGCTTATTAGATGAGCATCACTTTTCTCACAGGTCAGTCCTGTGGAACAGGATAAATCAGATAATTATTTTATATTAATAAGTGAACATAACCCGAGGGCTTATTATGGCAGACAGGATTTTGGTGGATAAAGGTGATATAACGAGTCAAAGAGTCGATGCAATTGTGAATGCGGCTAATAACTCACTCCTTGGCGGTGGTGGTGTTGACGGCGCTATTCACAAGGCAGCAGGTCCGGAATTGGTCGAATACAACAGGAGACTCGGCGGCTGTCTTACGGGGGAAGCAAAAATTTCTCCCGGCTTTAAACTTCCTGCGAAATATGTGATTTCTACGGTAGGACCGATTTGGAAAGATGGTCATCATGATGAGGATGAATTACTGGCACATTGTTATCAAAATTCCCTGGAAATGGCGATTGAGAATGAAGTAAAAACCATAGCATTTCCATCTATCAGTACCGGAGCTTATCATTTTCCGCTCAAAAGAGCTGCGGAAATTGCCGTAAAGGAAGTAAAGGATTTCTTGAGTAAAAATGATGACCTTGAAAAAGTGATATTCGTTGCCTTTGATGATGAGACGTATAAGACATACAACTCAATCCTTGGCGGCAAATAGTCGGACAATATCATTTCGATCCGAGCTAATCTGGCTGACCCAGAGCGGTTCGTAAGAAACCAAGAAGGGCTACGTTAGGCTCTTGGATTTAATAAATGGAGTGTGCTTGGTCATTCCTATGGAGGAATGGTTGCCCAGGCATATGCCACAAGGTCATCAACATCGCGCTGGAAAGAATATTCTTCTTTATTTTTTGATCATCTCAGAAATAATACTACTACTCCGGAGACTGCGATAAATGCCCCGGAGACTGCGCGAAGAGATAATTTCTCTTTATAATAATATTTTGAGATCGGGAGCATAATTATAGGAACGAGCGCCATAAGGGTGGAGGCAATACCAACTTTTGTAAATTCTATAGCGACAAGACTTAGGGTAACTCCAAGCACCGGGGCAAGAATTGTTGCGGCAATGGTAGCTTTAAGTGCCGGCACTTCATTACGGTAGGTTTTAACAGGATTCTTATATCTTCCCAGCAGCAGACCTCCTGCCAAAATTATTATTCCTGCGCTTGATAAGCGCGTAAAACTAGCTACAAAACCATTGACATAACCTTCGGCAAAAGCGAGTTTAGCCAGGATAAGTCCTCCTGCCTGTCCCGCCGCCCCTAAAATTCCGTATAGTATCCCTATTTTATTAAAGTCTTTTTTAACAGATCTTTGAGCCTTTTCAGTAACAACGAGTATAATACCTGAAATAGTAACCACCATTCCGATGATCCCGAGAGGAGTAATGAACTCATCAAGAAATACCCAGGCAAGCACTGCGCTAATTGCCGGAACGAGTGACATCAGAATCATTCCAAGCCTTGCCCCGATAAGCTGATAACTTTTAAATAAGAATGAGTCGCCGATTACGAGTCCTACCACCCCGCTGATGATAAGATAATAAACCTGCGATGTTGAAAGTGTATAATCAATTCCCGAGAAAGCAACAACAAGAAAAAGTATTATAGCGGCAAGAATTATACGGTTGATATTTACTTGTACGGAACCGACTTTTTCCGCGGCGAAGGCAAAAAGAAATGAGGTAACGGACCAGAGGCAGGCTGTAACAAGAGCACTGATTTCACCAATATAAGGCATATTTCAAGTTAAGAGGAAAAAGTAAAAAGGAAAAAGAATAAAAATTAAAGGACAAAGATAAAGGAAAGTTCTGTTTTTACATAAGTTGTTTTTACCAAAATGCTTCTTTCGCTTCCCTTTCGGGAATGTTTTAATTATCCTCATTTGTTTAATTACTCAACGTGTATGACAAAATGTCATTGTCCCAGTTTGGTTTTTTGTCAGTCAGAGCCTGTCGAAGACTGAGCCCTTTTTAGCCGCCTACCTTCGGCAGATGAATCATCGGCGACTTTTTTCTTCTAACTTTTCACTTTTTACTTGTTTCATCCTGCCCGTAACGCACTAACGATATTAAGCCGTGCCGCCCTTACTGAAGGAAGAAATCCTCCGATGAATCCCATCAATACAGCAAAAAATAATGTCCATCCGATAATGGCCGGAGATAATGCAAAAGAGAATGCAAGCTCGGAAAAAGAATTAAAATTTAATGTCGAGATTGAAATGAACTGAAGTAAAGAAGCCAGCACAAGACCTATAATCCCGCCAAACAAAGCGATAAATAAAGATTCGGTCAGGAATGCTGTAAGGATGCTCCTTCTGCTGAAGCCGAGAGCACGAAGTGTACCGACTTCAACTGTACGGTTTGCAACTGCGGCATACATCGTTATCATCGCTCCAATAGTGGCACCGAAACTAAAGATAATTGTAATGAATAACCCGAGAATTCTTATGAACCCCGCCATAATTTCTGATTGTTCCTCAAAATATTTCTGCTCGGGTTTTGCTTCGAACTGCTGAAGCCTCTGTTCTTTATTGAATGCCTTAATAAAAGCATCATAATGCTGAATATTATCAAGTTTCAAGGTAACTGAAGAAACCGAACTTCCCCGGTTAAATGCATTCAATAATTGAACTCCGTCTCCCCACAATTCAGAATCAAATCCGCTCCCATCTGTAGAAAAAACACCGACGATTTTCCAGTTATCTCCGGCAAACTTGACCGAACTCCCGATCTGTGCGCCGCTGAACTGCCGGGCTATTGATTCCCCGACAATCAGTTCCCTGACCCCCCACTTGAACATGCGACCCTGTATGATCTTCATCTGGGGCCGGAGTTCCTCTACTGAATTAGAGACTCCCCGCACGGTAATATTGCTTACTCCTCCATTGCTTTTTTCGAGATTAATAATAACTACCGGTTCTGCTGAGAGTATAGGAGTGCCGTCGGAAGCTTTTGCAATATTAGGGAGTGATTTGATAACGCCCTGCGTCTCGCCCGAGATTATACTTGATATCTCTCCGTTTGCAGCTTTACGCACAATCTTGATGTTATCCGGTGAACCGGTTGAGACAAGGGTCTTCTGGATTCCGTATGCCATCATTAGTACTGCAGCAAATACAAATACTACAAGAGCTATACCGGCTATAGTAATAACAGTGGTGAGCTTTCTTGCTTTGAAATTTCTTAATGTATATTTAAATGGAATTTTCATATTAAAATCCTGTCAACATTTTATTTACCCTACAAACCTGAAGCCGTCAACAATACGCGTACTTAAGGCACGCTGGATTGGAAATATTGCAGAGACAATCCCGATGATAAAAGCGGCGCTAACAGCTAGTACGATCGTGACCGGTTCGATCTGAAAGACAGGGAAAAATCCCTTCGGGATAACCTCGGCAAAGCCCGATACCATAGGAAAGGTAAGAAATAATCCTATCCCTCCTCCGAGAAGTGCAATAAAAAGAGATTCACCCATTATCAGCCCGACCAGATGCTTAGCCGAGAACCCCAGAGTTTTAAAAACTGCATATTCCCTGGTTCTTTCTCTTGCAGACATAATCATTGTATTCGCCAGAACCAGCATAATGATTCCGATAATTACGAAAGATAAAATGTTCATTGATGTGATAATAGCGCTTGTTGATGCAAGAAAGCCCTGCTGAAATGCACGCTCCGTCTCCGTCTTGGTTTCTGCAGGAGAGTTTTTGAATAATGCATCAATCTGTTTTGAAATTTCACCTGATTTTGAAGGGTTGCTGATCTTAACAACATACCAGCCGACATCACCGGCTCTTACAGGAGCTTCTTCTCTCATCCGGTCATCAACATAATCCCAGTGAAAAAACATCTGAGTTGCATCGGTTGTTTTATATTTCGGTTTATAAATACCCCTCACAACAAAATCCCATCTTCCCGGGTATATATCTCCTTCAATATTCATTACATCACCGATCTTAAGGTTGTACTTTTTTGCAAGGTCAGCTCCGATTACGCATGAATTTTTTTCTTTTTTGAACGCAGCGGTTTCTTCAGGACTCAGTACAAATTCGGGATAAACATCAAAGATGGTGTTAGCATCCACAGCCAGTCTCGCGAAGAACTGGTTCTTATCTATATACACACCCTGAAACCAGTTTGAGAAAGTAACTTCCTCCACACCGGGAACAGATGCGATTTTATCCCTGTATGCATAGGGCAGAGGAAATATGAACGAAACTGCCTGTCTTGTTATCAGCCTGTTGGCGGAGGATGCCTCGACACCGACAGACCAGGCAGTAACAACTGTTCTTAACAGTCCGAAGGCAATAACTGCGATAGCTATTCCAAGGATAGTAAGGGTTGTCCTGAGTTTATGCCGCAGGGTATTCTTAAAAATTAATTTGAATACTTTCATGCCATCTCCGGTATTAAATCACCTTTTTCAAGGTTCCTTATAAGGTGCGCCCTGGCCGCAGCGTGCGGATCGTGAGTAACCATTACTATTGTCTTATTAAATTCTTTATTGAGCCTGTCCATAAGGTTTAATATTTCATCTGCAGAAGTTCTGTCAAGATCTCCCGTAGGTTCATCTGCAACCAGAATTACAGGATCAGTAACGATTGCTCTGGCAATGGCCACCCTTTGTTCCTGGCCTCCCGAAAGCTGTTTCGGGTAATAAGACATCCGGTCGCCGAGGCCGACAATTTCCAGTGAAGTCTGAACATGTTTCTTTCTTTCGGCTTTCGAGAGGTTTGTCAGCAGCAGGGGAAGCTCAACGTTCTCAAATGCTGTAAGCACCGGTATCAAATTATAAAACTGGAAAACAAACCCTATGTTTGCAGAGCGCCATTTCGCCAATGCCGATTCACCCAGCTTCGCTATGTCCACATTACCAATAGTTATACTTCCCGAAGTAGGTCTGTCAATTCCCGAAAGCAGGTTAAGCAACGTGGTTTTACCTGAGCCGGAAGGTCCCATCAGTGCAATAAATTCACCTTCATTTATACTCAGAGAGATGTTATGAAGCACAGGGATCTCCAGGCTGTCTCTGTGGTAGGTTTTTGTTACATTCAAAACTTTTATAATCTCTGCCATTTTAACTCCGGATATTTGGATTTTCAATTATAGGGTTACTGTTGTACATCGACTTTAACGTCGTCCTTTATTTCATCTGATGCCTGATCAATTATCCGGTCGCCTTCTGCAAGGCCGGATTTTATCTCCACGAACGAATCGAGGTTCCTTCCTCTGACAACAGGTACCTGAACCGCCCTGTCTCCGTTGACCATAAAAACCACATCACGTCCGTCTCTTTTAACTATTGAAGTTGATGGAACAACCAGGACAGCAGGCTCCTGCTTTTCTGTATCAGATATCTTTTCAGATAAAAAAAGCACCTTTGCACTCATTTCAGGAAGCACTTTGTCATCATATTTCCGAAATCCGACTTTCACAAGAACAGTTGCCTTCGAACGGTCAGCAGTTGGTACGATTTTGTCGACATAGCCTGCATAAGATACCTGGGGATATGCATCGATAATAATCTTACAATCCTGGCCCGGTTTAATCCTTTCTATGTAAGATTCAGAAACATCCGCTTCAACCTGCAGCGATTTCATATCAGCCATTGTGACAATAGCGCCGCGTGAAGTGGTGCTGGCTCCCAGCGGAGCAACGATTTCACCGACTTCCGCGTTCTTCGTTAAAACTGTACCGTCAAAAGGAGCCCTGATCAGAGTGTTTTCGAGAGCTACAGTTGCTGAATTGACATTTGCTTCAGCAACTTCAATTGAAGCGAGAATCCGGTTGTAATTTGCTTCAGCAGCATCAACCGCCATTTGTGTGGTTGCACCGGATTTTAACAACGCCTGCTGCCTGAAATAATTATTTTTGGAGTCGTTAAGACCTGACTCTGCAAGTTTCAGGTTAGCTTTTGCTTCCTCAAGCTGTGCACGAATATCATTATCTTCCAGTCTTCCAAGAATCTGGTCCTTCTTAACCCGGTCTCCTTCAACCACTCCAAGGTATATAAGTCTTCCTGTACCTTTCGATGCGACTGAAGCTTTTCTTTGTGCTACCACATACCCGCTGGCTGTAAGACTCGCGTTTGCCTGGGAAGGAAGCTGCATTGTCGCGGCGGTAAGTTTGACCTTATATGCGGAATTGAATATCGAACCAGCTACAGTGTATCCCAGGAATAATAAAACTGCCGCACCTATTATTACCAGGATTATTATTAATGTTTTTTTTGAAGAACCGTTATTATGATTAGACCTATCTATCCTGAGCGACGATAAGTCAGCTTTACTCGTTTCCATTTCTTTTCCGGGGATTATGAGTTTCAAACTTAAGGAACTGAGATGATAAAGCAAAGATTTTTATACATACCATTGATAAAACGTGATAATTGCTCACTGTAAATTTTTAAGGATTGTCACTTATCAGTGAAAAATTCTATTGTATTTGATATTAAAATAACGTAATGTTCAATGTGACCGGAAATGTCACAGTATGACATTTGAGATTACCCTATATAACAAGAGGTTTTAAAAAGGACCCGGATTACTTCTTTTCAGCTCTTTCCGGTTAGTACATTCTTTGCATATGCATATTTTAATAATTTTTCAGGGAATATGATTCCGGCAGAATGAAAAAAAGCGGAGGGAAATATTTAGTAATTGCAGGAGTATTCCTTCTTATTGTCCTATTCCTGTTCCTGGTAAACAGAATCTATACAAATACGCTGGAGGATGCGAAAAGAAATCACCAGCTTCAGCAGCTTGAAATGGCTAAATCAGTCGCCCAGGGAATCAATTTCTTCATTGAACATCTTGTGAGGGATATGAAACTGCTTACTCATAATCCGGATGTTCTTAAACTTCCAAGCCGGAATGAGTATGCCTCGCTCAGATTCTTTAAGGAGAACTACGACAGCACCATTATAAGGACAATCTTTTTATCAGACTCAACCGGAAATATTCTGTTTACAACCGGAAACCGCCTGCCTTCCTGGTCCTATATGTCAATCCCTGGATTAACGCTGGAAATTAATGAGCAAATTCCGGAATATATATTTTCAGATGTAATGCCTGATCGGCAGAATGACAAAAATAGTCCCAAATCTTTCCTTATGATTGTGAAGCTGCCCGGAGATAAAACTTCCAGATCGAATCGTTTTATAGGTTATCTTGTTGATTTTGATATACTTATAAAGAGGTTTATCCATCCGCTGAAATTAAGCAGTGATGATTTTGCCTGGGTTCTCGACGGAGAAGGGAGATTAATCTATCACCCCCGTCACCAGGAGATGCTCTTCAAATCGATCCTTAAAACAACAGGCGAATGCCGCAACTGCCATGTTAATTTCAATACACAGCACAGGATGATAAAAGCCAGTCTTCCCTCAATTGATGAGTATTATGTCATGGGCAACGAACCGGATAAAATTATGGCTTATGTCCCGGTTAAGCTTCAGAACCAGACCTGGATAATTGCAATCAGCACCCTGCTTCCAAAAGTAACCACAAGTCTGAGAAGCAGGTTTCAGCTTTTCTTTATACTGGGTCTGATTATTCTCGCTGTTTTCCTTATCCTCGGCTTCCTGATATATTTCCTTAACCTGCGAAGAATTCGCGCGGAGGAAGCCAACAGAAACCTTGAAGAGATTCATCAATACAGGGAACAATTGAACCAGGCCTCAAAGCTGGCCTCAATCGGAGAGCTGGTAGACAGCGTGGCACACGAAATAAACACACCGGCGGGTATTATTGCGGCTCATGCCGATGCAATACTGCTTGAGAATAATTCGGACAATGGTCTTAAAGAGGAATTAAATATTATACGGAATCAAACACGCAGAATAAGCGATTACACCAGAACTCTTCTCACTTATTCAAGACTAATGCCCTTTAAGCCGGAAGCTATCCGTATTGAAGATTTAATTGATGAGTGCGTTTACCTGATAGGTCACAGACTTAAATCCAGGAAAATCCGGTTATCAAAATCGTACGACACATCTCTCCCGCTCATCCTAGCAGATAAAAGGCAAATGGAACAGGTAATGATGAACATATTAAATAATGCCATCGATGCTCTGCAGGACTATGGGGAAATAAAGATTACGACCGGCAGAAATACTCTGCAAAAGGACCTGATCGGGTTAAAAAAAGTTAATGGGATTTTTATATCGATTGAAGATAATGGTACCGGAATTAAAAAAGAAAATATAACCAAGATCTTCAATCCCTTCTTCTCGACAAAGCTTGATAAACAGGGAACAGGACTGGGATTGTCTATTTCCCGCACAATCATTCAGCGCTACCGGGGCAAGCTCGAAGTAGAAAGTGAAGAAGGCAGATATACAAAATTTATTATTACTCTGCCCTATACAAGTGAAGGGATTAAACTATGACTGCTAAACCTAAAATCCTGATAATTGATGATGAGCCTGATATGCTGAGAGGCTGTTCTAAAATACTCTCTGCTCTGGGCAATAATCCATTTCCTGTCCCTGACGGAAACCAGGCGATCAGACTGCTTCAGGATGAGGAATTTGATCTCGTATTTTGTGATCTGCTTATGCCTGATTTTGACGGGATGCAGGTGCTTGATGCTGTTCAGAAAGTAGCCCCGAATACACCTGTCATTATATTTTCAGCTTACGGAACGATTGACAGAGCAGTATCGGCGATGAAGGCAGGAGCGTTTGATTTTATCGAAAAACCTTTTGAAACAGAGAACCTGAAAATTCTGGTTGAAAAAGGGCTGAGACAGAGAAATTTATACAAAGAAAGAGTCAGTCTGCTTAAACAGCTGGAAGATAAGTACAGGTTTGATAATATAGTCGGCAAGAGTGATCCCATCAGGAAAGTATTTGAGATGATTGAAAGCGTTGCTGAATCTGATGCCAATGTACTGATTACAGGAGAAAGCGGTACCGGGAAAGAGCTTATTGCACGCAGTATTCATGCACACAGTGCCAGAAAGCTTAAACCATTTGTTCCAGTAAACTGCGGAGCATTTCCTGAAAATCTTTTTGAAGCCGAGTTATTCGGTTATGAAAAAGGAGCTTTTACCGGGGCATCCCATAGAAAAATCGGTCTGCTTGAATACGCTAACGGCGGTTCTTTCTTTCTTGATGAGGTATGCGAATTGCCCGTAAATCTTCAGATTAAGCTTCTGAGAACACTGCAGGATCAGCAGCTGAGAAGACTCGGCGGAAATGAACTTATTCAGGCTGATCTGCGACTGATTTCCGCAACGAACCAGGATATAAATAAAGCCCTCGAAAAAGAAACGATGCGGAAAGATTTCTATTACAGGCTTAATGTTATCAACATCCAGGTTCCTTCACTGAAAGAAAGAAAGGGTGATATTAGGCTGCTTGCAGAACATTTTCTTGTGAAAACAGTTAAGTCATCGCCAAAGAATATAAAAGGTTTTGATGAGGCAGTGCTCGAATTATTCGAAGCATACGACTGGCCGGGTAACGTAAGGGAAATGGAGAATGTTGTGGAACGTGCAGTGGCACTGGTAAAAGGAGAAAAGATAACCTTAAATGAACTGCCTCCCCAGTTTGCATCCGGCAGGAAAGCAGCGGCCGGGTTTCCTAAAAGCTCCCTCTCTGATGTTAGAAATAAGGCTGTCGAAGAAGTTGAAAAGAAATATTTTCTTTTCCTCCTCACAAAACACAAGGGCAATATAACACGTATATCCGAAGAAGCAGGTATGACCCGCAGGCATATACACCGCATCCTGAAAAAATATGATCTTGATCCTCCGCAGTACAGGAAGTGATAGGTATCAATTAACAATTGACAATTATTAATTAACAATTAAGAAATTAGTGGGACATCAGGGATACACTTTTAAGCCCTTCACTTCTATTCTTCTTCTTACATTTTAACCATATCCTGCGATTTATCCTTAGAATTACACTTTTTAAGAACTGATCTGCTCTGGTATAATAAATGCCTTTCAGTGCCCTAAGACATTAAAGGTATCGCTTATGAAGTTCAGAGGGATAATACTTAGCAGCGATGAAACCACAATATCACAGTGCTTCGAAATCTGTTCAGAGATTGGTATTGCTCTCGTGAAGAAAAAAGAATTTGCGGGATTCATCCTTGATCTACAGGAAAATGATTACGATATGATCGTTTGCGATTGCAGCGAAAGTTTCTCTGTCTGTCATAACTGGGTGAAAATCATCAAGCGGATAAATCCCAAGACTCCCCTGATTATCCTAAATGAAAGAACCAGTCCCCAGGAAGGCGGGATCCTCTACCAGGAAGGCATATTCAACCTTACTGAAAAACCATTAGATACTAACATCATAAAAGAAATTATAACAGCGGCTATTCCATTTTATAAACAACAGTAACAAACAAAGTATTCTAATTATGGAAACATCTGATCCTAAAAACAAACCGACCTCCCGGAGAAGCTTTTTAAAGATCCTCGGTATGACAGGTATAACGGCTTTCTCTGCCTCGGTTTTATACCCGGTATTCTCTTTTCTCCGTCCTCCCAAACAGAGGGAAGTTGAAGTTTCGATAGTAAGTGCCGGGAAAGTAGCTGACCTGAAAAAGGAAGACTTCAAAATCGTCCGTTTCGGAAATGAACCTGTTATTGTAATCCCGTCTGATGATAAATTTCTTGCCTTCTCTGCAAGATGTACTCATCTTGACTGCACAGTCCAATATGTAAAAGAAAAGCACGTTATCTGGTGCGCCTGCCATAACGGCAAATATGATCTGACCGGCAGAAATATTTCGGGTCCCCCTCCCAGGCCTCTCACTAAATTCAAAACCATAATTAAAGGGGACGAATTAATGATTGCAAAAACCACATAGTATTAACATGAAAAACAAATTCTTAAAACTTTACGGTTGGTTAGATGAAAGGGTTCAGTTTGGAGATCTTATTAAGTTCTTCAGCAAAAAGTATGTGCCCGTTCACCGGCATTCAGTCTGGTATTATTTCGGAGGAGTCTCAGTTTTCCTCTTCACTATTCAGGTTGTTACCGGGATTCTTCTCCTTTTCTATTATAAAGGAAGTGCAGATCTTGCGTATGAGAGCATTCAGTTCATAATGTCGAAAGTTCAGTTCGGCTGGCTGGTCAGATCTATCCATGCCTGGTCGGCTAATCTTTTTATTCTATCCCTTTTCATTCATATGTTCAGCGTTTTCTTTGAAAAAGCATACAGGAAACCCAGGGAATTAACCTGGCTTACAGGTATGTTTATGTTCTTCCTCGCTCTGTTCTTCGGCTTCAGCGGCTATCTTCTGCCGTGGAATGAACTGGCATTTTTTGCCACAAAGGTTGGGACGGACATAGCCGGAGCAATTCCTGTAATAGGAGATCCGATGAAGATATTCCTCCGCGGCGGCGATGATGTTACGGGTGCTACACTCTCCAGGTTCTTCGGTTTTCATGTTGCCCTCCTTCCTGGCATATTTACAATACTTCTTGCTATTCACCTTATACTTGTTCAGAGACAGGGAATGAGTGAACCTATTGATGCAAAGGAAAAGAAGACACCGCTCAAAAAGATGCCTTTCTTCCCGAACTTTTTTCTGCGGGACCTTCTGCTTTGGCTGCTTGTCCTGAATCTTCTTGCGATACTCGCGGTGTTCTTCCCTGCTGAACTTGGAATTAAGGCAAATCTTTTCGGTATAGCACCCGCGGGTATTAAACCTGAATGGTATTTCCTGTTTATGTTCCAGACCCTGAAGTATTTCCCTTCGCACATATTTTTTGTTGAGGGCGAAGTTGTAGGGATTCTGTTGTTCGGGATTGCGGGAATCCTCTGGCTGCTGGTTCCGTTCTGGGACCGCAAGAGCTCAAGGGGTGAACGGAATCTCAAGATAAATTATATGGGATTGTTCGCCGTAATGTTCATTATTCTTTTAACTTCTCTCGGGTGGCTGTCGTGAAAACTATTTTAAGAATCAGCTTAATATTTTTATTCTTTATTATATCCTTCCGTTCACTCATATATGCTGCAGAAGATAAATGTTATTCCTGCCATTCAGATCTGGGAAGCTCTCCGGCAGAGTTGTTCAAAAATGATGTCCATCATCTTGCAGGCTTAAGCTGCTCTGCCTGTCATGGGGGAGACAGTAAAAGCGAGGATATGGATGAAGCAATGGATAAAGGAAAAGGCTTCACAGGTGTTCCAAAGGGAAACCAGATTTCTGAGATCTGTTCCAAATGCCATTCTGATTCCTCATTTATCTCAGGGTATGATAAATCACTTTCAACAAACCAGATGGCCATGCTGAAGAACAGTGTACACGGTAAGACAAATCTGGATGGCACAGACAGGATAGTACAATGCATCACCTGTCATAATGCTCACGGTATAGTTTCTGTAAAAAATCCTTCATCCCCTGTTTATCCTACTAATATTCCCCAGACCTGCAATAAATGTCATGGCGATGCAAAATTTATGCGCTCCTATAACCCTGAAATTGCCGTTGATCAGTACCAGAAATACAGAACGAGCGAACATGGTATCCTTAATGCAAAAGGAGATCCTAAGCCGGCTGAATGCGTAAGCTGCCACGGAAGTCATAATATACTGTCTACTAAAGATGTACGCTCATCTGTATACCCGACGAATATTCCGAAAACCTGCGCACACTGCCACAGCGACAAAGAATATATGAAAGGATACGGCATTCCGACTGATCAGTATGATAAGTATGTAAAGAGTGTCCATGGGCAAGCTCTCCTTGTAAAAAATGACCTTAGTGCCCCTGTGTGCAACAGCTGTCATGGTAATCATGCGGCTATGCCTCCCGGACTTACCTCAATTTCAAAAGTCTGCGGTAATTGCCATGCATTAAATGCTGAACTCTTTGCCGGTAGTCCCCATAAAAAAGCATTCGATGAAAATAACTATCCCGAATGTGAAACCTGTCATGGAAATCACGAAATACTGCCTGTACAGGATAAGCTTCTCGGCACAGCTGAGGGGTCTGTCTGCATTAAATGTCATTCAGCCTCAAACAACCGGGAGGGATTTATGGTCGCTGCTGAAATGAAGGGCTGGCTCGATAGTCTCGCTAATCAGGATACCCTTGCGAACAAACTTATTTTCGAAGCAGAACAGAAAGGAATGGAAGTAGAGGAAGCCAAATTTGAGTTAAGGAATATCCACCAGGCACAGATTGAAACCAGAACCGTTCTGCATTCCTTCAATAAAGATAAATTCAAAGAAGTTGTTAACAAAGGATTCGCATCATCTAAAAACGTGATTACCGAAGCTAGAGGTGCCATTGATGAATATTATTTCAGAAGAATAGGGTTAGTTATATCAGTCTTAATAATAAGCTTTCTGATAGTAATACTTTTCTTCTACATCAGGAAAATAGAGAAACAAAATCCATTAAAGGATTAAATCACCGGAGGTATTATGAGTAGCGAAGTATCAAATACTCTTATTGAAGATCTCATCAGAACTATGGACCGGATTGAACGCAGATTGACTGATGTGGAAGCGGCTCTCAACATTAGAAAGGAGAGCCCGGCAGACGTAATAAAGGAACAGCCTCGTGCCAAAACTGATGAAGATGATGATTCACTGGAACTTGCAATAGGAGAATACTGGTTTGCAAAGATCGGAATACTTGCTTTTATTCTCGGCATGTTCTTTCTGTTAACTCAGCCCCTGGATAACTACCCTCCGATGCTTCCAATTTCAATTGGTTATTTAATCAGCTTAACCCTGATAATATTACCTGAAATATGGCTTAAATCATTTAAATATATTTCAGGCTTCCTGATAGGGGGCGGTGCGGCTCTTTTTTTCCTTACAACCCTGCGGCTGCATTTCTTCGGGATGGAACCACTTGTGACAAGCAGATTATTACTTGTAATTTTTCTGCTGATCGTAGGAGGTTTTGCATCCTGGATAGCATTAAGGCGTCAATCTGTGTATTTAATCGCACTTGCGGAGCTTTTCTTTATGATGACGGCCCTTGTAACAGAAATTCCGCTGCTGATATTCATAATGCTGACGTTAATAAGCATATCAGTAGTGCTCCTATCATTAAAATTTAATTCTCCGAACCTAATGGTTTTCGGAATAATATTTACCTGTCTGGCACACTGTTTCTGGTTTGTAAATAACCCTCTACTCGGTCATGATCTTCTGATAACAACCGGTTTTCATTACAACCTTTTCTTCCTGCTTGCTTATCTGGCAGTATACGGTATCGGCAGTCTTCTGCTTGTAAAAGGAAAAAAACGGGAACTTGATGAATTGTTTATGACAATTATGAATGCTTCACTAGGCTACGGATTATTTCTTCTCATCTCAATTTTAAACGGAGTACAGAACCTGGGGATGGTTCACCTAGGTGCATTTGTGATATTGATGGCGCTGGCGGTTTTATTCTGGACAAGGGAAAGAAGCAAATATGGTTCCTTTATATATGCCATGTTTGCTTATGCCGCCCTGAGTACAGCCATAATTGCATCCTACAGCGAACCGACATTCTTCATTCTTCTCTGCTGGCAGAGCATTATAGTAATTTCAACGGCCCTCTGGTTCAGATCTAAGTTTATAATCGTTGCAAATGTTTTTATTTTCGGCGGTATCCTTATTACTTATCTTATTAATGTAAATAATGTGGGAATAGAAGGAATAAGTTTCGGTCTGGCTGCTCTTGTAAGTGCACGTATCCTGAACTGGCAGAAAACAAGACTCGAATTAACAACTGGCAATATAAGGCTGGCTTATCTAATAATGGCCTTTTTCATCCTTCCCTACGTACTCTTTGAAGTATTACCGTCAAGCTTCGTGGGACTATCATGGGCCGGGCTCGCATTGCTTTATTACCTGATGAGTAAGCTGCTCAAAAACAAAAAGTACAGAATGATGGCTGTATCAACATTAATATTAACTTCACTTTATCTTGCTGCATTTGGAATAGCTTCAAACGATATTACCTACAAAATTATCTCATTTCTTGCCGTGAGCATTATACTGCTGATAATTTCAATAATGTATACAAAAATGAGAACTAATCAGAAGACAAAAGAAGTGGTTTAATTAGTCAAACTCCCTTGCAGTCTGGCGGTTTTCTCCCCGCCGTCAGGCTGCTTTTTTTTTCCCGTACTTCCCCCCTTATGTTTTAGTCCGTAAAAAGTTTAAATTTATTTTATATCAATGACGTTGATAAATAGCCTGTTGAAAATAATTCTGTCAATATTGTTTCTCATAGTACTTAGCCCGCGTGATTACTCACAGAACTTTATCTATGCAAAGAATGAAAAGTTTTACAGGGGTGATTCAGTTTTCTCCTTCCTGGGCTTCAGTGCCTATTACCTGCAGTGGATAGCTTCGGATTCTTCAAAAAAATACCTGGTTGATAAGGTATTCAGAACAGCCAGCGAAAACGGGGTAAAAGTAATCAGGACATGGGGATTTAATTCAAACAATGATTCTTCAACAGCATCCTGCATCAGGTATTCGCCATACGGTCTTAAAGAAAATGGACTAAGAGCACTAGATTATATTATTTATAAGGCTAAGCAGTATGATGTATACCTGATTTTGACAATTGAGAATAATTTTAATGACTTCGGGGGTATAAAACAATATACTGAATGGGCTGACAGATACATAAAACCGATAACAGGAATTACATATTCTCACGAAGATTTCTTTACAGATGATTCAATGAAATGCTGGTACAAGTATTATATGAGATCAATCCTAGATCGGGTGAATACATATACCGGTACTGTGTATAAGGACGAACCCGATATTTTCAGTTTTGAATTAGTCAATGAGGCTGAAAATGATGGTGGTTCCACCGAGGTTATAAGAGACTGGTACAGCGAAATGGCTGACTATTTTAAATTAATAGATCATAACCACCTGGTAACCACCGGGGAGACAGGTTACGATAATCACAAAGAGGATTATTCAGATTCCGAACTTTTTTATAATAATATCCGCTTTTTATTCAACGGATATAAAGGAAGCAGTTTCGCTGAGAACAGTTCAATAAGTAATATTGACTATTCATCATTCCATTTATATCCCGAGAATTGGGGATGCGAACCGCTGGCTGGAAATACCTGGATAAACGACCATACAAGACTCTCCGACAGTTTTGGCAAACCCTCCCTGTTAGGTGAATTCGGAGTGATAAATGAAAGAATGACAAATTATAAAATCTACCTGGAGACTATCAGGGACACGCCATCCCGTTCTGCTCTTATATGGCAGTATGTACCTGAAGAACTTATGAATATAGCAGACAGTTATGCTTTTAATGAAGTACATGATCCCGATTTGCTGAATTTATTTAAGGAGTATAATCAGCTGATAGCTGAAGGCCTGGAAATCACGGACAGTAATAATTTCATCCTTTACCAGAATTATCCCAACCCGTTCAACCCTTCAACAACCATACGGTTCACACTGAGAGATCCAGCAAAAGTTAAGATTGAACTATTCAACTCACTTGGGGAACTTGTCAGAATAATCTACCAGGGGAATGAAGATGCAGGAACTCATTACATATTTTTATCATTCGATAATTCACTACTTAGCAGCGGAGTTTATTTCTACAGTCTGATGGCGGTACCTTCCGGAAGACGGGGCAGAACTTTCCTTCAGGTCAGGAAGATGGTTTTGTTAAAATAATAATGTCAAATTAATCAAGAGGCTGTCTCAAAAGTTAAAATGGGGTGTGAATTGTAACTTATGGATTTACCAGGCAAAGTTCAGCAGATCTGATATTGCAAAAAAGGTATTTGAAACCCTTATTGGTAAAAAGGCAAATTTCGATTCTAAGGAAGAGATTTTCTATTCTGAGGGTAAATTTATCGAGTCCCGAAAAAAGTGATGCCTAAACGTAAGGAAATAGCTTAAAACATACGCTATGTTGTATAGTTCTGTGGAGTGTTGAGTCTTAATTAAGGTCTACAAGTCGCATACTATAAAAATTGATGAGATTTTTCAACAGAAAGACACCCCATACACCCTTAGTAAGATAGGTGTGGGGTTGAAGTGGATAATTAGCTTAAATTGTAGAATAAAAAATCGATGAAGTGTATATTAAGAGATGTTAAAAAGAAAATTAGGAAACTGATTGTAAAAACAATCATTTTTCTTTATAACAAAAGAGACTGACTCTTAAAACCTAAGTTTGGGAAGGCCATTATGACGACTAAAGAAGCTGACAATATATTTAAAGTGTGGCAACAATGGTTCTGGCCATTTCATTCTTTATTATTTTCACTTTTTCAAAGTAATATTCCAGAATCTTTTTTGCCTTATCCAAAGGATATATTAAACGAAGCTCTGGATATAATATTACAACGATATAATCAAAATTCTAAAGAGTATGAAGCAATAAATATTACAAAATCAGCTGTCCTAAGTTTTTATGAGAATGATAAAGATGCTTTCGATATGTTTTTAAGAATGTTTGAAATTCCAGAGATGATTAATATTAAAAGTGATAGTATAAAAAAGTTTACAGGGGATTGGATGAATTGGTATAGAAAACAAAGTAAATCTAACTAAATGTGTGAACAACTGAAAACTTAGCTAAAATTTTCAATCGAAGGAGACCTCAAAATAGGTAATGCTCAAATTTCTCCACTTTGATTCTTTTTTGAATGACAAATTCAGATACACCAAACTTTTTACATATAAAAGAGGAGACGGAAGAACTGACCATCTCAATATTATCATTTCCAAATTTTTCTTTAAACTTATTAATTCCATCAATTTTATCTTTTAAGCTTAATTCTAATTCGTCAGGAGGAACTAAAAGTCTACCGGCAAATTCATAAGCCTGTTGTTCAATCCAATTGTATTCTTCTTCATCAATTTGGGAAATAAATTCTATTTTCTCATCTAAACTATTAAACGACAATTTTTCATAAATAGAACTATGGAGGACAATATGTCCAATTTCATGCGCTACTGAAAATCTTAATCGATTTTCAAATATATCATTTAAAAATTCATTTTTATCCACAGCGATTGATTTTAGCCCGTTGAATAATAAAGCATCTATATCAAAATTACTTTTCAATTTATCAACGGGGATAAATTCTAAATCAAGATTAAATTCTGCAATCTTTAGAATATCTACTGGCAATACCCCTTGATTCGAGTATTTTATTCTAAAGCTATCGGCTTGATTTCGGATTTCATCAAATTTTATTCGAGGCGATTTTATTTCATTAGGTTCAACTTCCGACAATAGTTAAGCCCTTCTTAATAGTTCCGCTAATTTTTTTAAATCCTCTTTACTCGGTTTCTGACCTCGTACAGTTCTAAAAAAAATTGGAAGAGCATCTACTAATTCTGCATCAGACATAATATCCTGTGGAATTTTACCGTGTTCCAACGCTGCTAAATCAAAAAACTCAAACCACTCAGAATCGCCTTTCTTAAGGTCAAGTTGATTCGCCCATTTCTCTAATATCTCAGTATCATTGGGTGGCGGAAGTTTTCCTCTTTCCAATTTGCTCCAGTTAGAAGGGTCATGTCCATTTTCTAAACAGAATTCTCGCAAACCCATTTTCTTTTTATTGAGCCTTAGTTCTTTGACAAATCCACCAAAAGTGCCATTAACTTCTTTCATAGTTATGACCTCCTTAATAAAAAATAAATTGGTGAATGTTACTGTGGTAAATATAATACCACAGCTGTAGATTGTCAACTAAATAATTAATTGGTAATCACATCACCAAAAATTTAACACAAGTTAACTTATTGATTTATAATGAGTTATCCCTAAAGCTGGCGCATATATAAAAAAGCTTGTTCTGTAGGGGGTTTTTATACCTTTAAATTTGTTGTGGGGGTGTCAAGACGGGGGTAGGTTCTTTTCAGGAGTTTGGCTTTAGACTTATTTTTACATACCTGTTAAAATAATCTTCCAAATTTTACATTATTCATAAGATTTGATAGTATCAATTTTTCCTATATCTTCCAGCAAAATAGAACCTGTTTGGAATGTATTAAAAATAATATTATACACAGGTAATTAATAGCTGATAATCAATCTATTAGCAATCAATAGGGATTAATATTGCAACATTTATTAAAAAGTTTTGATGTTACAAAGTTCTTTTTTGGACTGTAATAATTATTTTGGTACAACTTAGAGGGAATAAAGAACCTGAATTTTCGGCCACTATAATAAAGACGAGTATATTTATTCTTGAGTTTCTTACAGAGTGAATATTCTTAAACAGTTTTTGTTGAATCCAATATTTTTGATAATGCAATGCATATTAACATTATAATTAATCCCTGGAAAAGGACGTTAATTGCGATTGTTATGGGATTAGTTTGGTTGGACCCTCCAAACATACTATTAACCTTAACTGAACTATTAAAAAAAAGAATGAATGAAATAATCACTGAAGCAATGAAATAAATAATTCCCAAAGCAGATAAGCACATTGACAGACTTGAGGTTTTTTGTTTTGGATTAACTATTTCGCCTGTTATCTTATCCTTAAAAATTACACTTCCATCAGGATTAGTAATTCTTAATAACTTTCCCATTTTTTTGCCCTCTAATAATTTAGAATAGTTTAAAAATATGATTTTCCAGACATTATAAAATAAATAAAATCATTATTTCTATTTTCACAGAAAAAAGTTAATTTAAGTTAGAGTAATCAAATATATCGGGGAGTTATGAAGCAATTTTTTTACCGTTTTTAATATTTCTTCTTCTCACTTCGATTTCTCTTGCTCAAACCGTTTATAATGTAATGATATTTGCTACCACTCTCGGTGATAGTATACATTTAAGAAAATGAATATGATTCAAAAAACAATAAAAAATATGGTAGGTCGATCTAATATTTTCTACCTTAAAAGTTTTTTCCCCAATTCCTCAAAAAAAATAATGAGAAAAAAGAGGAGGATTTTTTATTCATCATTTATTAAAAAGGGAGATTTATGTTTCGATGTTGGGGCTAATATCGGTAATAGAATTGATCCTTTGTTAGATATAGGTGCAAAGGTGATTGCCATTGAACCACAAGAAGATTGCTATAAGTTTTTGGAGTTGAAATATGGAAAGAAAATCAGAATAGTAAAAAAAGGTTTAGGTGAAAAAAAAGAGTTTAAGGATTTTTTTATTTCAGATTTGCATTCCGTTTCTACGTTTTCTACAAACTGGATGGAGGCCACAGTTAAAAGTGGTAGATTTAAATCTAATAATTGGGAGAATAAAATAAACGTTAGTTTAACCACATTAGATGAGATTATAAAAGAATTTGGATTACCAATATTTATTAAAATTGATGTAGAAGGTTATGAATTGGAAGTATTAAAGGGACTTTCACACCCAGTAAATTTTATTTCTTTCGAATACACGGTCCCTGAGCAATTTGAGAAAGCAATTGATTGTATAGAACAAATGAGAAAAACAAATAGTGATATAGAATGCAATTATTCGGTGGGTGAAAGTATGATTTTTAAATTAAATTCATGGATTGATCCAACAAAAATGATTGATATAATAAATTCTGATGATTTCAAAATTACGAGCTTTGGTGATATTTATATAAGAAGGAAATCCTTTGCATAAAATTAGTATTTCTACAAATGTGACAATCAATGATGCACCTAGGATTTTATATGTATTACCGAATTGGTTGTAAACAATTGTAATAAAATTGAACAGCATTAGAAAGGGAATAGGTAACAGGGAAGCCAGTTAATCTAAAAAAGGTAAGTTGAGTTCAGGAAAACCTCCTAATCCCAAATAGGTATTTCTTGAAGTATTTGTTGCCTATTTGTTTCTTTATATCAATTATTTATGTGTTAAATTCTTATAATCTATTTAATTACGTACAGTTATAGCTCTACTCACAAATTAAAGTACATTTTGTATTCGAAGGGATGAGGCATTGTACCTATTGAATGAATTTCTTCCAGCTTTATTCTTGTCCATTGCTCAAGAAGTTCGTCAGTGAAGATTCCTCCCCGGCGGAGGAAATCGTTATCGGCAGCTAAAGCGTCCAGGGCTTCAGCAAGGTTCCTTGGAAGAAACTGGAACTTCGAACTTTCAGGATCTTCGAGGAAATTTTTATCATATGGACCAAAGCCTTCCTTTACCGGGTCAATCTTATTCACCACACCATCTATACCGGCAAGCATCATAGCTATCAGGCAAAGATAAGGATTGGCTGTAGCATCAGGCGGACGATACTCAAAACGCGTTTCCTCAGGATTAGAAACATATTTGGGGATCCTAATGGCAGACGCACGGTTTCCCTGTCCGTACATTAAAGCAACCGGAGCTTCAAATCCCGGCACCAGTCTTTTGTATGAATTTGTACTTGGATTTGTAAACGCAGATAGTGCGGGTCCATGCTTAAGCATACCTCCTATGAAGAATCTCCCCAGCTCGTTCATATTCCCGTATTCACCTTTTTTATAAAATGCATTTTTCCCGTTTTTTGTCAAATAAAAGTGCAAATGCATTCCATTGCCTGCCTGGTGATACATTGGCTTGGGCATAAAGGTGATAAAAAGATTTTTACGGCGTGCAAAGTTAAAGAGGATGTATTTAGCAGTAATAATATTATCTGCGGTTGAAAGGAGATTTGAAAAATAAGTTTCTATCTCCTGCTGTCCTCTTTCACCAACCTCATGATGATGATACTTAACATTTATTCCAAATTTCTGAAGCAGCTTGCTTGCCTCATCACGAAAGTCATCATATTCATCAAAAGGATTTGCTGCGTGATAAGCTTTTTTATAGAACTCTTCTGCATGCTCTACTTTATAATATGACGAGGATGTTCTCGTATCATATTCTACATTAGAGAAAATGTAGAATTCAAATTCAGTACTCCACCAGGATGAATCAGCTCCGGTAGTCTTTTTAAGAAGACCCTTTATCTGTTTTGCCAAATATCTGCCGTCCTGATTAAAGGGAGTCCTTTCCTCATCTGTTAGTGCAATGTGTGCATAAAAACTTAAGGTCGGTGCCTCACGAAAAGGGTCGATAACAGCAGTTTTAAGGTCGGGAATTAGGACCATATCACTGTTTTCAACTTTTTTGAATCCGTAACTCGAACCGTCAAATCCAACTCCTTCATTAATCATTTTATCAAGAATATTATCACAAACTGGAAGCGATATATGGTGCAGACGCCCCGTAAGGTCTATTGCTTTCAGGTCAATTACTTCGATTTTATTTTGTTTTATGAGAGTTTTACATTTTTGAAGATCATTTACAGGCATATTCTCCCCGGTAAAATTAGGGAGCCGGGTACTTCCCGGCTCTGAGTGAAAAAATTATTCGGTATAGTTCAGTGCAGATAAGCCCGGGAACAAAGCTACTGTGTCAAGTTCCTGCTCTATCCGTAACAGTTGATTATATTTGGCAATCCTGTCAGTTCTGGAGAGTGAGCCGGTTTTAATCTGGCCGGCATTAGTCGCAACAGCTATATCAGCAATAGTTGTATCTTCGGTCTCGCCCGAACGATGACTTATAACATTTGTATAACCTGCTTTCTTAGCCATTTCGATTGCATCCAGCGTTTCGGTGAGAGTTCCTATCTGATTCACCTTAATAAGAATAGAATTTGCAACTCCTCTTTCAATTCCTTCAGCAAGGCGCTCAGTATTTGTTACAAATATATCATCACCAACGAGCTGTATCTTATTACCCAGGGTCTGGGTCAGCAGCTGCCACCCGTCCCAGTCGTCTTCTGCCAAACCATCTTCAAGGGAAAAAATGGGATATTTTTTGACCCAGCCGGCCCAGTAATCAACCATCTTTTCTATTGGGATATCTTTATCGGGAGCTGACTTAAATAAATGATATACATTCTTCTCTTTAAGGAAAAATTCGCTTGCGGCAGGATCGAGAGCAATTCCTATGTCGGTTCCTCCTTTATAACCAGCTTTCTCGATCGCTTCAAGGATTACTTCTATAGCCTCCTCATTTGATTTAAGGTTGGGGGCGAATCCGCCTTCGTCGCCTACGGCAGTGTTGTAACCCTTTTTGGCTAGAACAGATTTTAATGAGTGAAATGTTTCTGCTCCCATCCTTAATGCTTCCGAAAAGCTCGCGGCTCCGAAAGGCATTATCATAAACTCCTGGAAGTCAACATTATTATCAGCGTGTTTACCTCCGTTTAATATATTCATCATAGGGACCGGCAGAGTACGGGCATTCGTACCGCCAATGTACCTGTATAACGGAAGTCCAAGTGTTTCGGCAACTGCTTTTGCGCAGGCAAGTGAAACTCCAAGTATGGCGTTGGCGCCTAATGATGATTTATTTTCAGTTCCATCAAGCGTAATTAACATATTATCTATTTCAGCCTGGTCGGCAGCATCAAAATCTATCAGTTCATCAGCAATTCTTTCATTTACGTTCTCTACTGCCTTAAGAACACCTTTTCCGTTGTAACGTGATTTATCACCGTCTCTTAATTCTACAGCTTCATGTTCACCGGTGGAAGCTCCGCTGGGAACGGCCGCTCTTCCTATTATTCCTGATTCCAGCTGTACTTCAACTTCAACAGTAGGGTTGCCTCTCGAATCCAGTATTTCTCTTCCCAGAATATCTATGATAGTTGTCATTTTTTCTCCTGATTTTTCAATTATCTGTCATATATGAATAAAGTTACCATACAAAATTAGTTAAAATAAACCTATTCTGCTTTTGTCTTAAATCCTTTTATCATCCATTTTTTAGCGAGCCATAAACCCAGAGGACTTACCATTGCAATCAGTCCGTATATAAACCACATTGTCTCGGTATTCATCTGAGACGGCGGTACTCCTTCAGGACAGTATTTCATCAGGAACCAGCCCGCGTACATGGCTGTAATCACCTTTGTAAGGAACCATGGAAATTGTCCTATACCCATATAAATACCCGTCATTCCTTTAGGAGCGATTTCAGCTACCCACTGCAGAAAACGCGGCTGCCACATTGCCTCACCGATCGTCATTATAATTATGAAAGCAAAAAGGGTAATGATATTAGGTCCAAGGACAAGGATAAATGTAGGCGAGGCCATAACCAGGGTTCCTAGAATAGTCATCTTATATGCATCTTTTTTGGCGGTAAGGGCAGCAATCATAGGAGTAAGTATAAAGATAAGGATCGGATTAAAATTTACGAAAAACTCGAAATTATCCTGCACAAATCCGGTAAAGGCACGGCTGGTGTACTGGGGCAGTGTTAACCAGTTATGTGCAAAAAGCGTTTGAACCGGAATCAGAATAAAAATAAAATACATGAACCGGAGATCCTTCAAGGGGAAATTTTTTATATAATATTTCAATTTTTCTTTAAAAGATTTCTCAGCTTCTTCGGCAACTTCCTGTTTCTGTTCATCTGATAACTGCTCGGTTGCACGTTGTATGGTTTTTTTGGAAAGAACGATTGCTACCACAATTATACCGGCAAGTGTCAGTCCGTCATAAACCCAGAAAACTCCGGTAATTCCAAAGGCTTTCCTAACGGGCGGGGAAATAAGTCCCGGCATAAATCCGCCCAAGTTCATAAGCGCATAAAGCATTGCATAACCCATTGCGGCATTCTTTTTCGTGGTGAATCTTTTTATTGCAGCATATGCAGCAGGTTGATAAATTCCATATCCTAAAACTATCCAGAGTATTCCAAACATCGCCATGCCGTGAACGCCGGACCACATCCCCGTGGAGGAAAAAATATCGGGACTGATTGTTATCAGCAGCCTGCCGACGAGCATCAGACTCAGTGAGATAAGAAATGATTTTCTTACACCAATGATATCAACTGTTGCACCCAGGAAAAGCATGCTTAACGTTATACCGGCGGTCAGAATACCAACCATCTGGTCAGCCTGGATATCGTTTAGACCTGCGTATGTGTTAAAATAAATTGCAAGCAGACCCAGCATTCCAAAGTAGACTAATCCTTCCAGAAAATAGGATACGTTTACACCCCACAATAATCTTGAAGCACGAACCAGGTCTTTGAACGGCTGGGTTATCTCTTTAACGGTTTGTTTGAGTACAGTTTCTTCTTCTTTTTCAGGTGTGGTTATTTCATCCGCCATATTTTCCTCAAAAGGTATTTTTTTAGTTGGGTGTAAAAATAAGGAAATATTCAGGATATTACGATAAGATTCTCCCCCTCTTCTAATTTAACATAAAAGTAGTATTTTAAGGCTCAATTTTCCGGAAAACTCCAATTTTATCAGGATTATTTTGAACTATGGATAAGGGTAATTTCAGAGCCTACTTAGCGTGGATAGCTGTGTGTATAGTCTGGGGAACCACTTACCTGGCAATCAGGATCGGCGTTGAACATATACCGCCGATGCTATTTGCAGGATCAAGATGGATAATTGCGGGCGTTATTTTCGTTTCTTTCCTAAAGCTGAGAGGAAAGAAGCTTCCCACACGCAAAGAATTAATACATATCTCTGTTGTCGGTATTGCCCTGATCGGAATCGGGAACGGACTCGTTGTAACAGGCGAGCAATATATAGGAAGCGGACTGGCCGCTCTACTTATAACAACAGTTCCTTTCTGGGTTGTAGGTATGGAGACATTTATACCAACGGGTCCAAAAATAAACCTTATGATTTTATCAGGTCTTTTTCTGGGCCTAATGGGAGTAACCCTGATATTTAACGGTAACTGGTCAGATCTTTTAAATCCTGCTTATCTGCTGGGAGTAATTTGTATCCTGGGCGCGGTAATCGCATGGTCTTTCGGAACTGTTTATTCCAAGTACAAAAAAGTTTCGGTACACCCTTTAATGAGGGCAGCGGTACAAATGCTGGTAGCGGGTACAGCTCAGACGATACTGGGATCTTTTTTAGGAGAATGGGCCAGGATATCATTACATACGGACGGTCTGATTTCGTTCTTTTACCTGGTGTTTATAGGTTCTATGTTTGGATACGGATCTTACATTTATGCTATTGAACATCTCCCTCTTTCTCTTGTTTCAACATACGCTTACATAAATCCTGTAATTGCACTTTTCCTGGGCTGGCTTGTTCTCGATGAGAAATTAAATCTCCCTATTATTATTGCTGCGGCAGTAATAATAATAGGCGTCATAATCGTCAAGCAGGGCGCAAGAAAACAGAAACTGCAGGCAGAAAACCATAGCTGATTATTAAGCAGATCATTCTGTTTTTGCAGCATATTCTTTATATTAAATTTGATTATCCATTCAGAAACTGATAGAGATGAATCAATTAATCGAAGAAGTCTCACAATACGCTGAGAAAATATTTAAGACTCATCCCTCATTTTTTCGATATCATAACCTGCAGCATACAAAGGAGGTTGTAGATATTGTTAGGGACCTGGCTGACAATACCGGGATAGCTGATGGTGAATCAGAATTGCTTTTGATTGCTGCATGGTTCATGATATAGGTTATCCTGATGCTGTATGGAATCATGAAAAAAGAGGCGCTGAAATAGCTGAAGAATTTCTTGAGAAGAAAAACTATCCACCCGGTAAAATTGCCACTGTAAAGAAGCTTATCCTCTCAACAAGGGTTCCTCATAATCCTGAAAACAAACTCGAACAAATAATGTGCGATGCAGACATTGCTTACATCGGGAAAAAGGATTTTATGAGCAGGGTACATTATCTCCGCGAAGAATGGGGATTTACTATACAAAGGGAATTTTCCGACACCGAATGGATTATGGAGAACATACGCTTCGTGGAATCAAATTCGTTTTATACTGACTATGCAAAGAAAAAATACGAAGATACGCGTAAAGAAAATCTGGCTGCACTCAAACTTCAACTTGAAAAGGAAAAAGAAAGATCATAATGGCAAAGTTTGAATGGAATGCTGATGAATATGCAAAATATTCGTCTGCCCAGGAGAAATGGGCGAATGAACTCCTTGCGAAAATAGATCTAAAAGGGAATGAAAATGTACTCGATCTAGGCTGCGGCGACGGTCGGATAACCGTTAAAATTGTTGAGGCTGTTGGGCACGGATCTGTGATAGGAGTGGATAATTCAGGAGAGATGATTAAACTGGCTAACAGAAAGTTTCCACCTGATAAATACCTGAATCTTTCGTTCAGGGTAATGGATGCTAAGGAGCTGACATTTAATAATGAATTTGATGTGGTGTTCTCAAATGCAGCTCTGCATTGGGTTGATGACCATAAAAAAGTTATGGAAGGGATATCCCGAAGCCTTAAGTCGGGTGGACGCTTCCTTATTCAGACAGGCGGTACAGGAAACGCCGCTGCGGCATTTGAAACTGTCCGGGAAATGTCGCTTCTGGATGAATGGTCGCCATACCTTAAGGATGCGAAATCACCGTACAACTTCCTCAGTGACAAGGATTATGAAATTCTCATTCCAGGGGCAAAACTCAAACCCCTAAGGATCGAGATGCTTACTAAAGATATGATACACGACGGGATCGAAGGGTTTAAAGGCTTTATAAGAACAACCTGGCTCCCATATACTCAGCGTATACCGGAAGATAAAAGAGAAAAGTTTATAACCGAAACGGCAAATCTGTTTGTAAAGAAATACCCTACGGATGGAAACGGGAAGGTCCATATTACCATGGTAAGGCTTGAAGCTGAGGGAATAAAACCTTAGATGTCTTTCAAATAAAAAAGCCCGGGAGGTACCGGGCTTTCAGGTAAACTCACCCTAATCCTACCTTAACAAAATCATTTTTTTTGTTTGTACAAAACTGCCCGCTTTCAGTTGGCAGATATACACTCCGCTTGGCAGATTAGCTGCATTCCAGGTTACTTCATAACTCCCTGCAGGTTTTTCTGTATTAACTAATGTTTCTATTTCATTTCCTAATACATCAAAGATTTTAATTTGAATTTGAGATATTTGAGGAATTGAATAATTTATTACTGAAGAACTATTAAATGGATTGGGATAATTTTGCTTTAAACTGAATTTGAAAGGCATTTTATCAGCAGGTTCAACATTAACTGATGAAATTTCTATCGGCACCGTCCAAATTTGATAATTCCCTGTTCTGTTGTCCATCCAAACAGGCCAGAGTTTATCATTTGATGATGTAATACTAATATTATCGCCCTGATATCCTTGTCCTAAACCGCCAATTGGCAAAGGCTTGAAGTTCCTATCGCTTATCTCAAATTCGTGCCAGCTATTTCCACCATCTTCTGATCGAACTAAAAAAACGCTAGTTGAATCCGAAGTCGTATTTCTATCATCATAAAAAATAATATTCAATCCGCCATATTTATCCACATGAACTGCGGGAAAGTATTGAATTGCTCCATTATTTAATTCATCCTGATTAACCCTTATACCAGTAGACCAGGTCTGTCCACCATCAGATGAACGATTTAAAATTACATCAGGGTCACTTCCAGCAGGCGCTAAATCTTTTTGTGTGGTAACAATGTAAATCCAATTATTTCTTGGGCCGTCGGTTGTATCTACTGCAATATTCGGTAATCCATTTACTCTGATATTTCCCTTTGTAGAAAGAACTCCTCTGATACCGTTCATATCAAATGCATTTTCGATGACTTGCCAGTTACTTCCACCGTTAGCGGATGTAGCAACACCAACCAAATCTTCAGTAAACGGAGACACAGAAGTAACTCCCGCCCAACATACATAAACTATTCCATCAGGTCCCATTGTTATATCTCCACCAGCACTTCGTTGAATTGGATTATTTATCTGTGCCGGAGTAGACCAGCTTAATCCACCGTCATCAGTATAGGAAAATTGCAAAGGGAAAGGAGGTGCGAACTTTACCCATGCTGCATAGCTTCTTCCAAAATTTGGACTGCCATAATGTGCATCTGACGTCATAGTGGCACGTTCAAGATCATCATTTGAAATTGTTTTTTGATTAGACCAAGTAATTCCAAAATCCGTAGAGTAATGTGAATATAGACCTGGGGAAAAACCGCGTCTTGTAAGAATAAACGTTCCATCCTTATCAATAGTAATTCCGGGATCTCCTTCATGCGACGTTATTGGTGCGCCTTTACATGTATCTGATCCATACCAATTAACTCCACCGTCTGTTGTAGCATATATACCTTCACTTATAAAAAAAGGGACAAACATAATAGTATTCGCCGAGGCAAAAATAACATTAGGATTGGTAGGATGAGTAGTTATGAAAACCTCGGTTTGATTAAAATTGCTTGGATAAAGTATGAAGTTCTCACCAATATTTATACTGAAATTTTTGTTTATATCCTGAGCGTTTACAATCGTTGAAAGAAACAATAAAAGAATTAATTTCTGAAATACATATTTCATTATTTCGCTATCCATTTTATCTCTCCAAAGTTAATCATTATTATACTAAGTAAATTATTATATGGATTAACCAAATAATTTAATTTCCAAATAAATCAGCATATTGTTAATTGAAAATATAACCCAATCTAATTCCCGCATAAAAATTTTGTGGTTCGCCTGCTTCATAGAATCTTCCGTTGCTTGAGTTTATATTTATAAATCCAGCATAGACTTTATCCGCTATATTATTAATACCTCCGGAGATAAGCAGATTAAATTTTCCAAAGACCAAATCAAATCCTAATTCTGTACCAAAGATTGTGTAATCAGCAATTTTATCTGAGTTTGCATCATCTACGTACATACCGCTTACATATCTTATACTCCCTCGAATAAATCCTGTGATTTGATTTGTAAGAGGATGATTGTATGCAAGTGCGAAGAATAAATTATGCTTTGGAACACTTGGGGCAGAATTACCGGTAAAGTTTTGAGTTAAGGTATCCAGGTTTTCATCAACAGTTAGTGCGATATAATCATCATAGACAAAATCTGAGAAAGTATACGACACTTGTAAAGTTAAACCTTCAAACACATCTATGCTACCCCCAATTTCAAGACCTGTACGATTAGTCTTTGCTGCATTACGAAAGAAAACATCTCCATAAACTTCAAACGGTATTATTTCGTCTTCAATCAAAATATTAAAAAATGTTGCTTCAAAAATAATATTGTTGAAGAACTGCGATTCCGGAATCAGAATATTCCCTTTAATTCCCAATTCAAAGTTTTTTGATTTCTGAGCATTTAAATCAGGATTGATCAATATGGATGGATTGGAACTTGTTGGATAGTTATCCATTTCATTTCCTGCCGGTGAATCAAAACTTAGTCCATAGGAAGTATAAATGGCAACACTCTGTGTAAGTTTAAAATTAAGCGCTGCCTTAGGCGTGAATGCCTCAAATCTCCTAAATGCATTTCTGCTTTCTAATAACTCATCCACAGTTTCATAATACACATTATCATATCTGCCTGTAAAAAGAAGATAAAATCTTTTATCATACAATTCTAAAAAGTCTGAAAAATAGAATCCATTATTGCCAATTGTTTCATCAGTAAGCGCGAGAAGCTGGTCTCCCTTTTGTCCACCAATATTGTTGTAGTATTCTATAGGACCTGATTGATAAAGAAAATCTCCACCTATTGAAAACTCATTGTCAAGTCCGGCAATCGTGTGTTTATTTATATACCTATAAGAACTACCTAAACCGTAACGATTCATAATTCGATATTCGGCTGAGGTACGGTGGAAATATTTGATCGTTCCGTATGGAAGGATCTCTATCTCCTGGTTATTATTCTTGCCGAATTTTGTATTGAACTTTAATCCCAGCCTTCCTTTTGTGGTAATTCTTTTTGAATCTCTGTCCATGTCTCTCTGTGCTGCCTGGTATGGATCTTCTTCAAATTCATCTTTAGTTAATGAGCCTGGTAATTTTATTAATCCATCAACAAAATATCCTAATATCTGCAGGTTCGTTCCATCTCCCGGAAGCAAATCAACAACCGTATTAAATATATGCCAGTAATCTTCACTGTGAGGCCTAAAACCTTTATAGTTGTGATAGCTGTACGTCCCCAACAAACCGTATTTATCTGTTCTTACTCCAAATTTCAGTCCGTTTCTTCTCAAATCAAAAGAACCAAACTCGTTAAATTGGGTTGCGAAAGAGTAGGGGAAATATATATCATTGATGAAATTGATTACTCCTCCAGGTGCATTTGTATAAAGACTAGAGGAATTACCTTTTACTACTTCAATACTTCCAATTGAATTGAAATCAATTGCCTCAATTCTAGTCTGTCCGTCTGGCTCTGATTCCGGTATTCCATCAAGCAGAATCCTCACACCCCGTATCCCGGTATTTGACCTGCTTCCAAAACCTCTTATTGCAATCCTTACATCATGATTCCCGTATCGGGATTGTAGAAATAAACCGGGCACATTTTCCAATACATCATCGACAGATACCCTCCTGCTGAATTTGAATTGAGAACTTTTTAGACGAGTAACAGGATACGGTATATCAATTATTTTCTGCTCAACTCTGGTTGCTGTTACTACAACGTCATCAGTTTCATATTTGAGTGTATCAACTTTAGTAATCGATGTATCACCTACTACAAGAATTTGCGAGTAAAGAGTAGTGTTGCCAAACACCAGACAAAGAAAAATAATTATAAAAGAAAATGTGTTTGAATTAAACATTTTTAACCTTATTAATTTGTTTAAAATCCTGTTTAGAAAAGGAGAATTAGATCAAATAAAATAATAAAGGCGAGCTATTAACTCGCCTTTAATAACTTCTTTCTTCTAATCCTGACTACTTCATTAAAATCATCTTTTTTACAGAAGTATATTTTTGTGTTTCAAGACGGTAGTAGTAAACACCGCTTGCGAACCTCGATGCATCGAATACGACTTCATACCTTCCGGTTTTCTGAGCAGAGTTAACGAGAGTCATTATCTCTTCACCGAGAAGATTATAAACCTTAAGCTTAACAACTCCTTCTTCCGGAATCGAATATTTTATCTTTGTAGCTGGATTAAAAGGATTGGGATAATTCTGTTCTAGAGTGTACTTAATCGGTGATGTAACGTTAACTGTCACTTCATCCGAGTAAGAGCAGCTTCCGTTGAAATCGACCTGTTTAAGTCTGTACAAAAAAGTACCAGAACCCGGGTTTTCATCAGTATAAGAGTAAGCCCTTGTTTTGCTTGTGGTTCCGGAGCCTGCAGCAAACGCAACTTTCTCAAAACCGCTTGCATCTGACTTGCGTTCGATCTCAAAACCGCGGTTATTGGTCTCGGAAGCCGTTGACCAATTTAAGGTAACATTACCGTCTGCGGCTGCTGCGCTGAATGAACTCAATTCGACGGGAGTTACATACTGGTAATTCACTACAAGATACGGATGATTACTTTCATTCCATCCGTCAAAATTTATATAGTATGTGGACGAGAAATCCCTGTCATATATTCCTATGGCAAACCAACCTTGGGCAATTGCGGCCTGGAGGTCAGTAACTGCACCGTTTCCCATCTCATAGGAATGCCAGCCCACTTCAAAAGAGGATGATTCATCTGAATAAATATATGCGGCGCTCTGGACCGCATTATTGCTTACCTGGCTGAAAATGGCAGCTCCATTTTCTGTAACGGGATTTACGCTGCCCATAGGGGTTGCACTCCAATACGGATAATTGGTGGCATTTACATATCCATTGAAATCAATAGATAATATTTCAGCATTTCCGGGGATCAAGCTGATATCGAAGGTCATCCATCCGCACTCAGGAGACATTGTTCTGACTTCACTGATGTCTGTCTTTGTACTAGAGTTGCAGGTACCTGTCCAGTAATCCACGCTTTGAGGATATAGGGTATCGGTAACTGTAACCAGGTTGGGATCCTGTACGGTCCTGAAACTGAAGATAACCGGGGAACTGCAGGTATCTCCTATCTCAACAACCTTCCAGAAATAATTTGTGTAATAATCGAGCGGCAGGTATGAAGGATCGATCGTCCATGAGGTTGCCAGTAAACCGGATTGTACCAGGGTCATTGTAGAAGGACTGCTACCAAAATACAATTCGTTTGAAACTGCATCTGCTCCGTTCGTCCACGTTAGCTCCGATAAATTGATCGGAATATCAACTGCACCTGATTCAGGAATCGGGTTGAATGCCTCTGCAACAGGACATGGAGGCAGTATTTCAACAACCGGCAGTGAAGGATCTCCCATCAGGTTATACATTTCCATATACCTTAGCGTAGTTCCGTTGACCCCTCCGTAATAATTAACCAGGTAGATCATTCCCTGCACGAACATAGGGGTCACACGCGTCAATTCATCTTCAAACATTGATTTGATTACATTGCGTTCGAGTATATCATCCTCATCCCAGTATGAATTTACCGAGGAACCATAAAATGAAGCTGCGCCATGCGCTGTCCTGAGCCATGTTTCACCAAAGCACTCCCCGGTCGAGAATGAACCTGTAAGACAGGCAAAGGAATATACGTAAGGATACCAGGTGTTGGTAAGAGCCATAACCTGTGATTGGTTCAGCGGCGGCCCGTCAGCCCAGGAGGTTTCCGATCCATGTCCTGAATAAATGGCAAAGATCTGATTATCATTCAAAGCATTTATTAATTGCTGGGTGGTTGCCCCGTAAGTATGGGTATACAACTTAAGATTTGTATACCCTGCCGGATCAAAATAAGTATTGATCACATAATTATGTGTTCCTTCGGAAATGGTATAATTATCGCTTGAAGCCATAAAAACGTTTTTCATTTCAAGGGAACCGACGTAAGATTCCATATAAACGGATTTATTGATCGCATTGCCGAGTTGTGAAGTATTTGCAACTGAAAATCTGCCGATGAAAGCATCAGGAAATTCATCTCCTCCTTCAAGCTGAACATATTTCAGATCAGTTGTTGGCGTCCCTGTACCGGAACCCGTCCATGCAGGTATATTTGCGACATCCCCTACCAGGAGTATATACTCCGGTCTGGTTCCAATGTTATCATATCTCTGCTGAATAAATGTCTTAATAGTCGAAGTTGTTGTACCTGTTACACCCGTATTAAAAACATCAACCGTAAATCCTTTGCTGATCTTGAACTCAACAAAGGGAGTAAGGTCTGCTTCATAAACCGGGGCTGTGATTACCAGGTAATTTCCGCCGCTTCTCTCTGCACCGTATTCATAGTTGACAAATATATTCTTAAAGAAGTTGTTGAATACTGCAGATTTCCCGGTAACAGGCAAAACACTGCTATGAAGGTTTAGTTTAAATTGAGCGGAGCTTATTAAGGTTAGTTTATTTTCAACCGGATTATAATTAAACGGATGAATTGTGACTATTACTCCTTTCACTCCATTAATGATGAATGGTTCGGAAATAATAATTGGATCATACGATTTACCCGATGAATTATAATAGTTCCTGTCAATTGTAAACGGCCTGTCTGAGATCGGGTTATTTTTCTCCCATGATTCCTGGAACGGATAGATCTTCTGCTTCAGTTCCTTTATTTCAGAAACAACCCTGTCAATTCCCACTGATGGATTTTCTTCCGCGTAGGGAATGAACATATCGAATGACAACTGAGGGAGTGCCGGTAATCCAACCTCGTTCACTACCCCGTAATCAGGGATATCTATTGTATAATAATTTTCGTTATTAACCGTCACAGTGTTCAGCTGGTATGAGGGCAGAACAAAATTTATAGTATACCCATTTGAATTTTTAACCAAAGATATTCCATCAGGCGTGTATGCCGCGGTAGTGGAAATAAAAAATATGGAAAATGTGAGGACAAAAAGACTGTAGAATTTTTTCATAATCTCCCCGGAAATTTATGAATGATAAGTTTTTACAAATATCGTGGCAGGAATTGATCTATAAAATCTTTAATTCGTATATACTTGTAAAATTTGCTCGTATCAAATATATAAAATTAAGGAACAAAAAAGACCGTCTCAAACGTCTGGATTTGTTAATCTGAGTTAAAGACTGTGCTTGTCGAAGTCAGAGCTTTTTGAATACTTCGACAAGTTCAATACGACAACCTCGGCAGCTGCCCGCCGATTTATCCTCTGCAGGGACACCGGCCGAAGGTAAGCACGCAGGCAGGACTACGCGTGATAATAAGAATTATTTTTAAGATTGTCCCGGTTAATTACATTTCAACAGCGTTCACACTTTCAGAATGCATCATCTTTTCAAGTGCCTGATTCAGATCTTCGATAAGATCGTCAACGTTTTCAATACCAACCGATAACCTTACCAATCCGTCTGTTATCTCAGCTGCCTCCCTTGCCTCTTTTCCCATTGAGAAATGAGTCATACTTGCAGGATGCTGAATCAGGCTTTCAACACCGCCGAGACTCACTGCCAGCTGACAAAGTTGGACAGAATTCATAAGAACTTTTCCTGCTTCAAATCCTCCTTTGAGTTCAAAGGTAATCATTCCGCCGGGACCTTTATGCTGTTTCTGTCCTGTTTCATACTGCGGATGACTTTTTAGTCCCGGGAATTTTATCCATTTTATAGCCGGATGTTTTTCAAGCCATTCTGCTATCTTCTGCGCATTGCTGCAGTGACGTTCCATCCTTATGGATAATGTTTTCAATCCCCTGTGAACAAGGAATGAATTAAAGGGATCGATTACACCGCCTGTCTGGTTTAAAGTTTTGCGGAACTGTTTGTAGGTTTCCTCATCCTTTACAACTACTATTCCCCCTACAACATCAGCGTGCCCGTTTAAGAACTTGGTCAGACTGTGCATAACAACGTCTGCACCCAAAGCAAGCGGATTCTGAAGGGCAGGACTCATAAATGTATTATCAACTACAACCTTTGCATCATGACTCTGAGCGATTTTTGAAACAGCTTTCAAATCAGTTATGCATAGAGTTGGGTTACCCGGCGTTTCGATGTATACAACCTTTGTATTTTTCTTCATTGCGTTGAGGACATTTTCGGGAACCGAAGTGTCGACGAAAGTGGTCTCTACTCCGAATTTTTTCATTATAGTATTAAGCAGTGTGGTTGTCGGTCCGTATACAGAAGAGGAACATACAACGTGATCGCCTGCCTGGGTAAGACTTGCAAAAATTGTATGAACCGCGGCCATACCACTTCCGCATCCGAGGGCTTTATGTCCTCCTTCAAGCTCTGCTATTGCATTTTCCATTGCTTCTATGGTCGGATTGAGCATCCTGGTGTATATATAGCCTTTCTTTTCTCCTGCGAATAAAGAAGCACCGTGTTCAGCTGATTCAAATTTAAATGTGGATGTCTGATATATTGGGGGAACTACAGAGCCAAATTCGTATTCATCTATTCCTGCGTGAACGCATTTGGTCTGGAAATCCTGTTTTGAATGGTTTTTCATATTTGTCTCTCCCTGAATTACTCCGAACGGAGGGTTTTTAACATTAATTCAATAATTAGCTGTTCAAAATTACGTTTATTGCCCGAGAAAATGAAATTTATGAATGACCGGATCTTACAGCACGAGGGCTTGGGTGATGCCGGGGTTGGGCCGGGGAAGGGTTTGGGTAATGCAGGGGAAGGGTTGGGGTTATAGGCCGAAGAGAGGCCGAAGAGAGGCCGAAGACTGGCCGAACAGAGGCGAAGAGTGGTCGACAAATAGCCGAAAGGAAATAAACGATGTTTATTTGATGATGTACAAAAAAGAACTTCAGGGTCGGATGCTTTAAACGACATCTGACCCTGAAAGTTACAAAAAAATGAGTTAGTTTTCTTCCGGCTGAAGTTCTTTGGGTACGGATATTTCCTGGCTGTCAGGCTTTCTTCTGAATACTTTCCTGATGAATACAGATATGTTCTCTTTCCACAATTCAGCTCTCATATAAATTACGGGAACCAATACGAGTGTAAGGAACATCGAGCTTATCAACCCGCCTATGATCGCCCAGGCCAGTCCCGACTTCCATTCAGAACCGGAGTCGGTAGCAATTGCCAGAGGCAGCATACCAATAACCATAGCGGTTGTGGTCATAAGTATCGGCCTGATCCTGCTCTTTCCTGCTTCTATCAAGGCATCGTAAGGACTCATCCCGTCCTCTCTCCTCTTCTGGTTAGCGCGGTCAACCAGCAGGATAGCATTTTTACCTACCAGTCCTATAAGCATAATGATACCGAGAATTGAGAAAATGCTCAGCGACTTCATAGTCAATGCCAGGGCAAGCAGTGCTCCTACCATCGCTACCGGTATTGAGAAAAGGACCACAAATGGGTAGAGATACGAGTCATACAGTGCGATCATTACCATGTATACGAAAAGGATTGCCGCAAGCATTGCCAGCCCAAGGTCGCCGAAGGATTCCGACTGATTCTTAAGATCACCTTCGTATGCAACATCAACTCCTGCAGGCAGTAAGCCGGCATTTATCTCTTTTTGTATATCCTGCCCAATGCTTCCGCTGGGTCTGCCGTTTACCTGTGAGAATACTGTGATTGAGTTTATCCTGTTTCTTCTCTGAAGTTTGGTTGGTCCCGTTGTCTGGAAAACATCGGCAAACTGCTGAAGCTGAATAAGTTCTCCCTTATTATTCATAAATGTCAGGTTTTTTACATCGGATATCTTTGAACGGTCGAACCTATCCAGTGCAATACGCAGATCATAATCATCATTACCATCCCTGTACTTCGAATCATCGTCACCGCTTAGCGCCACTCTCAACGCGGATCCTACTTCAGCAACATTTAAACCAAGCTCTGCCATTTTGGCCCTGTCTACATCTATTCTTGTTTCTGGTTTGCCGTCTTCTGAGGAAAGTCTTACGTCGGCAGTTCCCGGTATTTTCTTTAATGCCGAAACCAGTTTATCTGCTCCCTGTTTAACCAGTTCTCTGTTGGGACCGGAAACAATAAGCTGAATAGGTGTCTGGTTGGCGGTACCGAAAATTCCGATCGGGTTGACTCTTGCTTTTACGCCGGGAATCTTCATCGCTTCTCTTTTTATTATATCGCCTAAATCATCGGTGCTTTTGTCTCTCCTGTCCTTCGGCACGAGAGCCACGTCTATCTCGGAAGCATTATTAGACGACTGACCCAGCAGTCCTTCATTCGAGGCTCCGACAGTAACGAATGTATTCTTTACCTCGGGAAGGTTGTTGATATATTTTTCAACTTTCTGGGTAACGTAGTTCGTATTTTCAATGGAAGAGCCGGATGGCATCTCCAGTATAACCGCGAACTCACCTCTGTCAGATTGTGTAATGAATTCGCTGCCTATAAATCCAGCCGGAATAAGTGTGAATGACGCAATAAATAAGACTATCGTCATCGTTATAACCTTCCACCTGTTATGAAGTGCCCATTTAAGAACTCCCAGGTAATGCTCCACAATCCTGTTAAATGTATTTTCGAACCAGATGGCAAAACGGCCGATAATGGTATCCTTGGTTAACTTCTCAAGCTTTCCGATCCTCGAAGCCAGGAGCGGTGTAACTGTAAATGAAACGAACAATGAAAGCAGAGTTGCAATTACAACAACGATCGCAAACTGACGGATGATATTACCTACCAGTCCTCCTGTCAAAGCAAGCGGTACGAATACCACAACATCAACCATGGTGATTGCAAGAGCGGCAAATCCAATCTCATTTCTTCCTTTAAGTGCTGCAGTTCTCTTCTCCTCCCCTTTCTCCAGGTGATGATGGATATTTTCCAGCACTACAATCGAGTCATCCACAAGGATTCCAACAATCAGCGATAACCCGAGAAGGGTCATCAGGTTAAGTGTGAACCCGAAGGCATACATCACAATAAAAGTTGAAACCATCGAAGCCGGGATCGCCAGCATTACAATGAAAGAATCACGCATGCTGTGCAGGAATAAAAGCATCACAATTGCAACAAGCACAACAGCCAGAGCAAGGTCGAACTTCACACCATTTGCTGCATCTATAGTAAACTGCGAACCGTCCTGTGCGATATTGAATGATACTCCCTGCGCTTTGTAATCCGATTCCATCTTAGCAACTTCGGCACGAACAAGTTTACTCACTTCAACAGCGTTCGCATCAGTCTGCTTCTGGACCAGTACACCAACAGAAGGAACATTGTTAATTCTGTTCAGCATCGTCATATCTTTAGTGCCGTCATACACTTCAGCAACATCATCAAGATGAATATCGCTTCCATCTCTTGTCCGGGCAACAACAAGGTTCTTCAGAGCATCTATAGAACTGAATTTCCCTGCGATTCTTACGATAAGCTGTTCCCTGCTATCTTCTACTTTTCCGGTCGGGAAATCAAGGTTGGAAGATTTAATCGCCTGGGTCACCTGTAGTATTGACAATCCGTATCCCTTAAGCTTATCTGCACTAAGATTTACTCTTATCTCTCTCTCATCTCCACCCACCAGGGTTATTTGTCCTACTCCGGGTATCTTTGCCAGTCTCGGCTGGATCCTGTCCTTTATAAACTGGTAGAACTCTGTTGAAGGCACTGTGCTCGTAACGCCCATCCTTAATACAGGAATTTCATCCAGCGCAAACTTTGAAATCGTCGGAGGCTTTGCATCCGCGGGAAGCTTTGTAAGCACCTCGTTCACCTTCCTTTGGGCGTTCTGGAGAGCGATATCAACATCAGCTGACTGGTTAAACTGAATCATAACAAACGAAACACCTTCGGATGAAGTTGAATTTACTGCATCTATCTCATCAAGGGTGGAAATCGCATCCTCAATTGGTTTAGTTACTGAAGTCTCAACCTCATTAGGTGATGCACCCGGGTAAACCGTTGCAATTGTGATGACAGGAGGTGTTATTTTAGGAAGAAGCTCATAGTCGAGCTGGGTATAGCTGTATATGCCAAGTACTGTCAATGCAGCAAATATTACTACAATCAGCGTTGGTCGTTTTATGGCTAATTCGGTTATTGTCATTTTCTTAATCTCCTAATCCTGGTTTATAACATAAACTTCAGTATTTTCTTCAAGATTATTCTGTCCGTTCACAACGACTTTATCCCCGTTCTTAAGTCCTGTTATTACCTCCAGATTATTATCGTAAGCATTGCCTACTGTAATATTCTTCTGGTGAACGATACCATTTTCCACAATGAATACCTGCGGATTTTTAATACTTCCAATCAGGGCGTCACGGGAAACAATAAGTCTTGGTTCAGTAGTTTTTGATACAAAAGTAATCTTACCGAACATTCCTGATTTCAGAGGGTGATCTTTACTATTAACCAGTGAAATTTCAACCGGGTAATTATGAGCCTGGTCTCCCTTATCACTTATCGTAGAAATAGTGCCTGTAAACTGAACGCCGGGATAAATATCTGTTGTTACAGTAACTTTATCACCTTTCTTCAGGGAGAACACATCTTTTTCTGCTACACCGACCTTAACCTTAAGTCTTGATATATCTACGATATTTGCAACAGGCATAGTTTTGTTGACATAGGTGCCCATATCCACATTCCGGGCAGTAATGATTCCTGATATCGGTGCAGTAATTTTGGTGTTCTCATAATCCTTCTTTGCGGCTACATACTGCGATTGTGCATTATAATAAGCCAGCTTTGCCTGCTCATACTGTACATCGGAAACAGATTTATTTTTATATAAAGCATCATACCTCTCAAAATCTTTTTTGGACTTTTCGAGGTTTACCTGTGCCGTCTGATATGCACTCTCCTTCAGTTCATCATCAAGCTGTGCAATGACTGAACCTGCCTGTTTATAATCTCCCACATTGGCAAATATCCCTGTTACTTTTCCCTGTGCTTCAGAGATGACCTGGACATCATTCTCTCCCACTATTGTCCCTACCAGTTCTATATTGTTTGATACCTCCTTGTTTTCAACAGTAGATACTGTTACCGGGTAAGCGCTGATCTTATCGTTCTTAGCTTTTGCCTCAAGCTGAGTACGATTATTAAGCAGCACCAGTATTAATGCTGCAAAAAGAACAAACGAGATGACGTAATACTTTAGCTTTTTCATATTATATGCTCTCTATATTTATTTACCAATTGATTTTTCTAAACCTGCTTTTGCAAGCTCATAATCCGCAAGTGACTGTATATAGTTTGTCTTCGCCTGAAGCAAGGCAAACTCCGCATCCAGCAAATCTGAGTTCAATGCAAGACCATTCTTAAATGTTTCATTTGTAACACGGTAATTTTCTTCTGCCTGGTGAACGCTCTGGTTGGAGGCAATAACCTTCTCCTTTGCTTTCAGCAAATTCAGGTAGTTCTGGGTTACTTCAAGACTGACACCATCTTTCAGACTCTTATATCCGTCCTTCACCTGTTCCAGCTGGGCCTCTGCCTGCTTCGTCTGGTCACTTGTTGCCAGCCAGTTCCATATATCCCATGATAATCCTACGCTCACATCCCAGGTCCCGTTAAATTTATCCTCGGCCGGGAATATGCGCTGGTTGGGTCTCGAATAGTAATAATTCCCTGCAAGGTAGATCTGCGGGTACCAGCCGGATTCAGCCATAGTAACACCGCTCTCACCGGCCTTCAGGCGGAAATCCATTGATTTGAGCTCAGGCCTGTTTTCTATTGCCTCCTGGATAAGCTGATCAAGATCGGGGGTATTCTCATCTTCCAATGTAACGTCAGACTGCACCTCAATATTTGTTGATAACGGCAACCCTATCACATTGTTCAAATTACTCGTTGCTAATTTCACTCCATTATCAGCATCGATCTGGCGGAGCTCTGCTTCGGCAAGTTGAACCTGAACTTTCAGTACATCGTTCTTTGTTGAGATTCCGTTCTCATAGAAATTCTTTACATCAGAAAGATGAGCTTTAATGAGATCTATATTTTCATCGACAACACTTTTAACCTTTGTTACATCAAACAATCCCCAGTATGCTTTTTTTATATCATAGATAAGCTGCTGCTCATCTTTGGTATATTCTTGTTTCTGAGCTTCATAAGTGTATTCGGCAATGTTGGAACTGCTAGATAACCTGAAGCCGGTAAAAATCGGCTGCTGAAGCGAAAGCTTAATATTATAGTTATTAACTATCGAAGGCTGAATATCAAAATTGCCGAAAGGTGTATTCAGAATGAAAGGTTCAATTTCACTGAGTCTTGTGTAAGACGCATTTAATTTTAATGACGGAAGCCGGTAAGTATTAACTTCGCTCCACCTTGCTTCGGCATAATTAACTTTCATCTGAGATGAATGAATTAATTCACTGTTCTTTAGTCCGATTTGAATACTCTCTTCCAGGGTTAGGTTACGTGAATCCTGGGCAAATAAATTAACAGAAAAAATTCCTGAGAAGAGAAATATTAAAATCCCTGTTAGTCCGGATTTCATTACTGATTTTCTCCTTTAATTATTTCTTCACTGTTATATGATAAATACTCGTTACGCCCCTCTTCTGTTAATATTCCCTCAAATATTATCCTGATAACCGCATCGAATACCTGGTTTGCTGAATATGGGAGCTGGGTTAATGTCTCAGGATTTATCATCCCCTGAATAGCGTGCAGGTAAAAAAGTATTATTAGCTGCCTGTCAATATCTTTTCTGAACACACCTTTTTCCACTCCCTCATTTATAAAAGTTGTGAACCTTTTAACTGCATTCGCCTTCCGGAAATCATGTATTTCCTTCCATACTTCCGGAATGTTTTTGTGAAGGTCTTCGAGCAGCGGACCGTGAAGTTTTGTGGTCTGCTTCCCGATGAAATTCATTACAGATTTTAGTTTATCCATAAAATCCATTTTCTGATTATTCCAGATAAATTCTATATGATCGTCAATAGAACACTTCATCGAGGTTATCATTTCTTTGACTAATACTTCCTTCCCTGGAAAGAATTTATACAGAGTCTTTTTACTCATTCCAAGACTTGCTGCAATCTCATCCATCGTGACTTTAGAGTATCCGAACTGTATGAACAGCTGCTCGGCCTGACTCAATATTCTCTCTTTGATCTCTTTTTCTTCGTGCATCTCTCTTATTCTCCTATTCTGCAGGACACTGAATTAGTTTATTCAGTTTCCATTTGGTGTCAAAAAAAACAGATGTTTTATCTGTTCGTCCCATAAGGAAACTCATATTGTTTTTTCGGTTTCCAAATGTATATGATCGAATAATAAAATCCAAATTAATTCTTATGAACGGCAAATATCTATGTGATTTGGATCAAATTAAGGGCAGGCTGTAATAATGAGAAAGGAGGTTTTCGGAGAAATTTTACCTAAACCGGAGCCTGTTAATTGTTCTCAAGAGAGGATTCGTAGAATTTTTTGTAGCTTTTTATGGCATTGAAGATCGCTTCGGCGATTTTCTCCTGTCCTTTTTTACTGGAAATATATTTTGCATCATGCCGGTTGGAAATAAATCCTGTTTCAACGAGAACGCTGGGCATTGAGGCACCCACAAGGACATAAAAGCCAGCCTGTTTAACCCCGCGGGATGGAATATCTGTCTGCAGAGGATAACTCTTATCAACCAGCTCCGAGAACCTTTCCGAGTACCGCATATAGGCTGAATGGGCCATACTTACCAGGATAAAATTCTCATCAGTTAGTTTCTCATACCTTTTAGGATTTTCTTCATATTGTATTACACTGTTTTCTCTTTCTGCTATAGAGATTGCTTCTTTCGTTCTTCCCGGCCGCAATAAGTAAACCTCAAACCCGCTTGCATCTGTCGGTTTCTTCGGTGTAGAATTGCAATGAATAGAAATAAACAGCTTGCCGTCATTCTCATTAGCTATTTTACCGCGACGGTAAAGTTCAACGAACGTATCATTCTTCCTGGTATAAACAACTTTTACATCCTTCATTTCTTTCTCAATCAGCCGGCCCAGTGCAAGGGTTACCGCCAGGTTTACATCTTTCTCCTTCACCCCGTTCACCCCGATTGCGCCTGCATCTTTTCCTCCGTGTCCGGCGTCCAGCACGATCACATCAAACTTCCACTTTTCCTTATTTTTATCATTATCGACAGTATTGGAAAACGCTTTGTTGTGAATTGCGATCTGGATGTCCTTACTTCCGTCAACATTCAGTACTTCGCTGCTTGAATAATCCTTTCCTACAGAAAACTCGAACTGAGTATCGGGTCCGATATTCCTAACATTGATATCCTTTACCAATCCCTTCCCGGCCACCGAAGCCATCCTGTTCAGATCAGCATTCACTTTACGAAAGATGATTGTAAGCAGTCCCTTCTTATAGCTGCTGTAATATGAAGGTATCCGCTTATTCGTTTTAACTCTTATCAAGGTACCGTTCGCCTTCTGCTCAATCCTAAGATCTGTTATATTTAACTTCGCTGTTGTCGCATCGGGAATCTCGTCCGACAGTTTCCCCCTTATCGCAATCCTTCTGTCGCTTTCTATTACTATATCCTGACCCGAAGCCTTCCTGAGAATATCAAGAGTGTAAAACAGGGGAACGTAGATATTATTGTTTAATAAGTATGTGGAAGTTGGGAGCTGAAATATTTTTTCTGTTTTATTATCCTTAGTGGTAAGAATAATAAATGGGTTCTGGCCTGTTATTTTAAGATTATGTTCCGGATACTTTAACTCGATTTTTTTTGTCTCGTCGTTTATATAATACGACGCAGAAGTTGCATCAGCGAAATGATTTATTGAAAAGTAAATTATGCCCTGGCGTTTATAAACCGGGATATAGCTTGTACCTTTTGAGGTATTAAGGACAATCTCATCTGCATTCTGTGCAAATATTAAACCCTGTAATAAGATTATAAAACTAACTATAAAATAAACTGACTTCCGCATATTCCATATCTTCATCTAACCGATAAACGGGATTAAAAATCCGCTCTTCTTTTTGTACTCTTTATACTCATCTTTAAAGTATTTTGCAAGGAGTCTTTCCTCCATCATAGCCCGCATTATGAGCAGGGGGATCTCAATTATTGCAAGAGGCAGAACAATATAACTAAGCAGTGCAGCTGCAGCACCGAGGTCCATTAAAATCTGGGACAGGTACTGGGGATGTCTTACTACTCTGAAAATTCCGCTGGTAACAAGCACATGATCTTTATGGATCAGGACTTCCTGGGAATAGTTTTCAGCAAGAGTTTTAACAGTTAGAATCTGTATCCACGAAAAGACCAGGAAAAAGCACAGCCCTATTATCCTTACCGGTTCATACGAAGGAAGGTATTCCAGTGTACCGATCCGGAAGACGCCGATGATCGTACCCAGTAGTGTTAAGGTTGACAGATAAACTGGGACAGTCTGTAGAAAACTTGTTGGTTTTTCCTTTGCTGCACCTATTGCAGAGCGGAGTCCTCTTTTTGCGCCTGTATAATGCGCACCGAACGTTGCAACAACGTTGAGTCCTATCAAAATATTAATTGGATCCATAAAAGTGAGAATTTGTGAATAGTAAATCAAACATATTGAAAATTACGAAGAAAATCAGTCAGTTTTCCTGCCATGCTTCTTCATAATTTCCTTCCACTCCTGCATGCTCAGCTGTTCAGATTCATCTATGAGCATGATCGGAATGTCATCCTCAATACGGTAACGCCGACGGGTATTTTTGTCCGTCGAAACAAGCGTTTCTCCATCCAGCACAAGTTCTGCCTTTGTTTCCGGACAGCATAATATATCCAGTAATTCTTTGCTTATCATATAATTCTCCGGTTTATTTCTAAATTAAAACTAAAATTGAAAATCTACAAATACATTTCCCCACTACAGGAAGGGACTTTTTTTTACACAAGCGGTATTGACTAAAATAGTTCTTCGCAGTAGATTCCTGTCCGATTCCCAAGAAATTTATCTTATTGCCTTCGCCATTACCTGGAGGAAGGTAATTCCCGTTTTTTCAGCCGGATCAGGGTAATTTATGTTTTTACCGTGAATCAGGAAAAACGGACGACAGGTTTTTTTAACTCAATAATAACAACAAACAAAAGGTTCAAGATGAAAAAGTTCCTACGGATAGCCGGCTATATAGTCGGCGTAATTGTTCTTCTGTTAGCAGTCGGCTTTATTTATTTCAACTCCAGGTATCCGGATGTCGATAAACCTGCTGATATTAAAGTTGAAATAACGCCGGAAAGAATCAAACGGGGAGAATACCTTGCTAATCATGTTGCAGGTTGTATTGACTGCCACTCGGAGAGAGACTGGTCGAAATACGGAGCACCGCTTATACCCGGGACTGAAGGAAAGGGCGGCGGAAAATTTGGAAAAGAAGAGGGATTTCCCGGTGATATTTATGTAAAAAATATTACTCCTGCCGGGATCGGACAATGGACCGACGGCGAGCTTATCAGAGCTATAACACAGGGAGTCACTAAAGATAATAAGGCGTTATTTCCAATAATGCCATATCCCGGATTTAATCATATGACCAGGGAGGATCTGTATTCTATAGTTGCTTATGTCCGCTCACTCCAGCCTGTGGAAAATAAGGTTCCTGATACAGAACTTGATTTCCCGCTTTCCATGATTGTGAAAACAATGCCTCCGAAAACATATTCACCCGTTGAAGTAGACAAAAACAACCGTATAAAATACGGAGAGTATCTTGTAACAATCGCATCCTGTACAGATTGCCATACCCAGTCTGATCAGGGTGAACCCAAGCCCGGAATGTACCTGGCCGGAGGCATGGAGTTCCACCTTCCCTGGGGATTGATGAGAAGTGCAAATATAACACCCGATAGTACAACAGGAATCGGCAGATGGACAAAAGAAGAATTCATTGCCAGATTCAAAACATTTGCCTCCGATTCAGTCAGAAATATTAGTGTTAAACCCGGTGCTTATAATACAATCATGCCCTGGGATTTTTTCGCCGGTATTACTGAAGAAGATCTTAGTGCTATTTATGATTACCTGAGAACAGTTAAACCGGTTCAGAACAGCGTTATACATTTTACCCCTGCAAAACAATAGGAAAAATTATCAGAGAGGCTGTGTTAAAAAAAACGGATTTGTCAGTTCAGGTATACGGGTCATTTTATACTATTAAATGTTATCCGGACAGCCTCTTCTCTTTTATGAAATTTATTCTTTCGGGATATAAATATTTTCCTTAGGTTTATCCTGTCCTTTATACCAATTTATATTATCCGGTAGAATCAAATGAGCAAAAGAAGGAGCGGAAAAAAGAGATTTCTGAAATTTCTTAAATATCTATTTCTAACCGTACTCGTGCTTATTATCGGGGGATATATTTATTTTAATCTTACCTATCCTGTAACCCAGCCTGCAACAGAAGTAGAAATTTACCCTACACAAAAAAGAATCGACAGAGGTGATTACCTGGTTAATCACGTAACGGTGTGCCTGCCGTGTCATTCTCAAAGGAACTGGTCGGTTTTTTCCGGTCCCGTCATTCCCGGAACAGAAGGAATGGGAGGTCATAAGTTTGAGGAGAATGTGCCCGGGACAGTCTTTGCAAGCAATATAACTCCTCTCGGTATAGGTGAATGGACTAATGGAGAGGTTTTAAGAGCAATTACAACAGGCGTTGCAAAAGACAACAGGGTATTGTTTCCGATTATGCCCTATCCTGAATACCACCAGCTGGGAATGGAAGATCTCTATTCGGTTATTTCATATATTAGGACTCTCAAACCGATCGTACACGAGGTGCCGGAAAGCAAGATCAATTTTCCTATGAACCTGATCATTAAAACAATCCCTCCCGAATCCTATATTCCGATTAATTCTGCTGATGAATCAAAGACCGTTGATTTCGGCAAGTATCTTGTAACGATATCAGGCTGCAGAAGCTGTCATACTCCGATGGATAAAGGTAAATTTATAGAGGATCTAGAATTGGCGGGAGGAACTCCTTTTAATGTTAACGGGGGTGATGCGGCTTCGGCTAATATAACTCCCGATATTGAAACCGGAATCGGACGATGGACCAAAGAGGATTTCCTGCTGCGCTTCAAACAATATGAGAATAAGGTAATAAATGTTAAGCCAGGTGAATTTAACACACCAATGCCCTGGACATTATACGCCGGAATGACCGGGCAGGATCTTAGTGCAATCTATGATTATCTTAAAACCGTTCCGCCGGTGCATCATAAAGTCAATAAGTTTGAAACAAAAGAAAATAAACAGGATTGAAGAAAAAAGATTACCTTGTTAAACCAGATACAAAAGTTTCATTAGAGGAACTCAGTACTTCCGATACGGGAAGCTTTAAATCCAAAGGTGATGCTAAGGATATTCTGAAGGAGAATATAAAGCAAATGTTTTCGCTTCAGAATATGTTGTACGCGTATGATAAGTATTCTATGCTTATAATTTTTCAGGCAATGGATGCTGCCGGAAAAGATGGTACTATCAAACATGTGATGTCGGGACTTAATCCCCAGGGAACCCAGGTATTCAGCTTTAAGCAGCCCTCGGTGGAAGAGCTTGATCACGATTACCTCTGGAGGATCCACAAACACGTTCCTGAAAGAGGTAGAATCGGTATCTTTAACAGGTCGCATTATGAAGAGGTTCTTATAGTCAGAGTACACGACCTGATCAAAAACCAAAAGATTCCGCCGGGATTGGTAAATCAGGATATCTGGGATATACGGTATCGGGAAATAAACGATTTCGAAAAGTATTTATACGAAAACGGCACCATCATACTTAAATTTTTTCTTCACGTTTCTAAGGAAGAACAGAAAAACCGATTCCTGAAACGGATAGATACTCCTGAGAAGAACTGGAAGTTTTCGGCATCAGACATTGATGAACGAAAGTACTGGGATAAGTATCAGCAAGCTTACGCTGAAGCAATTTCTGCAACAAGTAAAAAGCATTCGCCCTGGTTTATAATACCGGCAGATCATAAATGGTTTATGCGGTATGCTGTTTCCCAGGTTATAGTGGAGACACTGGAGGGAATAAAAATGTCTTACCCGGTTCTGTCCGAGGAACAAAAAGCAAATCTGGATAGCTGTAAAAACCAGCTGCTTAAGGAAAAATGATCCTCCCCGGATGCTACTGAATTATATCGTGCTTCTCTTTCCAGTTATTGTACCATTGAATTGCAGGGAGTGAAAGAGGAACAGCCGGTATCTTTCCACCAAATCCCAGCACCTGGTATACCATAGAATTTATACCGGTTACATTCAGGTTTGAAAGAGATTCCCGGTTTATTGAGAAACCATATTTCATTGCAAGAGATGTTGTGAAATTAACGAGCTTAGCCCTGAATTTTTCCCCGGCAAGCATTTTCCTGATATTCTCCTTTTCTGATTCAAATGAGCCCTGCTTTTCTTCAGTTCTTCTGTCAAGCAGCTTAAATAAAGTATAGCTATCCCCTGTTTTCAAAGGACCGTAAACCTCTCCGGGTTTCATCGATTCAGAGATCCTTCCGATCTCACCGAATGAGGACGCAGGTGCATATCCTTCAGTATTATTACCGCCGGAATACTTTTCTGCAAGCGCTTCAAAGCTGTTTCCACTATCAATTTCATTAAGAATTTTTTCGATGGTTTCAAGACTGTCAACTTTTATCCTGGAAATTTTTATCTCTTCCCCAGGGCTGTCCCTTTTACCTTCGGAGGCATAATAGTCAAGAACTTCTTTATCGCTGACAGCGGTGGAATCATTAAACATATTCTGAAGAAGATAGAAATAATAATTGTCCCTCCACATTCTGTAAGAGTGTTCAACGGACGGAAGTTTGTCCAGTCCTTCTTTTAATCCCTCTTCAGCCAGTAGTTCCTGTTCAATATAATGACGGGTTTTTGAATTAAGCAGATCAAGAATGGATTTCGGATCAATCGCAGCAGTCCCTATGGGTTCAAAGCGGAAATATAATATAAAGTCTTTGAGCGTTACCGGCTTATTATTCAATTTTAAATAAACTGTATTCAATTTCTCAGAACCGATTTCATTTTCGATTTTAATCAGGTCGGTATTATTGATATAGACTTTGTCGGTATCTGATTTCCGTGTTTGCGCTTTTTCTTTTAGTACGTCATCAACCTTGTCAGCGAACAGCTTCAACAGGTTCCCGTCAGCCCTGATCTTCTTATCCTTAAAGAAATTAACCATAAACTCTTTATAATAGATCTCCTCAGCTCTTTCCTGGGCTGTTTGTTTAAGCCGCTTATAATCCTCCTCCCATCCGCTCATTTGAGTAAGTACAGGGTTAATTTTTTTTACAATTTTCAGTATATACCAGTTGTTATCCATCATCAGCGGTTTCGTATATGCTTGTTCGGGCAGATTAAATATTTCATCTTCAATCTCAGGGTCATGATCCCCTATCCTGGTCTTTAATGTATCATTCAACGAGCCAAAAGCATTATACACAGAATCGAAAGGGACACCTTTTTTAAGAAGTGCAAAAATATTATTTATCTGCTGTTCATCATGAGCAGATATATAAGTAAACCATATTTCAGAGGCTTTTCCGATATAGAGGGTGAGAAGACTGTCGGCAGTTTTAGCAGCTCTTTGTCTTATCTCCTTTTTATAAAGAGCGTCCCGCACGAACATTTTCTTATATCCATCGAGAGTACGGGCAACTATGTCGGAAGTGTCAATATTCATATCCCGGGCTTGGAGAGAGAAAAGTTTCTCAGCAATGAGGGAATAAAGAACTTCCTTTTTTAATGCTGATGCATCGGCCCTTATTTCCTTCCCTAAAAAGGGAGTTAGCTCGTACCTCTCCTGAAATTCCTGTTTCGATATTTCAATATTTCCTATCTTTGCAATGATTGAATCACTTTGTTGAGGAAACCCGGCAAAGAAAGGAATTATAAGCAGTAATAACGCGGCCCTTAGCATTAATTCTCTTTCGAAATAAAAAAATAAAAATAGCTCTCCGGGTGTGAAAATTCAAAGTAAAAAGATTAGGATAACACATCTCCATATACAGGTTGGAATTGAAAAAGGCGAAAAAGAGCAAAAAAGCAGCTGTTGAAACAAAGAGAGAACGTGTAAAGGCACCAAAGTGGTTTTACCTTGTATTGATCTTAATTCCTATAATTTTACTTGTTCTGCTTGAAACAGGACTCAGGATATTTAACTATGGGTATGACTTCACCCAGTGGACAAAAGCCACTGATACTAAATACGTATTGAACCCGGATTTTACTCACCGCTATTTCTACTCTACAAGAAATGTCCCTATTCTAATGGCAACGTGTTCGACATTGAAAAGAAAAAGAATGCTTTCAGGGTATTTATTCTTGGAGGAAGTAGCGCGGCAGGCTACCCTTTTACTCCAAATGGAGATTTCGGCAAATATCTTCAAAAATACCTGGAATCAGTTTACCCTGAGAATAAAATTGAAGTAGTTAATCTCGCAATTACTGCCGTAAATAGTTATACAATCAGAGATCTTATGCCTGGAGTGCTCGGACAGAAACCGGATCTGATAATAATATATGCAGGACATAATGAGTATTACGGGGCTCTGGGTGTGGGATCCATGGAATCCCTGGGGACAAATCGTTCAGTCGTAAATTTTGTTTTGAAACTTAATGACTTCAAAATAACCCAGCTTGTACGAAATTTCCTTAAATGGGCCTCAGGCTTGTTTGTTTCGCCGCAGAAATCATCAGGCACTTTAATGTCACGTATGGCTAAAGATCATCTGATAGAATATAATTCAGAAGATTTTCAGGAGGGTGTTGATCAATTCAGAGGGAACCTTGAAGATGTTCTTGATATGACTAAAAGAGCAGGAGTGCCGGTAATTCTAAGTACTCTTGCCTCCAACCTTAAAGATCAGCCTCCATTCATTTCAGTTAAAAGCAGCCGTTTCCCGACGGCTAAAGCAGTTTATAAAGACGCAGAGGAGACCTTAAAATCAGGAAATATAAAAAGAGCAGATTCACTCTTCAGGTATGCAAAGGACCTTGACGCCTTAAGGTTCAGAGCTCCGGAAGAATTCAACAGAATTATTAATTCGTTCGGGGATAAATACAAATACCCTGTTGTAAAAATGGATTCTGTATTTGAGGTGAACAGTCCCGACAGTATAACCGGAAACAGCCTTATGACCGATCACCTGCATCCTGTATTGCACGGTTACAAATTAATGGCAAAGGCTTATTTTGAAACGATGACAAAGAACCAATTACTCCCTCCTGGCAAGCAGGTTTGGGTAATATACCTTGATAAGAAGGTTGATTATGAATTTCACTTCACACCGCTTGACTCAACAATCGGCAGGTACCGGATAATTCTGCTTAAAAATGACTGGCCTTTTACCGAACCTAAACCCAGGAGTTTAGTCCTGCGGCAGCTGGATATGAAGACTGGCATGGACACACTCGCGATGAAGGTAATTGAGTCGCAGGTTCCATGGGAACAGGCTCATAGAATTATGGCTGCCCGCTATTTAAAGGATGCGAATTACTATTCATATACTGATGAAATGCTCGACCTGATTGATCAATTTCCGATATTTGATAATTACTATAAACCTCCTGCAGAAATCTTGATTGAAAAGAAAAAATATGATCTTGCATTCAGGATCCTTCAAAAAGAATATAAGCACAGACCTGATGCATTCTGTACAAAATGGCTGGGAATAATAGACCTTTCCCGTAAAAACCTGGATAAAGCGGTAAATTTCCTTAATGAAAGTCTGAATTATAAAGGAGATGATCCCCAGGTTCTGTTCAATCTGGCAGGCGCATATGCTATGAGTAATGATTTTAGCAATGCATATGAAACTATAAATAGATGCCTCCGGATAGACCCGTCGTTTCCGGGTGCCTCCGGGTTAAAACAGCAGTTAACTGCAATTATTAATCGATGATTATTTACGTTTAAAATAAAAAAGCCGGGCTTATTCAGTCCGGCTTTTTTAACATTCATCCCTGAATTACTTCATCAGGATCATTTTCCTTGTAGCTGAGAAATCACCGGCTTTAATTGTATAGAAGTAGATGCCGCTTGATAGGTTAGAAGCATCAAAATTATACTCAAAAGTTCCGGCTGGCTTCTGCTCGTTAACTAATGTAGTAACCAGCTGACCGATAACATTATAAACCTTCAGCGACACATTTCCCTGTTCCTTCAGACTGAATCGGATCATTGTTGTCGGGTTAAATGGATTCGGATAGTTCTGTGACAGACTGTAATTATCAGGAACATTAGAAGAGATCTCTTTTATTCCAAGGGTTTCATCTGCCAGTTGATGGTAGCCGATGTCAACACCAAATGTATCAACCACCATAGCTGCCACGGTATGAGGATCGAGAACGATGTGATGATTTGTTCCTACACCGCCTTCGTTATCATTTAAGAGTGTTTCACCCCAGTTTCCACCGTGTTTATATTCGATATCCAGGGCTGAATAAATCGGAAACTCAAGGGCATATGACCAGTAGTTGTCACCAGCAGTTTCATCTCCATGAGTTCCATCGTCATACATAAAAAAGACTAATGTACTGTCCGAGGTCGGCCATCCTGAACTTGGCCAATGCAGCGGCGGATTAGCTCCACAAAGTGCTACATTGTCTATTGACGGGAAAGGAAGACCTGTATTAGCATCAACTGCTCCTTCCATATAAGTAACAAAGGTAACGGTGCATGGAGCATTTGTAATTGTTGCGAGGGTTAGGTCATTAAATGTTCTGGTAAGGCTCACAAAACCAAGATCATAATCTTGCTGGGTAATTGTATATATCCTATCGCTGCCTGATTCCCAGTTAACCACACCATTATGTACATAAACGTATTTGTAATTTACATTGTCACCAACAGTCAAGGTATCCATGATTGTGGCTTCGAAAAGATTTGGATCTAAACCAGGAGTCATCATATCATCTGAACCCCAGCCATTCATAGTTCCTCTTGCAGTTACAGTATCCAAAGATGGATCAAATCGTCCGGAAGCTGCTTCAAATTCCATATTACACTGGAAAGTCAAGGAAATTTCTTTCGGGTCAAGGGGAACGAATATGCTATCATTATCGAAATAAGCGAAGTAGACGCTGTTACCAGCAGGGACAGTATACTGTCTGTCTGAAATCGCATTTTCCCATCCGGTGCTATTAATAACAAATTTGAATGCAATTTGATCGCCAACTGCGAATGTATCAATAGTAACAGTATAAACTGTATCGGCATTTGGTCCAGCCATTTGTGTGGCACCAACTGTCCAGTTGTTGAATGTTCCCGCAATATTCATTGTATCTGAAGCGGGATTGAAAGTACCTTTAAGTGTTTTTATGCTCATATCGACCTGGAATTCCACAGTCTGAGCATAAGCCATATTTGCAATAAATAATGCAAATAAAACGTATAATATTTTTCTCATTTACGATCTCCTTTTTAATGAACGAACCAATAATAATTATTTTTTATCTAATAAACATGTTAAAAGTTCACACCTAACGAAAACTGCTGCGTGTATTTAAGCTTCTTGAAATCCTGATACGCGTAATCAATGAACACCCCAAGCGAGGGTGCAAAGTTGTATTTTAGACCAAATCCAAGGGTTAAACCCTCTTCCGAATTATCAAGCAGCAGGTTTTTATACCCTCCCCTGAGCGAAATAAGGTTCATAAACGTATACTCCCCTCCGATATTCAGAGATTCATTATTGTCATTGGGATGAGTTGCATCAACCCCTATGGTAAACCTGTGATCTTCGGTAGAAACGGGATCAATGGCAATTCCAACTCTGAATACGAGGGGAAGAGGAAATGCCTCAGTTTCCAATTTTGCTAGAATCTGATCATTATTGCCGAATATTTGTCCGTTAATATCGTGTTGAACATAAAGATCTTTTCCATCCATAGTCATATCTGTTCCGAAGTTAGCTATAGAGGCTCCAATCCTTAATCCGTATATATCTGAAAGGAATAATACACCCAGGTCTGCAGCTACCGCACTTGCAGTGCTATTCCATATTTTCTGGTTTACATACTTAACATTCCCCCCGATTGAAAACTGTTCCGTAAGGTTGTAAGCATAGGTAAGAGCTATAGCCATATCAGTCGGGTTAAATGTTTCGCCTGTTCCATCCGGTTCTCTCAATGTTGTCACTTCAAGGCTTCCATAATCCAGGTATGTAACACTGAGACCCACGGTACCTGCATCCCCCATTGACAGCATAGCCCCTGCCCAGTTATAACTGATATCAGCAAACCATTGAGCATAGGAGAACATTGCACTGTTATTCCCGACCCTTGAAGCGCCGGCAGGATTCCAGTAAAGAGATGTTACATCATTTGCCGTAGCCACAAAAGCACCCCCCATCGATACTGCTCTCGGACCAATACCAATATTAAGGAAAGGGGCTGCTGTTGAACCGGTTTTTGTCTGCCCCATAATAAACCCGGCAGAGACTATAATAATTATAATAAACTTTTTCATATTATCTCCGTTATTTAATAAGGGCAAACTTGCCGATTTTAGTGCCAATCCCCGGAGCTTCAACAACAAACACATAAACTCCATAGGCTACATCAAGATTTTCCTCAGTACGAAGATTCCAATAGACATCTCCTAAAAAGAGATCATCCTGTCTGAGCGTTTTTATTTTCTCTCCGCGAACAGTATAAATGGAAATTGTTGCTCCCGGCGGGATATATGTAAACCTTATCTCCCTTTCGCCTCTTCCGCTCACCTGGGAGCTCAGCAGTCTTGACTCCGCTTCGTGTGTAACTACGTAAGGATTTGGGACAACTTTAATTTTATTCATCTGATCTTTTGCAGCAGCATTATCGATGTTTGCCCCTTTCATCTTAAATGTGACTTCATCAGAGCTTCCGAAAGGTTTAAGTGTGTAAAGTGAAATTACACCGCTTGATTCAAGAGCGACATTATTTCCGCCAAGATAAGTTATATTGACCCTCCAGGTATGCCTGTACTCTCCCCCTCCAACCAATTCTTTGAATATTATATTATAGGTGGTTGTGATAGTACCTGATTTATAGTAGGCAAAATCAATATAAGTGTCTTTTGTTAGGTTTTTAACTTTAAAGTTCACGGGTTTGGAAGTGATAATATTTGAAGAAATCGGTGGGTACAATGTATCTGCTATAGAATTTCCCACAACGTCGGGGAAAAATTCTATCTGGTAATCATTAGGCAGTTTAACACCATTTATATATGGAGGCTGATTCTGGATATTGAATACATTGAAGGTAATGCTTGCGGGATTAGAATTACCTCCCACAAGTCCTGATTTAGAAGTATCAAGCTTAACCTCATTATCATTATGAATTTGAACCCTGAAACCCTCCATTATCGGAGTGTTGCCGAAAAACAAAGATGAATGATTGATCATCGTATCGTTCTTGGTAAGATTGATTAAACTCCAGTACGCGGTGGCTTCGGCTGCTCCTGTATCAGTAAACGCAATTTTATACGAATTTCCGGCTTGTATGCTCTTGTCATCAACTACTTCAATGTTTATTTGTCCTGTTCCTTTGAAACCTTCGGATTTTGTATAATCCTGCACCGCAGCAGGGTCATAACCTGCAGGTCTTCTTCCAGGCGTTATGTAGCCGGTATTTTTATCGAGAATGATTTCCCCGGTAGACGTCCTTCTTATGAATTTAGAATCTTCTGTAGGGAAAATATCCTGTGTCTCATCTCCGCGGTCATACGCACAGACTGCATAATAATATGTCTGTCCAAGCACAACGCTGGAATCAACAAATTTGTTTACTACACCTGTATTATCACCAAGGTAATAAGTTGTTCCCCCAACCTGCTGGAGAAGTTTAGGTGACGGATAAAAGAATCCACTTATTGAATCAACTTTGTCATACTGTGCTATAGGTTCATCAAATGAAAGGATGCCTCGACCGTTAGTAATTACACGTGAATCAGTAAAGTTTGCATCCGTAGATCTATAGATCTTATAACCTTCAAAGTCTTTAACTTTGGAAATAAAATCGATATCGTTTTCTGTCGCTTTACCGTCCCAATATATAACAACTTTTCCATCCTGCTGTGTTAGGATTATAGTTGGTTTCTGAGGCGGCTGGGGAAACTTGTAGCCAGCATTATAAATCTGCTGAACTATCTGTTTGTTATTTACTATATCAGAATAATTTTCACCGAATAGAAGTGCAACAGAAAATCTCTCTTTAATGTCGGGGTCACCATTGCTCGGGATTAACGGGAAATAACCTGATGAATAAATAAAGTCGCCGTCCTGCGGAGTAGGCGGTATCACATCAAACCTTCCGGGAGTAAGCCTGTCCCAGAGCAGTTCATCATCAGACATATCAGGCGAAGCAGTCTGGTTAAAGAAATTAAAGCCGGTGAGACCGATCTGATCTGATTCGTCAGGGTCGGTTCTTCCGAAGTTAGGCTCGCCCTGGTCAGGCACGCCGTTGCCTTCTCCCTGGTCAGGACCTGGATAATTATTATCGTTAGGACCAAGACCGTCAATACCAACGTCATCACGCTGCGGATTCCAGTCGCCGTCTTCATCAATATTATTATCTCTTCTTTCATCGATCAGAAGATCGTTCAATCCCTCGCCAGTCACATAATTTATGTAACGCAGTCCTAACAGACCGCTGTTAACCCGGGTCAGATAGTGAATGGCTTCGTTCTCATCAATGATTCCATCCAGGTCATTATCAATGCCATCGAAAGCTGTGGTATCGGGTAGAGAAACACCGTTTACTATTTTTGCTATATTGCCTTCGTGAAAGTATTTCCCTGCCTGAATGATGAACTGTACGCCGAGAGAATTAACTGTATCCGGGAGGGAATTAATCGTATGAAGAGTCCTGGCATAGGTTGCCGGGTTAATAAGAACAACAACATCACCCACACCATAAGTAAGAGAATCAAAATCTTCAGCAGAAAATCTGGGAGCGGTCGGGGTATAGTTCTTTACGCTGTCCGTATCGTCATTATCATTATCGATACCATCGAAGGGGTTGCCGGGAGATTCAAGGAACGCGTAGCCCACATAGCCTACTTTTTGTCCTTTATTTCCAATTCCGTCACTATCCCAGGAATAAGTAATCCAGTTATTCACATCAAAATATCCAAGGTCATCCTGGCTGTCACCGTCACCTCCGGCAAGAGTTCCAACCACGGTTCCGAAATCTGCCTTTCTATAGATAGTTGTTCCTTCATTGAGAATATCATACAGCCAGAAAATAACATCCTCTGCGAGGAAGTTAGACCACTGGAAACCTCTAACTCTCATTCTCAATCCCATACCATGACGCACAGGATTAGTGCTGTCAGGTAAAAAGATCGGATTTACAGGATTCACATAATCATTAAAGTTAAATTGATCATCCCGCTGATCGTCTGCATCAAAGAGTGATTCCTGGTCCGCATTCTTTATATCACGTCCGAAGTATCCGAACCATTGAGTATGACCAAGGGAATCAAACCAATTATGAGCAACCGGATCGTTCCAACCTTCGATAGGCCACGAATCAGGCAAATGGCTCATAGCAACTGATTCATAATTCGGGTTGCGGAAACCGGGTATAGGATTCCAGCCCCAGAAATGACCGTCTGCAGGACTCCTTTCTTCTGACTGCCTGTTACGGGGACCGCGCGATATAATTACGGAATGGAGTGTGTCGCCAAGAAAATTGATGAATTCAACGCCTATCAGGGGGATAAGATCGCCTATATAATTCTCACCAGATCCAAGAGGCCATTCTCCTCGTATATCGACGCCCGGCAGGATTCCAGCAATCTGTCCGTCATTATGGAATGAAATTCCGATACGATTGCCAGTATGAGTACCGACTGTCAATAAACTGGGATCTCCGTACTGGGCGAAAGCACTGGAGCTTAAAACCAGCATTAGAGTAAATAAAAATAATTTGGTTCGCATTTGAGTAACTTTCTTCATTTTAAAAATTGTAAGAAATTCCAAATTCTACATGTCTCGGCTGAGAAAAGAATCCCGGGTTTGTATACAATTCATCCAGTGTATTGTAATACAAAACCGGATTGATTCTCTCAGCATCCAGTTCATCAAAGGTAAATACCGGATCTCCTGAATTCCCGTAAACTGTACGGGGATTATCGAGGTCAAGGAGATTAAACACCTTGAGAAATACGGACAGGGTTGTAGGACCGAACGGGAAATCCTTGTACAATCTTAAATCGACGTTAAAGATTGAAGGCTTGATCTCACTGTTTCTCGGAAATGCGTTCTGAGTAACAAGAGTATTTTTGTTAACCTGCGGAGTGTAGGGTTGGCCGGTATAAAAATTACCGATAAGTGAAAATCCCCAATCTCTCTCCAGGCTATATGCAACAGAGACGTTAAGTGTATGGGTCTGGTTCCAGTCCAACGGAGCAATAAACGTTTCAGGAAGTGCCCCGCCTGCTACAGCATTTCTTGCGTCTGCCGGGTTCGATGCATTACCTTTGGTGATGGAATAGGTATAATCAAGACTTGTAGCTAAACCGCCGGAAAATCTTTTCTGGAATTTTACAATAAAACCTTTAGAGAAACCAAAGTCGGAGTTGGCATACCGGCTGTAGCTTGCACCTCTTCCGAACACGAGAATTTCATCTGTCTGTGTACCGGTAAGATCTCTGAAGTCCTCAAAGAAAACGGTAAAATCAACAGCTATATCATCACCAATCTGCTGTTGAAGACCGATCTCACCTTTAACGGTTTTCTGAGGTTTAAGGTCTGCGTTACCGATTATACCCTGGTTGCCCGAACCAACACCAAGTTCAAATTCTGGGTTTGTGTAAAGGTATTCATAATTCGGAAGCTGGAGGAAATGACCGTACGAAAAGTGAATCACACCTTTATCAGTTATAGGGAAAGCCAGTCCGATCCTGGGACTCACCTGGTATTTAATCGAAGCTTCTTTGTACCAGGGTTGTTTTCCTGAAGCATTCCTTGCCAATCTCTGTGCTACCGTTTTTGACGGTTCGCCTTCATCCTGAACACCGTTACCATTATAATCGAAAAACTGGTTAGCAGGTCTAAGAGGGTTATTAACATTCGGATCAGAAGGATCGTTCAGAACGACACCGTCAGGGTTAAATACATCGATCCTTGCACCTATATTAAATATCAGATTAAATGCTTCAAGCTTTGACTGTACATAACCTGATATTTCCTGCGGCTTGTGCAAATACTGATTATTAAGATTAGTAGTGTTTTCAGGAATATTAACGGTTTGTATACCGTTATCGTAAATCGGGGTCAGGGTAATTTCATGCATAAATATCTGATGCTGTTTGAAATCACCGCCAAACTGTATGTTTATTTCCTGGTTCAGCTGGGTTGTCCAGTCGAGTTTTGCATCATAAGTTCCTGTGCTCCTGTAAAACCTGCTGTAATCTGTACCGCCGACATTGAAGCTGTAAGGAGGTGTCTGATGAATTGCATTATCGACGTATTGTGTTGGGTGCTGAGAATCCCCTGTGTAAATATCTTTATAAAGGTAATGCTGATAGTCTTTGAAGAAATATGAAAGGTTCAGAATATAAAAACTCGAAGCAGATATTGCATGGTTTATTGAAAAAATATTTGATATACCGTTCCTGAACCTGTGCAGGTTATTATCAGGAGTAAGTTTATTACTGTGGTTATAATCCTGATACTCTTCCTTATCAATAATATAGTTCAAATTAAGTTTCATCCCCTGGAATAGCCTGTAGGTTAATTTACCCTGACCGTAAATTCTCTGATCGGGGTTCATAGAAACAAATTCATTATTCCCGTTCTGCTGTACAAAATAATCCTTACCGCCCGATCCTGGTACCTCAATTGCCCTATCTGTAGTAAGGAAAGTCCTTTTTCCGTATAAATAACCCGTATTGTAGTAATACCTTCCGTTCAGGTAAAAGAAAAGATTATCTTTTACTACCGGACCACTGAAACTTCCTTCAACATCGCGAATGGAGGTAGGACTAAAAGAATTTATGTTCCAAAATTTATTCGTTTTATCAGACCAATAGTCGCCGGCATAAGTAATTATATTTCCGTTAAATTCATTGCTTCCGTCTTTGGTAACAATATTAACAATCCCTGACATTGCCTGTCCGTATTCCGCATTAAAAGCTCCCGAGATTACCTGAAGCTCCTTTACAGCATCGGCGTTAACATTAACCACGGTGCTTCCGTCATAGGCGTCAGTCATCGGAACACCATCCACCTGGAATGCTATTTGTCCGGTCCTGCCCCCTCTCAAATGAAGATCATTGCCAGAGGTTACAATACCGGCCTGCAGCTGCAGAATATCTCTCACTTCGGTAACAGGCAGCTGGGATATCATCTCATCACCGATAACCGAAGTTGATGCTGTAATATCTTTCCTGATTAATGGTCTTTCAGCAACAACCACTACTTCCTCATTAAGTTCAACGGAAGTAGGCTTGAGGTTGAAATCCACCGTCGCAGTAAAACCCGAAGCAACACTCACATCGGTAACCTGAACAGAATTATACCCTATCGCAGAAGCTTTAACGGAGTAAGTCCCGGGAGAAAGGTTGATGATGAAGTAATTCCCATCAACGTCGGTGGCGGCACCGGTAGCGGTTCCTACAATTATAACATTAACAAACGGAAGTGCCTCCCCCGTTGAAGCATCTGTAACCTTACCTGCAATTTTTCCTGTCTGAGCAAATAAGGCATTGGCTGTAAAAAAGAACAGAAAAATAGAAATCGCAGATTGTAGAGTTAATCTCATCTAATCCTCCACGCAAAAGTAAAAATGGTCGAAATAATTTGTGCAGTTTTATAGAATCAGAAATGAAGAGTAAAAAATTCTATTTGGCTTCCTCGTTTGGTTGTATAAAACTCAAAATTTTTATAGACAAAAATACCTAATCCGTGAACAAAATCAACTAATAAAAGGTTCTATTGGGGAGTGAAAATTAAGGGGATTGCAATTATTTCAACAATATATTATTGTGAGAACACGCCTAGATGTTAATTTTATTTTTTTAGTTAATTATATCATTTAATTAATGGAGGACAATAATGGCAAAAGCTGTCTGGAATGGTAAAGTTATTGCTGAGAGCAAAAAAGCCAGAGAAGTTAATGGTTATATTTATTTCCCCCCGAACTCAGTCAAAAAAGAATTTCTCCAAAAAAGTTACACCAAGCATATTGATGCAGACCTAGGGACTGCTAATTTCTATAATATCAGGGTCGGAGATTCGATTAACTGGAACGGAGCCTGGTACTATCCCGACGTTAAGAATGAAGAGCTGAAGATTGCAGGATTTATCGCATTTTCTCCGGGCATAGCGATACAGTAATCTCTTTGTACGTCATCACATTGTGCTTTATCTCAGATTGAAATATTTTGATCATAAGTTATTCACAATTACCTTTTCAGAAAATAACTAAAACTTATTAACTCGGAGTATATATGGATTCACGGGAAAGAGATGAAAGAGCAAAAAAGGGAATGTCTGAAAAAGGCGAAAAGATACGTGAGAAAGATAAAAATGAGCACAAGGAACACAAGGATGAAAATCCCAGGGAAAATAAAAAATCAGAAGATACCAGATACTTCGGCATGGCTGAAAAATATGATCCTTCTGATGACAGCGAATTCGACCCTGAGGCCGATGATGTAAATGATCAGTTATGGGATCCCGAAGAAGAGGACGAAGATGAGGATGAGGAGGATGAGTAGTTAGGTGCTGATGCTGTCCCGCCAGGAACGGGATCTCTGTTTCGCTACGAGATGCTGGATACTGGATAAATTAAAGTCTGCAGATTAGCTTACTAAAATGTGAGCCTGCAGGTTTTTCTTTTTCTTATAGTATTTCACTTTTGCTTTTTCCACGATACTTCTTACTTTTCTCTGAAACTTTTTACTTTTTCCTTGAACATGTGTTTACTCTTAATATCATATAATACTAATCCCGAATATCCCTTCGCTGTGGCCGCAAACCGGGATGAATTTTACCATAGACCAACAGAGAAGGCCGGTTTCTGGAAAGACTACCCTCACCTCCTGGCCGGAAAAGATGTTGAGGCCGGAGGAACCTGGCTGGGAATAACTAAGTCGGGCAGGTTCGCAGCGATAACAAATTACAGAGATATGCGGACGATTAAGGAAACTGCACCGACAAGAGGTTTATTAACTCTGAATTTCCTGGTCTCGAAAATTTCAGCATTCGAATATGGTAAAAGCCTGAGAGAAAATGCCGCTGAATATAACGGCTACAACCTGCTTTTTTCTGATAATGAAGACCTTTTTTACTTTTCAAATCAAATGGGGGAATTAAATAAACTTTCTGCCGGTGTTTACGGGTTGAGTAACCATCTGCTTGACACACCCTGGCCGAAAGTGGTTAAAAGCAAGGAAGCATTTATCGATGCAGTTTCGAAGGATAGGATTTCGGAGGAAGAACTTTTCAGTATATTATCAGATGAGCGGGAAGCTCCGGAGAATCAGCTTCCTGATACAGGTCTAAGCCGGGAGCTGGAAAGAGCGGTATCGCCGGTTTTTATAAAGAGCGACAGGTATGGAACAAGATCCTCCACAATTGTAATTGTGAACAGCATTAACGAGGTACTGTTTGTTGAAAAGTCACTCGATACCGGAACGGGGAAATGGACAGAATCCAGATTCAACTTCCAGCTTGAAATCGCCTGATCACTCTGCAGTCTGAACTTTCCAATGTTTAGGTATATTATTATAGATTACCTGAACGATTATACTTTGAATCACCCCGATCAAAGCGTAATCCAGCATATTAAGCCAATCCAGCGAAAAACGGGAAAATACCAGAAAATAAAAAAGACAGCCTCCTGTTAATCCACCGATAATAGCTACAGAAAATCTTCCGTATTTATCGAGCTCAATTTTCAGCAGCTCAGCTCCAATCAGCATGAGGCGGAACGGCAGGATAAAAAATGAAAGCAGTATCAGCAACAGGAATGAGGCCATTAAAGGCCGGATACCTGAGGCACTTACAAAAAAATTAGTGAACGATAGAAAAACCGCCAGGGGAATTGAAGCGGCAGCTATCCCGCCCAGATCAGAGATAATAAATCCCAGTGCTATTCTGAATTTTCTCATATGTAAATACCTGTTTACATATTACAAATCATATTTTATACCGTCCTGCTTTTCTGATCCAGGGCACGGATTAACATTATCTTTTGCGTCAAATATGACATGAACGTCAACCTTTGAAGCAAAATGCTTTTTATTTTGCAGATATTGGGAGGTATTTCCATTGGCATTTCTATTGCACTCCCAGGAAAAAAAGAGAGGCGGCATTGATGTATTTTGATGAAGAAGATAAAACCATAATCCAGAAAATAACGGATGGTAAGATAACCGACATCGAGTCTTTTATAACGGAATGCTGCTCGTATATACGGGTTCATTACAAGATAAATCATTTCTGGTATTTTAATGTTGTATTTAATACAGACGAGATTATTGTTCCTGTAGATGAAAACAGATTTTTTGGAAAAATTAAAAAGTTTGTAAATCTGCTCGATTATCTTGAGGCTAAAAATTTTGTTCAGGTACAAAAAGAAGTTGTTCCCTTAAACAATATACTCCCTATCTTCAAGGATGACGGTTCACCCTTAGATGAGGCACTTGTTCTTGTATACAAATGTCAGGGAAAGAAAATCATCGCTTCCAGAGATCTTTCCCTCCTCATCCGGATGAAACCACGAAATATAGCGGTCTAGCCCGACCGTGGTAAAAGGGGTTTTTTCTTCCTGTCACTTTATGTGATTTAAATATCACTGATAATCCTATAATTATATTTAATTGTTAATTCATTAAACTTCAGGAATTGTTATGAAGGGATTTGACCTTTTTATAGCTCTTTCGATAGGAATTTTATTTCTATTACTAACGTCTGAAACTGTACCGGAAAACCGGGGACAAAAAGAAGGAGAGGCAGTAAAATTGGAAACCAGACATAGTGAGATGGTCAGGTACATAAGCGGAGAAGATACTGTAACAGCTTACCTAGCTGTTCCTGAGGGCAACGGTCCATTTCCCGCTTTAATTGTAATTCACGAATGGTGGGGACTGAATGACTGGATAAAGAAAGATGCTGATGATTTTGCTGAGAGCGGATATGTCGCTCTTGCAATAGATCTCTACCATGGTAATTCAACATCCTCCCCGGAAGAGGCCCGAAAATTATCCGGCAGCGTCCCTCAGGATCGCGCTGCAACCGACTTAAGATCAGCTTTCGACTATCTTCGCAGCAGGCCTGAAGTTGACGGAAACAGCATCGGTTCAATCGGGTGGTGCATGGGAGGCGGTTATTCACTTAGAACAGCCCTGGACATCAAAGATCTGGCGGCCTGCATAATCTGCTATGGAAGGCTTAATAAAGATCCGGAAATGCTTAAGCAGATAGCTTGTCCTGTTCTGGGAATTTTTGGAGAAAAGGATCAGAACATAACTCCGGATGACGTAAAAGAATTTAAAGATGCTTTGAAATAAAGCCGGGGTTAATAACCATATAATAATTTACCCGGATGCGAATCATGCTTTCATGAATCCCAATAATACAAAGGTTTATAACCAGGATGCTGCACAGAAGGCATGGAAAGAAATTCATTCTTTTCTGAATAATAATTTGAAAGGGAAATCCAGATAAATCCCGGATTAATTAAAAATCGGAAGCACACAGAGATGTTTACATGATGAGAGCAGCTTTCGGATTCCTTGCAATCATACTTGTCCACTTTACCCTGATTACCGCGAACAATTTTGAAGATTATATCGAAAAGGGGGATGAATATTTCTCAACATTTAATAATCATTCTGCCCTTAACAGCTACCTGGACGCGTATAAACTGGAACCGGATAAATATGAGGTTCTATACAGACTGGCGCGTTCCTACAATGACCTTGGTGAAGAATATTATGAATATAGGAAGAAAGACAGCTCTGAAATAATGATTAAGAAGGCAATTGAATTCTCAGAAAAGCTGAAGAATAATTTTCCCGACAGTGCTGCCTCTTATGCTTACCTGGCTATGTCATATGGAAATCAGGCCCTGTATGAAGGCGGAAAAGAAAAAATTAAGCTTGCACACAAAATTGAGGAGAATGCGAAAAAATCTCTGCAGATAAACCCGGACCAATATCTCTCCTATGTCATACTTGGAATATACTACCGGCAGATTGCCGATCTCAGCTGGTTTGAGAGAATGTTTGCAAATACTTTTTTTGGAGATGTACCTGACGGTACTTTTGAGCAGTCGGTTGAAATGTTCAAAAAGGCGCTTGAGGTTAAACCGCGCACAATAGTCGCTTCGTTCCAGCTTGCATTAACTTACAACCTTATGAGTGAAACCGAAAAGGAAAAAAAGCTTCTTAAAGAATTATTAACTTATCCCCAAAAAAATTTCAGGGATAAGTTCGCGATTAGAAAGGCAAAGAAAAAATTAAAAGAGCTGGAATAAAAAGTTAATTTCCGTCAGCTCTGTAAGCAGTCATTCCGCCTTCAACATTCTCCACCTTTGTGAATCCGTGTTTCAGCAGAATATTTGTTCCTATCCCTGATCTATGACCGGTTCTGCAGATAACGGCAATTTCCCTGTCTTTATATTTATCAAGCTCATCTACACGGCTTTTAAGCTGCTGAACGGGTATATTTATCACGCCGTCGATTTGACCAAGAGGACCTTTTAATTCTTCCGGGGTACGGACATCAAGTATTACAAGATCAGAATCATTTTTAATTTGATTTTTTAACTGCTGAACAGTGATGTTATTTTGAGGCGGTACACTCTGCGCACAAGCGACAAAATTCGACAAAATTAATACTAAAACGAATAAGCCGATAAGTCTCTTCATATATTTCTCCTTATGATTGTTTAATCTTTTCCTGGTTTATCTTTAAATTAGCCTATCCGGCGACTTTAATCTCAACATTTAATATAATTTTTGTTTTTATTGAGTTCGAGATAAGGCACATTTTTTCAGATTTTTCAACTATTCTGCCAGCCTTTTCCCGATACTTTTCTTCCGGAACAACTACTTCAGGCTTAAGCTCTATCTCAGAGATCATAATATTACCATCAACCTTTTCAAGCTTACCCTCAGCATTGCACCTGAATGAGCTGAAGGGAAGGGATGAATTTTCTGCGATAGCCAGGAAAGTGGTCATCAAGCATATTGCAACAGAAGAAACAAATAAATGTTCCGGCGACCATAAACCTGCAACACCTTCAGGAAATTCCGGGGGTGTAGCCACCTTTATATCCGGCAGAGATTCTGATGAAAGGGTTCCGATCCGGCCCTCATCCCATTTCACATTTATATTATAGTAATGAACATTATCCATAAACTTTCCTAATTTTTTATATCAATTTTATAATTTTTGGAAAAAGAATTTGTAACCTGCGTCAGGTATCCTCATTCTCCTCGAGGTTGAGGAAAGACATCAGCCGGTTATGAGCATTAGGAGGCAGATTAACATCATATTTTTTATAGTAATCAATCGTCATCTCGACCGACTTAAGATAATTAGTACATTCGGGACACTTTTCCAGGTGATACTTAATATCTTTACAGCGTTCGGAATCAAGATCCTCACCAAGACTGTCACAAATGTGACTCATTACTTCCAGACAAGTAACTTTTATTTCTTTGCTCATTTTTTAAATGCCTCATCAATTTCTTTTCTTAAAAATGCCCGTGCACGGTGAAGTCTTGATTTCACAGCAGGAACAGAAATATTAGCTGCTTCAGCTGTTTCTTCAGTTGATAATCCTTCAACATCGCGCAGCAAAAAAATAATCCTGTAGTCAGGAGATAATTTTTTTATCGCTTTATCGAGGATTACTCTTAACTCGTTGTTTTCTGTACTTTTATACGGCAAAGACGTCCAATCAGCAATATGTCTTTCCGAATAAAGGTCTTCATCATTCTCAAGCGAAACATAGCTTCTTCTTTTTTCTTTCCTTGCCTGCATCAGGCAGTGGTTTGCAACAATCCTGTACAGCCAGGTGGAGAGTTTTGAGTTCCCATCAAACTGGCCGATAGATTTTACCATACTATAGAAGGTTTCCTGCATGATATTTTCAGCCTTTTCAGGATCCCGGCAGACTTTAAAAGAAAAATTATAGATCGTCTGTTCGTATTTTCTGACTATTTCCGCTAAAGCTTTTTTATTTCCTTTTTTAGCTTCCGCTATTAATTCTGTTTCTTCCATATTGTAAGATGCAATTCATTTATTGAGGTTTCATATCAGGATATAAATCTATTAATATTTCTGCACATCCGATACCCGCCGGTAATCTTTCTTCTTTAACTCCTTTTCCCGCAAGATAGTTGCATTAAGAAGAAATATCTGTTATTCTTGCAAGTGAAGGATCATTCTTATAAATATGCATTATACCTTTTTCTATTTCTAAGGAAAATCATTATTATTACAATTGTTTTTAATTAAGGGACAGAACAAGAGTAATTTTTATGTCTGATAATAATTATCAAGAAGTCATTAAAAATAATAAATTGTTCGATGGAATCCCTCCCCGGAATCTGAAATTCAGCTTCAGTAGCGAACAAATTCTCAGACGGAAAGAGGGAGAGATCATCTTTCAGAAGGGGGATGAGAGCCGTAATACTTACCTTATTGTTGCAGGACGGGTGAAAATAAAGGTGTACATTGAGAACAAGTCTGTAAAGCTTAACAAAACGATAAACGACTTTTTCGGAGAAATTGAGGTACTTGAGGATACTTACCGGCGCTCAGCGGCGGTAGCCAATACCGACTGCATCCTTTATGTCCTTTCAAATAGTGATTTAAGGGCATTCCTTGCCGATTACCCTGAGATAAATGATAATATTATAGCCTATAATAAAGTCGAGATTCCGGAGCTTCAAATAACTATTAACCCGGGTCTCCTGAAACAGGATACGGATAAACTTTATGTGACGCCACCACCGGAAAATAAAACTGAAGAGGATCAGCCCGATGGTAGAGCTGAGCAGGAAAGTGATGAACTTGAAGATAAGAGAAGGGAGATTGAAAAAACCGCTGAAATGATATTTGAAATAAGCGGGGGTGAGGACGAATATTCTGAAGATGAGTTAGCTGAAGATAAATTAATTGAAGCTGAGGCTCCTGATGAGGATACCCCTGATGATTTGACTGCGCGGCAAAAATTATCATCTGCTGATGAAACAGCCATTGAGAAAAGGACTGAATCTGAAAATGCTTCCGAGCCAGAGCCGGCTACAGAAAATTTACCACTGGCTGAGGAAGAACAACCCTTCACTTCTGAAGACACTCCGATACCGGAGACGACAGATGAGAGTACCGATAAAGAAGACATTACAGAATCGGAAAAACCCGCCGAAGAAGTTTATGAGTTTCAAGCAGAAAATGAAAATGTTCCGGATGAATCCGTTGAATCAGCTAATGAGGTCACCGGCGAATTTCAGAAGGAAGCGTTGGAAGAGAATGAGTTAACTGATCAATTATCTGAAACAAATTCATTTGAACACGAGACTGATCAGGAAGACGGCACGAAATGGATTAACCTCAACCTTGAATAAATGATGAAATTCCTGTTGATATTTATGAGGAGGAAAAACTTCGTTATGAAGCCGAGGAAGAAAGGTTGAAATATGATGACACGGAAATCAATACCGAGAGAATTCTTAATGCAATCAGGAAGATCAATTCCACCTTTGATAAACAGCAACTTTATTCGAACATAGTCCATGAGTCAGTTAAACTTACCGAAGCTCAGGCCGGAATCCTTTACCGGGTTGATTCGGCTAAGAATCAGCTGATTACTGAAATAGCAGACTGAAGATGGACTGGTTGAGGCCAGGTATTCGATTTCCGAAGTGACTTACAGGACTTGCTGCTGAAACGGGTGAGATAATAAATGTAAGGGAGCCAGTTAAAGATTTCCGGTATTCAGAAGACATTGATAGTATCCTGGGCATTGTGGTGTCAAGTATTATGTGTGTTCCTGTGAAAAATGGATAATAATGATACGATTGCTGTTATAAGTTTAGCAAACAGCAGTTCGGGGAAATTTTCTATATCTGATGAAGAGAAGATCTCTACGCTTGCAGCTCATATTTCCCAGGCGCTTCTCTGCATTGACGGCATAGACAGCATGCTGGATGAAAATAAGAATATATTCCTGTCGAGATTAACTAAATATATTTCGGATAATATTCAGACACCGGTTCTTACGATGAAGTATTATGCTGCGCAGATAAAAAAGAAAGATGTCCCCCAGGATGTAAGAACTGTGCTCAGTGTGTTGATGGATCAGGCAGATTCTATTGTTGATTTTCTCAATTCAACTCTCGCGTATACAGAAGACCGAAACCCTCTGAAAATTGAAGCAAGCAGCCTGCAGGAAGTGATGGATGATGCACTCGGGCTTCTGGCAGAATATGTTGAGTCACGAAATGTTGGCCTCTACAAGAAAGTAGAAAGCAATATAAAGGTTAAACTTGATAAACAGGCATTTTATCAAGCCTGTCATCAGATTGCAAAAAATGCCTGCGACGCAATGGGTGAGAGCGGGAATATATACATTACAGCAAAGCAATCAGGCGATCTTGTAAATATTGAATTTCGTGACACCGGGCCTGGTATTCCAGAGGAATATAAAGCCCGGATCTTCCAGCCATTTAAATCCTTTAAAAGGAAAGAGGAACCGGACTGGGTTTAACCATTGCACAAAAAATAATCAGGGATCATGGAGGCGAGTTAACGGTTGAAAGTAGTCCTGAAAAGGGAGCAACTTTCATTATATCTCTGCCGATATTTGATGAAATCTAACTCCGATGCCATCTGATCTGGTTACCATACTCGGACCCACCGCTTCAGGAAAAACAGGCCTTGCAGCAAGACTTGCCGTCGAATTTAATGGAGAAATTATTTCTGCTGACTCCCGCCAGGTATACAGAGGAATGGACATTGGAACAGGAAAAGATCTCGAAGATTATAAAATTAACGGCATACAGATCCCTTATCATCTGATAGATATCGTTAGTCCAGAAAACGAGTTTAACCTCTATGAATATCTAAATCATTTTTATACTTCTTTTGAAGATATAACTGCCAGGAAGAAGCTGCCTTTTCTTGTGGGCGGCACAGGTTTATATATAAGTGCCGTTATCCAGAGATACAGCTTAAAAAAGGCCGACTTCACATCCCCCCGCTCGGAAGAATTAAGTGATTATGAAATAGATAAATTAAAACAGATCCTGCTTTCGAAAAAGAAGGATTTGCATAATAAAACTGATTTGACCGATAAACACAGGCTTATAAAAGCTATACTTGTTGCTGAATCTGAAACTGATCTAATCAGTAAAGTTTCCTGAAATCAATTCGGTTGTAATAGGAATAATCGCCGACAGAAACATAATCAGAGAGAGAATAACAGAAAGATTAAAAAAAAGATTAAGCGAGGGTATGGTTGAGGAAGTACAAAACCTTGTCAACGCAGGTATCTCTTATGAAAAACTGGAGATTTCGGACTTGAGTATAGGTATATCAGCCTTTACCTGAAAGGAGAACTCAGTTATAACGATATGTTCACAAAGCTTAATAGCTCGATCCATCGTTCGCAAAAAGACAGATGACATGGTTCAGAAAGATGGAAAGAGAAGGAGTTAAAATCCACTGGATTGAAAAAAAGGAATATTCAAAGGCGAAAAAGATTATCCAGGATACTATAAATGCTTAGCATTCCCAGGAAGGTAGAAGATTACCTTAAAAAATATGGTCTGGGATATTGGAATATCGAGACCTCAATTACTTCTGGTATCACGAATGTAATAGTTGTACCGGCAATCGCTGAACTTGAAAACATCAAAAGATTTCTTGCCTCATATGTGAAACTTGATCAAACCTATGCTGATTCCTCCCTGCTGTTGTTTGTAATAAATAATATGAATACTTCATCGGATGAAATCAAACTTGATAACCAGTTAACCCTTATTTATCTGCGCGGGATTTTGTCGGGCAATCCCGAGGATGAAACAGGACGGGAGGTTCTTGAGAAGGATATTAACCTAGGAATAATTGATGCTGCTTCTCCGAGGAAAACTATGCCTGAAAAAGATGGAGGAGTTGGATTTGCAAGGAAGATAGGCATGGATGCAGCACTGAATGTTTTCGATTTTGTCTCAAAGAATAAAAAAATCATTCTTACTACAGATTCCGACTGTACGCTTGAGCCGGATTATCTTAGCGAAGTAGTAAATAATTTTCATAAAAGAAATTTGTCCGCTGCAGTGGTGAATTTTAGTCACGACGTTTCCGGAAATGATATTATTTCCGAAGCAATAATATGTTATGAAATATTCCTGAGATATTATGTAATGGGACTGAAATATGCCGATTCGCCTTATGCATTTCATACCATCGGCTCACTATGGTTTGTGATTATGAAAGTTATATTAAAGTTGAAGGTATGAATAAGCGCAAAGCCGCCGAGGATTTCTATTTCCTTGAGAAGCTGGCTAAAAATGTAAAAATTGAAACGATAAACACAACATCGGTTCATCCCTCGGGAAGAGGTTCCTGGCGGGTACCATTTGGTACAGGCCAGCGCGTAAATCGTTTTCTCTCAGGAATTCAGAATGAGTATACATTGTACGACCCCCAATCATTTGATATACTAAAGAGGTGGCTTGAAGTTTTTAATAAACCAGGACAAACCGAAATTCAATACTACCTGACCAACGCTAAAGAAATTCATCCTGAACTCCTTCGGTTTCTGTACTATCAGAACTTCGAGGCTGATATGGTTAACATTATTAAAAATTCAAAAACGGAAGAACAACTGCAGCTTCAGAAGTCAAGATGGTTTGATGGTTTTCTTACACTAAAATTCATCCATCATCTTAGAGACAATGGCTTCCCTGAAATTAAATATGTTCGATGCTCTTGATAAAATGTTCGATAACCTCAATATTCCTTGGAAGCCCGACAGAATAGACAGTGATATCCCGGGAATAAATATACAGAGAGATTACCTTAATATTCTAAGACATATTTAATTTTCTGAAGAAAGGTGATAGGAACTTTTACGAGATCAGTAAATCATCTCGATAAAATAACTATGATTATTAAAACTTCGGCAGATGAAATAGAAAACTATTTAAGTGATGCTTCCAATTTCAGAGGCAGTTGCGAAGCTGTTTACATCCCCGAATTCATCGATGAAATACCTGATATCCTTAAAAAAGCTGATAGCGACAAAATCCCGGTCACAATTTCAGGGAACGGTACAGGACTATCCGGCGCAAGGGTTCCTCTGGGCCGGCATTCTTATTTCTACTGAAAAACTTAACCGGATTATTGAGATCAATGAAGAACAAAAATATATTATTACAGAACCCGGAGTAATTCTGGATATGCTGCAGAAGGAAGTTAATCAGATGAAACTCCTGTACCCTCCGGATCCAACTGAATGGAACTGCTTTATAGGCGGAACGATTGCTACAAATGCATCCGGAGAGAAAACTTTTAAGTATGGATCCACCCGGAATTTTGTAGAGGAACTCCAGATAGTGCTGGCATCAGGAGAAACCATTGATCTGAAAAGAGGTCGTGATAAAGCCTCTGGATATCATCTTAAACTGATTACCAGGTCCGGGAAGGAATTAGCAGATGGCAATTCCTGTTATAAATATGCCTGCAGTAAAAAATGCCGCTGGATATTACCTTAAAGAAGGGATGGATCCAATAGATCTTTTTATCGGTTCTGAAGGTACACTTGGAATGGTTACGAAGATTAAGCTGCGTCTGGTCGACCTCCCGGAGAATATCTTATCATCCGTTATCTTCTTTAACTCCGAAGATGATGCAGTTTCATTTATCGAAGAAGCAAGAGAATTATCTCTTAAAACAAGGTCCGGTCATTGCGATTCTATTGATGCACTTGCACTTGAGTTTATGGATGAAAATTGTCTGGATTTCCTGAAAAATGATTATCCGGCAGATCCCAGCGGATGCAAAGGCTTCTGTATGGTTCGAGCAGGAAACGAATCGACAAAATGATGAAAAACTCTTCAATGAATGGGCCTTACTGATTGCAAAGTATAAGGGAAATACAGAGACAGCCTGGTTTGCTTTCTCAGAAAAAGATAAAAGAAAACTGGAAGAATTCCGTCATTCTGTTTCCGCTAAAGCAAATGAATTTATTGCGAAGAAAAAAGTTAAGAAACTCGGGACAGATGTTGCCGTACCGGATAATAAGTTCAGAGGATTTTACTATGAATGCAGAAGCCTGGTGGTTAATTCAGGATTAAAGTTTATAGCTTATGGGCACTTCGGAAATTCTCATCTGCACCTGAATATGCTCCCATCCTATGAGGAGGAATATATCCGGGGTAAAGAGATCTACGGTCAGATCTGTCAGAAAGCAATAAACCTTAACGGAACGATATCAGCTGAACATGGTGTGGGTAAATTAAAGACGGAATACCTGGAGATGATGTATGGTAAAGAGAACATAAAAAAGATGAAGGAGATTAAAAAGATCCTCGATCCCAACCTCATCCTTGGACGGGGCACACTTTTTTTAATTGAAGATTGAAAAATGAAGAGTTTAAGGGTGAGACTTTAACTCTCGTTTCAGTATTTTATAATCAGGAACGATTGCCTCCACAAGTTTCCAGAATTTCTTTGAGTGGTTCATCTGCTTTGTATGGCAGAGTTCATGTATAATCACATAATCTATAATTTCCTGTCTGTATCTCATCAGCCTGTAATTAAGCGAGATATTTCCGGAAGTTGAGCAGCTCCCCCACCTTGTTTTCTGACTTCTTATTGTTATGCGACGGTATAGAAAGCTGTTTTTCTCAGCGAGAATTCTTGTCCTTTCAGCCAGGTATATCCTTGCGCGGTGTTTCAGCCAGGTATTATAAATTTTATTAACGCCTACTGCAGATCCGGCAGGACTTTCAATTATCAGCATACAATTCCGAAAACTCACCTTATGTTTCTCAAGAAAAAGATCAAATTTCTGTTTCACTTCAATTCTGCTTCCAAGAAATTTATACTCCTCCCTGACAGGGACATTACTGAGATGTTTTAATATCCAGTCTTTCTTTTTATAAATGAATTTTTCAGCGTCATCCGATTTGCAGCGCCGCGGGATAACAACTTCAAGTCCTGTGGATGGATTTATCTGCAGTCTCAGGTATTTAGCTTTTGGGCTGTATCTCACCTGATAGGTCAACTCTGTATCGTTCAAGTATAAACTTCGCGTAGCTAATCCTCTTCTTTGTCATGCAGCTTCCGGAACTTAACAACTTTCTCTATACCTTTAACATCAGGATTTATCAGGCTGAAATATGCATAACGAATTGCCTCTAGAGCCTCTAATTTTTGTTGTACAGAGGCATTTTTCCAGAATTCGATATCAGCCTTATCAGCTTCTTCAAAGCTGCTGTATTTCTTAACTACTTTTTCCATATTCCTTAAGCCAGCTAAGATCATTAATATCTTTAATCCTATTAGATTTTTTTTTATTTAAAGTTAAATCTTTAAGTGATATATAAAAAACGTTCTCAATATCACCATATCCAAATATGGATTTATTTTTAAATGCTTCCTCGAATTTAACTCCGTCAATCGATGTCATTATATCAATTCTTATAGGGGATATCCCCATTTGGATAATCTTATCCTTGGTGGTTAGATCTTTTAAAGTAATACCAATTGATCCAAAACCAAATTCGTTAATAACCTGAAGCATTTTTTTTGCATTATCAGATGAGGAGTTTATCCATATATCAATATCTTCAGTATTTTTCGGACGGGAATAGACAGATACAGCATATCCGCCAACAACCAGATATTCTACTTCATACTTAGTTAAAAGTCGAATAAAGTCTTCGAAATCTTCAAAAAATATCTTATTCACCTACGTACTATTTTATATGTCGTTTTATCTTTGCTGTCCTGCAGCTGAATACCGAATTCTTTCAGCTCATCTCTGATCGAATCAGCAAGTTTAAAGTTCTTATCGTTCTTGGCATCCTGCCGGATTTTTATCAGCAACTCAATAAGATCACCTTCAAGCTTTCCGTCGCTTCGTGATATTTTGTTATCGAAATCAAGTATACCTAGTATACCTACAGCAGTTTTCTGAAGGAAATCTTTCACCTGGATATAGAAGTCACTGCCGGTGTTTTCGTTTTCAGAAATTACACGGTTTACCTCCCTGGCAAAGTCGAAGATTACTGCAACAGCCTGGGGAGTATTAAAATCATCATCCATAGCATCTTCGAAAGCCTGGTAGAACTTCTTAAAATCGAATGCAGGGTTATTGCTTCCCTCAGAAGATTTTAATTCCTGTTCAATTTTCTCTGCAAGGTTATTAAGTTTTTCCAGTCCTTTCTGTGCACCTGCCAGCAGCTCCTCAGTAAAGTTAAGGGGACCGCCGTAATGCGCCTGTGCATACAATAGTCTCAGGGCTTCGGCAGGATATTTATCAAGTACATCACGGGCGGTGAAGAAATTACCCAGGGACTTCGACATTTTCTCTTCGTTAATGTTCAGGAAGCCGAAATGGATCCAGTAATTAACAAACTTGGTTCCGTTAGCTCCTTCGCTCTGCGCAATTTCATTTTCGTGATGTGGAAAAATAAGGTCATTTCCGCCTGCATGAATATCAAAATTATTACCAAGGTGTCTGCAGCTCATCGCAGAACATTCTATATGCCAACCGGGACGCCCGTTCCCCCAGGGACTTTCCCAGTAAGGTTCTCCTTCCTTCGCCTTTTTCCATAATGAAAAATCCAGAGGATTCTTTTTTTCTTCATTTATCTCGATACGTGCACCCGACTCAAGATCTTCAGTCTTTTTCCCGCTAAGTTTTCCGTATCCTTTGAATTTAGAGACATCATAGAATACATTACCATTTACATTGTAAGCTATTCCTTTATCCTCAAGCTTTTTGATCATCGATATAATATCCATCATATGGGCAGTGGCTTTGGGATATATATCGGCCCGTTTCATTTTAAGTCGGTCACTATCCTCAAAGAAGGAATTGATGTACTGTTCGGCAACCTTCGATGAATCTTTCTTCTGTTCGTTTGATTTCTTAATGATCTTATCATCAACATCGGTAAGGTTCATTGCATATGTAACATTATAACCTTTATAAAGGAGATACTTCCTTATTATATCAGCCATTACGAACGAACGTGCATTTCCTATGTGAAAGTAGTCGTACACAGTCGGTCCGCACACGTACATTTTCACATTCGGCGGATCAATAGGTTTAAATTCTTCCTTTTTCTTCGTAAGTGTATTATAAATCTGCATATCTTTTTACTTTTAAATCTCTGCTCAAAAGATAACCATTTTACAAAACAAAATTAATTAATCAACCCCCCTTATAGATGCTTTACAGACCAGGTTTAAGTCTTAACTGATTTTTTTCTGATCAGCAACTACCAAGAGACCGAGCATACCGAGGTCGCCGTAAAGAAGAGGAGCGAAAACGGGTGCGAATACCAGCATGCGTTCAAGACTTAACTGCCCGGTTCCGGCCAGATCAGCTGACAGATGGAAACCGAAACCCATCACTCCTACAACAATAGCAGCAATCATGGTCCAGAAATAAACAAATTCATCTCTTTTTGTCCAGCTCTTTGAAGCTGCGATGGTTACAACAACTGATGTAGCAAAAAGTCCAAATACTATTGCAATCATTTTATAAGGTGTATATCCATATTGGGCGTGGTCAATGATAGATGTAAGTGCGCTGGCTCCGAATCCCAATCCAACCAGCCAGAGAAAATGACGGTTTCGGGAAATCGGGGCATGGAATGTTCCGAGCGCAGGCACCATCAGCATACCTTCCTTTCCTTCAGCTTCTTCTGTAATAGCATACAACCCGAGCAGTGAAATTCCAGCAAACGCGAGAGGTGCTAATACCGGGGAGCCGAAAACCACCCACGACCAGGTAAGACTTCCCAGGGGGTTCAGTATTGCATTAAGGTGGAATGCCGTACCCAATACACCTACCAGAATTCCTATCGACATCAAAGCGATATGAACAAGAGATGCCCACTTTTTAGGAGCGGGCTGAAATGAAACTATAAAACAGGAGATAGCTCCAAACGGGAAAAAGAAGATAGGGATCCATTCATAAACAGGTATAAAGTAATTTATTGAATGAGCCAGCGCTACATCCAGTCCTGTAAAGAAAAGATTTATCCCCACGAATATCAGGAGAAGACGATTCTTCTCCATCGGAAGGCGGATGTTCGCAAGGTGGAAGATCTCTATGTTATCCATTATCTTCTCCCTCCGTGTTCTTTTCGGAGTTTTGCTGCATCTTCTTTTACTTTATTTAATTGACGCAGTAAAGGGTAGACACCGTGCCACTGGACAAAATCGGGACCCTGCATATACGCTCCGAATTTGGCAGTTCTTCCATCGTAATGCCACAGATCGAATGCATCGAAACTGATCTGTGTTGCAAAGGGTTCAGAAGTAATAATTCCGTCCTTGATAAGACCATTTATTATATCGGAGGCTTCTTTTACTTTTTCATTGACAAACGCTGTGACACTGTCGGCTTTGGTATATAAATCATCCACAAATTGAGGTGAATGACAATTACGGCATATGGATTTCATCGCTTCTCTGCCGCTTACAAAATTAGGTCTGTCGGAGGTTACCGCAGCGAATAAAAACTTTGAAAGTCTCTCCCCGACATCGTGTGTAGTCCCCTGCGTGCCGAAACCGCTCATATGGCAGGTTGCACAGGTTGGGGCAGGCATATCCGTTGTTGTAAGTCTACCCGGCTTCTGATCCCAGTTCCAGGTATCACCCTGGGTATCATACATTACGCCGTGGGCAGATTCTTTATAAATCTCTATCTGTGGATGATCCGGCCCAAGGTGGCACTGGCCGCAAATCTCAGGTTTCCTTACCTGTGCTAATGAAAACTCATGCCGCAGGTGACACTTATTACAGTTGCCGATGCTGCCGTCAGCATTAGGCTTACCTATTGAATGACAGCTCTGACAGGCAAGAGGAGTAACCATTGGACCTTCAATATCAAACAATGAATTACGGGTAGCTGTTACTATTCCATTTGGACCGCGGTTAGCTTCGGGGATATTTTCATTAACAAACTTCTGCTGTTCTGCATTAAAATCGGCGAAACCGTTCAGTGCCAGCCAAGCGGGAGCGCCATGGCGACTGTGGTCGAACTGCCTTGTTTCAGCCGGGTGGCATTTACCGCACTGTTTCGGTGTAGGAGAATTAGTTATAAAAAAACCTTCATGGTCTTTGCCCATAGGATTATCCCGGTCAACAACATGGCAGTCAACACACTTTACTCCCGACCTTGCCATTGTACTTCTGGCAAACTGATTTACAATATCCGGTGAAACCCTTTTATGACATGTTGAACATTTATCGGCCAGGTTAACACTGACCTGTTTGGTTCCCGGTTCGCCGCCGGAAGGAAGCTGTGTGAAGATATAAATTATTATAAGGATTATAACTGTGGTGACCACACCAACAACCAGTGTTTTTGGTATCCCGGAAGGCATAGTTCTCTCCTCTTTATTTTGCAAGGAATTTAAAAGCTGATACTGAAGTTTAAGGGATTAAAAGCTTAATTTCAATTTTAGCAGGACATCTTTCATATCCTCCGGAAGCTCTGAATTGAAGCGCATAAACTCTTTTGTGTGCGGATGTTCGAAGCCAAGTGTTTTTGCATGAAGGGCCTGACGGGGAATAAGCTTCAACAGATTTTCAACCCTGTTCTTAATTTTAGGAAGAGATGAACCATAGACGATTTTAGTTCCCCCGTATGTTTCATCCCCGAAAACCGGGTGGTTGATTGCCGAAAGGTGTACTCTTATCTGGTGGGTTCTGCCTGTCTTCAGGTTCAATTTAAGAAGAGATGTAAATTCAAATTCCTCCAGAACTTCATAATATGTAAGCGCACTTTTTCCTTCGGTTTCAGATACGGAGAACTTTTTCCGGTCGGACTTGCTGCGGGCGATATTATAATTTATCTCTCCTTTTTGCTGCCGGAATATCCCCCAGACAATAGCCTGGTATTCACGTTCAATAGTATGTTTTGAGAATTGTTTTGCCAGCTGTGCATGCGTCCAGTCGTCTTTGGCCACAACCAGCAAGCCGCTTGTATTCTTATCTATCCGGTGAACGATACCCGGTCTACCCGGTTCATTGACATCACTGAGCTTTGAAGAATGATGCAGAAGAGCATTAACAAGAGTACCCGTATAATTTGAATATGCAGGATGCGCCACCATGCCAGCAGGTTTATTTACAATGATTAAGTATTCATCTTCGTAGACAATATCGAGAGGGATATCTTCCGGTTCAGCTTTTTCGGGATGAGGAGTTACGGGATGGGATGCTTCTATGATGTCTTCGGGCTGAACAAGGTAGCTTGACCTGACCAATCGGCCATTTACCTTTACAAATCCTGCTTCTATTAATTTCTGAATTCTGGAACGGGTTGCGTTTTCGATTGCATTTGAGAGATAGAGATCGAGGCGTTCTTTCTTTTTTCCCGGGGGGATTTCAAAGCGGTATTTCTTTTCCCTGATCAGTTTCACCATCTTCGTTTCTTTTATCTCCGGATGACTTTTCTATTGAATCGTTTTGTGGTTCATCCTGACTTTCATCATTATTACCGGGATAAAATTCTGCTTCATCCGGACCTGTTATAATGGCTTCAGGAGATTCACTTTCTTCCACATTTTTCTTATAAAAGATAATCAAAATAAGAACACCGATTGTAACAGCGGCATCAGCAATATTGAAAATAGGCCACCTGTCATAATTCCTTCCGAATATAGAGAAATCAAAGAAGTCCACATCAAAAAAATCCACCACCCTGCCGTAAAAAACAGACGCATAACCGTAGAAGATCCCGTAAAACATTCTGTCGATGAGGTTGCCCACTGCACCTCCCAGTATAAAAGCCAGGGCAATGCGCAGATTCAGTCTCTGGTTCCTTACAGAGTAGATGTAGATTATTAAACCAACGCTGGCGAAAAGGGAGAAGATCGATATCCAAAGCTTGAAATTTATACCCGGATCGAACCCGAAGGCCATACCCGGATTCTCAATAAATGTAATCCTGAAAAAATTCCCTATAACTGGAATTTTTTCTCCTTCATACATCCCGGAATACTTAAAGTGAAGAAATGGAATGGAAAACCCTTTTACAAGAAGTTTGGTAACCTGGTCAATAATTACAATGAATAAGGAGACAAATAAAACTCTCAAACTACTCCTTACCTTTAATCAATAAATTTTCTACAGCAGGACTCGCGGTTTCCTGTTCCTTATTATACTTCCTGAGCGCAAAGAGTAAACAAATCATTCCCGCTGTAACTGAAAGATCCGCAATATTAAAAATATAATTACCCAGGGTGTTATTGAACAGATATATATTAAAAAGCTGGATATTAAAGAAATCAACCACCTTTCCATGGAAGAGGGGAGCATAACCGTATACAAGGCCGTAAAAAAGGCGGTCTATCAAATTTCCAATCGCTCCACCGAGAATTAAGGCAACTGAAAGTTTTAACCCAAAGCTTTTATTTCTTATTCTGAATAAAAATATAAACAGGCTTATGCTTGCAATGAGAGTAAAAAGAGTAATTACAAGTTTGAAACCGGAACCGAAGTTTATTCCGAATGCGATCCCCGGATTCTCAACCAATGTTATGCTGAAGATATTTCCAAGCACAGGAACTTTTTGTCCGGGCTGCACTCCCGTTAGATTAAACGCCGGGAATCCCTTAACTAATAATTTCGTTACCTGGTCAACAATTACTATAAAAGCTGAAACAAATAATAATCTCACTTAAATACCTTGTCTGTTCCTGATAGGTTCTTAAACTATCTCTTTTCCTGTCTCTGTTTAATCGGCACGCACATCTGGCTATGCGGAACGGCTTCAAGACGTGCTTTTGGAATAAGCGGGCAGGTTTCGCACAAATGCTGCGGTTCTTCGATACACTCTAAACAGATACCGTAAGTGCCAGCTTCAATTCTCTTTAATGCATCTTCAAGGTAGCCAAGGAATTTATTTTCTCTCTGAGCATAGAGAAAGGTTTTTTCTCTCTCCATAGCATCTGTTCCCTGTTCAGCCATGTGAAGTGAATAAGGAGAATTTTCATTGATATATTCACCTGTAGTCGGATCCAGCATCTGTTCCTTGAGGTTCTGGAGCTGCTCAATTATCTCATCACGCTTATCAAGAATGATTTGTTTAAAATGTTCAAGATCTTTTTTACTGTAACCCTTGATTTTCTGCATTGCTTTAGCACGCTCTTCGGCCTGTGTGTCAGCCTGTGCAATCGTGGGCTGCTGTTGTTTCGTCACAGCTTTCCTCGTCTCTTTCTTCTTTCTCGGCATAGTACTCTTCTTTTCCTCTGATTTAACTAAAGATTTTGGTTTTGTTGTTTTCTTGACTTTTGTTACACTCTTACTGCTAGTTTTCTTCGAGGGCGCTTTCTTCGAAGGTGCTTTTTTTGAAACTGTTTTTTTCGCAGATGATTTAGCAGCTGACGTAGTTTTACGGGGTGTTTTCTTTTTCACCTGTGCGGATTTGCTACTGCTGGTTTTAGCAGTCTTTTTTGAAGACGATTTTTTCGTAGTGGTTTTCTTAGCCATAACACACTCCTAATTTAATTGACCTTTGTGATACGGATAGAGCATGAATACTCCCCGATTTCCCAATTCTGTCCGGTTTCTCCGTTGACAGAATCCTTTCTATTTATTTCTTCAGCAAGTGTTTCATTCGAAACATAATCTTTAAAAGCCTTAACTGCATCAACAAGTTTACCGCTGCCGTCAAAATCTATTTTAATCTTATCAGTAACTTCGAAACCCGAATCTTTTCTCATATTCTGTATCCTGTTAACAAATTCACGCGCTAGTCCTTCAGAAATGAGATTTTCATCCAGTTCCATATCCAGAGCGACAGTTACACCTTCTTCATTTTCAACAAGCCAGCCCTCAATTTCAGTACTGATAATTTCAACATCTTCAGGTTTTACTGTAAGTTCTTCCCCGTCAACATCAATCTTTACTTCATCACCACTTTCTAATTTCGCTATTTCTTCTTTATCTAATTCTTTAATCTTTCCTGCTGCCTTATTTACATTTTTACCAAACTTCGGTCCAATTGATTTGAAATTAGGTTTGGCAGATTTATTTACAATCTCTGCATCATCCTGCAGTATGATGAGTTCTTTGATGTTTACCTCTTCCAGGATTACATCCTCCATATCCTCAATAGCGGAACGCTGAGAACTGTCAACCGCAACCATAATTTTCCTCAGCGGCTGTCTAACTTTCAAGTTGTTCTTTGCTCTCATCGCCCGGGTGAGATACACCACCTTCTGCGCGATGCTCATTCTTTCCTCAAGTTCCTTGTTCTTGTATGAAACTCCGGGAAATTCAGAGATATGAATCGATTCAAATTTCTCTTTACGCGTAACCGAATTAAGACTTGTGTAGATCTCTTCGGAAACAAAAGGTGCAAATGGTGAAGTCAGTTTTGCAACCGTGACCAGGCATTCGTACAGCGTCTGGTAAGCTGATAGCTTATTTTTATTCATTTCCGATTTCCAGAAACGCCTTCTGCATCTTCTAACATACCAGTTTGAAAGCTGATCAATTGTGAATGTGGAAACAGCTCTTGCCGCTTTAGTTACATCATATTCGTCCATACAGGATCTGTACTCATCAACCAGGGTACCAAGAACGGAGATTATCCACCTGTCGATTTCAGGTCTTTCTTCGTAGGGAATCAGGTCTTCTTTAAAAGTGAACTTATCTATGTTGGCATACAGGGCGAAGAAAGCGTAAGTGTTCATAAGCGTTCCGAAGAACTTACGTTGGACTTCAACAAGTCCTTCTTCATCGAATAATGTCGGTCTCCAGGGAGGGCTATTTGTAACAAGATACCAGCGTGTAGAATCAGCTCCGTACTTATCGAATAGTACAAAAGGATCGACGGTATTTCCCTTTGACTTGGACATTTTTAGTCCGTTTTTATCAAGTATAAGTTCGTTCACAATGACATTTTTATAAGCGACATTGTCAAAAAGCATTGTTGCGATTGCATGAAGTGTATAGAACCATCCCCTCGTCTGATCGATTCCCTCACATATAAAATCTGCCGGGAAATTATTCTTTTCGAATAATTCTTTATTCTCAAACGGATAATGATATTGAGCAAACGGCATTGAACCGGAATCAAACCAGACATCGATCAGTTCAGGAGTTCTTTTAAAAATCTTACCATCCTTTTCGAACATGATCTTATCGACAAAGGGCTTGTGTAAATCAATATCCTTGATTTCACTGACAGGAATTCTCTTCCCGTCTTCTTCAATAAAACCTTTCTTAAGCTCTTCGATGCTGCCGACGGCAAACATATCACCGTCACTTACCCAGATCGGAAGGGGTGTAGCCCAGAAACGATCGCGAGAAAGAGCCCAGTCCTTATTCTCTTCCAGCCAGTTGCCGAACCTTCCGGAACCGACTTCAGGCGGCTGCCAGTTAATGGTTTTATTAAGTTCAACCATTCTGTCAGCGATAGAGGTTGTGCGTATGAACCAGCTCTCGCGCGCGTAGTAAATTACCGGAACATTCTCGTGTCGCCAGCTGAAGGGATAGGAATGAACAATAGTTTCTTTCCTATAAAGTTTCCCTTCTTCCCGAAGTTTTTTAATAATACCCGGATCTGCATCTTTTACAAACTCGCCTTTGAAATCGGTTACTTCTTCCGTAAACAAGCCGCCCCGTGTGACAGGCTGGACCATCGGGAGGTCATATTTCTTTGACACTTCATAGTCATCCGCACCAAAGGCCGGGGCAATATGTACAATACCGGAACCATCCTCTGTACTAACAAATTCTCCTGTTACAACGAAGAAAGCTTTTTTCTGTACTTTGATATAAGGAAGGAGCTGTTCATATTCAGTTTTCTCAAGCGTACTGCCTTTAAACTCTTTCAGGATCTCATACTCTCCATCAATTACGCTTAATCTTTCCTTAGCGAGTATAATCTTTTTATCGTTGTGCTTTATTCTGACATAGTCGATATCAGGACCTACAGCGAGGGCAACATTGGAAATCAGAGTCCATGGTGTAGTTGTCCATACCAGAAAATAATCATCCGACTCTTTTATCCTGAAAAGAACATATACCGAGGGATCTTTAGTTTCCCTGTATCCCAATGCGAGTTCGTGTGAGGAGAGGACAGTCTCAGATTTCGGATCCTGGGGAACGATCTTATAATCTTTATATATAAGTCCCTTATCATACAAGGTTTTTAAAGCCCACCAGACAGATTCGATGTAATCATTCTTTAGTGTAATATAAGCGGAACCGAGATCGACCCAATAACCCATACGGGTTGTCATTTTTTCCCAGAGATCGAGATATGTAAATACAGATTCCCTGCAGGCCTGGTTATATTTTTCAACGCCGTATTCCAGAACTTCGCTTTTATGCTTGATCCCGAGTTTCTTTTCGACTTCAATTTCGACAGGCAGACCATGAGTATCCCATCCGCCTTTTCTTTCAACACGGTACCCCTGAAGAGTCTTATAACGGCATACGAGGTCTTTAAGTGCCCGGGACATTACGTGGTGAATCCCGGGTTTACCGTTTGCCGTCGGCGGTCCTTCATAAAATGTAAATGATTTCGATTCATCCCTTGAAGAAACACTCTTCTCAAAAATCTTATTCTTCTCCCAGAACTCAAGTATATTCTTTTCAAGATCAGGATAATTTATTTTTACAAAATATTGTTTGAACATGATCTTATCAGGATTCCTCGTATCTTTTTATCAATTCTTTTTCAGCCTGGATGAACTCTTTAAGTTCACTTTCTATTCTTTCCTTTTTAAGGACTATATTTTTTGCTGCAGCCTGTGCATCGTTAACAATTTTTTCGGCCTGTACTTTTGCCTCACGCAGTTCAACCTCTGCTTCTTTTCGGGCATTCTGAAGCTGTCCCTCGTACATTTTCAGCTTTTGCTCCAGCAGTGACGCCTCCCTTTCACGATGCAGAACTTCATCTACTGCCATCCCAAAGAGAGCCATAGAACCTAAAGTAATATTCCTGAGACTATAAAGAATCAGGTTCTCGGTCAGCAATTCGTTAGCAGAGAAATATTCCCTGAAAAAAGAAATCACCAGTATGCTTATTACAGTAGCAGCAAGAATGATTGAAAACACAACCTTGCCTCCTGTGTGCCAGCCGAACACCTTGTTCAAATAATATCCACAGGCAAAACAGAGCAGCGAAATGACGAACCAGACGGCAAAGTCATTTCCGCCGAACTGGAAAATCCCTGTATTTATAAAATTCGATGCGAACATCAGAACTCCGAGAAATACCGGGATAACGTAATGGTGTAAAGGTCTCTTTTCCATTATAGTTTTTTTATAACCTCTTTCATTATTAAGGTCATTTTCGGTTCTGCTTCCATGGCCGCTGCGATTATTTCCTCGACGTTCACCGGTTTAAGCGAATCGGGGAAACATTCATCTGTAACGATACTTATACCCAGTACTTTCATTCCCATATGATTGGCGACTATATTTTCCGGTATAGTTGACATGCCAACCACATCTGCCCCGGTAGATCGCAGGAACCGATACTCGGCTCTAGTTTCAAGATTAGGACCGGGAACTGCAATATAAACTCCCTTCTGAAGTTTAATCTTATTTTCCAGGGCAATTGTCTCAGCAAGTGAAATCAGCCTGTTATTATAGGCTTCACTCATATCAGGGAACCTGGGACCAAGCTCGTCCTCATTCTTACCAATCAGCGGGTTATCGCCAAGCAGGTTGATATGGTCTGACATCAGCATAATATCGCCGCGCCGGTACTGAGGGTTCATACCTCCGCAGGCATTTGAGACAAGAAGAGTCTCAACGCCAAGGAATTTCATTAGACGTACCGGATATGTTATCTGCTGCATGGTGTAGCCTTCATAATAATGAAAGCGTCCCTGCATTGCCACTACATTTTTCCCGTTTATTTTTCCGAAGATCAGCTTGCCTTTGTGAGATTCAACAGTTGAGAGGGGAAAATGAGGAAGATCGCCGTAACTTATTTCATGCTCAATATCTATTTCCCTTACGAGTCCGCCTAACCCTGTACCCAGAATTATCCCTACCGGATAATTCTCATTGGTTACTTTGCGGATAACCTTAAGGGTTTCGTCTATTTTATTTTTCAGTTCGCTCATTTTAGAATTTTATTTACTATATCGTCGACATTTATATCGACTTTGCTGGCCTGTTCAGGCTTTTTAAGGACCTGACTTTCTTCACCGGCCTCTTTTACTTTTACTTCAAAAAGATGGGACTGTGAATCAATCATCGCTTTTAATTTAGAGATCAGCAAATCACGTTCTTCCCTGAGTTTAATAACAGCATCCCTGATTTCATTTGCATTCTCCCGGGCCTTTTCAAGGATCTGGCTGGCCTTAATTTCAGCTTCTTTGACCATAAGGTTTGTCTGCTTTTTAACAGAGTCAATTGCCTTTGAGGAAGATTCCTGTGCCTTAAGCAGGGTGTCCTGGAGATTTTTTTCTATCCTTCGGAACTCAACCAGGTGTGTATTGGCAGATTCAAGCTCCTCCCTATAGTTCTCGTTTTCCTTCTGAAGATCATCGAATTCATCAGCGAGCTTTTCAAGGAATGCCTGAACTTCTTCAGGATCATATCCCCTGAAAGATTTATTGAATTCCTGCTTTTTAATGCTGATCGGAGAAACTTTCATGAATCTTTCCAATCTTTTGAATAATCTCTTTCACCAAAAATTGCCGAGCCGATTCTCAGCATTGTTGCACCCTCTTCAATCGCGATCTCAAAGTCTGATGTCATACCCATTGAGAGTTCCTTAAGATTAAAGTCTTGTGAATTTAATTCATCTTTCAATTTACGCAATTGCCTGAAACTTTGCCTTATAAGTTTTTCATCTTCAGTGAGAGGGGCAATTGTCATCAGTCCTTCAAGCTGCACATTAGAATACTGCCTGCAGTAAAGGGCAAGGTCGATGAGTTCGCTCTTGTTTTCAATACCAAACTTTGATTCTTCTTCGGATGTCTTTACCTGCAAAAGAATTTTCTGAATTTTATTGTTCCTGGCAGCGTACTTGTTTATTTCAGAAGCAAGCTGTAGAGAATCTACCGAATGAATATAAGCTGCGGCAGGAACCACATTACGCACCTTATTTCGCTGCAGGTGACCGATAAAATGCCAGGTTATCTTATCACCGAGCAGTTCATATTTTGAAGATAATTCCTGTGCTTTATTCTCACCAAAGTCTCTGAGTCCTTCTTCAAATACTTTTTCAATATCCTCAACATCGAATGTCTTGGAAACAGCTATCAGTTTTATTTCACTGCTCTTCCTGTTAACCCCTGAACACTTCCGTTCGATTCTTTGCTGCAGCGATTTAATATTTTCAGCAATCATGATAAAATTAAGAGTGTGAATCTATCCTTTTTTTAGGGAAAAATCAACGATATTCAGGCTGTATACGGTATACCTGAACTATTATTTAATATCAATCTGTTATAATAAAAATAATAGTTAATAAGTCAAAGAAATTATCCCCGGACAAAGGCTATTTTATTCCTGTCATATCTCTGGTCCTATTTTCGTAATTTTGAATGTTGTCTTTTTCAGAAAACGGGAGAAAAATAAATGAGCAACAAATTAATGGAAGATATAATAAATAAGGCTTCCTCACGCAAAAGAACTATAGTTTTACCCGAGTCTCATGATGACAGGGTAATAAAAGCAGCAGAGATTTTATCTAAAGAAAAAATAGCATCGGTTATTACAATAGGAAACGAGGAAAAGGTACGTTCAAAGGCACAGCAACTCGGCTGTGAACTGTCGGGTGTAAGGGTAATCGATCCTGAGAAATCGGTTAAACTCAGCGACTTTACAAATATTTATTTCAATCTCAGAAAGAAAAAGGGTATTACCATTGAGGCCGCAAGGGATACTATGAAGAGAGACCTTTTCTTCGGTGCCATGATGGTAAAGGAATCGATGGCAGATGGAAGTGTGGCAGGCTCTACTGCTTCAACGGGAGATGTGCTAAGGGCAGGCATACAGTGTATAGGGATGCCTGAAGGTATTTCTACAGTGTCAAGCTTCTTCCTGATGGTTATGCCGGAGAAAACATACAGTTTTGCCGATTGCGCGGTTGTACCCGCACCTGATGTTGAGCAGCTGGCCGACATAGCAGTAACGACGGCCCTGAACCACCAGAAGTTAACGGGAGAGGAACCTTTTATAGCAATGCTGTCATTTTCAACTAAGGGAAGCGCAGAGCACGAAGCAATTGATAAGGTTATACAAGCCACTGAGCTGGCAAAGAAAAAACATCCCGAGCTTAATATTGACGGTGAGCTTCAGTTTGATGCCGCAATTATCGATTCAATAGGAAGAAGAAAAGCGCCGGGAAGTCTCGTTGCCGGGCGGGCTAACGTGCTTATCTTCCCCGACCTGAATGCCGGCAATATAGGTTATAAGATAGCACAGAGACTTGGAAAGGCAGATGCTATAGGACCTGTAGTTCAGGGGCTAAAGAGGCCTTTCTTTGATCTGAGCCGCGGATGCAGTGTTGATGATATAGTGAATACTTCTGCCATTGCGGTATTGATGAGTTAGTCGTAATTTTTAGTATATGGATTTATTATTTGCAGCTGCTTCTGTTTTTATTTTGAATTTGCCCTTCGGATACTGGAGGGCAAATGTTAAAAGATTTTCTCTACAGTGGGTTCTTGCCATTCACCTGCCCGTGCCTTTTGTTATCGCAATTCGTTTAATGTCAGGACTCGGCTTTCAGCTTGTCACATACCCTGTACTTATAGCTGCATTCTTCGGAGGCCAGCTCATCGGAAAATATTTCTTTAATTACAGGAAGAACAGGCTTATATATCCATTAACTTCGTGCATGGTGTGCGATATAATAAGATCTTTGAATTAAATGTGAACTATTTTTTATGATAATCTGTTAGTACTTAAAAAAGGAGTTCAGGATGTTCCATTTATCAGCATTATTGTCATTAATCCTGTTATCTGTTTTTCCATTTTCAGGCAGCAATGCAGGGGGCAAGACGAATAATAATATAAGTAATATTATCGTCAGGGACATGGACGGTAAGGATGTTAACCTCTCTGCGTATAAAGGAAAAGTGCTGCTGATAGTTAACGTGGCCAGCAAATGCGGGTTTACTCCTCAGTATGAGGGCCTGGAAAATATTTATAAGAGTTATAAAGATAAAGGATTCGAGATACTGGCGTTCCCATGCAACCAGTTCGGAGGTCAGGAACCTGGCACCAATGAAGAAATAAAGAATTTCTGTTCATCGAAGTTCGGAGTCACATTTAAACTATTTGATAAAATAGACGTTAACGGAAAGAACCGTTCACCTCTTTATGCTAAGCTGACATCAAATTCCAATACCGAACAAGGCGATATCAAATGGAATTTCGAAAAATTTCTTATATCAAAGGATGGAGAAATTGTAGCCAGATTCAGGAGCAAGGTAACTCCCGAAAACAGCGAAATCACCTCTGCAATTGAAAAAGAGCTTAAAAAGTAAGTTTTATTCAAACGGTTTGGTTTATTCTAAGATAACCCGGTTAGAGATTTCGTTAGTGTCATCGGGTTTAACAGGAAAGTGTTCGCTCAATATTTTCCCTACGCGGTCAACTCCGTGGATTATTCCCTCTGAAAATCTTCCTTCAATGAAATATTCCTGCATTTCATCTTTAATTGTATCCCAGGTTTTTTCAGGAACTTTCTTATTGATCCCTTCATCTGCCAGGATATAAAACTGCCGTGCTTCAAGGAGCAGGAAGATAATAATGCCTGTTTTATCCCTCGTATTATCGATTCCAAGTTTAAAGAATTCCTCCCTGGCCAGATCTTTAACGGATTTCTTCTTTTGAAGGAAAGTACGCTGTTCTTTTATGCTTACACATATCTCTCCAGCGGTTTTATTCTCTTCTGCTTTTATCCTATTTGAGATCCTTAAAAGCTCATCATCATTGAGAAATTTGTATATGAGCGGTGTTTTCATAGTTCATCTAATGATTTAATGAAAACTATAAAACACCTGTGTATATTTCAAATAAAAAAACGCAGATGCTGTGAAAACTGCACCTGCGCTTGTGAGAAGAACATTTGTGTGATAGATGCTACTGCTTTTTAACCGAAATATCACCGCCTGATGTCTTAGCGGTGAGAGATGCACCACCATTATTCAGATCAGCTTCAAACCTGGAGGATGAGATTTTCTTTGCTCTGTTTGCAGTAAGATCGCATTCGATATCACCGCCGGATGTATGCATATATGCAGAGGCATCAAAATCTGAGGGAAGTTTCATTTGAATATCACCGCCTGAGGTTTCAAGGTCTATTCCTTTATTCATTCCTGTATAATCAAGCATAATATCGCCGCCGGAAGTTTCAGCAAATATTTTGGAATTACTCCCCTTCAGGTAAATATCGCCGCCCGAAGTTGATGCAGAAATATCACCCTTGAAGTCTCTTGCTTTAATATTGCCGCCTGAAGTTGAGACATCCATTTGTCCGCTGTTGGAATCAAGGTTTATTTCGCCGCCGGAGGTAGTAACCTTCAGAACACCATCTGTATTCTTCACCCAGACGTCGCCGCCTGATGTCCTGAGTCTGTTATTACCGCGAATCTCACCTACCATAATGTCGCCGCCAGAGGTATTGATATTCGTATTGAATTCAACCGGAACCTTTATCTCAAACCTCATCCTAATCCCGCTTGAGAACCAGTTGAAGAATGAACCTTCTCTCCTGGCAATTACTGAAACTTCATCATCGTCATTCTTAAATGAAAAATCAACCTTATCCCTGGCTTTTTCGTTACCCAGAACTTTAATGTATACTTCCGATTTATCCCAGGTAGTTACCGTAACATCTCCACTTGAGGCTTCGACTTTCAGGTTCTTACCAGGCTGAATAGTAAAAGTATTCTCATGGATGGTTTCAAGATCACCCCCGAAATCCGAACCAACATCTACACGGCATGCTGATATTGTACCGGTGGCTGCCATTAAAAGTAATAATAATAGTGTATTTATTTTTTTCATTTTATGTGCCTGTGCTTTTATGTATTAGACTCAGCTATTTAGAAAATGGTTACTTAAAACTACCCTCAATATTCAAATACTTCAATTTTTCCATCATTGGAATAAACCGAACATCCTTTAAAAAGATATGTTCATGTTTTTGATTCAGATCATATATAACGAACTACTTTTTCTTTATGATATGCAAACACCAACCACGAGGAGAACAGCAATTAAAGAAGACGGAAGAAAAAGAGTTGAAATTCAGAATGTCAGGCCTAATGTTAACTGCGGCGAACTGCCGGTTAAGAGAGTAACAGGAGAACAGGTTCTCGTAACCGCAGATATAATAAGCGATGGTCATGATACCATTTCTTCCGAGCTGCTTTACCGCAAAGCCGGAGAAAAAGACTGGACTGCGACACGTATGCTGCATACAGTAAATGATAAGTGGCAGGGTGTCTTTACGGTGAAGGAAGTCGGCACCTTACTTTTATACTTTGCGTGCATGGGTTCGATCATTTTTATACATGGCAGCAGGACTTAAAAAAAAGAATAGAGGCAGGACAGGAAATAAAAGTAGAACTGCTGATAGGAGCGGAAATGATTGAACGTAATGCGGCTAATGCAGATTCCCGGGAAGACAGGGATAGAATGACGGCAGCAGTTGAAAAGATGAGAAATCCGGAGGAAGTTCAGACAGCAACCGATCTTGCCTTGAGTGAATCCATGACTGAACTTATGTTCAGATTTACCGACCGATCACTGGCAACGGTTTTTGAGAATGAATATGAAATCTGGGTTGAAAGGAAAAAAGCCCTCTTTAGTTCATGGTATTAATTTTTTCCACGTTCAACATGTAAAGACGGTAAACACGGAACTTTTAAGGATGCCGAAAAACTTTTACCTCATATCGCGGAAATAGGTTTTGATGTGATTTACCTTCCGCCGATACATCCCATCGGCAGGACAAACAGGAAAGGAAAAAATAATTCAACCAACGCGAAACAGGGCGATCCCGGGAGTCCCTGGGCAATAGGTTCTGCAGAAGGAGGACATAAATCGATCAATCCGGAACTCGGCACAATGGAGGATTTTATTGCATTCGTAAAGAAGGCAGAATCACTGGGAATTGAGACGGCAATTGATATTGCTTACCAGTGTTCTCCTGATCATCCCTACGTGAATGAACATCCCGAGTGGTTTAGATGGCGTCCTGACGGCACAGTGCAGTATGCGGAAAATCCCCCTAAGAAATACGAGGATGTACTCCCTCTGAATTTTGAAACAGAAAACTGGAAGGAGTTGTGGGAGGAACTTAAGTGCGTGATCGAATTCTGGATCGGTAAAGGTATAAAAATCTTCCGGGTGGATAATCCACACACAAAACCATTTCTTTTCTGGGAGTGGCTGATTAGGGAAATAAAGAAAACTAATCCTGGGGTTATATTCCTTGCAGAGGCATTCACACGGCCTAAAGTTATGTACAGGCTCGGGAAGGTGGGATTCACACAGTCTTACACATACTTCACCTGGAGAAACACACAGGACGAATTTATAGATTACCTAACCGAACTCACAAAAAAAGAAGCACGTGAATTCTACAGACCGAATTTCTGGACCAATACTCCCGACATCCTTCCGGAAAATTTACAGTATGGTGGAAGGCCCGCCTTCATAACACGGCTGGTGCTGGCTGCTACTCTTTCATCCAACTATGGTATTTATGGTCCCGCGTATGAACTCTGTATAAACGACGCTATCCCCGGAAAAGAGGAGTATATAAATTCAGAGAAATATGAGATAAAAGACTGGGACTATAATAAGCCCGGAAACATAACAGACATAGTAAAAAGCATCAACAGAATCCGCAGACAGAACGAAGCACTTCATACTACCTTTAATGTAGAATTCTACCACACTGATAATAAATACCTTCTATGCTACGGTAAAGTAACAGATGATCTTTCGAACATACTTCTGATAGTAGTTAATCTCGATTATTATCATAAACAGAGAGGAAGTGTGCGGATACCGGTGGAAACCCTTGGGATCCAGGAAACACAATCGTACCTGGTTCACGAACTTCTCCACGATAATAAGTTTATGTGGATGGGCGGAGAAAACATAGTTGAGCTTGATCCCGAAGAGTCACCTGCATATATATTCAGGATTCACAGGAGACTGCGGCGCGAAAACGATTTTGATTATTTTATGTAATAAATGGATATGGTTATATGACGGAGGATATACTTAAACTTACTGATGATCCATTATGGTATAAGGATGCGGTCATTTATGAACTTCACATTAAATCTTTTTACGACAGCAACGGCGACGGAATCGGGGACATTAATGGACTGGTAGAGAAACTGGATTACCTGGAAAATCTTGGAGTTACTGCCATATGGCTGCTTCCGTTTTATCCTTCTCCATTAAAAGATGATGGTTATGATATAGCAGATTACTTTAACATCCATCCGGATTACGGAACGCTGCGCGATTTCAAGAGGCTGTTAAAGGAAGCTCATAAAAGAGGGCTGAGGATTATTACAGAACTTGTGGTTAACCATACATCCGATCAGCACAAGTGGTTCCGGAGAGCGCGTAAAGCAAAGCCCGGCAGTTCTTACCGCGATTATTATGTATGGAGTGATGATCCCTCAAAATATAATGAAGCAAGGATAATATTTCAGGATTTTGAAACAAGCAACTGGGCTTACGATCCTGCGGCAGATGCATATTACTGGCACAGGTTCTATTCTCATCAGCCTGACCTTAATTACGATAATCCTAAAGTCCAGGAAGAAATTATGAAGGTACTGGATTACTGGTTTGATATGGGTGTGGACGGAATGCGGCTTGATGCTGTCCCATACCTGTATGAGCGTGAAGGAACCAATTGCGAGAATCTCCCCGAAACACATGATTTTCTAAAAAAACTAAGGGCTCACGTCGATAAGAAGTTCAAAAACAAGATGCTGCTGGCGGAAGCGAACCAGTGGCCGGAAGATTCCGTTGCGTATTTCGGAGAAGGGGATGAATCTCATATGGCATTTCATTTTCCTGTTATGCCCAGACTTTTTATGGCTCTTAGAATGGAGGACCGGTTTCCAGTGATCAATATACTTGAACAGACTCCGGAAATACCCGGTAACTGTCAGTGGGTGATGTTCCTTCGTAACCATGATGAACTTACACTGGAAATGGTTACTGATGAGGAAAGGGATTATATGTACCGGATCTTTGCGCAGGATCCGCGGGCACGCCTAAACCTGGGAATTCGGCGCCGACTTTCGCCCCTGCTTGAAAATAACAGGAAGAAAATTGAACTGATCAATATTCTCTTGTTTTCTCTGCCGGGTACCCCGGTTATTTATTACGGGGATGAGATCGGGATGGGAGATAACTATTATCTGGGAGACAGGGACGGCGTACGGACTCCGATGCAGTGGACGGCCGACAGGAATGCGGGATTCTCGAAAGCCAATCCCCAGAAACTTTACCTGCCCGTAATAATAGATTCAGAATACCTGTATCAATCCATTAATGTTGAAATACAGGAAAGGAATCTTTCATCACCTCTGTGGTGGATGAAACGTCTGATTGCAATGAGAAAACAATCAAAAGCTCTCAGCCGGGGAGGTTTGATTTTTATTTCATCCGATAATCCCAAGATCTTATCTTTTATACGGAGCGATGAAGAAGAGATTATCCTGGTGGTTATAAACTTGTCACGATTCGCTCAGGTTGCACGACTAAGCACAGAAGAACTTGAAGGTTATACGCCGGAGGAAATGTTCAGTCAGAACATCTTTCCAAACATTACTGACAAACCTTACGTTATAACCCTGGGACCATATGATCATTACTGGTTCCGGCTGATGAAAGAAAAAGAATACCAGGGTGAAATAGATGAAAAGACACTGCCTGAAGTTAAAGTAAAAAAGCAATGGACCGAGATACTTACAGGAGAAAATAAAACCCAATTAGAAAAGAAGGTGCTGCCGAGATATTTGAAGAAGTGCAGGTGGTTCGGGGGGAAGGCGCGCCAGCTTAAAAATATTTCTGTTAAAGAGAATCTTCCCATCCAGTTCGATAAAGAAACGGCCTCACTTCTGCTCTTACAGGTTAATTATGCCTTAGGGGCACCTGACAATTATGTACTTTTTGTTTCATTCGTTCCTGAGGTACGGGGGGAAAAGCTTTTGAGGGACTCCCCGCAGAGTATTATTTCGAGGCTTCACCTACCAGATGAGGAAGGATTTCTCTACGATGCCATCTATGGAGCGAAATTCCGTACCCAAATATTAAGGATGATAGATAAAAGAAGAAAGATCAAAGGAAAAGCCGGTACACTGGCATCTGTAAAGAGTAAAAAATTCAAATCACTGCTGGGTGAATCCGGAGAACTGCCTCAGACTTCAAGAGTGCTGAAGGCTGAGCAGAGTAATTCATCAATACTATATGGTGAAACGTTTTTCTTAAAGTTCTACAGGAGAGTTGAAGAAGGAATAAATCCCGATCCTGAGGTAATTAAGTTCCTGAGTGAAGAGCAGAATTTTGGAAATGTTCCTTCCTATGCAGGCAGCCTTGAATACCAGAATGCAGGATCAGATCCCCGGGTTATTGCTTTGCTGCAGAAATTTACTCCCAACCAGGGGGATGCATGGACGGTTACATTAGACGCGGTAGGAAGATACTTTGAAAGAGCAATGGCGGAAAAAGAAGAATGCCCGGTGAAAGAGCCCGATCTGGATAAGATATTTGATATTCATTTTGAAGATATGCCTCCAATTCTTCAGGATTACATAGGAGCGGCCTTTTTTGAAAAAGCAAGACTGCTGGGACAGCGTACCGGAGAAATGCACATTAAACTGGCAGCAACAGACAATCCCGCTTTTGCACCCGAATCATTTTCAACTCTTTACCAGAAAGCTCTTTATCAAACGCTTTATTCAAATGCTAAAAAAGGATTAAATTTCTTTGCAGGTAATCTTTCAAAACTCCCTCAGTCCATAAAAAAAGAAGCCGAAGATATACTTTCTTTAAGGGACAAAATATTAGCCCAGCATAAAAAAGTTCTGAAAAAGAAGATTTCCGCACAGAAGATAAGGATTCACGGTGATTACCATTTGGGGCAGGTATTGAGTACCGGCGATGATTTTATGATAATAGATTTTGAAGGAGAGCCGGTCCGTTCGCCGGGAGAGCGGCGACTTAAATATTCTGCTTTCCGCGATGTGGGAGGTATGCTGAGGTCATTTCACTACGCAGTTTTCAGTGTTTATTTTCAAAGGTCTAAAATAAGACCTGAGGATGCCGAAATTATGCAGCAGTGGATTGAGCCATGGTTTTACTATGTAAGCGGAGCTTTTCTGAATGCATACAGGGAAACCACGGAAGGATATCCATTTATACCAGCCGAAAAAGAACAGCTAAACATTCTGCTGAATGTTTTCCTTCTGGATAAATCGGTTTATGAAATTGAATATGAGCTCAACAATCGTCCCGACTGGGTAATCATCCCGATGCAGGGAATAAGACTGATAATGAAGCAGTTTGCCTGAGGCTTCCGACATCCGGCTAAATTCCGGAAGGGACTACAATGGACCAGAGTGGGATTGGGTAGGCCTCGGAGTTGGAGGCCGAACAGTGGCCGAAGAGTTGCCGAAGAGAAGAGTAAGATTGTAACACAGAACCCTAATTCTGCCGAACCTTTGAATTAGTCAACAAAACTTAAGTTAAACTTCCCCAATACTTTCGGCTTACCGGAGGCAGTATTTACGCGGATTCAATTTAGTAAGAATTATTCGTTTTTTCAAAGAAAATAGCTGTTCTGTTCCTTTCCGACCGACCCTCCACCGTTTCTCCACCGTCTCCCCTAAGTTGTTTTTAAGTAACAGACATTTATTTTGGGGTACGGAATTTTCAGAATATACTGATTAGAAAGGAATTACCTCGTGTTAGAATTTTTCGAAAATAGCAAGATCATACAGGCACACGAAGTCGATTTTACCAACCTACTAAGATTAGATTCACTTTTCATCTTCCTTCAGGATACAGCCGCTGCACATGCGGATAAATTAAACCTTGGCTATACCGCTCTTATCAAGCATAATTATGCATGGGTATTATCCTGGGTGAAGGTTGAGATTTATTCACTGCCCGGGTTCGGAGAAGAAATAATAATAAAGACATGGCCGAAGAAAAAATATAAACTTTACTCGTTAAGAGATTTTCTGATTTATAACCGCCAAAAAGAAATAATTATTAAAGCAACCACAGCCTGGCTCCCAATTAATATAAACTCCAAAAGGATCATCGATACCTCAAGTCTGCCTGCACCGATAAATTACCAGGAAAAAGAAACGGCTCTGGATGAATTGCCGGAAAAAATTTCAGTAATGGAGAGAGGGGAATTCCTTTTCACCAGGCAGATGCGGTACTCTGATATAGATTTAAATCAGCACGTAAATAATATCAAATACATAGAAATGATAATGGATGGTTTCAGTAAAGATCAGCACGAAAAACTCATAACAAAAAACATCACCGTTAATTTTGTCGCTGAATCAAAGTACGATGATTGCATAGAGGTCTACAAATCATTTGATGATTCGAATAATAAATTTTTAATAGAGGGGATCAACAAATCGATTTCCAAAGTAGTTTTCCAGGCAGAAGTAGGATTAACTGATAGCATATAAAAAATCCCTTCCGGCGGGGGTGTGGAAAGGATTTAGTATAGTGACAGCGACAAAATTTACAATTAAAGTTTAGGTCACATGACCACAGGAGACTATCTTTACATAACGGATTAGGAGGTCTCCTATGTATGAAAATAATTGTTCGAAAATTATTAAAAATGTTCCTGAAAGGGTAAAGACAAAAGATTTTGAAGCTGCTCAAACTGCTGATCGATAAAATGGATGTCTCCTGGAACATTGAAACTGAATAAATTTTTACTTATCTAGCTTTATAATACTCTATCACTATTCTGCTGTTGCGGTGATTTTAAATTTTATGTTTTATTTTTGAAATAAAATAGTTAGGTGAGAAAATGCCTGATACAACCATAACGTTATCTGATTCAGAAAAGGAAGTTTTAGCTGAAGCATTGGACAGCTACCTGTCAGATCTTGGAATGGAAATTACTGATACCGACAGTATGGATTTCCGGGAGAAGCTGAAAACCAAAAGGACAGTTATCCAGAAAATCCTTAAGGAATTAAGGCAGCCGGCTTCCAAATAACTTCTTTATTTCTTAAATAAATATTCCGCTACATCCGCAAGGCCGTTCTTCATACCCAGGCGTTTTATGTTCTTTACAAACCTTTCATAATATTCATCGTCTTTTATGAGTCTCTCTACGGCTTCGGGTATGGCCGTGATATCCCGTTCATATATTCCAAGCTCATTCTTTTGAACAAAATCAATGTTACCCTTTTCCTGCTCCCAGATGAAATTATTCACTACAGGAACTTTATTTAATATCAGTATCTCCATTATAGTGGAAGCACCGCCCTTAGTGATCACTATGTCGGAAATATTCAACAACTCATATACAAAGCTGACAAACTCATAAACCTTTACAGGAACACCGGAATGTTTTTCCTTCAGTCTTTTTGCAGCAGCATAAAGTGATTTATTTTTACCGGCCACCACTGCTATTGCAGCTTCGGGTTTTAAAGCAATAATCTTTTCCAGAATCACCCTGCCATGAGGAATTCCGTCTCCTCCTCCAAGAATCAGGACAATTTTACTGTCCGGATCAAACCCCATTTCAACCTTCAGGCTCCTGATTGCCGAAGGAGGTATGGGCTGTGAAAATTTCTCTTCAAGGATAAACGGGAAAACATTCAGCCTCTCTGGAGATATCCTGGGGGAAAGAGTTTCTTTCAATTTTTCACTGAAAATAATGAATCTCTGATCTTTTCTCAGAAACCACATAGGATGAGCAGTATAGGGATCAGTCACAATAGTAAAAACAGGAATGTCTAGTTTAAGTTTTTTTACTGCTTCATATACCGGCTGGATAAGAAAGAAATGCAGTACTACAATTTTTTCGGGATTTTCTTCCGCAATTTTTTTCTTAATGAACTTCACTGACGACTTTGAGACGATATAACAGGAGGTCCTGGCAAATAATGAAATTTTATTGAATGCATACAAAGCTTCATACGCCCATTTCGCCTTCGACTGGAGATTACGGTATCCTTCTTCAATGAGGTTCTTCACAATCCGGTTAGTGTTGGTAAAGCCGTCGATGAGAACAGGCTCAACTTCAGATGTATGGTAGCGCTTAAAATAATTCGCAAGGGATAAAGCAGGGGCAAAATGTCCTCCCCCCGTTTTAAGGTAGAAAAGAAGATATTTTCTTTTATTTTTTATCATATTTTTGTTGATTAGAAAATTAAGAAAATTTTGCTTAATGAATACCTCATTATTTATTTATCCGGGAGGTTGGAAAAATGAAAAACTACCCTATTCAATTAACAATTCTAACACTAATTTTATTATTTAATATTATGGTATCAGCACAGGAAAACAAAGTAAGGCCGGTAAGGGATAATGTCGGTTTCTGCTGGCGGGCTTCTGAAATGGATACTCTGATGGAATATCTTTCGGAAAATCCGGAAGTTAAAAATCCAGGTAACGGGCTTTTGATCGGGGGAATCTCTCCTCACGATGATTTTTTATATGCAGGCAGGGTCTACTATCCGCTCTACCCCCTTATTAAAGCAAAAGAGGTAGTGATCTTCGGCGTTACACACGGTACTGTCCGTAAAGCCATGAACGATCCTCAGAATGTCCTTATCCTGGATGATTACAAATTCTGGAAAGGACCATATAAAGATGTTGAGATATCCCCCCTCAGGGAGATTATAAAATCGAAACTGGATAAAAATTATTATATAGTAAGCGATAAGGCACAGGATATCGAACATTCAATTGAGGCACTTGTTCCTTTTCTGCAGTATTATAACAGAGATGTCAAGATAACTCCTATTATGGTGACCCAAATGTCATTTGATAGAATGGACTCAATTTCAAAGGATCTCGCAGGTATAGTTCAGGAATACATCTCGTCTAATAACCTGAAACCGGGTAAGGATATTTTCTTCCTGATCTCAACCGATGCCGATCACTACGGAGATGACTTTAACAACACCCCTTTTGGAAAGGATGAGAAAGCACATAGTGAAGCTACAGAGAACGACAGAAGAATTGCCGGCACTTACATAAACACAGAACTGACCTATAACGATATTAATGGATTATCGAAGGAATTGTGGGGCAGTCCCGAAATCAAAACCCCGGTTCCGCTCTGGTGCGGAAAATATTCTGTTCCGTTCGGACTTCTTTCTATCTATCATATTGCCGACAGGTTAAACCTGAAAGGACTAAACGGCAGACTTCTGAAATATTCTGATACATGGACAGAAAAGCCGCTCCCGGTTTATGGAACCCATATGGGTACGACTGCACCGTTTTCTCTTGAGCATTGGTGCGGATTTCTTTCAGCAGGACTGTACGTAAAGTAATTCTATACGTAATACCTTATTCCTCCTTAACTCACCTGATTTTTATCAAATCATCTGATTATGAATTACATAAGAGGGTGATTTGTATTCAGATCAAAATGCCTGATAAAAAGTAATTTGAGCATTTTCAGAGCGTATTCATAGCGTTTTCACTATGTATCTACATCGTATTCCTAGCGTATTTAAATACTGGATATGCCGGGGAACGAAGGTTAAGTTGATGGCAGCCGGACTTCGGACTCCCCAAAAAAAGAGCCCCGGAAGGGGGGCTCTTCATCAATTCCCTGAAGATATATTTTCAGGAGGTGTATTAGAAGTAATAAAGATATTTAATTTTGGCTACTCCTGCTCTCTCTACCGTATGCATCCGGTGTGGAAGTAGATTACCCGATTGATCAAACTGATCACTCCTGTCCCTTACTTCATTGAAAGCAAAGTAGATCCATGACTTCGGAGAAAAATTGTATGAGAAAAGGAATCCCGCGATAACATGATCAAGCCTGTCAACAGATTTAATAAATACGTTATCCACATATACCCTTACATTCAAATTATTAATGGGGGTTAGTGAGAAGTAAGGGCGTGCGTTATAAGTTATATCCTCTACGTGTCCTTCAGGATTCCCTTCAACATACATATCGTACGAAGTTCCGAGATCAAGGATGTCTGCCGCTTTCCAATTAATGTATATGCCGGCCCAGGAATATGGAGCGAGATATTCACGCGAGAAATTATAGGTTTTTTCATATCCTCCGTATAAATTCCCGCTCCATTTGGGACTAATATTATACCAGGAACTAAGCGTAACGGCATAGGTTGTATATTCCAGACCTTCATCTTTTGCCTTTCCATACTGGGCATTTATTTCATATCCCCAGTTATCCCTCAGCTGCATATTAAAACCGAGCAGTCCCTGATAATCTGTAAAGTTATCGGCTTTTTCATAGTTAAAATAGGGACCTGCGTATATCAGCATCTGGCGAACATAGCCTGTTTCATAGTTAAAAATTGGTCCGGTGATAGCTGTAAATTCTCCTGTTCCTGACCACGGTACATAACCGACTTCACTGATATCGAATTTTTCACCAATATACCTGCTTCGTGCGAATGTAAGCCAGTCATCAGTCATACTGGTAAAGCCGGTTGAGAAGGCAAAGTCACCTTCGGAATTTTTTATCGATCTTGCTATCTGATAAGATAACTGCCATTCCGACTGCCTGAACGCTCCGTCGATATCAATCACACCGTAAGTACTGTCTTTGGTCTGCTTTCCCACAAAAAGAATTCCTGCCTGTGAGTTGCCGAATATCTGCCTCTTTATTCTCGCCGATCCGAAGTATGCCTGGTCTTCTGTCAAATGCTGATCGTCATCTGTATAGTTTTTTTCTCCGGTCATTGCCACAAAGCCGCCATACTCCCAGTCCCCTAACCTTCCAAAGGCTTTAGCTCCGGCATAAAGCGGGACTTCAGAACCATCGGGAAGTTTTTTACCTATCCTGCGTGAATAAAATAATTCAAGAGGTCTGTAAAATCCTGTATTCGACTGCCGTCCGGATGCCATAAATATTTCGTTTCCTTCAGTAAAAAACGGCCTTCTCTCATCGAAATAAGATTCATACCTGGATATATTAAATGAATAGGGATCGGCTTCTATCTGGGCGAAGTCGGGATTAGCGGTAAGTTGAAATTTTAGTTTGGGTGAAGGATTATAAAGCAGATCCAGTCCTATCTTACCTTCAACATCATACTTATTGTTTTCCGTTAACCTTGCTTTGGTTATCCCTACAGGATAAGCCTCAAGATTTACACCTTGGACGGTTGGTCTGAAGTTTTCGAAAACCAGCTTTCCGAATTTCGAAATACGCTGACCTTCATTCTGTTCGTAGCTGCACCAGTACAGATCCTCTGCCTGTTTGGGAATCCATCTGTCGAAATCCAGTCCCCATGAATTTGCCTTATCATCGTACTGAAACGACTTATAGGGAATTTTCATTTCCACCACGTAGCCCCAGTCATATACTTTCGAGTCGGCGAACCATATACCGTCCCAGCTGTAGTCCCTGTTTCTTGCATCGTCCAGCAGCCTGCAGTCGGCCTGCACACCTGAGGCAGACACAGCAAACTTATATGCGGTCTTTTCATCATTGAAGGAATCGAGCATAATAGAAACAACATCACCGTCAAAGTTATCTAATGAACCTGTACCCGCCTGAATATCATCCCTGTTATCATAACATACTATCAGGCAGTATAGTGCGTCCTTTGTCGTTAAAACTTTGGCTATGGTCCTGCGTGAAGGCTTTTGCCCAAAATAGGGTTGGAGCTGGAAGAAATCACCTACCGAATCAACTTTGCTCCATTCTGCGTCTATTACACCGTCAATTTTTATCCCTGTGTCCATCTCTTTCAGCAGCATTATCTTATTCTGATTCTTGCTTGAAGCAGCAAATATTAAGGTTGAAAACAATGTAAGAAGCAGTAATTTTTTCATTTCCTCCACTCGATTATATAATGCCTTTTGCCCTTTTAGACTGCAAAGAAACGGAAATGTTACTCAGTTTCTGTGAAGTTGTTATGAACGGCTGTTATGTATTATGAGCGGTAAAGGGAGATTTCTTAATCTGCCCGGCGTATAACTTTTGAAGCGCATTTATGTAGTCTGGGGTGATTTGAGAATCACCCCATCAGGATTCCGAAGGAATAAATTCTTCAACAAGGTGACGGGGGAAATATGGCATATTGTACCTCATACAGATGCTTGATTTACAACTTCCCTTTTTGCAATTTCATCTTATAATAGTAGATATTATTCTCTCTTTCCGCATATAGCTTTAAATGATTGTAGATCAGAATGACCGTGCCATAACTGCCAGGATTGCTGAAGGTGATCCCGAAGCAGAAAACTTTTTATTCGTGCAGTTCAGGGAGCGGATTAAATTTATGGTTAGGATCAGGTTAAAAAAGCAGATACCTTCAGAAGACCAGCAGGACATCGTAAGTGAAATCCAGCAGGCCATCCTTATCAGCCTTCGTAAAGGCTCTTATAAACCCGATCTCGGTAAGCCCCTCGAAGCCTACATAGCGGGAATAGCAAGCAACATTGTCGGCCAATACTTCAGAAAACTGAGCAAAGAAAAAACCATGGCTGATTTAGACCATATACATAACCTTGCAGCTGATGGAAATAATTTATCGGAACTTATTAATGAAGAGAGAAAAGAAAAAATAAGAAGTTACCTTAAAAAGTTAAAACCAAAATATGTAGAGGTGCTTTACCTGCGATTTTATGAAAATAAATCAATTGAAGAAATATCTGAGAAACTTGGAATTGAAAAGCGAAGAGTAAGTGAAAGGATAAATTATGCCTTTAAGCTGCTGTTAAAAGAATGCAAAAAGGACAATTACTTTCAATATTCAGGCAATTAAAGCAAATATTATATGTATATAGGAAAATACGCGGTATTTTATGGAATGTAATCTGAAAAACAGGCAGGAGTTAATGAACCGGTATATAACCGGCGAACTTTCTGAGGGAGATGCAAAAGCATTTGAGGAACACTATTTTCAGTGCGAGGTTTGCTTTAGAGAGCTTAGGGCGTTAGAGGATGCTGTGAACCTGATTGAAGATGAAGGTAAATTGGCTTTAGATTTCAAGAAACCTGAACAAAAAACAGAAAAAAATAATTTAATCGAGAAAATATTCAGTACACCTGATAAAGTTAAATTAAACTGGGGAGTTGCTGTTTCTCTTATTATTATTTTCGCAGTACTCATTATTACCCTTCCAACAAATGATGAGAATATTGTTGATAAAAATAATGCTGCAGCAACAACCAAAGATAGCTCTGCCATAAAAAATACCCCGGGAACATTAAAGAATCCGGAAAATGAACCAATTAAAGTAAACCCTCCGCAAAAGCCGGTAGAAGAATTTGCCGAAAATCTCAGCGGACCTGAATTCAAACCCAATGCATACCTTGAAGAATGGTCAACTGAAAATGTGCGCTCCGAAAATGAAAATCTGGATAGGGTTATTTCACCTACAGCCGGTGAGAAGTTCTATAACAAAGAAATCAGGTTCAATTGGATAATGAATAAGAGTGAACCGCTTACATTAAAAATATTGACAAATCAGGAAAAGGAAATATATAATAAAAACCTTTCGCAAAATAATTCATCAACCTTAAGTGTTGATGTCTCTCCCGCAATATTCGAACATTCTGGATTATATTATTGGAAGATTGAAGATGAGAACGAAGTATTATATGTAGGGAAGTTTTATCTTTTTAAGGTTATTAAATAAATGTTAACAAAAGATAGAATTCAATATAGGTATTTTTGTGAACATATGTGTCGGAATATCCTTGACAGTTAAAAACCTAATTCAAATGAACTTCTTTTAAAGATGCCAATCTGATTTCTTGCATCCGTTTATTAATCAGAATTATCTTTTTTTTTCATAATTCCTTCAATATTGATTGTCAACATAGCAGTTAGTAACCCGGGAGATAGTCCAAAGTCTGGCTAATTTAGCCTTATGAGACAATCTCCCGGGGACGAATTTCTCAAAGATATTATTTCCCCCAGACTGCAAAATCATCGTTAGCAGGATTCTGTGTTAAGTTTGTCTGCTGGGAACCATCTGAATTCATAACATAAATTTCATCATTGCCGTCACGACTTGTTGCAAATGAAATCTTTCTTCCGTCAGGTGAATAGCAAGGGCTGGTTTCGAATGCTGAATTATTGGTTAGTCTTGTAAGTCCTGAACCGTCGGCATTCATAACATAGATCTGCCACTCTCTTACAAATACAATACGATCACTATGTGGTGACCAGGCCGGATAGATATCTGTTGAAGAATTATTTGTTAGCCTGGTAACCGCTGTTCCGTCAGGATTCATGGTATAAATTTCATAATTTCCATCGCGGTCACTCGTAAAAACAAGGCGTCTTCCATCCGGGGACCATGAAGCAGCAAAGTCTTCTGCTGAATTATTAGTGATATTTGTCAGCCCCGTACCATCTGAGTTCATTGTATAAATTTCCGGGTTCCCGTCACGATTTGTTACAAATGCTAATTGTCGTCCATGCGGCGACCATGTTGGACTTTGATCAACAGCAGTGTTATTGGTGAGCCTCAGGAGTCCTGTTCCATCTGCATCCATGACATAAATTTCATAATTTCCGTCACGATAACTTATAAATGCGATTTGTCCGCCATCAGGCGACCAGGAGGGGTAAGAATCATATGCTGGATCCATCGTGATATTAGTGAGTCCAGTCCCATCTGGATTGATGGTATAAATTTCATAATTTCCGTCACGAGAACTTTTAAAAGCAATCATACCACTATTGCCTTTGGTCACTGAAACATTGCTAAAATCGGGAGAAGTAATTGTCGGATTTTTTTCACACCCGGATAATAAAAATCCGGTTAATGAATATAACAGAGCAGCAAACAATAATAATGATATTGAACGGAATCTTAAAATGGTTTTGCTCAAACCGGTTGATGGTCTGTCTGGTTGTTTTTCTACTATCATGACAAAGTCCTTTCTGATTAGTTTTACAAATAAGTTATATATATGTACCGATTGGTCATTTAATCATTAACATTTTCTTTGTTGAAACGAAATTACCTGCAGTAAGCCTGTATAAATACATTCCGCTTGCCAGGGTTGAGCCATCAAAGTTAATTTCATAATATCCCGCCTCACGGTTTCCATCAACAAGGTTTGCTGCTTCTCTTCCAAGAATATCATATACCTTAAGTTGTACAGGTCCTGCTTCGGGAATTGAATATTTTATCGCTGTCACGGGATTAAACGGGTTTGGATAGTTCTGCGATAATGAATATTCTGAGGGTAATTCGGCAGCGTTACTTTCTACGATCTTCGACAGCATAGAGTTTATTGAACTGATTATCGTATTCGCATAATCTATTAGTGGCTGTGCTTCAGCCTGAGTAAGCGAGCCATCAGAAACAAATTGATTTAATTGATTTATGTATGCCATCAGAATATTTTTTGCTGCATTAAGATCTCCAGCATTATATTTTGCAAGGGCATTCTGAAGCTTGGAAATAAGAGCATTTTTATTACCGTCATTGATGGGTAATGCCTTGATACTATCGATAGGATTTTGAATAGCCTCAGGGATTGAAATTGCGGTTACAATGATTAAATCAGGAATACTATTAACATAACCATCGTATACGATAAGTTGAACTGTGTATTCTCCTGGAACATCGGCTGAAAAAGTTGCAATAGTATCCGATTCATTTAATAATTCTGCATTACTGCCGGCAGGTTTATTTGTGAATGACCAATCAAATGAGAGCGGATCAGTATCAGGATCATATGAACCGCTGCCGTCAAGATGAACAACATTTCCCACTATTGTTTCAGCATCTTCACCTGCATCAGCCACCGGAGCTTGGTTCGCCAGGCAGGCATCAAACCTATCAAGCAAGGAAGCAGGTGGGTCACCTCCATTGCCTGAGATCTCATATGGTTTTTTTAAGCCGCAATTTGATGCCAGGGTATTAAGACCATCATAGTTGGTTAATGCTGCATTATCAGTTATTGTTAAACCGGCGAAAGGAGTTCCTGTAACTAGTTCAAGTCCTGATAATTCATTTAAATTTGTAATAAGAGCGTTATCGGAAATCTTCAGACTTCCATGAATAAATTGTAAATTGGAAAGCCCATTCAAATTACTCAGAGCCGGATTTGAATGTATGTCAACATTTCCATAAACACTGGTTATATTAGTTAACCCGCTGATACTGGCAAGGTTATCATTGTTAAAAATTGCAAAACCTCCAATTGCATAACCCCCGCTGGTTGGGCTAAGAGCATTGGTTAATCCATTTATATTTGTTAACGAAGGATTACCTGAAATCTGAAAAAATGCATCAAAATTTTGCAGATTTTGTAAGCCGTCAATGTTTTCCAAAATATTGTTGTCATAAATAGATAATGTCCCGCCTATATAGTGCAGGTTTGATAGCCCATCAATGTTTGTGAGAGAATTATTTTGTACGATTGATACTGATCCATCAGCAGGTACCGAAGCTAAAGCTCCAATTGATGTTAAGTTGGAGAGCCCATTGATATTCACCAGATTCGCATTATTAAAAATGCTCAATTCCTCTCCGACTGAAACTAATCTATGCAGGCTGTCAAGATTTATTATGTCCCCTGTTCCCGTAGCGTTACCATAATAAATGATCAAACTGCCGGTTATTGAAGTGTAATTGGTCAGACCAAAAAAATCTACCTGGGCTTGTGTAGTAAAGACAAGATCTCCATTGAAAACCTGTGCATTTGCCGTAAAAGTTAAGATGGCGAAAATAACAAGAGTAAATTGCATGAATCTTTTCATAGTGCCTCCTTCGTTTTATAAAATTTCTATAATGACAAATACAGAAAAATTTTTCTGAAGCCCTGCTAACTACTTAATCTTCATCATCTTCTTAATTGAAGTTAATTTATCTGCGGTTAGCTTATAAAAGTATATAACCGCTTGCCGGTCCCGGATCTGGCAATAGTTTGATTATTTTCCCCAGGAAGCGTAATCATCAGTTGCAGTATTATTTGTAATATTATGTATTTCCGTACCGTCATCTTTCATTATGTAAATCTCCGCATTAAATCACGGTAGCTTGTAAACGCAATCTGCTTACCGTTTGGGGACCAGGCATGATTAATTGCTCTATAAGTACTATTTGCAGAGAGGGGGAAAATATTGAAAAATATTTTTTATCGGGGAGGTTTGCAGTTATTATTTAATCGGAACCAATCAGAACAAATCCGGCCCAGGAACGCGGCCTTGAAGAAGCAGGCTGTAAAATCAGTTTGAGCTTGGCCTGTCTAAGTGATTCACTATAACTTTTCCCGGTGAGCATTTGTTTATAAAATTCTATCATGAGCTCACTGGTTTGTAAATCGGGAATCTTCCATAAAGAAAAAATTACATTCGAAGCGCCGGCATAAAGAAATCCTCTATTTAAGGCCATCATACCTTCACCTTTTATCAATTTTCCCAGTCCGCTCTCACAACTGCTTAGCACGACAAGCCGTGCATTTATATCCAGGTTGTATATTTCACCTGCGTACAAGATCCCGTCTTCGGATGCTGATGAATTCCCGGGCTGAGCAAATAATACAGTTGATAGCTCCGGCTGCGATGCATTAACATAGCTATGGGTTGCAATATGAATAATTTTATAATTTTTTATCTCTTTCTTAAAAAGGTCTTCAGTTGCCTCCAGGTGAACATAACTTGTATCAGAACTTTTATCATTAGTTTTTGAAAATAAACCGGCAATAGATTTAACTTCTTGTTCGCTGTACTTCAGTTCATCGATCTTCGTGTCGTTATCAGCCGTCTGATTATTCATTCTTCCTGATTCAACCCCGGATGCCGAAGCGTAATTATTGTTTAGTCTCCCGGCATCATTATCGTATTTAGAAAATACCGGGGCAAAACCTATGAATTTTTTATCATCACCCCGTTTGCTTTCGGAGATCTTGTTATCGCTTAATCCGGTCACATAAAGTAATGCAGAATAATGATAAGCCACATTAAATGATTTTATCAAATAATTGATCTCACTAAAATGGGACTGATCTCCTTTATATAGCTCCGTAAAGAGGGCCTCAAACGGGATCTTAAATAATTCATTATCGGGAATTATTATAAGGTTTTCCTTGTCCTTTATTTTTGAAAGGACAGGCATAATCAGGATACGGCTTAATTTATTCGAAAAGCTGATGTAAGGATCAGTTTCCGCTTTTACAACCGCTGAATAAAAATCCCTGACCAGGCCGGAAAAATTGTCTCCCTTTTTTTCATAAATGATATCAAAATCATTTTTGGTTATTACAAAAATGAATATAAGGCTGTCTCCTTCAAAGTAATCTAGAAGTGCGGTACCCCGTTCTATTGTACTTTGAACCTCTTTGACAGATATCGATTTGGTCTGATATTTCAGATTGTAATACCTGGAGTAGTTTTTTTCAAAACCGGAGATTAATTGGTCGAACTGATTCTTTAAGTTGAATAAATTGTTTTCATATTCCACTATTCTAATGCTGTCTTTTATGTCTTTTTTCTGATTCATCTTATACAGGGCTGTTTCATAAAATGTCAGATTAATTTTTAATTGCTTCTCTCTATTAAGGAGGCTGTCAGGGATTCCTGAAAATCTTTCTGCCTTAACCCCCCAGAGGTTTTCCTCCAGTACTGCAGCTTTTCTTTTCTGCAAAAAATAAAATGCCTGATTTTTAAAATTCTTATCCCTGGTTTTGTCAAATAGTTCTACACTTACTTTAATGGCCTGATCGAATATATCCTCCGTCTGTTCACCAAGAAATAATTTGGTACCCTCTGACCGGTACCCAGTCCTCATCCGGTCAATCAAATCGCAGGCTGCCCGATAGGTTTTTAACGAAGCCAAAAGGTCTTTCTCTCCTGTTTGACCCGATAGTTCTTTTAATATTTTTGCTTTTAACTTTAAGATATTAAGTAATTCTGTTTCTGAGATAATGGCGGTTAATTCAGGATTGGTGTAAATGGAATCACTATTAAAAGTTTGAGCAAGGGAAATCATACCTTTTTGACAATAGCTTAAAGCTTTTCTGTAATCCTTATTTAATTCATAAACTTCAGCAAGGCGCTTAAAAGCGATACCTGTATAAATATTTTTTTCACCATAAAGCCTGGTTCCGAGTTCAGCAGCTTTATTCAGGTAATTTATTGCACTATCCAGAACCCCTTTATCTTTATAAATTTTTCCTAAAATGGTATAAAGGTTCAAAAATGAATGGTATTGTCCCTTGGGGAAAGTTCGTTCAAGGTTAAGAGATTTCTGGCAGTATTTCAATGCATTATCATAATCGTGCAGATAATAATAATCGTTCCCTATGTGGTATAGAGTACTGGCAACCAATGGGTGAGATTCACCAAAAACTTTGCTCTGGATTGATAAAGCCTTTTTAAAATAGTCGAGGGCTTTGTCATACTCTTCTCTCTGGGCATAAACTATTCCGATATTACCATAGCTGTTTGCAACAGAAGGATGATTTTCATCCAGCAAGGTCTGCCTTATAGTTAATGCCTTCTGATGATATTCCAGTGCCTTATAATAATCATCCTTATCGAGATAAGCATTCCCGATATTATTATATGTTCTTGCCAATGACAGCTGGTTAATTTCTTTTGCCTTAAGGTCGATCTCCAGTTCCTTTTGATAATATGCCAGAGCTTTATCATAATCACCGATTTCATCATAATTAATTCCCAGGTTATTATAACTGGCAGAGATCTTTGAATTTTGAGGATCTAATAAACGTTGTTTAATTGATAATGCTTTTTCATGATATTTAATCGAAGTCATATAATCTTCCCTTGCCCAGAACAGGACCCCAATGACATGATATGTCTGCGCTACATCTATATTGTTTTCTCCTAATTTCTCTAATCCATAGCTCAGAGTATTTCCCATAAGCTTATCCGCTGATTCATATTTCGCAAGCATTATGTAATTCCAACCGATCCCATTGCTGCAGGAAATCAATTTTCCGTATATATTTTGATCTGAAGTCTGTTCACTGATGAATTCATAAATATCTTTTGCTTTTTCAAAATATACATTAGAAGGGTCATACCTGCCCAACCGGGACAATGAATCACCTTTTGAATAATATTCGTTGGCAATTGAGGTATCCTGTAAAATATATGCTTCCTGGGAATATGTTTTATATAGAAATGCTGAGATACAAAAAACCAATATAATAGCTGTACGTATTGTCATACGATTTTTTATTCCAAATTAATTACAGAGATGCCAGTTATTAATATTTAGGATTAGACTGTGACAAAGGTAAACGAACGATAAATTCATTTAATAAATTATCAAAAGCAAATATGTAATTTACTTGTATGTTTTTAGGCACACAGATAATTTAAAGAAGGGTCAGCTGTTTCCTGGATCCTGAATGCAGCTGATTACCGGCAATTAAGCCTGGCACAAGAGGGAGGTTACAACTGCCAGGATATAAGCTTTATTTGAAGTATGCCTTTATAGTAATAACAGAATTTTTGGGTGTATTCAATTTTAACTTCTTTCCTTCAAATGGTAATGACTCACCATCATCTTCCATTACGTTGGATTTAACAACTTTTACAGGGCCATCAGGAAATTCAATCTCCGCTTCGGTATCTTTTCCCTCACTTTCATACCATTGGAAAATGTAGGCGTTTTCATCCTCCGCCTTCTTAAATGTAGTAAGGATAAGGTTGGGAGCATTCAACTTCACAAAAGAGTATTCAGCAGGGAGGGAGCCTTTATGCACGCCCGTTAAATATGGTATCAGCCTGTAATTAAAATCGTATCCTTTATTCACCGTGTTTCCATCCCGCCAGCTGCCTTTGTGCGGATACAATGAATATTCTATCTGATGTTCTCCCCTGTCGGCAGTTGGATCAGGCCAGTTAGGCGAACGAAGCAGCGAGAGCCTCATAACATTATCTTTAACATCGTAACCGTATTTGGAATTGTTAAGCAGACTGACGCCGTAACCGTCACCCGATACATCAGCCCAGCGGATTGCCGAGACTTCAAACCTCGCCTTGTTCCAGGGTGTATTCCTTTGTGTCGATCGCTGTATATAGCCATAAGGTATTTCGTAAGTTGCTTCGGTATCCTGAACTGCCAGAGGGAACTCAACCTTGAGCATAGTTTTTTCCTCCCACCAGTCGGCATCCGTAAGAAAATCAATTCTGTCTATTCCTTTATATAAGATTATATCCTGACGAAAGAAAGACGACGGAAAGTTGGGAGTAGGAAAGTCTTTCACCACTCCCGGTTTCAGATAATCGTGGTAAACACTTAATACGGTTCTCACAGGACCATCCTCTTTGAGCTCAATCTTCTTAAAATTCATAGGATACTCAACCCCAGTCCATCCGATATTCCATGCATCCCAGGCAGTTGGCTTATCCTCCAGAAGCTGCAGCCTGTTGCCTTCGCCGGCCAGAACTTCCCTCCCGTTTTTCTTATCATAGATACTCTTAATCCAGCCGCTGTCGGGATCGACAGTAATCTTAAAGTATTCATTCTCAATTACATTATTAGAAGAAAGTTTACTGCCGGATTTATCAGAATTTTTATTTTCCTTCAGATAATAAACCTTATATCCGTAGGAAGGCACGCCTTCAGCCACAAAAATTATTTCATATTTGTAAGTACTTTTATTAATTAACTGCGAAGGCACTTCCTTTCCATCACTGTTGTAAACAGCATACGAGGTTAAGTCTCCTTCAGGCAGTTCGAATTGTACAACATCCTTCCGATCCCAGGAAAGCGGATTGAAAACAACGAGCGGCTTTCCATCCTTAACAAAGGATGTATTTATGTTATTGGTAATATTCTTAAGTGCTTCATTTGTATTAAAATCTACAATATCCAACGAATGTTTATACGTTTCCATCGCATCGATATAAATTTCCCTTATACCTGAACCGGGAAGCAGGTCGTGGAACTGGTTCAGCATCACTCCCTGCCAGGCTTCTTCCAGATCATCGCGTCTGTATTTACCTTTAAATAAAAGACTGGAAAGCGAGGAAAATTTTTCCGTATTAGTCAGCTTTATTTCGCTAAGACGGTTATACTTTTTCATTTTGGCCTGGGTGGTGTAAGTGCCGCGATGATATTCAAGATACAGCTCATCATCCCACACAGGAACACCTGAAAGGTCTTGCTTCTTCAGCCAGTCCAGATATTCCTTCGTGGTTCCGTAGACTACATTGGGATAAATATCAAGCGTTCTTAAATGCTGAATCCTGTCTATCATCTCAATTGAAGGTCCGCCGCCGTGATCACCTACACCGAAAAGCACAAGCATATTGGTGAAGCCCGTGTTCGCTTCAAACTGCCTCAGCCAGTCGACCAGCCCGTATGCCTGCGTAATTGTATTCACATAATCGAACGGGAAATATGAAAGAATTTTAGAACCATCGGGAGACTCCCACCAGAAAACGCGGTAAGGAAAAACATTGGTATCATTCCACCCGATCTTCTGGGTAACGAAAGCATCTATGCCGGCATTCTGATAGAACATCGGCATATTCCAGTTGTAGCCGAATGAATCGGGATTCCATCCTATATGTATATCTGCCACAAGTTTTTTCTTAAAATATTTTTTTGCATAAAGGATCTGCCTCATCCAGGAGGGACCGTCAATCAGGTTACAGTCGGGCTCAATCCACATCCCCCCGATCGCCTCCCACCGTCCCGCGGACATTTTCTGTTTTATTCCGCTGAATACATCGGGATAATAATCCTCCATCCATTTATAATACTGCGCAGCACTCTGGGTATATGTAAATTCAGGTTTTTCATCCATCATATGAAAGACAGAGCTGAAGGTGTTTTTACAGACAGCTATAGTTTCTTTCTCCCTCCAGAGCCAGGCAGCATCTATATGAGCATTCGAATCGAAAAACAACGTGAACTTTTTAGCGAAATCCTTGATTAGCTGAAGCTGTGAACGAACCTTATCCATTGAAGCTTTGAACGTGGTGATATCACCTTTTCCAAGCGCTTCAATATCAACTTCGGAAGCCAGTTTCTGAAGAAGTTCATTCAGACGCGTTTTCTCTTCTTTATCCTGTTTCGATTTATCGATTCCCGGATCTGTTTTTACACGGGCGTTCGTCTGGTAAGTATCAAAGCTTAGCAGTTTCTGACCCACCTTCATACTTAAGGAGAAATCAAGTATCGACTGCCTAAGGTCTTTCGTGCCGGCCATATCAACCCTTGCCCTGATCAGACGCAGCGGACCCCCTGTATTAATCGCTTTTATTGCAATCAGGAATTTATCTCCCGGTTTAGCGTTTTCAGTTAAGGTGAATTCGCCGTCCCACGGAAAGTATCCTTTGTTCTCCCCGTTCACATAAAAGTAGCCGTAATCGTCCACAGTAACCAGAAAAGTTATTTTCCCTTCTACAGGCTTACCAAGTATTGTTTCCGGAAGAATGATCTCCTTTCTCAGCCAGCAGGAATCCTCATAGTTTTTTTCTTCAACCCTCAGAATACCCCAGGAGGAGTCGTCGAAATCGGGAGAGGCCGGGTCGCCTTCGATCGGCCTGGCAAGGTCGGGACTGATCCTCCAGTTATTGAAACTGTTCGCCGTCAGTGAATCCAGCGCATCCGATAATTTATCGACGTTTGTCTGTGCCATGGATAAAACCGAAAATATTATTAAAAAGAAAAAGGCGGCTGCTTTTAAGTATGATTTATTCATTTTTCTTACGGATGTTTTTTTGATACAGATTATTTATGCATAAAAAAAGCTGCGGGCAGATGCAGGTTTTATATTTTATAGAAAATTTTTAATAATTGTTTCTGAACCAAACATTTAAATAATTTTACCTGATTTATAATTGTTTAAGATCTCCAGTATATACTGCCCTCTTGCTATATCGGTATGGTATTTTCGGGAATGCTGTTCAGCATTTTGGGCTATTTTTTCCCGAAGGGATTCATTTTTCAGGTAATAGTTACAAAGTTCTACAAGATCAGATAAATCATCTTTGCAAAAAACTATATCCTTATTATGCTCAAAATTATGAGGTATTTTGATTTTGGGTCTTACACTTATCATAAATCTCCCAAGGGCTGGAACTTCCCAATAACGGAAAGTATCCCATCCGACACCGGGACAGCTTATCACTATCTTACATGCTGCAATCTCCTGCAAATAAAATTTTCCCTTTCGTTTATATTTTCGAAAGGTTTGGTTTCGTGATGTTCCATTTTCCCTGCAATCAAATTTATCTTCAAGTAGATCCAAAGCTGTTGTTCGTATTGGATTCGATTCAACCGCCCAAAATGATACCTCATATTTGAATTCCTCAGGTAATTTTTCAGGCAGATTATCGTAGTTAAAAGAGAGAGGTAATGGAAAAACACTTTTTCCTAAGTCTTTATCTTCAAGGTATTCACGTTTAAAGATAATATCAAATTCTCTTTTCCTGATAGCTTGTTGATAGAGTTCTAAGGAATGAAGTCTTATAAAATCCCCGCCTAACTGTGCAAAATCTCCACCGTCCAAAAATACCACTGGGATTTTAGCAGGAATAGAATCCACTACCTCTAAATAATTTTCGAGACATTTAGGTTTAGCTGCTCCGATTATTACAAAATCATATTCTTTTCTTCTCAACAGGGCTTTTAACGAACCAGATAAGCTGTCTTTAACATATCCATTACTTCTGGGGTATTTTCTCCTATCTATATGGTAGTTAGAATTCCAGGGATACTCGATGACATTCTCTGCCCCCAAAATTTTGACAATTCCACTATATGTTAAATCCTGAATGCCGTCCGATTCTTTTGTATTTATGAATAATATTTTCAACTTAAATTTTAGTTATAAGCAAAAATTGAATTTTAATTTAAATGAAACTTCAGGAAAAATAAACCTGATCCTCATTGTTATTCGTCTACCATCAGAATGCTCCGGACGGAGTCATCAAAATCAACAGAGGTTAGGTCGCCTTTTAACTATGAAATAATTTTAGAAATCTTAATTTTTTCTTAACTGATCCAGCAGCACAGCTAACAATATTACTACACCTACAATTACCTGTTGGACATAACTTCCGACATTTAATAGATTCAGTCCGTTCCGGAGAACAGCTATCAACATCGCTCCGAGAAAAGTACCGATAATAGTTCCCCTGCCGCCGAATAGACTGGTTCCGCCTACAACCACAGCTGCTATTACATCAAGCTCGTACATTAGTCCCGCATTCGGCTGACCGGAATTTATCCTTGATGCCAGTAGAATACCGGCAAGCGCAGATAGCACTCCCGATATAACATACACCGCAATTAGTATCCTGTTCGTTTTAATTCCTGCCAGGCGTGCCGCTTCAACATTTCCCCCAACGGCATAAACGTACCTTCCGAACCTTGTCCTGGTTAAAACGATATGCGAAACAATAAAGACGATAACCATTATGATAGTTGGTACCGGTATGCCGATTATCCTTCCTCCACCCAGGTAAGCAAAGACATCAGGCAGCTCCCAGATAGGTCTTCCTTCGGTATATACAAAAGAGGCGCCACGCCAGATGGTCATCAAAGCCAGGGTAACAATGAAGGGGGTTATCTTAAACCTTGTAACGAAAATACCGGCTATATAACCGGAGAATACGCCGAATAACAGACCCGCAAGGATACCAAGGGTCAGACTAATATAAACCGGCATATCTATCTTAATAACACTGGTAGCAAGTATTCCCGCAAATGCAACCAGGGAACCAACCGAAAGATCGATCCCTGCCGTCAGGATTACAAAGGTCATCCCGGCTGCTATTATAGCAGTGATCGAAGCCTGCAGGGAAATATTCAGAAGATTGTCGGTTGTAAAGAAGTATTGCGACAGCTGCGAGAATAAAATAATTTCAGCGACCAGGGCAAGTCCAATACTAAATTCACTGATTATTTCAACAAGTCTTGCTCTCCTTACTTCAGCCTGCATCTTTTACCTTTGAAGAAAATTTTGTTGCTAAGTCGAGAATTTTTTCCTGCGTGACCTCTTCCCGTGAAAGTATCCCTGTTATTCTGCCTTCACACATTACCATCACTCTGTCAGAAATCCCCATAAGCTCTGGAAGCTCGGATGAGATTACGATGATACCGCTGCCCTGCTCGGCCAGCTTATTTATTAAATTATAGATCTCAAACTTTACCCCGACATCAATTCCCGAAGTTGGTTCGTCAAAAATGAGTATATCAGAATTGGTCTCAAGCCAGCGGGCCAGTACAACTTTCTGGCGATTGCCCCCGCTCAATGATTCAACACTGGTCTCTACAGACGGCGCTTTAATCTGCAGCTGATCGAACTGCTTCTGAACTTCCGCGATTTCTTTCTGCCTGTCAATAAACAGTGTGCCTTTCATATTATCGAGACTCGAAACTGAAACATTTTCGCGGATACTGAGATTCATAAACAACCCGAGCAGGTTCCTGTCCTCTGTCAGCAGCGCCAGGCCATGTCTGATCGCATCCCGGGGAGTAGAGATTTTTGCTTCCCTGCCATTAATGAAGATCCTTCCGGATGTTTTCTTATCAGCCCCGAACACAGAACGGACAAGCTCGCTCCTGCCTGCCCCGACCAGTCCCGCAATACCCAGCACCTCACCTCTCTGAAGGGAGAAAGATACATCACTGATCTTATCAGAACTTAAGTTATCAACCCGCAGAATCTCTTCACCCCTAACTGCAAGCCTTTCCGGGTATTCGTCAGCAAGTTCGCGGCCCACCATGAGCCTGATCAGGTAATTTTTATCAACATCTTTCATATCAGCCGAATTAATAAATTTACCATCACGGAGCACAGTTACCCTGTCGCCAATATCAAAGATTTCCTCCAGCCGGTGAGATATATAAATTATCCCCACACCTTGATCCTTCAGCCGGTTTATTATTCTGAAAAGATTTTTAATTTCTTTGCTCGTCAGCGGAGCCGTAGGTTCATCCATCGCGAGAATTTTTACATTGCCAACAATGGCTTTAGCTATCTCAACCATCTGGCGCCCAGCAGCGCTTAACCGGTATACAGGGAGACTTACATTTATCTCCTCGCCCAGCTCTGCAAGTATCTCTTCAGCCTTCAACTTCATTTCCTTCTCATTCAGGAAGAAAGAATCTTTGATCTCTCTGCCAAGGAAGATATTCGATGCTGCTGAAAGCCCGGGTACCAGTTTGAAATCCTGGTAGATAATACTTATTCCAAGCGACTGTGATTCAGAAGGAGAGTCGTACTCAACAGGTGCACCATTTATTAATATTTCCCCGCTGTCCTTTTTTACAGCCCCCGACAACACTTTCATTAAGGTGGATTTGCCGGCGCCGTTCTCACCAACCAGACAATGAACTTCTCCCGACCTTAAATCAATTGAGACTTTATCTAACGCAGTTACCCCGGGATATTTTTTAACAATATCCCGCATTTCCAGCAGGTTGATCATTGCGGATTATTTTGATTTTGCAGGGATTCTTTATCGACTATTCCCACTTCCACAGGTACATTTTGAGGGACCTTTTTATTATTAAAGTAATCGTTAATTATATCTATGGTTCTAATCCCGATTTTTTTCGGATACTGAACAACATCCGCCTTCAGGGGAGAACCTTTCTCTATAGCATCCACCGCAGGAGGGGTAGCATCATAACCAACAATGTAAATTCCTTTTCTGTTAAACTGATTTACTGCATCCAACGCGCCCAGCGCAGTATCATCATTTATTCCGAATATTCCATCTAACTGCGGATTAGCCTGCAGCACATCCGCTGAGACCTGCAACGACCTGTCGCGCACACCCTGACCATTCACATCAGCCACAACCTTTATATCCGGATATTTCACAATCGCCTCCCTGAATCCGGCAACCCTGTCAAGCACGGAAGTTATCGCAGGCTGATTAATAATAGCAACCTTCCCCTTTCCGTTTAATAATTTTGCCAGGTACTCGCCTGCGAGTCTTCCCCCCTGTACATTATCCGAGGCAATATGCGAAACTACTTTTCCCTCTTCAGCAGCAATATCAGCAGTAAACACAGGAATACCGGCCTTATTGGCTTCATCAATACCGGAACCTATTCCTTTTGAGTCTACCGGAGAAACTATAATTGCATCAACTTTGCGGGAGATGAAATCCTCAATCTGGGATATCTGCTTTCCAAGATCCCAGTCGGCGGAAGTAATAATCAAATCATAACCGTATTTATCAGCCTCTTTTTTTAATCCCTCCTCAAGGTCACGGTAGAAAATGTGTCCCCGTGTTAAAAGACTAACACCTATCGTCTTGGTATTCTTGCCGGGATTGCTATTATTCCCGTTGCATGATATAAGAATTACTGAAAAAAGCGCGGCAAGAAAAAATGATAATATTTTGTACATAATTCACCAGCAGGATTATAGATTATAATAAATAATTTGAAAAATAAGGTTCAAATCCGGGTAGTTGCTAAAAAACATTGTATTAAATGTAATTAAATCTATAAATTAAAATAAGTGTCTTAACTTATAAATTATAAAAAGAAATACATACAGGTTATCTGCTTGATGAGCAGGGAAAAAGAACGACTTAAAGAACATTCAAACAGGGAGAAAGATTGGAAATTGTGGGGACCATACATGAGCGAAAGACAATGGGGGACAGTAAGAGAAGACTACAGCTCCGACGGTGATGCCTGGAATTATACGACACACGACCGCTCAAGAAGCATTGCCTACAGGTGGGGTGAGGAAGGTATAGCAGGTATTTGCGACAGGAAGCAGGTACTTTGTTTTTCTTTGGCCTTCTGGAACGGAAAGGATCCGATTATAAAGGAAATTTTCTATGGGTTATCGGGACCACAGGGAAATCACGGAGAAGATATAAAGGAATATTTTTACTACCTGGATAACTTACCCACACATTCCTATATGAAGATGCTCTATAAATATCCGCAGGAGCAGTATCCATACGAAAAGCTTGTCGCTGAAAACAGGAAAAGGAACAGAAAAGACCGGGAGTTTGAGCTCATTGATACAGGGATTTTTTCGACTGACAGGTATTTCGATATATTCATTGAGTATGCAAAAAATGGTCCTCAGGATATACTAATAAAAATTACAGCGTACAACCGTGGAGATAAAGCAGCTTCACTTCATATAATTCCTCAGCTATGGTTTAGGAATACCTGGGCATGGGGCTATGATGATTATAAACCTTACCTCACAGAAACGGGCAGAAATATAATAGAAGCAGACCATAAAAGTCTTGGCCGTTATTTCCTTTATTCCGAGAACGGTGAGCTGCTTTTCTGTGAAAATGAAACCAACGTTGAAAGACTTTACGGCGGGGTTAATAAAGGTAAAGTTAAAGACGGGTTAAATGATTTTATTGTTAACGGTGATGCCGGAGGAATTGCACCCGAAAAAGAAGGAACAAAAGCGGGAATAGTTTATAAATCTGAAATAGAAGGGAAATCAAATAAAATATTACGCCTCAGGTTAACCTCGGATAAAAAAACAGATTTCCTTTCGGATTTCGAATCCATATTCAAAGAAAGAATAAGAGAAGCGGACGACTTTTATAATGATATCCAGAAAAATCTTGCGGATAAAGAGAGAAAGGATATTCAACGACAGGCATTTGCAGGGATGCTCTGGAATAAACAATTCTATCAATTCGATATCTCCCGATGGCTTAGCGGGGATCCCGCACAGCCGGCTCCTCCTGAAGAAAGGCTGACCGGGAGAAACAGCGAGTGGATTCATTTGAACAATGAAGATGTCATTTCAATGCCCGATAAATGGGAATATCCATGGTATGCGGCATGGGATCTTGCCTTTCATTGTATACCCCTTGCCCTAGTGGATCCTGACCTTGCAAAAAGGCAGCTGCTGCTGCTTACACGTGAATGGTATATGCATCCTAACGGTGAACTCCCTGCTTATGAATGGAATTTCTCCGATGCCAATCCTCCCCTCCACGCTTATGCTGCATGGCGCGTATTTAAAATTGATGAAAAGGCCAACGGTAAAAAGGATATACCTTTCCTTGAATCAATCTTTCATAAACTTCTGCTTAACTTTACCTGGTGGGTAAACCGGAAGGATACTCAGAACAGGAACATTTTTCAGGGAGGATTTTTAGGATTAGATAATATCGGAATTTTCGACAGGAGTTCGGGACTTCCGGGATACGGAAGTGTGGAGCAGGCAGATGCTACAAGCTGGATGGCTATGTACTGCCTGAATCTGATGAGAATTTCAATTGAACTGGCAAAAAACAATCCTACCTATCAGGATATGGCTTCAAAGTTCTTTCAGCATTTCCTCTATATCGCAGGAGCTATGGCTAATATTGCTGATCGGGGTATTAATCTGTGGAACGAGGAAGATGAATTTTTTTATGACGTCCTTAACCTTGATCAGAAATATGATAAGCAGATCAAGATCCGGTCAATGGTGGGACTTATTCCTCTGTTTGCCGTGGAGGTTTTGGAACCTGACCAAGTAAATTCTCTGCCTGAATTTGCAGAGAGACTTTCCTGGTTTTTGAATTACCGTAAGGACCTGGCTTCGCTGGTTTCACGCTGGCATATTCCGGGCAAGGGTGAACGAAGGCTTCTTTCGCTGCTGAGGGGACATAGAATGAAACGACTTTTATACAGAATGCTTGATGAAACTGAATTTCTTTCTGACTATGGAGTAAGATCACTCTCTAAATATTATAAGGACCATCCTTATTCTATGAACCTCGGAAACAATTCATATGCAATTAACTATGAACCGGCTGAAGCAGAAACGGGGTTGTTCGGAGGAAACTCAAACTGGAGAGGTCCCGTCTGGTTCCCGGCTAACTTTCTCATTATCGAATCACTTCAGCGTTTTGATCATTATTACGGTGATGAATTCAAAGTAGAATACCCGACTGGATCCGGGAAATATTTTACATTGCAGGAAATAGCTACGGAGCTGACTGAAAGACTAATAAAGTTATTTACCAGAAACCCTGAGGGAAAGCGACCTGTTTATGGAAAGAATGATAAATTGCAGAATGATCCTCATTTCAAAGACTATATCCTGTTCTATGAATATTTTAACGGGGATACGGGTGAAGGGCTCGGAGCATCACATCAGACCGGCTGGTCAGGCCTGATCGCAAAACTTCTTCAGCCTCGCGAAAAAGAGTAGATTAAATCCAACTCCATCTAGATGCGGCTGTCTTTATTTTTTACCGGCTGATAGCAAATGATATATAAACGGGAATCCCTGGACGAACTCCGGTCTTAATAAACCTGAAGGTGAGAAGAATATAATAGCTGATAGTTATGAGGATGCATCATCTTCACAAGAAATCCAGCTTATCATTTTCCGGGAATATCAGGAATGTGTTCCCCTACATTCCTTATTTTTTCTCTTCCTTTTTGGTTTTTTCTACATCAGAAGCCAACCTTAAAAGCTTTCTGAAATGAGCCATTTTGTCTTTATCAGACATCAAAGATTTATGTTTAAATCTTTTGATAACCTGGCTCAACTTTATATCCCCCTGACCTTCGTGCTGTGATCTCCGGCTTAGGTAATCCTTGAGGATTCTCACCTGCTCCGAGGTCGGTTTATTAGTTAGGTTTATCTTGGGCATATTGCTCATCAACATTTATTGATTATCGTATTTTATATATCTGTGTAGGGGGTAAATTACGCTATGTAAAAGTAATTACATCGCCAAATAAAAACAAGTATCCCGGTATAAAACTGAATATTTCGTGGATTTCTGTTATACCTTCTATTCAGATCACATATTATAACAATTTTGAGTGCCTGAAGGTTCCACAGGTGATAAAATCAGCTCTTATTTCCATATTTGTCCAGGTAATATGCAGACATCACGAACCCAAGATGAGAAAAAGCCTGGGGATAATTTCCAAGGTATTCCCCTGAATCTGCATCTATTTGCTCTGAAATCAATCCTGTATCGCTCAGATATCTTTCAAATGCTTTAAAAAATGAGGAGGCTTTGTCTATCTGGTTCACTATGGCCAGGGCGGAGATATACCAATAAATACAAAGGATGAAGTTGCTGTCCTCCCCTTTCAGTCCGTCATTGGTCCGGTAACGAAAAATAAAAATTTTGTTTTTACTAAGTTCACTAAAGGTATTTTCCATAATTTTCCTGGTAATATCGTCATCCCGGTTAAGAAACTGGACGAGTACAAACAAAAAATTTGTGGCATCAACATTTTCCCCTCCGGCATACTGCATCAAGTTTTCTTTTTTTGAATCATAGCAGTTTTCCCAGATCCAGTTATAAATTTCGCTGCGAAGTTCTCTTAGATCATCGATCTCCTCTTTTGTCAGTCCCAGGTCATCCTTCATTCTTAAAGTGCGGTCTATCCCGACCCAGCACATTACTTTGCTATAGGTATAATGATACTGGTGCCCCCTGACTTCCCAGATGCCGCTGTCGACATCCTTCCACTTCATTCTGATTTTTTCGACGAGTGCCATAATCGACTTTTTATCAATAATAATATTATCCTTCTGATTTTTAGCCATAAAATAGTGAGCGTCAATGAGAGTACCGTATACATCAAGCTGCAGCTGGTTTGTCGCATTATTCCCTATCCTTACCGGAGATGAATTCTGATATCCATTCATTCCAAGTTCCACTTCTGTCGGTGCACGGTCTCCCCATATGGTATACACAGTGTTGATATCAAAATTTTCTTCTTTATGCCTCAGGGCTATTTTTTGAACAAAATTAAAGAAGCTCACAGCTTCCTCTGTATAATCAGCAATATGAAAGGCATATAAAGTAAATGTTGCGTCGCGGACCCAAACATACCTATAATCCCAATTTCTTATCCCGCCGATCTCTTCAGGTAGTGAGGTCGTCGGTGCAGCTACTATAGCACCAGTAGGATAAAATAGCATCATTTTTAATGTGATAAGAGATCTTATAAGCTGATCCTTGTAATAATCGAAGAAATGTCCTTTAGCAACCCATTCCTCCCAGAAATTATTTGTCGATTTTTCCAAATCCTGCCCCTTGTAAGACGAGTTATGATTCTTAAGTATATATTCCAGTATCAGATTTACCTCTGCACCTTCTTCTAAGTCTATCGTAAGCTCATAAGCCAGCGCTTCCTTATCAATTTTCGTATTTCGGGGCATGTGAAGCATCAGGGTGTTTTCTTCTACTTTTACCTTTATTGTGGTCCCCGTTATCCGGAAGTCGGGATTCCTCCTCGCGTAATCGGGTTTAGGATCATAAAGCAGCTTTACTTTACTGCTTCCTTTAACTCCAATCAGTTTTCTCACAAAGAAATGATTATTACATTCTTCAACTTCCTGGGGAACCATAAAATCATGAACGTGAAATTCCTCTTTTTTCTTTTTGAATCTGAACTCTACAATTCCTGTATTCTCTACATAATTACTCCTGACAGTAAAATCGGGCATTTCGATTTTGAAAGATCCACCTTTTTTATCCAGCAGGGCACCGAAAATACTGGGTGAATCAAAGTTCGGAAAACATAGCCAATCTACAGAACAACTCTTTGAGATCAGGGCAGCTGAGTGGAGGTCACCTGTAAGGTAATAATCTTTAATGGGGTGCATTTATTAAGTCCTTATTTTACCATCTTTTACAGACTTAAAAGTACGAAGATTATCGCTCTCAGATGATGATTTGGGTGTTAAAGGATTCACAATACATAGTTACTGTGACGTTTACAACAATCCGGCCGAAATAACGTCGCAGCCGTCATTTGAGAATGGATAAAAAAAAGCTGCCATGTTTGTGGCAGCTTTATAACCCATTCTTATAATTATATTATTTGTTGTATGAGTGCAGGAGTTTCATATAATTAGCACGTTCGAATACAGAAGGATCTGCAACATTCATGTAGCTCATGCTTCCACGCATTATTTCAACAGATTCATACTCATTAACTTCCATCCAGAATTTAAGTTTGGTCAGTACATCTGAAATATGACCTATTCCGAATTTCAGCAGGCAGGAGAGCATCTGTGTAACCTTAGCACCAACCATAATCATCTTAATCACATCTGCTTCAGAATAAATTCCGCTTGTAGCAGCCATGTCGGCATTAACTTTCTTATACAGCATTGCTATCCACCTTAACGGCAGTCGCATCGACATTGGTGTACTCAGCAGAACATTAGGCGTAACTTCAAGGGTTTCGAGGTCTATATCAGGCTGGTAAAACCTGTTGAACATAACCAGTCCTTTTGCACCTGCTTTATCCAGCTGTGATGCCATATTAGCCACCGAGCTGAAATACGGATGCATTTTAACAGCAACCGGAATATTTATGCTGGATGTAACAGCTTTCACTATATCGACATAGTCCTTCTCAATTGAGGTACTATTCTTTGCGGCATCCGCAGCGAGAAGGTATATATTCAGTTCAAGAGCATCTGCACCGGCAGTCTCTATCTTTTTTGCATAATCAACCCATCCGCCTAAAGATTTACCGTTCAGGCTGGCGATTACCGGGATATCTACGGCTTCTTTAGCATTTTTTATATGCTCGAGATACTCTTCCGGACCGGTCTTAAATTCAAATGGTTCCGGAAAATAGGAAGTAGCTTCAGCGTAGCTTTCATTATGTATGTTGGTGAAATAATTAAGCTCGAGTGATTCGTGTTCTATCTGCTCTTCAAAGAGTGAGTAGAGTACCACTGCAGCGGCGCCTGCGTCTTCCATTAATTTAATATTCGAAATATCTTCGGATAATGGACTTGCTGATGGGACTATTGGATTTTTTAACTGTAAACCCAGATAGTTTGTTGAAAGATCCATTTTAGTTTCCTTTAATTTTATTCTTCAATAATTCTTATTCTTTATTTTCAGGCTTACTATCCTCAGCCATCTTCTCATATAGTTTCCACTTTGTCACAACATCTTCCTGTGCTTCCTTCATAAGCTTCTCAGCTTCTACCGGATGAGACTTCGTAAGCATCTTATATCTTGTCTCAAGGTATGCATAATCTCTTAAAGGTATCTTCAGCCCTTTTGATTCCAGCTTAAACGGATTCTTACCGGCGGCTGCTTCATCAGGATTATACCTGAAGAGAGGCCAGTAACCTGAATCGACTGCCGCTTTCTGGTTCTGCATAGCTGTACCCATATTTATACCGTGAGCAATACAGTGACTATATGCAATTATAAGTGAGGGTCCCTCATAGGCCTCGGCTTCAAGGAATGCCCTTAGAGTCTGCGTATCATTGGAACCCATAGCAACTTTGGCAACATAAACATTACCATAACTCATAGCCATCAGGCCGAGATCTTTCTTAGCCATTGGTTTACCTGCAGCGGCAAATTTGGCAACAGCGCCGCGCGGAGTAGCCTTTGGACATCTGCCCGCCTGTATTAGAATAAACCTCGGTATCGAGTACAAGTACGTTTACATTTTTTCCTGAAGCAAGTACGTGATCGAGTCCGCCGTAACCGATATCATAAGCCCATCCGTCACCGCCCATAATCCACACTGATTTCTTTACCAGATAATCAGCAAGGCTTTCAAGATGAACAAAATCTTCTTCTTACTATCTGCATCAAGACCGTTATTCATTTTAGCTTTCAGCTTTTCTCTCAGCACTATTTACTCTCTCACGCTGTTCATATATTCCTGCTTCGTCCTTCTGATCAGCATTAAGCAGTCCGTTTACCAGCTCTTCGCCAATTTCAGCAATATGTTTACTGAGAAGTATCTTCGCCTGGTCATTATGTTTATCGATTGCAAGTCTGAAACCGAAACCGAATTCCGCATTATCCTCGAAGAGTGAATTTGACCATGCAGGTCCTCTTCCATCGTTATCTTTTGCCCATGGAGTTGTCGGCAGGTTGCCTCCGTAAATTGAAGAACATCCTGTTGCATTAGCAACAACCGTTCGGTCGCCGAACAGCTGGCTTACAAGCTTAACATAGGGAGTTTCACCGCAGCCTGAGCAGGCACCGGAAAATTCAAACAAGGGCTGCAGGAACTGTGAATCTTTAACTTTGCTGACATTTATTTTTGTTCTGTCGAGTTCAGGCAGTGTTGAGGAAGAAGTCCCAGTTTGCTCTTTCCGTTTCTCTCAGCGGAATCTGTTCCTTCATATTTATTGCTTTCAGCTTCACTTCTCTCTTATTTTTACAGGACAAACATCCACGCAGAGTCAGCATCCTGTACAATCTTCTACTGCAACCTGCAGTGAATAGTATAAACCTTCACCATAATCTTTTGCTCTGAATTTTACTGCTTTGAAATCGGCAGGAGCATCTTTCAGATTGCTCTCTTCAAATACTTTTGAGCGTATGGTTGCATGAGGACAAACAATAACGCATTTGTTACACTGAATACATATTTCATCATCCCATACAGGAACTTCAAGCGCAATATTTCTCTTTTCATATTGAGCAGTACCTGTTGGATAAGTTCCGTCAATTGGAAACTTGCTTACAGGAATCAGATCACCTTTACCTGCGATAATTTCTGCAGTAACTTCTCTTACAAATTCAGGAACCTTTGCCTGTAACCGCCGGCTGAAGCTGAGTTTTGCTTGTAACTTTATCAGGAACTTCAATTTCAAACAGGTTTGATAGTGTCTGGTCAACTGCATTAAAATTCATCTCAACAATCTTATCGCCTTTTGCGCCGTAAGTCTTCTTAATCGACTTCTTAATCATTTCAATTGCTTCTTCTTTAGGGAAGATATTGGATATTGCGAAGAAGCATGTCTGCATTATTGTGTTGATCCTTACACCCATTCCTGTTTCATCAGCAACTTTATATGCATCGATCGCATAAAGCTTCATTTTCTTTTCAATAAGATCCTTCTGTACATTTTCAGGCAGTGAATCCCATACCTGCTCTTTTGGAACTTTTGTATTCAACAAGGAAGGTTGCGCCTTCAATTGCTTCGGAAAGCATATCCATTTTATCCAGGAACACCTGTACGTGGCATGCAATGAAATTTGCTTTATTGATCAGGTAAGTCGATTTAATTTCTTTTGGTCCGAAACGTAGATGAGATACTGTGCCTGAACCTGATTTTTTCGAATCATAAACAAAATAACCCTGGGCAAAATAATCAGTTCCTTCACCGATGATCTTTATTGAGTTTTTATTTGCCCCGACAGTACCATCAGCACCAAGTCCGTAAAACTTGCCTCTGAATGTTTCATCAGCTTCAACAGAAAATGCAGTATCTACATCAAGACTGGTATTGGTTACATCATCAATAATTCCAACTGTAAAATGGTTCTTCGGTTTTGCTGCTTTATAGCTGATCAAGTACAGCTTTAACCATCCCGGGAGTAAATTCTTTAGATGACAAACCATAACGTCCGCCGATTATTTTCGGATATTCGAATGGAAGTGTACCGTCGTTGTACATTTCGGAAATTGCGTTAACGATATCAAGATAAAGAGGCTCGCCTGAAGCGCCGGGTTCTTTAGTTCTGTCGAGCACTGCAATAGATTTAGTTGTTTTTGGAAGTGCGTTTATAAAGTGCTCAATTGAGAACGGGCGGTACAGCCTAACTTTTAACAGTCCGACTTTTTCTTCTTTCGACTGCAGGTATTTCACCGTTTCATCGGCAGCTTCCGCACCTGAACCCATCATTACAATAATTCTTTCTGCATCAGGGGCGCCGACATAATCAAAAAGATGATAGGATCTGCCGGTCAGCTCAGCGAATTTATCCATCTGTTTCTGTACTATACCGGGACAGGCATCATAGAATGGGTTGACGGTCTCACGTGCCTGGAAAAATACATCGGGATTCTGGGCAGTTCCGCGAAGCACCGGATGATCGGGCGAAAGAGCACGTTTTCTGTGTGCAATAACCAGGTCCTCATTCATCATTGCCTGCATATCTTCAGCTGATAGCTGTTCAACTTTCATAACTTCGTGTGAAGTTCTGAAACCGTCGAAGAAGTGAACAAAGGGAATCCTTGATTCAAGAGTAGCAGCCTGGGCAATCAGAGCAAAATCCATTACTTCCTGAACAGAATTAGAAGAGAGAAGGGCAAATCCTGTGGAACGGGTGGCCATTACATCACTATGGTCCCCGAAAATTGATAGTGCCTGTGCGGCGACCGAGCGGGCGGAAACGTGAAATACAGCAGAGGTCAATTCACCTGCTATTTTAAACATATTAGGGATCATCAAAAGGAGTCCCTGGCTTGCTGTAAATGTTGTTGTAAGTGCACCAGTCTGTAAAGCACCGTGAACACTTCCTGACGCACCGCCTTCACTCTGTAATTCACTCACCGAGGGAACAATTCCCCATATATTTTTCTTTCCTACTGCAGACCATGCATCGCACCATTCGCCCATATTTGATGAGGGTGTAATGGGGTATATAGCAATAACTTCGTTTGTATGATAGGCAACGTATGCAGCCGCTTCGTTTCCATCAATTGTGACTTTTTTCCGTTCCATTTTCCTTACCATTAATTTTTAGAGAAATTCGCATAAATGTTGAATACATACTGAGCCAACTTTTATACCAGCAATTTTGGCTGAAAATGAAAAGAAAAAAGGAAAAGCATTGCCAGTATTGACAATCAGATTATGTGTATTTCTGCTCAAATTCTCACATCTGAGATAATTTTTATGTAATATTTCAGCACCTTCAGCCCGACCGAATAGAGTGAATTTTGACCACAAATATACCAGTTGTCTTTCCTCAATTCGGCCCTCCGCACTATACCTTAGCGCCTTCGAGTCTTCGTGGCGACAAACTTCCCCCCAATCGCCCAATCCGCCAATTCTCCCAATTCTCCTAAAACTTTTGTCCAAAACAATTAGATTTGTACTTAAAAATAATAGAATCATGGCAAAGCATAACATAGAGATCGAACGTAAGTTTCTGGTAACTTCCGATAAATGGAAGGGTAATTCACAGGGAATTCTCTTCCGGCAAGGCTATTTAAGCACGGAAAAGGGAAGGACTGTGAGAGTCAGACTGGAAGGAGAGGAAGGGAAACTCACCATAAAAGGACAGAAAGAAAACGGGGCCGGTGATGAATTTGAATATGATATTCCCGGCGATGAAGCGGCCTATTTGATAGACCACCTCTGCCTGCAACCCTTCATCGAAAAAATGAGGTATAAGATCGGTTATAAAGGAAATACCTGGGATGTCGACGAATTCTTCGGTGCGAACCTGGGGCTGATCCTGGCGGAAATAGAGCTTGATACCGTGGATCAGAAATTTGAAAAACCTGACTGGATAGGAGAAGATGTAACCGAAGATTCCCGATACAAAAACGCAAACCTCGTAAAAAATCCCTTCAACAAGTGGGAGATTTGAGGGCTGTAATTGTCATCTCGACCAGTCTGCCCCGCTCTGTGCGGTAGGGAAAAATCTATTATCACAAATATCGTTTGCTGCTGAAATCTTCAACAAGTATGACAAAATGTCATACTTCCCATGTATGCTGGGTTAGTATAGAAGAAATACCGGAGTTGTCTCGGAGGTGGACTCAAAATGAGACACTGCGAAAATAGCGAAAAAACGCAATTTTCCAATGTTGAAAAAATCCACAGTATGACAAAATGTCAGTGTCTCACTATGATCATTCCAGACCCTTTGAAGTCGTGCAGACTGTCATGCTGAACCTGCCTGCCGGCAGTCAGGTTCGGAATGACACTTACGAGACAACCTCATCTTTTCCATAATCCCGCAGCCTTTTTGACAAATATCTCTTATTTTTTAGTTTAGAATACCCTTAAACATTAAAGAAATTATGAAAACGTTAATATCTGTAATCTTTTTTATCTTTATCAGCTTTACTGCTTTTGCGCAGGTCAACACCGAAAAATTCAGGGCAGACAATGATTCCACAGGGTTCTCCGGAAACGTTGATATCAGCGCCACCGCATTTACCGGGAATACGGATTTCCAGTTAATCAATGGGGATACCAGGTTAAATTATAATTGGGGGAAAAGCTACACTTTTTTCGTGGGAAATGCCGGTTATGGCTGGCAGGATAAGGAAGCGTTTTCGAACCAGGCGCTGGCACACCTGAGACACGTTCAGTCGATGAACGATTTCCTTCAGCTGGAATTTTTCCTGCAGTTCGATTATAACAAAAAGCGTCTTCTTCTTTCAAGAGAGCTTGCCGGGGCAGGCGTGCGGTTTAAACTGCTGTCAGAAAAGAGTATAAAAATCAGGTACGGACTGGCATACATGTTTGAGCACGAGGAATACGATCTCCCCGCAAACTCATCTCATGGAAGGCTTACAGATGCAAACCGGCTAAGCAGCTACGCTACCTTCGGCGTTCTGCTTAAGGATGGTTTTAATTTCGTCTCTGTAACTTACTTCCAGCCTAAGATTACCGGCTGGAATGACTATAAGGCTATATCCGATAATTCATTTATCTCAGAGCTAAGCAACCTGCTCGACATAACCTTCGGCGTTAGTCTCCGGTACGATTCCCGTGCTCCTGATACAATTAAGAAACTCGATACTGTCACGAAATTCGGTCTGTCTTTCAAATTTTAAAGGAGGAAACAGCCGGTGAACTTTAGCATTCATATTATGGTAAAATTAAACTAGATTTAGCGTAAAAAACGGAGAGACATATTGCCCGAAGAACAGGGAGAATACGTAAAAGTAAATAAGGTTGCTGAAATAACACTTTTGTTCTGGCTGATGAAGGTTATCGCAACAACATTGGGTGAGACCCTGGGAGATTTTCTATCGATGACTCTGAACCTTGGATATCTTACCGGGATCGGCGTAACCCTGGTATTTTTCATCATCGTTCTATCCATTCAATTGACCGTAAAGGAATATATACCTGTTTTCTACTGGATGGTAATAATCGGGACGACAACCCTGGGCACTGAGATCTCGGATTTTATGGACAGAACTCTCCACGTGGGTTATGCATCCGGAAGTTTGATCTTATTCCTTTTCCTTGTTTGTACCTTGATGCTCTGGTACAGAAGATTCGGTGATCTGAATGTCTACCCGATATTTGAAAGGAATAAAGAGATCTTTTACTGGATTGCCATTCTATTTTCTAATAGCCTTGGAACAGCTTTCGGTGATTTCCTTAGCGATAACCTGGGCTTAAGCTATCTTGACGGAGCTATGGTTACAGCAGGCATTATTTTGGTCGTGGTAACTCTTCACTATCTGACAAAAATAAACGAGATAGTTTTGTTCTGGATAGCCTTCGTGTTCACCCGACCGTTCGGAGCAACATTCGGCGATTTCCTCACAAAACCGATTTCCAAAGGTGGTTTTGATCTCGGAACACTCCCCGCATCCATCGTTTCCATCCTCCTGATGACACTCCTTATTTTTATGTCACATAAAAAATTAAGAGTTGTAAAGGTTGAAGATTAGAGCCTTGCCGGAGTTTCCGAACCTGGTGTAATCTCTAAATTCGAATTAACCGGACATATCCCTAAATAACAATCTTTAATAATTATCAAAGATTCAGTATTTTTAACTTTTACTTAAATATATATTCATACATATCGCAAAAATAAGCGGGAAAATAAATGGACACAAAAATCACATGGACCAAAATTGATGAGGCCCCGGCATTAGCATCTTATAGTTTACTGCCAATCGTAAAATCATTTACCAAAGGATCAGGAATTGAAATCGAAGTAAAAGATATCTCCCTTGCAGGAAGAATAATTGCAAACTTCCCTGAAAACCTTACCGAAGAACAAAAACTGCCTGATTATCTTGCAGAGCTCGGTGAACTTACACAGTCGCCCGACGCTAACATAATTAAGCTTCCTAACATCAGCGCTTCCATTCCGCAGCTTCACGCTGCAATTAAAGAGATGCAGGAGAAAGGTTATAAAATTCCTGATTATCCTGATGAACCTAAAAATGAAGAAGAAAAGAAATTAAAGGAAAGATTTTCGAAGGTGCTTGGTTCAGCGGTGAACCCGGTGCTTCGTGAAGGAAATTCCGACAGGCGTGCAGCAGCTTCGGTTAAGAAGTTTGCAAAAAAACACCCTCATAAGATGATGAAGCCATGGCCTGAGTCGGGATCAAAATGCCGCGTGGCTCATATGGACCAGAAGGATTTTTACGGTTCCGAAAGATCAGTCACCCTCGATAAAGAAGACGTTGTTAAAATAGAATATACCGGTAAGGATGGTAAAACAACTGTCCTTAAAGAAAATCTTAAGCTTAAAAACGGTGAGATAATTGACGCCGCTGTTATGAATGTTCGCGAACTTCGGAAGTTCTATGCAAAACAGATTGATGAGGCAAAGAAAGATGACTTACTGTTATCGCTGCATCTCAAGGCAACTATGATGAAGATATCCGATCCAATAATGTTCGGTCACGCTGTTTCGGTATATTACAAAGATGCGCTTGAAAAGCATGCAGATACTCTGAAGGAGATCGGTGCTAACCAGAATTACGGACTTATGGACATCCTTGAGAAGTTAAAGAAACTGCCTGAGGATAAAAGGAAAGAGATCGAAGCCGATATAAATAAAGTTTATGAATCCCGTCCCCGGCTCGCGATGGTCGATTCCAGGATGGGAAAGACAAATCTGCACGTACCGAATGACGTAATTGTTGATGCATCTATGCCTAACGTTGTCCGCGACGGCGGCAAGATGTGGAACGCCAAAGACGAGCTTGAAGATTGTGTTGCAATGATCCCCGACCGCTGCTACGCTACCATCTACGGTACGATCATCGAAGATGCTAAGGAAAGAGGACAATTCGATCCTACAAAGATGGGAGCTGTTTCAAACGTAGGTCTGATGGCCCAGAAGGCTGAAGAATACGGTTCGCATGACAAAACGTTTGAAGCTCAGGGTGACGGCACCATCCGCGTTGTTAATTCCAAAGGAAAAGCTCTGCTTGAGCAGCAGGTTGAGAAGGGCGATATATTCAGGATGTGTCAGGCTAAAGATGAACCTATACGCGACTGGATAAAACTCGCTGTAAACCGCGCACGCTCTTCCAATACTCCTGCCATTTTCTGGCTGGATGAAGACAGGGCTCACGATAGGGAAATAATCGCAAAGATTAATAAATACCTGCCTGAACACGATACAAAAGGATTGGAAATTAAAATTCTTAAGCCTGTCGACGCGATGAAGTATACGCTCGAAAGAACAAGAAAAGGTCTGGATACTATTTCTGTTACTGGCAACGTACTTCGTGATTACCTGACAGACCTCTTCCCTATCCTTGAACTCGGAACCAGCGCAAGAATGCTATCAATTGTTCCGTTGTTAAAAGGCGGCGGACTGTTTGAGACCGGTGCGGGCGGTTCTGCTCCCAAGCATGTTCAGCAGTTCCTTAAAGAGAATCACCTCAGATGGGATTCGCTCGGCGAGTACTGCGCGCTTGTACCCTCATTCGAAATGATAGCTGATAAAACCGGAAACGCTAAAGTAAAAATATTAGCTGAAACACTTGATACCGCAATCGGTAAGTACCTTGAAAACGGAAGAATGCCTTCGAGGAAAGCCTGCGAAATCGATAACCGCGGCAGTTCATTTTACCTCACATTATACTGGGCAGAAGCGCTTGCAGTGCAGGATAAAGATGCCGCTATGAAAGAAAGATTCACAAAGATCTATAATGAACTTAAAGCAAACGAAGAGCAGATAGCGAAAGATATGATTGAAGTACAGGGCAAACCTGCTGACGTAGGCGGCTACTATCTGCCAGATGATAATAAAGCCTTCGCCTCTATGCGCCCCAGCGAAACCTTCAACAGGATCATCGACACGATGTAACTACAAATTAAATAAGCAGGTTCTTTAATAACGGACAGGTAACCCACCTGTCCGTTTTTGTATCCTGTTGATAGTTTGTGAGTAACTAAAAATGAAACCCACTGCAAATCTTGTTAAATCCATTAGATATTTCACACCATTTGTATTCTTGCCCACAGCCTCTTATCCGGGAGAAAGAAGACCGGAAGGCACAAGTTTCTTAAATAAGGTTGTTTAACTGACGGTATTTACGTAAATTCCGTCAGTTAACTGACGGAATTTTTATGCATATACCTCGTGAAGCTCAAAATATTTTAAAAAACCGACTAAAACCCGGGAAGGTCATAATTATTCCGGGTGCAAGAAGAGTTGGAAAAACTGTCCTGTTAAAGGATTTTTTAAAAGCTTTCGGGGAAAAATATATTTTTTGGAATGGTGAAGATATCGCCGTCCATGAACTTCTAAAAAGAAGAACTATCCAGAACTACAAAAATCTTTTAGGCACTTCAAAGCTGCTTGTTATTGATGAAGCTCAAAAAATCCCGGATATTGGTCTAATCCTTAAGCTGACTGTTGATTCATTTGAAAAGCTGAAGATAATAGTGACGGGTTCCTCGACATTTGATATCGCTAACCTTACCGGTGAACCACTAACCGGCAGAAAATATGAAATAATGATGTTTCCCGTTTCGGAAAGCGAGTACAATAAAATCGAAAAGCCCGAAGAAGCAAAAGATAACCTGATGCAAAGATTAGTCTATGGTTGTATGCCCGAATTGGTGAATATTCCCGATCAAAATGAAAAAGAAGAATATTTACGGGATATTATAAATTCATATCTGCTTAAAGATATCCTGACCTTCGAAAGAATAAAAAATTCTTCAAAGCTGGTCAGTTTGTTGAAGCTGTTAGCATACCAGGTTGGGAATGAAGTATCTATGGAAGAGCTCGGCAGGCAGACGGCTATGTCAAAAAATACAGTTGAAAGATATCTCGATTTACTTGCTAAAGTATTTGTTATATACAGGCTGTCCGGGTTTAGCAAAAATCTAAGGAAAGAAGTCGTTAAAAATTCTAAATGGTATTTTTATGATAATGGAATAAGAAATGCTATAGTCACGGATTTCCGACCGATAAATCAGAGGGACGATAAAGGCAGTTTATGGGAAAATTATATGATGAGTGAAAGGATAAAGTCTGTCAGTTATTCAGGTACTCATTACAACAGGTATTTTTGGCGGACTTACGACAAACAGGAAATAGATCTTATTGAAGAGAGAGAAGGAAAATTATCCGCCTATGAGTTTAAATGGAAAAATGAAAAAACTAAAATACCTCCCGCGTGGCAAAAAGCATATCCCGATTCATCATTTAAAGTAATATCTATAAATAATTACAGCGACTGGCTGGAATAAATATCCAGGAAAAAGCATATCCTATTTTCAAGAAGTAATGAAATTTCTCATCGCAATTTACATAAATTCCGTCAGTTGGTTAGCGGTATTTTCATTCTACTGGTACTCGTCCCAGCTTTTTACGGGGAGGGAGTCGAGGCTGTAGTGTTCGATTGACTTAATAAATCGTTTAATAAACTGAATGTTTGTGAATAGAGGGATGTTCAGATCAACCGCTTTCCTGCGGATTATGTAATCACTGTCGAGCTCTACCTTCTCCGCTGACTTGGGAATATTTATTACCAGGTCGATCTTCCCTTCTGAAAGATATGTAAGTATACCAGGTTCGGCATTATCGAAGGGACGGTAAAGTACTTCTACATCTATTCCATTTTCTTTGTAGAAATCTGCCGTTCCTTTGGTACCGTAGAACTTCAGTCCCATTTTCCTGAGAGATAAAAGATCTTCAAGGAGTTCCGCTTTGTTCTTAAGTGTTCCTGTTGAAAGAAGTGCAGCCTTGCGAGGGAATTTGTGACCTGTAGATAAGAGACTCTTCAGGAAAGCCTCATTAAAATCATCGCCGAGACAGGCTACCTCTCCTGTGGATGACATTTCAACTCCTGTTACAGGATCGGAACCTTTCAGTCGTGTGAAGGAAAATTGCGAAGCTTTGATACCGACATAATCGAGATCGAAAGATGATTTATCTATTTTCGGTACTTTCTCTCCCAGCATCAGCTTTGTTGCGATCTCAATGAAATTTATTTTCAACGTCTTCGAAACAAAGGGGAAGCTTCTTGATGCGCGGAGGTTGCATTCGATAACTTTAACATCGTTGTCTTTTGCAATGAACTGAATATTAAAAGGACCTGTTATCTGCAGCGACTTAGCTATTTTCTTCGTTATATTTTTAACACGACGCATGGTTTCAAGGTATGTTCTCTGCGGAGGAAGAACTATTGTGGCATCACCCGAATGAACGCCCGCGTTCTCAACGTGTTCGGCAATTGCATAACAGAAAAGATCACCGTCATCGGCAACTGCATCAACCTCAATCTCCCGTGCATCCGTAATAAACTTGCTGATCACTACGGGGTGCTCTTTACTGATGTCGGCTGCTTTCTTTAGGTAAATAGCGAGCTCTTCATCGTTCAGTACTATACTCATAGCCGCACCGCTTAAGACGTAGCTCGGCCTTATGAGCACAGGGTATTCAACTTTCTGAGCAAACTTCTTCGCATCCTCAAGGTCAGTTAATTCATTCCATTCCGGCTGATCGACATCAATATCGTCGAGTATCTGCGAGAACTTGTGCCGGTTTTCAGCATTATCGATCTGTACCGGGGATGTGCCCAGGATTTTTACTCCAGCCCGGTGAAGCTTCATCGCAAGGTTGTTGGGAATCTGGCCTCCCATCGAGACAATAATTCCTTCGGCATTCTCCCTCTCATAGATATCCATCACCCGCTCGAAGGTGAGCTGTTCAAAATAGAGTTTATCGCAGATGTCGTAATCTGTACTAACTGTTTCGGGATTGTAGTTAATCATTATCGTGCGTTTGCCCGATTTATTAAGAGCCAGCACGGCATTTACGCAGCACCAGTCGAACTCAACCGATGAACCGATCCTGTATGCACCGCTGCCGAGCACAATTATCTGGTTCGGTTCTCCCGTTTCAATATCATCTTCCCTGCCGTGGTAAGTGGTATAAAGATAATTTGTCTGCGCGGGATATTCAGCAGCCAGTGTGTCGATCTGCTTAACCGCAGGAACAACTCCCAGCTTTTTTCTTTTCTCCCTAACCTTCTGTTCTTCATCATTAATAAGTTGAGCTATCTGCTGATCAGAAAAGCCGTTCATCTTTGCTTCGCGCATAAGAGTTTCGTCAATATCGGCAGGGTTTTTACCCGATAGCCGTGTTTCCATTTCGATGATGTTCTGCATTTTGTACAGAAACCAGCGGTTGATCTTAGTGAGGGAATGAATCTTATCTATGCTGTATCCTTTTTTCAGGGCTGCTGAAACTGCGAGAATTCTTTTATCTGACGGATGTGCAAGTTCATTATCGAGGTCCTCGAATTCCAGCGAATGTCCCGTAAAGCCTGGATAGCCGAGATCGAGCATCCTGATTGCTTTTTGCAGGACTTCCTCAAATGTTCTGCCAAGCGACATCACTTCACCCACCGACTTCATTTCGGAACCAAGTTCATTATGCACAAGCTTGAATTTCTGCAGATCCCAGCGCGGGAACTTCAATGCGACATAATCCAGTGCGGGTTCAAAGCAGGCGGAGGTCTGCTGGGTAATGATATTCTCAACCTCGTTAAGTGCGTAACCGAGGGCGAGTTTAGTAGCGATAAAAGCGAGTGGATAGCCTGTAGCTTTCGAAGCGAGGGCCGAACTTCTGCTGAGCCGAGCGTTTACTTCTATGATCCTGTAGTCATCTGAGTTTGGATCCAGCGCATACTGGATGTTGCACTCGCCAATAACCCCAAGATGCCTGATGAGTTTTATTCCGATTGAGCGAAGCTTGAAGTTCTCCCTTGCAGATAATGTCTGAACAGGGGCAATTACAACACTATCGCCGGTATGTATTCCCATGGGATCAATGTTCTCCATCGAACAGACGGTAATACAGTTATTAAAGCGGTCGCGTACGATCTCATACTCAACTTCTTTCCAGCCGTAAAGAGATTCCTCGATCAGTATCTGACCCGTGAAGGCAAATGCCCTGCGTGCTTTCTCGATCAGTTCCTCTTTGGTGTTAACGATCCCGGATCCCAGTCCCCCAAGAGCATAAGCGATACGCACCATTACAGGAAAGCCTATTTCCTCTGCAGCTGCAATAGCCTCATCTACAGATTGTGCGGTTTTGCTGAGAGCAACTTTTAGATCAACCTCCCTTACGCGGTCGGCAAAGAGCAGACGATCTTCGGTATCTTTAATAGCTTCAACAGGTGTACCGAGCACTTTCGCATTATATTTTTCAAGGATGCCTTTGTCATAAAGATCGACACCGACGTTCAGAGCTGTCTGTCCCCCAAATTGAAGCAGTATGCTGTCGGGCTGATCTTTCAGGATTATTTTCTCAACAAACTCTGTTTTAATCGGAAGGAAGTAAACTTTGTCGGCAAAGTTTTCAGAGGTCTGGATCGTGGCAATGTTAGGGTTTATAAGAACAGTAAAAATCCCGTCCTCCTTAAGGGCTTTTATCGCCTGGCTGCCGGAGTAATCAAATTCCCCCGCCTGCCCTATCTGAAGTGCGCCCGAACCCAGTATTAAAACTTTTTTTGGTTTTCCTCTTTTATGCATCATAACGCCCTCACAAACATATCGAAGATGAATTCACTATCATCGGGACCGGGAGAAGCCTCCGGGTGAAACTGCGCCGCAAAGAACGGTTTGGATATATGAATTATTCCTTCGTTCGTTCCATCGTTGTCATTTACAAACCATTCACGCCAGTCCTCCGGAAGAGTTTCCGTTTCCACAGCATAACCATGGTTCTGTGAAGTTATATAAGTTCTCTTTGTGCCGGTTTCATTGCAAGGCTGATTATGTCCCCGGTGTCCGTATTTTAATTTATAGGTGTTTGCTCCTGCTGCCAGTCCAAGTATCTGACTACCCAGGCAGATCCCGAGGATCGGAGTATTTCTTTCCATTGCTTTCTTCGCATTTTCTATTGTTGCTTTACACATTTTAGGATCGCCGGGACCATTAGAAAGAACTATTCCATCCATTACTTCTTTATGAAATTCGTAATCGTAAGGTACACGAAGGACAGAGATATTCCGTCCCAGGAAAGCCTGTATCACATTATTTTTTGTTCCACAGTCTACAAGCACAACCCTCTTCCCGCTGCGTGAATACTCAACCGGCTCCTTCACACAAACCTCCCCGACAAGATCAAGCTTATTTATATCCTGGAAACCGGGGTCGGCGCTTTCATCGATAATAATTTTACCCAGCATCGTTCCCTGGTCTCTCAGCTTCCGTGTAAGCATCCTGGTATCTATCCCTGTTATGCCGGGGATACTCTGTTTTTTCATCCATTCGCCCAGTGATTTCTTCGCATTCCAGTGCGAATACTTTTCGGAATAATCGGCGACAATCAACGCGCGGCAGTGGATTGCATCCGACTCAAAGTTCTTCAGCATCCCGTTTTCCTTTTCATCTCCGGGTACGCCGTAATTTCCGATCAGGGGGTAAGTGCAGACAAGTATCTGTCCCCGGTATGACGGATCGGTCATCGTTTCAGGGTAGCCCACCATACCCGTATTAAAAACCACCTCTCCGTTAGTATTTCCTTCGTATCCGAAACTTTTACCAATAAATTCGGTGCCGTCCTGAAGTATCAGTTTTGCGTTTTTTGTACCTGTCATTCACCGTAACCTTTCATATATTTCCCTGTGTTACCCTGACTTATTATCCTCTGTTTCACGGCAGATGCGATAAGTCTCAAATTTCTAATTTGGTTATTAAACCAGTACTTCAAAGAAGCCGGACTTCAGGATACTGGTTTTGAGAATTTTACAGGGACCGGCCGTCCAGATAAAAAAATAGCCACTCGATGAGCGGCTAAAATAACCCGGGTAATAACAGAATATTTATAAATTTTAATTTTTTGCTGGTCAATTATTTTCCGATTTGAATTGTTAATATACAGCAAAGAGATTAAAGTTTCAATTTTACAATTTAATAATTTGATTATTATATTGGTCAAAAATAAATTCACTAAAGTTTTTTTTTGAGTTTTAACACATACTGATAAATTTGGTAATTAACTATTTTTCTCAACTTAAATCTTCACAGGGGATCTACGACTCAATAAATAACCAGCTTCATTTTGTTAAATTAATCCCAACTCCAACTATTGCAAATGAAAAACAAGAAAGCTCCAAAGACTTTTATCCTGGATACGAATGTTATTCTGCACGATTCAACTTCAATACTGCAATTCCAGGAGAATGATGTTGTAATACCCCTTACAGTTATAGAAGAGCTTGATCATTTTAAGAGGGGCAGCCAGGTTATAAATCTCAATGCAAGAGAATTTGCAAGGACGCTCGATTCTCTTACCGGCACAGCAATTTTTAACGGGGGTGTTTCGCTGGGTAAAGGTAAAGGTAAAGTGCGCGTCGGTTTTTCACGCGGGATAAGTTCAGAAATAAAGGAACTCTTTACTGAAGATAATCCCGATCACCGCATCCTTTCTGTAGCAATGGATACTGTGAAGAAACAGAAAGATCCTTCCTCCGTCATCCTGGTTACAAAGGATGTAAACCTCAGAATGAAGGCGAAAGCTCTCGGAATCCACGCGGAAGATTACACAACCGATCGTATCAGCAGCGTTGAAGAGCTTTACAGCGGGAAGGAAGTGGTTGAGAATTTTGATGATGATCTGATCATTAAATTATTTCAGGCCCCCTACGAGATTGAAGCTAAAAAGATCCTTAAGAAACTTCGTAATGAGCCTGTCCCTAATAAATACTATATATTCAGGAATCCCAACCGCTCTGTACTCGCCTACCTTGATAAAGAGATGGAGTTTTTCCGTAAGGTAGATAAGAATACTATTTACGGAATTAAGCCGAGAAATGCGGAACAGACTTTCGCGGTGGAGGCGCTAACCAATAATGACATTCCCCTCGTCTCACTCACCGGTAAAGCCGGTACCGGCAAAACTCTGCTGGCTCTTGCAAGCGCTCTCAATGTAAGGAAGAATTACAGGCAGATATATGTTGCCAGGCCGATCGTGCCTTTAAGCAATAAGGATATCGGTTTCCTTCCGGGTGATGTGCAGAGTAAAATTGAGCCTTATATGCAGCCGTTGTGGGATAACCTGCGGGTGATCCAGGATCAGTTCTCCGAAACCGACAAGCAGCACCAGGCAATCAACAGTATGATAAAGGATAACAAGCTTGTTATTGAGGCACTGTCATATATCAGGGGAAGGAGTCTGCAGAGAATATTTTTTATAGTAGATGAAGCCCAGAACCTTACACCCCACGAAATTAAAACCATTATTACCCGTGTTGGCGAAGGTTCCAAAATCGTATTCACAGGAGACATTTACCAGATCGACCACCCGTATCTTGATTCACAGTCGAATGGTTTATCGTACCTGATTGATCATTTTATGGGACAAAAATTATACGCCCATATAAATCTTGAGAAAGGCGAAAGATCTGTCCTGGCAGAACTGGCCGCCAACCTTCTATAGAAAATTTCTGCGGTGCGACTTGTCGCATCAAACTACCGCCAATTCGCTAAATTCGCCAATTCCGCTAAATCCCTGAACTGGCAGCGTGCCACTTCGCTAATTCGCCAATCCGCTAATCTTTAAATTCTTAGTGCCTTCGTGGCATCAAATTTCCGCCAATTCGCTAAATCCGCTCAATTCCCCCAATCCGCCAATCCCCCAATTCCTTTTTATTCTGCCATTCGTTATCTTAAACCATTATACACAAATTATTTAGAGATTTATGCAAAAGATATTTACCAAAGTTATTTTATTCTTATTCACTGCGGTTTTGTTCACCGGCTGCCTTGAAGTCAATACAACAATTCACCTGAACAAGGACGGTTCAGGTACACTTGATGAATCAGTTTTAATGAGCAGCCAGGTTGTACAGATGATATCAGCATTCGCAGCTTCGTTTGATTCCACTTCCGCCGATACTTCTTCTTTCAGTCTATTTAAGGAAGATCAGCTGATTGCGGATACCGCTAAATACGGAAGCGGCGTTAAATACGTCAGCGGAAAGGAAGTGAAGGAGGAGGGCAAAGAAGGCTATAATGTTATATATGCATTCAGCAATATCAACGAGCTGAAGATCAACCAGAACCCGAATTCTAAGATTGATATGGAAGGTGTGGAGTTTGAAGAGGATACTGCCCACGAGTTTCTTCATTTCGATCTTTAAGCCGGGTGAACCTTCGGAGCTTACGATTAAGATGCCTTCTATGAATGACCAGGATGTATCCAATGAAGTTACCACAGAGGACACCGCTTCATCAAATACTGAAGGAATGGATGAACTGCTTAAGCTGATGAAAGGAATGAGGATCGCCCTTACCCTTGATGTAAACGGAAATATCACTGAGACTAATGCAAGCTACGTTAAAGATTCAAGCATAACTTTGTTTGATATAAATTTCAATGATTTGCTTGATAATCCCGAAAAACTGAAAATGTTCAAGCAGCAGAATCCGAAGAACCTTGAGGAAATCAAGAAGATTGTTGAAAATCTGCCGGGGGTAAAAGTTGAGCTCAATAATCCCGTTAACATTAAGTTTGAGTGACCCCAATGTTAGCCCGCGGTTTTAACCGTAGGATGCCCGTTCCCACAGTCTGCATTGTTTAAGTCAGTAAAGTTTTAGACCTTACAATGTTTTATTTTACAGTGTTTAATTTATTGATTTAATGATGCAGACTTTTACATATCCCCCATTATATAAATTTCTTTACCGCTATGGGAATATTCCTGTAACTATAATACTATCGATCTATCTTGTCCCTTCTGTGGTTTATATTGATAAGAATCTGATCTACCTAATCCCCGTTATTCTTCTGCTGCTGATGATATACCTGCTGAACAGGCATTACCTTAACCTTTATAAAATAATACCTTATAAAATTGAAGCTGATGAAGAGAAAATGATTTGTACTGATTTCCTTTTTTCACAAAAAGAATTCACAATCTATTACCGCGATATTGAATCGCTTACTGGCGGAATATTCGACGGCCGGTTTTCGGGAGTGATGAAGGTATGCGACAGGAACAACCAGGTCTGCATAGGTTTCTTCAATCGCCTGAGGCATGCGGATAAACTGCAGACCATCCTCCTCAGCAAGGTGCCTCGCAAGGTATATGATGATGTTGTTGAACGAGTTGGGTTGAAGACCAAAAAGGAAGATAGAAAGGGGAACCAGAAAGACAACAAGAAGAAATGACCTCCCGTTTTGACTTAATAGTTTAACCCCCATTCCGTATATTAATCGGATAAGATTTAATTTCGCGATCTGAGGCCGTCTCGACAGTGTCATTCCAAACCTGCCGGCAGGCAGGTTTATTTAGGAATCCAGGTTCTACTAGACCCAGAAACAAGTTCAGGGTGACAATTTCGATACTAATCTCTGAAACAATCCTGATACAAGTTCAGGAAAAATTCAGGTTGACAAAAGCAAATGTAATTATGAAAATAGCAGTTCTGTTATCAGGCGGAGTCGACAGCTCCGTAGCACTGAAATTACTAAAGGATGAAGGCCATGATCTTACGGCGTTCTACCTTAAGATCTGGCTGCAGGATGAATTCTCATTCCTGGCGAATGTCCCTGGGAAGAGGATCTTGAATACGCCCGCGGTGTCTGCCGCCAGCTTGATGTACCGCTAGAGGTGCTTCCGCTTCAGAATGAATACTGGGACACCATTGTAACCTACACACTCGCAGAAATTAAGGAAGGCCGTACTCCCAATCCCGATATCTTCTGCAACAGCCTGATAAAGTTCGGCCAGTTCTACAGCAAGATCGATAAGTCTTTTGAAAAGGTTGCAAGCGGACACTATGCAAGGGTCGATGCAAACGGGAAATTCACACTGAAAAGATCGCCGGACCCCGTTAAGGATCAGACATACTTCCTTGCATACCTTACACAGAAGCAGCTTAACAGAGCGCTCTTCCCGATAGGCGGATTCAATAAATCGGAAATAAGAGAGCTTGCTGAAAAATCTGACCTTCCTAACAAAGCAAGGAAGGACAGCCAGGGAATATGTTTCCTGGGACAAATAAAATTTGCCGAATTCATAAAACATCACCTCGGTGTGAAGAAGGGCGAAATCATCGATATCGCTACCGGCAAAGTTATGGGTGAACATGAAGGTTATTATTACTACACGATTGGACAACGGTCGGGATTAGGACTCGGCGGCGGTCCCTGGTATGTGGTAAAAAAGGATATAGAACATAATAAAGTATTTATCTCGCGGGAAAATACTGCCGGACGAGAAAGATATCAGTTCGAGACAGGGAAATTTAACTGGATCAACGATAGACCGGAAGAAGGTAAAGAATATCTGGTTAAAATCAGGCATGGAGCGAACTTTTATAAATGCAGGATTGTTTACCAGGGAAAAGACGAGGCTATCATTACACTTGACAGACCGGATAAAGGAATTGCTCCCGGTCAGTTTGCTGTTTTTTATGAAGAGGAAGTTTGCCTCGGCGGTGGTGTAATTCTTCTTTAAAACACAAAAGGTGAGGTCTTAACACTCTCACCATTTGTAAAATAAGATTGGTAGATGCCGAAACAATCCCGAAAAATTTAGCCTGTAATTACCTGTTAACGCTGAATTTTTTCATTTGCCTCTCAACTTTTTTAGAGTTTGTGCGGGCAATAATAACAAGGATAGAAAGATAGAGGACTACTCCTATTTCAATATATTCCATGTATGGCTCCTTTGATTTTGAACATTCGACAGAAATTGTGCAACTTTGGTGCCATCCGTCACATTTTATATTGTAGGAGAAATCGATACTAATTCCCGCGGCAACCATAAAAACAACAGGTAATTATTACAAGGAAATGAAAAAAGGAAGTACGGTAATTTTGACAGATAAAGAGATAACTCTGTCTAATAACCGTCATTCCATTCAGCATGACAAGGCGTTATATGCTGAAATGAATTCAGCATGACAAGTTGTTCGAGCAACGTGTCACCCTGAATTTATTTCAAGGTCTCGAAAGTAATCTAAGATGCTGAAACAAGTTCAGCATGACAAGTCGTTGGATGCTGAAATGAATTCAGCATGACAAATCATTAATTTCAGGAGAAAAATGATAGTATTCTTTTCGGTCTTTTTCGCGGTTTACACAGCAATAAACTATTACATTTTTATCCGCGGCTGGCAGGCACTTACAATATTTCCGCATCTTAAAATTATTTATCTCATTGTTTTTCTTTTTATCTCCTTATCTTTTATTATTTCAAAATTCCTTACTGATCGTCTGTCATCATTTCTATACGACACCCTGCAATGGATCGGGTCTTTCTGGTTTGCGTTTATGCTCTACTTCGTGCTGAGCCTAGTAATCCTCGATATACTTCGTCTGCTAAATCACTTTTTCACATTTTTCCCCGCATCAGTTGTTAATAATTATGATGCCTGGAAGTTGGGGATGTTTACAGCCATTATCGTGCTCGCTTCCGTTATCGTAGCGGCAGGCTATGTCAACACAAGAATGCTCACCGTTAAGAACCTGGAGATCACGCTGGATAAAAAGTCATCCCCCTTAAAGGAGTTGAGGATTGTTACGTTCGCGGATATCCATCTTACCGCAATGAACAACGAAAAATTCTTAAGCAGGATGGTTGATAAAACAAATTCCCTGAATCCTGATATAGTATTGATACCGGGAGATTTTGTGGATGAGAAGTCCGACTGGCTCGATTCAAGAGGCATCGGTGAATCGTTCTTCAGGATTAAATCGAAGTACGGAACTTACGCCTGCACCGGAAACCACGAATACATTGTTGGAATAAAAGACGCGGTAAAATTTATAACCACACACGATATAAAGCTACTGCAGGATGAACTGGTTATGATCGACAGCGCTTTTTACATCGCTGCCCGGGATGACAGAAGCAAGAAACAGTTTACGGGAGAACCAAGAAAACCCTTAGACGAGATACTTACGGGAAGAAATGAAAACCTGCCTGTAATACTGATGGATCATACGCCGTTCGGACTTGAGGAAGCGGAAAAGGATTCTGTTGATCTGCAACTGTCGGGTCATACACACCACGCCCAGATGTGGCCGTTGAATTATATTACTCAGATGATTTACGAAAAGGATTGGGGCTATCTGAAGAAAGGAAACACGCAGTATTATGTCACATGCGGCGTCGGTACCTGGGGCCCTCCCGTCCGCACCGGCAGCCGAACTGAGATCGTCAACATTAAAGTTTATTTTAAATAGTATCCGGTCACCCGCCTTGATGCAATAATAGCAAGCGTATCGAAGTCGGTAGTGCTTACGCACAAAACACTTAGCATTACCGAAAAAAATAGGAGTTCCTGAATCGTAAGTAATCTGGAATACCCAGACATTCTGATTTTCATATTGAGCTTTTTCGGCGTATGTGGGCAATACGTATTCCCCGGATAATTTACAGCCTGTTGGAACCAGAATACTGTCAAAAATACTCACATCTTCTCCGAGCCTGGCAACCTCTCCTTTCATATAATCCAGTATTTTATTTCTTAATTCTTCTGAATAATGATTTGAGTATGCTTCGGTCATATTATTCAATGAAACAGCATCCGGAAATGCAGTAATAAAGCTTTGCTCGTTATAGTTAATGCTGGTTTTCTTAACGACCGGCTTTGCTGTAATTTCATAGGAAGGTTCGTTTATTTTATCATTACAAGCAAGAATTAAAAAAGATAGGAAGAGAAACAAACACAAGGAACAATTCCACTTTTCATTTCATCTTACTCCCGCACTTATTTTACCTTTAACTTAATGAACCCAAGCAACTAAAACAAGAGAATCAATGCTAATTAAAGACTCCATTTAGTAAGGCATGGGATATCATTGAACGATAACTTCCAATTTCGGGGTGCATTGCGCATCAGGACCTAATTATTTAAGTTACGTTCAAAAATACGGGAATGTAAGCGAAACCAGGGCACAAAATTATTAAGGTGGAAAATTGAAAAGCGGGAAACTCTTTCTTTATTTACTCTTCATCCTATTATCAACACTACTGGCTTGCCCGGTTTCAGCCCTCGCAAATCCAGCTCCGCCGGATGAGGACAAAATTCAGTTAAATCGCAGCAGACTTCTATTCGGCTATTCAAGCCTGGTTATGAGTGATGAGGAACCGATGTTTATGAATATGTTTTTCAATGTAAATTACAGGACAAGTGAATTTGATCCATTTACAAAGCCATTCAGGGTTAAATGGGCCTTCGAAATAGGAGTGAACGGAGCATTTCCTATAGAACATAATTTAGAGAGCGGCGCAATTATTCCTTATGCTAAAACCGGTCCTGAGATGAGCTTAATAAAGAATCTGTTCATAGGCGGAAGTCTTGGACTAGCCTCAACTCTACCGGTATATTTTGCAGTAGTTCCCTTCGCTGGTGTTAATAGTTATTACTTACTCCCGATAAATAGAAATTTATTTGTCGAATTTGAATTTGGTTATCACACAACGTTTGTTGTGGAAAAACCCCCTTACCTAATTTATTTTGCCTCAGGTATAGCAATAAAGTAAGCGGAAACAGCTGTTAACTTATTTAACAGGTAGAGTATACTGAGATTATATTATCCGGATGGGGGTGACCATCCGGATAAAAGAAAAGTAGTGTTCGATTAGAAGTTTACTGTGAAGCCGAATTTGAACTGATCGTAGGCAAGGGGCGCGGCGCTGGCTGAACGGCCAATTCATTTTGTCCTGCCTTAGTTCATAGATTCCATATGATAACGCGTTTTTAAGGATGAAGCTCATTACGGGACCTGCATAAGGGGATGAATGCATAATCTCCTTCACAAAGCCGTCAACCATGAACTGTCCTATGCTTTCGATTGCAACGCTGCCAGCCCATTTCCAGAACAGATGTCTCGGGAATATGATTGCTCTTTCGTATGATGCATCGAATGTGAGCATAGGGATTACCTTCAGCTTTATTCCACCTTCCGCATTCGTTCCGAATCTGAATGATCCGTCAAAGTTATCCAGCAAAGCTTTATCACCTGAAGCTATTGCCTGGTCTTTCAGATCCAGCTTCGACCAGGAGAGATCGAAGGAATAGTATGGAATAACTGCCCCGCTTCCAATTTTATAACCGTAGCCGGAGGCTTTGCCGAGTCCGAATCTCCATGCAGTGTTTTCAAGTTCGGGGGCGGTGACTGAACCATCATTTATATCGGTGGAAATATTTGAGAGATAGAGATACTTGAAATCGTAGTCGATTATGTTCTCTTCCCACTTATAGTCTTTCTCATCAGTGTAGCCGAGTTTAACTTCAAGCAGGTTCGGATCCGCAAACTTGCCGGAGAAATTATCAAGGCTCATATTCGACATTCCGTATCTCAGAACAATAGTAGGACTCCCATTAAAATCAACGTCTAATACGTCCATATCATGATGGAAATCTTTCCAGTCGTTCCAGTCCCAGCTGTCGCTTGTATCAGCCTCGCTGTTTTCTTCCTGAGGAAGAGCCGGCACTGAAAGAAGTATAATAAATAATAGAGGCAGTAAATATTTTATCTTCATTTTAACCCTCACAATTAATTGTTTATCACTCCCCTGCAACCAAGGAGAATGCCAGAAGCTTTCGCTTCAATTTCGATGTCTATTACTGTTGGTTTTATAATTTTGATCATTAAAGTAGACATTAACAGTACTTTCAAATAACCATCTATTAAGACTTACAGCAAACAGGAAAAGTTACTTCCCAAACTTATGGAATGATGCGAGGATTGGGATAAGATATTGTAAGAGGGCGGAAAATGGTGGATGGGTGGCGGATAGACGTGATAAGTGTGGGGGGTTGGGTGGGGATGTCCAACTAAGATCCGGAGGAGGGGGAGCGATGGTTGGGGTACAAGAATGGAACATTTGAACGATGGATGATGAAATCAAACGGTTGATATTGTTAGGAAAGCGCCGGGACGTTAATCCAACGGTTGAAACCGTTAGGGGTGTTGAGTTAGTTCCCGAATCCTCCGGTTGAAACCGGAGGCAATATGAGATTCCTTCACTTCGTTAGGAATGACGAGTTGTAGTTCGGAATGACGCTGGAGATTTCGAAATAAATTCGGAATGACAACTTACTGTTCGGAATGACAGGTCGCTGGGGGATGCTGAAACCCCGCTAGGAGCGGGGCAGGTAAGTTCGGAATGACAAGTTGTAGTTCAGCATTACACATGGAACGACAAGGCGCTGGGATCGGAATGATAGGTTGTGGTTAATAAGCGACGTGCCACCCTGAATTCGTTTCAGGGTCTCGATAATAATTTAAGATTCCGAAACCCCTCTAGAAGCGGGGCAGGTAAATTCGGAATGACAGGTTGTAGTTCAGTGTGACGAGGCACCTGGAGATGCTGAAATAATCCTGAAACAAGTTCAGGATAAAGTTCAGCTTGACACATGGCTATAAAATGTACTTGCTCAGGTCACGGTTTTTGACGATTGATTCGAGACGATCTTTCACGTCCTTGCCAGTGATAACAACCTTCTCGGTAGGCAGCTTGTCAGGGACGTCGAACAGGATCTCATCAAGCAGTGTAGTAAGGATCGTATGGAGACGCCTTGCGCCGATATTCTCAACCTGGTCATTAACCTCTGTTGCTATCCTTGCAACTTCCCTTATCGCATCCTCCGTAAATTCCAGTTCCACTCCTTCGGTCTTAAGCATAGCCTGGTACTGCTTCAGCAGCGCATTCTGGGGCTGGGTAAGTATCTGAACGAAATCATCCTCAGTAAGACTCTTCAATTCAACCCTGATCGGGAACCTACCCTGAAGCTCGGGTATTAAGTCTGAAGGCTTGGATACATGGAAAGCACCTGAAGCAATAAAAAGAATGTGGTCTGTCCTTACCGGACCGTACTTGGTGTTTACGTTTGAACCCTCAACAATGGGAAGAAGATCGCGCTGCACGCCTTCGCGGGAAACATCGGGACCCTGACCCTTCCCCCCGCCGCCCGCAACTTTATCGATCTCGTCAACAAAGACTATCCCCGAATTTTCAACACGCTCGATGGCTTCTTTCTGAACAGCCTCCATATCAATCAGCTTCTGCGCTTCTTCCTGCGCAATTATTTTTTTCGCTTCTGAAATTTTTGTTTTTCTTTTCTTCCTCTTCTTCGGCATCATATTTCCCATGATCTCCTGGAAGTTTATGCCCATGTCATCGAGTCCAAGGGGACCAAGAACCTGGAGTCCCAAATTTGAATTTGCCGAAGCATCGAACTCAATCATCTTATCATCCATCTCGCCTTTCTTCAGCTTCTCGCGCATCCATTCGCGCGTTTTCTGATTCTGGAAGGCTTCGTTATCCACTTCCCCCTCCTCTGTATTGCCCGCGTGAGCAGGCTTCTTTACAGGCGGGATCAGTATATCAAGTATTTTTTCGTCAGCCAGTTCATCTGCTTTTTCCTGCACTTCATCGGTCTTCTCAGTCTTAACCATATTCACGGCGTAATCGGTAAGATCGCGTATCATCGATTCCACATCGCGTCCCACATATCCTACCTCGGTAAACTTTGAGGCCTCAACCTTTATAAAAGGAGCGTTTGCAAGCTTCGCAAGTCGTCGCGCAATCTCAGTTTTACCAACGCCGGTGGGACCAATAAGTATAATATTGTTCGGAAGAATTTCCTCTCTTATCGCATCCTCCACCATCTGCCTTCTCCACCTGTTCCTCAGGGCAATTGCAACGGCTCTCTTGGCATCATGCTGTCCTATTATAAACCTGTTTAATTCAGTTACTATCTGGGTAGGCGTATATTCTTTGTTTTGTTTTTTTAATTTCTTACTCATTTCCTACTTTCAAATTACTTCTACGTTAATTTTATCATTAGTATAAATACAGATCTCCGAAGCTGTTTTTAACGCTTCCTTAACTATCTCCTCTGCGGTAAGAGAGCTGTATTTTTTCAGCATCTTGGCGGCGGCCAGGGCATACATTCCGCCCGAACCAATCGCAACAATATTATCATCAGGCTCAATTACATCACCGTTGCCGCTTACAACCAGCGCTTTGTCTTCAGTGATAACGGCAAGCATCGCCTCAAGCTTCCGCAAAAACTTATCCGTTCTCCAATCCTTTGCAAGCTCAACGGCCGCACGGGAAACGTTTCCCCTGTACTGCTCAAGCTTATCCTCAAACCGTTCCACCAGAGTAAAAGCGTCGGCAGAAGCACCTGCAAATCCGCATAAAACTTTTCCGTTTGCGATCTTACGTATTTTTACCGCGTTATGTTTCATAACCGTATTACCCAGTGTCACCTGTCCGTCACCGCCGAGCGCAGCTACGCCTTTATGCACCAGCCCTAATATTGTTGTTGCCTTCATTTGTTCCATTCTACTGCTCGCTCCTTATTCAAAAATAATATGTCCTTGTAATTTAAACAGCCGTCAGTAACTGTTCAAATCTACAGCAAATAAATCACCTGCTGGATAACTTAAAGGGAAATATGCGGGGGACGGATTTTCGATAGTTTCTGTATTCTTCCCCGAATGTTTCAATAAGTTTTTTCTCTTCGAAAAATGATCCTGCATAAAAATAAGCAACTATGCACAGAAAAAAAGTGAGATAAAAGATATCCATTACGGGCCGGAAAAGCAGGAAAAGGATTGTAAACAGGTACAGAGGGTGACGCGAAAATTTATAAGGACCCTCATTGTGCATGGTTAAACGCTCATCGAGATCCTCTTTTTTATACTCTCCCTTAAACCATCTCACAACCTGGTTTATTCCGAGGAATTCCATTCCGCTGAAATACTTTAGCGTCCACAGGATGCCGGCCAGACTAACAAACTGCGGAATAAGTATGATCAGATCCCACGGAGTAGGCAGATCATATATTATATAATCCGGATGGGGAATGTATTCATACATCAGGTAAAAGAGGATCAGCGCAGTCAGGTTGTAGACAATTCTGTAAAAAGCTATATAAGATCCTGCTTTCCCGGCAAGTTTCTTTTTAAAACGTGTGGAAGCAAGATATGAATGAAGAAAACCGAACAGAACGAAAGCGGATATTATCAGCAGGATATCGCAGACTATGGTCATAGGGCCTTGCGCAGGCGGGCGATAGGTACTCTCAGCTGTTCACGGTATTTGGCTACTGTTCTCCTCGCAATATGCACACCTTCATCATTGAGGATTTCAGCAAGCTTATCATCACTGTAGGGCGAGCTTTTATCTTCTGAAGCTATAATTTCCTTTAACCGCTCTTTGATGTGTTTGTTGGATACCTCTTCCCCGCTGTCGGTTGATAAACCTTCACTGAAGAAATACTTCAGCTCGTGAATGCCCATAGGACTCTGAACATATTTGCCGTTAACCACGCGGCTGATAGTTGATATATCCATATTTATCTCTTCCGCAATGTCTTTGTAGATCATCGGCCTGAGAAACTTGGGACCTTTATCGAAGAATTCATACTGCCTTTCAAGGATGGCCCGCATAATCTTCATCAGTGTTTCTCTTCTCTGCTGAATGCAGGCGATGAACCACTTGGCCGATTCAAACTTTTCACGGAGGAATTTGTAAGTCTCTTTCTCCCTCGGGGTTTTCTTCGCCCTCTTGGTGGAATCAAACATCTCAAGGTATGTTCTGCTGATGGTTACTGAAGGCATACTCCTGTCGTTAAGTGTAATTACAAAGTTATCATCAACCTTTTCGATCACGAAGTCGGGTGTAATCTGGTTCATTTCAACCGACTCAATGTTGCCCTCACCCGGTTTGGGATTAAGACTCTGGATCAGGTCGAGAGTGATCTTAAGTGTCTCATCAGACATATTTAATTTCTGCTTGATGGCATCAAATCTTCTCTTTGTGAAATCATCATAGCATTGCTCAAGCAGCTGGGTGGCAAGGTAAGTGTAATACTGATCGTGATCCGAATACCTGACCTGAACAAGCAGACATTCCTGCAGGTTCCGGGAAGCAATACCGAGCGGATCAAAACGCTGAATCGTTTTCAGCAGATTTTCTGACTCCCCCGTAGAAATTTTGATATGCTCGAACATTTCAAGCTCATTAACAATATCTTCCAGGCTCCTCTTCAGGTATCCGTCCGCATCGAGGTTTCCGATAATCTCCTCCCCGAGCATAAAAAGATCATCCTCAAGGTTCATCATAGTCAGCTGGTTCAGCAGATGCTCTCTTAATGATTCTTTTGCGGGTGCCAGCGGCTGGTAAATTTCATCGTCTTTACTCCTATTAACCCTGTCCCCTTCAAAATCAGAATCGTTCATAAAATCTTCAAGTTCAAATTCCTCTTTATCATAGTCTTCGTACTCTTCAACTTCATCCTCTTTCTTCTCCTCCTTTTCCTGGGAAAGTTCGATCTCTTCATCCATCACCTCTTCCAGGATAGGATTTATTTCCAGTTCAGTTTTAATCCTTTGCTCAAGAGCAAGGGTGTTTAACTGCAGAAGTTTCTGATACTGGATCTGCTGCGGTGAAAGTTTCTGCTGCTGCGTTAATTTCTGACTGAGTGATAGCATTTTTCTAATCTATTTTTTCTTTTAATTCTGAATACCATTTTCTGCTGTATTTTCTTTCCAGGGCTTCCCTGCAGAATTCGGCTACTGTTATATTTTCCTCATCTCCCTTATCAAGAGCGGGACTGCATTCGGTGAATTTTTCATATCTCAGAACGTCAGTTCCGAACTTTGAAATCCTTATTGGGAAAAGATGACACGATACCGGTTTTCTGAAATCGGTTTTGCCGTCGAAATAAGCCTTCTCAATGCCGCACTTGGCAATTCCATTTTCATAAAAAACGAAGACGCATGCTTTGTTATCCAGACTATGGGTCATCAATTCCTTACTTTTGTACTTGTAGAAGCCTTCATTTTGAATAACTCTTTTGTGTTCTTCAGGAAGATAAGGCATCACTTTCGGTAAAATATCACCGATTATTTTTATCTCTTCCTCCTCTAAAGGCGCGCCATATTCACTCTCAAATGTGCAGCAGGCTCCTTTGCATTTCTCCAAATCGCAGGAAAAGCGTGTATTTAACACCTCTTTCCTTACTTCCACATCCTCTACCGGCACTATGTTACTATTGAAAAACATTGGAATAATTTTTGTAGTAAGATAACAATTAGAATGATAATACAAAAGTTTAAAAATTATTTATTGACTTCATTTCTCAGAGATTTCCCATTCACAAAATCTTTTCCCTTATTTCCTTAATTTAGAATAATTCTTCAAGAGGATTAATATGAATTTTTTGGGGAAATCAGTAATACTTACTGGGGCATCAACCGGAATCGGTTATGAACTGGCCGCCGGGCTGGCCAAAGAAAACTGCAGGTTAGCCATACTGGCAAGAAGTACCGGAAAACTACAGGAAATAGCCGACAGGTTTAGTACCGGTCAGAACATTATACTTCCGGTACACTGTGATGTTTCCCGAAAAGATGAAGTTCACTCAGCCATCGATAAAGTAACAGCCGAATTCGGGGGAATAGACATACTGATCATGAATGCAGGAGCCAGCTATAGGACCGACGTAGAGAATTTCTCATCGGAAAAAGGCAAAGACATAATTGAAGTCAATTTAATCTCCAAATTCTATTTCCTCGAGAAACTGCTCCCGCACTTTATCGCAAAAAGAAGCGGGATGATAGTAGGCGTATCAAGTCTTGCCGATACAAGGGGATTTCCGCGCAGCGGATTTTACAATGCAAGCAAGGCAGGATTCACCAGGTTACTCGAAAGTCTGCGCACCGAGCTTTACAATTACAATATAAGAGTAATAACAGTCAGGCCGGGGTTCGTAAAAACACCAATGACCGACAAGAACGAATTCCATATGCCGCTCCTGATGAAGCCCGGCAAGGCCGCAGAAATAATTATCGATGGTATTAAGAAAGAGAAAAGAATAATTCAGTTCCCCTTACCCACTGTGCTTGGCACAAGACTTATTAGTATCATACCGGATTTCCTATTCGAATATTTTGCCCGGAAGCACCTGGAAGGCCTGAAGAATAAAAATTTATAAAGCGAAGAAGAAGGAAGCCGGTATAGAAGCTGAAGTGCAGTAGGTGGAGGCCGGATGTGGGCCGGATGCAGTATTAAAAATCTGGATTAATTCAGGTTTAAGATCCCCAAAAACTGTCAATTTTCCTGCGAATTTAGCATATTTACAACTAAAATAAAAATTTATAGGGTTCCCGGGGATGGCAAGGGTATTCTTCTTTTTTCTGACCTGCACCGCTGTTTGTCTTGCGCAGACCAGCGTGAAACTTAATGAAATAATGTTCTACCCTGTTTCGGGTAACAATGAATTCATTGAAATTTATAATAACGGTTTAACCAGCATCGATCTTAACGGTTTTAGTATAAAGTATTATAATTCATCACCTGATTTCATTGCCGGTACGGGACAAGGAACGATCCTTCAACCACATTCTTACGCAGTAATATTTGAGGCAGATTATGATCCCGAAACAGGCATCTATAATAGCCTTATACCGCCCGGAGTGTTGATCCTGAAAATTGCGGATAATTATTTTGGATCGACAGGAATGGCAAACACATCAAGCCGCCCTGTCTGGCTGCTTTCAGCAAATGAGGATACGCTGGATGTATATACATACTCAGCGGATAATCTGCAGGCTCATTCGGATGAGAAAATCCTGACAGGAGCCGACAGTTCTCAGTCGAACTGGCTTAATTCTATTTATCCCAATGGCACGCCCGGTTTCCAAAATTCTGTCACTCCTGTTTCGTATGACCTCGAAGTTACTTCCATTACTGTATCCCCTGATGTTCCGGTTGAAGGTGATGATATTATTATTAGCAGCAAAATCAAAAATACAGGTGAAAATCAGACTGATAACTTTTGGGTAAAAATATTTAATGACACCAATCTCGATTCAATTACCCAGGCTGGTGAAGAGATCTTCTCACAGGAGTATTTCAGCCTGCAGGCAGGTGATTCGCTCACTGCCGGAACACAAATCATTTCAGCTCCGCCGGGGTTTTATAATATCATAGCAAAAGTTGTTTTTCCTCCGGATGAGGATACTCTAGATAATACTGCCTGGAAAAACTTCACTGTTTACCCCGAGGGAACAGCGTATAATGATATTGTTATTAACGAGATAATGTATGCACCCTCTTCCGGTGAGCCTGAGTGGGTTGAGATTTTTAACCGCTCTTCAGAGGAAGTAAACCTGAACGGTTGGAGATTTTGTGATTATTCGGCAGAAAGAATTATAACCAATGATGATATTTTTATTGCACCCAGTGATTTCCTTGTTCTTACGCGAGATTCATCTCTGCTTAACTTCTACGATGTGCCTTCATCAATAATTAATTTCAGTCTGCCTGCTTTAAATAACACCGGTGATGCCACAGTGATAAAGGATTCATTGGGTCTTACAATTGACAGTCTGATTTATTCGCCTGACTGGGGAGGAGATGAGGGCAGATCACTTGAAAGAATTTCTGCCGATGAAAACAGTGCTTATGAGGATAACTGGCTGACAAGCGAAAGCATATATAAAGCTACACCGGGTAAGATCAACTCGGTGACGCCAAAAGAGAACGATCTCAAAATATCAACGTTTAAAACTGATGACTATGCAATTATCGGAGAACCCGCAGAATTTGAAATAACTGTTAAGAATGCGGGTCTGAATGCTTCGCCGCCTTTTTCTCTAAATCTTTATAAAGATATAAACCTGGATTCTATTGCTCAGTCATCGGAATTCATATCATCTGAAGATTCGGGACCTTTATTTTCCGGTGACACTATGGTATTCACCTTGCATACTGTGAACTTTGAGGAAGGTCAGAATTATTTTATTGCTGAAATAACTGCTTCTCCCGATGATGATACTACTAACAATAAGGCATTCACAGAATTTTTTGGAATGGAGGTTTATGAATTCAGGAACGACCTTGTGATAAATGAATTTATGTATGATCCTGAAAGTCCTCAGCCCGAATGGATTGAGATCCTGAACAGGAGCAGCATACCTGTCGATCTCAGAAAACATCAGCTGGCGGATTCCAGGGATACAACTACGATTTGTTCTGAGGATTTCATCCTGCTGTCGGGGGCTTTTGTCGTGATCGCAAAAGACAGTGCAATCAGGAATTACTTTAATATCAACGCCCCGATTATAATAAAATCGTTCCCGGCCTTAAATAATTCAGGGGACAAAATAATACTCCTCGATTCTCTGGACCGCGTTATCGATTCACTTGAATACAGTCCTGACTGGGGAGGTAGCGACGGGATTTCCCTTGAAAGGATTAATGCTGACAGTTCCTCATTTGAGTCGGAAAACTGGGTGTCTTCAGTCAGCAGGAACAGGGCAACTCCCGGATATATAAATTCTGTAACCCCAAAAGAAAAGGATATCTGCGTTGCCGGAATAACTTCTTCACCTCCCTACCCGGTTTTCGGAGACAATGTATCTCTGAAGATAAAAATAAAGAATCCGGGATTATCAGCCGTATCCTATTCCCTCAAACTTTATGAAGATACTAATCTGGATTCGCTTCCTGATGTATTGCTGACTTCCGTCGACGGGTTATTACTTGTGCAAGGTGACTCATCGATTGTTGAACCGGGATTTGCTGCAAACAGTCTCTCCGACGCTCGTATATTTTATGCCGAAGCCGAACTTCCCGGTGATATGGATACAAGCAATAATTATGCGGTTACGCAAATTTATCCAGGTTATCCTCATGCCACACTGGTTGTAAATGAAATCATGTATTCACCTGAGGGAGGTGAACCGGAATGGGTAGAGCTTTATAATAAGTCCGTAGATTCAATTAATATAAGGGACTGGACCATTAATGATGTAATATCAACTCCTGTTCAGATCAAAATAGATTCAGACATGATCATTCTTCCTCAGAGTTATATAGTGCTTGCAAAAGATTCTTCTATACTTGAGTATCATCGTCTCATACCTTCCCCGGTGGCCGTGTTAAGTCTTCCCGTACTAAACAATGATGCGGATGGTTTCGTTCTGAAAGATCAGAGGGGACAGACAATGGACTCACTGTTTTTCAGCAGCGTATGGGGAGGAAGACAGGGATATTCACTGGAAAGGATTTCAGTTCCAGCTTCAACGAATCTTCCCTCTAACTGGGGACCGTCTGAAGATATTGAACTGGGAACACCGGGAAGGGTGAATAGCATTACCCCAAAGAGCAGGGATATTACAATAGCGATGATTTCCTCAGAACCTGAATTTCCTGTAGAAGGAGATAATGTGGTCATTACTGCGATGATAAAAAATAAGGGAAGTTTGAATGCTGCCGGAATCAGCGTTGAATTTTATATCGACAGCGATTCTAATAATACAGCTGACAGATTTCTCTCCTCACAATCGGCTATTTCGCTTTCTGCGGGCGACTCTCTTTATATAACTTCTGGGATTCCCTTCGAAATCTTATCAAAGAAGATACTGACAGCCGTGAGGGTGGAAATTCCCGGCGATGAGGATACGTTAAATAATTATCGGGAAAGGTTTGTGAGTCCCGGCTACGCCAGTCATGCCGCAGTTATAAACGAAATTATGTATGATCCTGATGAAGGCGAGCCTGAATGGTTTGAGATAGTTAATATTTCAGCTGACAGCATAAATCTTAAAGAATGGTCGGCAGGAGATAAGCCCGAAGCGTCCTCCGGAAGTTTCATAATCGATCGCGATTATTATCTGCAGCCTGCACAATTTGCGATTATAGCAAAGGATACTTCATTCAGCTCATACCACCCGGAAGTTACAGATGTCTTAATCACAAACTTCGGCACACTTGGTAATTCGGACGATTATGTAATTCTGTACGATTTCAGGGAAGGAATAGTCGACAGCATTCATTACCAATCCTCCCAGGGAGGAAAATCCGGCCGCTCACTCGAGAGAATAGATGTTATGGATACTACAGGAGGAACAGGGAGATGGACTACTTCTATTAGTCCTGCTAAAAGTACCCCCGGCAAAGAAAATTCCTTATCCCGTGTTCCACCGGGAGAAAAGAATTCCGTTATAATAAACGAGATAATGTATGATCCCGGAATCGATAACTGTGAGTTCGTTGAGTTCTATAATAACAGCAGCGATACAATTGACATAGGCGGGTGGACCTTTGAAGAATCCGGGGGAAAAACATTCAGACTCTCAGAATCATATTTGAAACTTCCTCCTGCAGGATATTACCTGCTGGCGGCAGATTCGGCCATTTTTTCTATTTATTCATCGGATGAGTCCAACAACTTTAACCTGGCAGCAAGCGGGGATCTGGGATTATCAAATGAGGGTGAACTGATTCTCCTGAAAGACGTAAGAGGAAATATTATAGATTCACTCAAATATTCTTCAAGCTGGCACAACAGGAATATACACACTACAAAGAATAAATCGCTCGAGAGGATTAATCCCGGAATTGATGGAAACTATCCTCAGAACTGGAGCACTTCTGTAGATTATCAGGGGGCTACTCCCGGCAGGCAGAACAGCATTTTCACGGAAAACGAAAACAGGCAGTCAGGAATTTCCGTCTCCCCCAATCCTTTTTCACCAGACAACGACGGGTATGAGGACTTCTGTATTATAAATTACACTCTTTCACAGGCTGTCTCCCAGATAAGAATAAAAATATTCGATAACCGTGGAAGACTGGTTCGCACACTAGAAAATAACATGCCATCAGCATCACATGGATCGGTTATTTTTAACGGACTGGAGGACAATGGCATTCCACTAAGAATGGGAATTTATATAATCTTCCTTGAAGCTTTAAATGAAAATACCGGGGTAGTTGAAAATCTGAAGACCGTAATAGTTTCGGCAAGAAGGCTCTAACCTTTTTTTGTTTGCTCCGCATCACTTTGCTCTGTTCATTTTTTAAGACAGTCATTGTTCAGCAAAATATTACGGATAAGCTGCGGGTATGGAAAAATATTCGTACCCTCCGAACGGGCTACGGTTATCTGTCACTTTCCTTCACATAAACTCCCCGGGATCATTGTTTTGCTATTAAAAACCGGATGGCACAGCGATTGCAATTTCCCCGGCAGATAAAAAAATATGAGATGATTCTGGCTGAGATGACTTAAATGATGAGCAAGAGTGATTATGTAGAGGCACCTGATTTGATAGCTAAATCACAGAATCATTATCCTTTCTAAAGCCGCTGAAACAGCGGCACTTCTTTTTAAACTTTTCCGGTGATGGTAACGTCTAAATCCTATAATGCCCGGTTGATTGAGGACATTGTAAAGACGGCTGACAACCTATATTGCAGCAATAAGTTCTTCTGCATGATGAAGACAGGTTTGTGGTTCCTGGTTGTATGTGTTAACAGAAGATTCGAGTGAACAGGTTAAGATACTATGCAGGCCCCGTAAAATGGGAATCATGAAAAAGCCGTAAAGCATTTTAGACTTTGCGGCTTTTTTTATTTGTGTTAAATTAATTCTCTAAGTATTTATTATATAAATCCTGACAAGGAGAATTAAAATGAAGTATGTATACCTTCTGATTATTTCACTTCTGATTATAAATGGCTGCGGCTCCGACAAAAGCAGTGAGGAACAGGCTGTAAAAGATGTAATTATGAAAAACACAGAGGCGGGAAACGATGAGGATGTAACTGCTTATATCAGCACGATGGATAAGGACAACAAAAACTACGACCATCTTGAAGATATGATGAATACAATTTTCAGCACATATGATCTTAACTACCAGGTGAAGGATCTGAAGGTTATTGAGTTGAAGGATGAAGAGGCAAAGGTTCAGTTTGTACAGGTAACCAAAAAAGTAAAAGGCCCGACTTTCAGGGATAACAGGATTGAGGGTGTTCATACTCTCCATAAAACTAACGGCGAATGGAAGATTTATGACACGCAGATTAAGAAAATCGACTATCTGAATTAATATGAAAAACTTTAGAATTTTATATATATATCCCCATCCGGATGATGAATCTTTTGGTCCTGCCGCCGTGATGTACGATCAGATAAGAGACGGCCACGAGGTTTACCTTCTAACGTTAACCCGCGGCGGTGCAACAAAGCAGAGATTCAAACTTGGAATCGGCGTGAATGAGATGGGTGAGATCCGGTTTAAGGAAATGCTTAAGGTGAAAGAATCGCTCGGCCTTAACGGCATGCTTGTGCTTGATCTGCCGGACAGCGGACTAGCTGAGATGGATCCGCGTGAAATCGAAAAAATAGTTAAAGATCATATAAAGAAAATTAAACCCGATATAATCGTATCATATCCCGTACATGGAGTAAGCGGTTTTCACGATCACCTGGTTACTCATGCTGTTGTAAAAAGAGTATTCCTTGAGCTCAGGGATTCGGGGTGCGATTATCTTCAAAGGCTGGCTTTCAATACGATAAAGGATAAGGGATTTTCACCCTGGCAGGGAGATATGTTTGTACTTAAACAGTCCCCGCGCGATTTAATCGACTGTGTCGTAAAACTGGATGATGATATGAAACAGGGGCTTAATGATTGTTTAAACTGTTACGAGTCTTATGAAAGTACTATTGAAGAATCGGGGGTTATTGAGAAGATCGGCGATGAGGTACCTTTTGAGTTTTTCAATGAGAATTTTGATCCTCCTCTTAATAAATTAACTGATAATCTTTAACAGGATTAGCTGCAGAGCCATGAAAATATATGTTGATGAGGATATATATCTCGATGAGCCAAATAAAAAAGATAAAAAAAGCCTTATCCTCTACCTTTCTGATAAGGAGATCTACAATAATACACTTCGCCTGCCGTTCCCCTATACTTCGAAAGACGCCGACTGGTGGATCAGTTTCGTAAATGAAACTAAAAAGAAATCCGGACTGGATCTTAATTTTGCGATAAGGACCAGGGATAAAAAGCTGATAGGCGGGATCAGCTTCCATATGAAATACGGTCTGACCTCACACAAGGATGAATTGGGTTACTGGCTCGGAAGAAATTACTGGAATAAGGGAATTATGAGCAAAGTTCTGAAGTGTTTCTGCCAGTATGGTTTCGATTCACTTCATCTGAAAAGAATTGAGGCCACAGTGTTTGAACACAATTTAAGTTCCTGCAGGGTACTTGAAAAATGCGGCTTTGAATATGAAGGAACTTTGAAAAAATATGTTATGAAAGATGGAAACCTTATTGATGTTCGTCTTTATGCAATTACAAAATAAAGGAGTATGATATGTTTTCAGGATGGTTAATTGAAATTTTTGAAACTGAGCTTAATAAATTGAAAACCGAAATAAATCTTTACAAAGATGAAGGTAATCTGTGGATTGTGAAGGGGGAGATAGCCAATTCCGCGGGGAATTTGTGCCTCCATCTTCTGGGAAACGTTAATCACTTTGTGGGTCATCTCATAGGCGGTACCGGTTATCAAAGAGACCGTCAGTCGGAATTCTCCGACAAAAACGTTCCCAGGAAAGAATTAAATGACCGTATCGACGCCTTGGTTGAAGTGGTGAAGAAATCGCTCCCGAAACTTGACGATGCTGATCTGAATAAGACTTTCCCTGATAAGATCGGCGGAAAGATAAGAGAATACGGTTTTGCGCTTATACATTTCACTAACCATTTCGATTATCACCTGGGACAGATAAACTACCACAGACGATTAATTGAAGGAACTAAGCAATGAATAAAGTAAACCTTGAAGAAAAGCTTTCGGCTGTTACAGAATACTGGCAGCCTAAGATTGTTGGTGAACTGAACGGTCAACATGTTAAAATAGTCAAACTTAAGGGTTCCTTTGTCTGGCATCATCATGAAAATGAGGATGAATTATTTATGGTTATTAAAGGAAAGCTTAAGATTCACCTTAAAGACAAGACCGTTCAATTGGACGAAGGAGAATTCTTCATCATTCCACGGGGCGTTGAGCATAAACCCGCTGCCGAAGAAGAGGTTCACCTGATGCTGTTCGAGCCCGCCGGCACACTTAACACCGGCAACGTTCAGAATGAAATGACCATCCCCGATCCTGAAAAAATATAAAAGGATAGTTTGAGTACAGAATTACTGTGTGGCGGTCTTCAGCCTTTTCAGAAAAATTACTACAAGTCCCGCCGCGATTAAAGACGTAACCACAAGGAGAAGGAAGAACTGCCAGAGCTCCCAGTTCTGGTAGAACCGGCCGACAAATCCTGATAAATAATTACCTACCGCGGTGGCGCCGAACCACCCTCCCATCAGCAGTCCTTTCATTTTAGGAGGAGCTACTTTCGAAACGAATGATAAACCCATAGGACTTAAGTGCAGTTCTGCCAGGGTAAGTGTAAAGTATGTGCCTATCAGCCAGAATGGTGAAACGGTTACGGGAGAAGTACCTCCGCTGATAGAATAAACGGGAGGAAGTCCGGTTGACGCGAAAACCATAATAATATAAGCCAGTCCTGTTATCAGCATCCCTATCCCTATCTTGGCCGGCGATGAAGGTTCTTTTCCTTTTCTGTTAAGCCAGGCAAAGTAGCCTACTATCACTGGGGTAAGCAGAACGATAAACATCGGGTTAAATGATTGAAACTGCTCGGGAGCAATTGAATTAATATCGGGAAGGGTGTTCAGTTTATAAATTATTACAAGCAGACCCAGCAGTACGAAGAAACTTCCTATACCTCTGGCCTTTACCGACGCTTTCCTGTTAAGGGCCACAGCGGTACCCAGAATGACTGCCAGAAGGGCATGCAGACCAATAACATCAAAAAGAATATACGTGAATTTATGAACAGCACTGAAAGTATAGTCCCGTGCGAACAGGGAGAGGGCGGCTCCGTTCTGATGAAAAGCCATCCAGAAGAAAATTACGATTGCGAAGATTGTAAGGAGAGCAACAACCCTTTCTTTTTCCTGTGCTTTAGTAAGGGTAACATCCCTTTCCGTATTTGGTTTGATTTTGGATTGGTAGTCGGCATCAGCATAGTATTTTCTGAACAGGGTGAAGATAAGCAGCGAGACAAGCATCCCGGCAGATGCCACCGCAAACACAGCATTATAACCATGTGCCAGTGTTGTGCCGAAATTCTCCATAAAAAACTGTCTTACACCCGCTGCAGCAAACGGGGCGTAGAACGCACCGACATTTATTCCCATATAAAAAATATTATAACCGGCATCCTTTAATGAACCGCTGGTGTGGGAATATAGGTTGCCTACCAGTACAGAAATGTTTGCTTTGAACATTCCGTTGCCTACGCAGACAACTGCCAGCGCGATATAAAGCAGGAAGGGCGTCTGGGTGGGAATAGCCATTAGTCCGTACCCGATAAACATTGTTATCGCACCGATGATAATTGTCTTCCCGTAACCCAGTACATTATCTGCAATCCACCCCCCCAGTATGGGTGTGAAATACACAAAAGCGATAAAGATCCCGTAAACATTTGTTACGGTCGCCGCATCCCAGCCGAAATTTTCGCTCAGGTAATAAACAAAAATCGCAAGCATTGTGTAGAAACCGAACCGTTCCCACATTTCCGTAAAAAAGAGTACATAAAGTCCTTTAGGATGTCCTTTAAACATCTGGCCTCCGTTGTCTTTTGGGTATTATTAAGATGTGTTTTTTCTCTCCTCTGTGAGCATTTTAAATCTGCTTTTCGAATTATACAAAAAGAACCTTGATAGTAACAAGTTTTTTTACGAATTCTTTGATTTTTTTTAAAGATGAGGGGATGGAACAATGATCACAAAAGATTGTTTTATCCGTATAAAGATCATGACAGATTGATTATTCTACTAACTTTTATTAGGTTTTATAACCATCAATAACGAGAGGGAGACGATGAAAATAAATTATAAATCATATTTCTCTACCGCTTTTTTTATGCTGTGTTCACTTCTTTTTTTATACGGCTGCAGCAGTGACAAGTATGAAAAAAAACAGCTCGATAACGGGGAGCTTTATTATGATCAGACTGTATCCGGTGATAAAGTTGAAAGTCTCGGCAAGTATATAAACCAGTGCGCTATTTTCAATGATGAGGTTCATAAGGCCAGACTCACCAAAACCGACAGCACTTATGAAATAAGCCTTAGCGTTCCGCCCGAGATGATCAAAAGTGATCAGTACCAGAATTATGCAGAGATACTTGCTATGCAGCTCTCAGATGATGTTTTTGATCATTCGAAAGTCGAAATACATTTATCTGACAGCAGTTTCAACACGAAGGTTACAAAGTCCTCGGTTAAAGAAATGTAGTGAATGGCTGTCTCATAATAGAATGACAGTTCGTTATGAGATGTTGAAAAAGTAAAGGTGGAGATTCCTCACTTCGTTCGGAATGACAAGTCATAGTATTCAGAATGACATCTAATGGAATTTATCTGCTCTGCTTATTCAACATGACAAGTTGATAATAATTAATAATTAGACATCGGGAAGTCATATATCATATTTTCCAGCGGCAGCATGTATAAAGGAAGACCGTTGTACTTCAGCCTGAACAGCAGGTGATCAAGTACGGTATCATCCTGTATGTTTATTCCGAAAATTTTCGGGACAAGCGAACCGAAGTTAAACCAGGGTGCTTCCGGATATTCTTTTATATTATACTCACATCCTGTTAAGCCTGCTTTACTTACCGCTTCATTGATTGCATCATATAATCCACCGATCTCATCAACAAGGTTAATTCTCTTCCCGTCAATTCCCGACCATACCCTTCCCTGCGCGATTTCCTTCACCCTATCGTATTCCATATTTCTACCCTCGGCAACCTTCCCCACAAAATCCCTGTAGGTTTCGTTAATCATATTCTCTGCTTTGTTCAATTCATCTTCGGAAAGATCTCTGTCAGGCAGGGAAACGCCGATGAACGGTATTCTCATTCCAAAGGGAAGATCTGCGTGTTTTCCTATCTTTACGAGGTCGGTTGATACACCGATATCCTGTTTGAGTGTTTTGTTATAGTACCAGCCTCCTATTACCCCGATCGATCCTGTTATGGTTGTGGGAGCGGCATATATTTCATCTCCGTACATAGAAAGCCAGTATCCTCCGGATCCCGCAACGTATCCCTGGGAAACGATGACAGGCTTTTTCTTTTTGCATTCTTTTATAGCTTCCGCGACGATATCGGATGCCATTCCGTCTCCTCCGGGAGAATCTACCCTGAATACCACACCTTTAACGTTTGGATCATCGGCTGCGGATTCAACAACTTTAACAAGACTCCTTGCCTTGATCCCCTGGTCCATTGCACACTCGCCGATAACATAAATAACGGCTATCTCAGGTTTCTTCCCCCAGTAATTATCGTCCGGAAGCTGAAACTCCGCCAGCGAATTTGGTGAAACCATCCTTTTGTATTCACCCTCATAACTTTTGATGATGTCTTTTATATTTTCCCACCTGGCCAGGGTATCTACCAGGTTGTTCCTTAAAGCGGAGGAAGGAAGGAAAAGTGCAGTTTCGTTTACGAGACTGTCAAACTCATCAGGCTGAATGTTCCTGCTTCTGCAGATACCGTCTTTTGTAACGCCATAATATGAATCGATAATAGCTTTCCACTGAATGCTGTCGGCTTCACTCATATTAGTACGCGAGAATGTTTCCATCGCGGATTTGAATTTGAAATACCTTAACTCCGTAAAACCTATTCCCAGCTTCTCAAGCAGGTTTGTGTAATACTGCCTTCCCCATATATATCCCTCAAGCGTTATGGTACCCTGCGGGTTCATAATAATTTTATCGGCGGCAGAGGCAAGATAGTACCCGTCTATATTCACGCGGTCAAGATATATGATGATTTTTTTACCTCTGTGCTTAAACTTTTCGAGCTTATCCCTCAGTTCCCATACCATTTCCCTGTTAATTTCCATTCCCGAAAGATTTATAACGATACCCGATATGGTGTTATCATTTCCCGCGGCATCTATTTCATTGAGAGTATTATACAGCGTGTTTGAATTATCGAACAACCTATATCTCTGGTATTTCATTCCCCCGAGCAGATCAAGATTTACGTAATCACTTTTTGATTCCAGGGTATGGATTATATTTCTGTCGTATGAACCTACCCTTATCCCGTATACGTTATAACCATAATCGCCGTCCTTTGAAAAACGACTCTCGCTTGTAAGTCCTATCCTCCCGAAACTTAATCCAATTCCAATGTTGAAATAATGGTTGGAGAAATACCTTTCAGAGACTCTTATGCCGGGAAGCAGCTCTGCCACTGCGCCAATGCTCCATTTCAGATCATCTTTTAATTTTCCGTTGCCGAAGACATAATCGCCGAAAAGTGTGATGATCTCATTTCCGAGCGGCCTGACTGCAAGATCCAGTGCGCCCTCGTTATAGTTTGATGTAGAAAGATTCCCGATGAGTCCCAGCGACGCATATTTAATTGGACGGTATATTGTTCCAATAGTGAAGAAATCCGAGCGGTTAAATTCAGTAAGATCCCCTGATGACCAGATGTAGCCGAAGCCGATACTGAATGCTTCATCTCCAAAGCCTGCGGAGATTTTATAGTCGGTTACCGATAAAGAGTTCACTTTTGTATTAGCGAAGCCCAATCCCACGTGAGGAAAAGCGGTGAAAATCCCGTAGTGGTTGAAATCATTCCACCTCCCTCTTTCATCGCTGAAAGTAAAATACAGATCGGGCTGATCAACCATTGAGAGCAGCGCGGGATTGACGTATCCGTATAACCCGTATTTGTAAGCTCCCGGCGAGGCTATCCCGAACTCATCCTGGATATAATATGACGGTGAAGATGACTGGCATAATCCACTTTGGAAAAATGCAGCAAGGAACAGAATTAATAATGCGCTCTTTTTCATTCTTAACCTCGTTTAATTTCCTCATTTAAAACTATAAAGATTTTATATTACATAAAATCAGGACCCCTGATAGAGAGATGTTTCCCGTTAATTAATTCTAATATAAATTTTCGGTATTTTTATTCTTTAATTTCAATATTGGTTATGATAGAAATACACGATCTTCATAAAAGTTTTTCAGATAAGGAAGTCCTGTCCGGGGTTAACCTCAAAATTGAGAAGGGACAGACGACTGTGGTTATCGGCAGAAGCGGCTGCGGGAAGAGCGTGCTTATAAAGCATATAGTGGGACTCCTTCAGCCTGATTCGGGATTGGTAAAGGTAGACGGACAGGTAGTCTCCGAACTTTCTGTTCCTGATCTTTATGAATTAAGAAAAATGTTCGGATTTCTTTTTCAGGGCGCCGCCTTGTTTGATTCACTTACAGTAGAAGAAAATGTGAGACTTCCTCTGGAGGAATCTAAAAATGGCTTTCAGCGGTCACAAATTGACCGGATTGTTAAAGAAAAGCTGGAGCTTGTTGGTCTGAACGATATAAATAAGCTCAAACCGGCTGAGCTTTCGGGGGGTATGAAAAAGAGGGTGGGACTCGCAAGAGCGCTTGTAACTAATCCCGAATATATTCTGTACGATGAACCTACTACAGGACTCGATCCTATTATGTCGAATTCAATAGACAGCCTGATAAAAGAATTAAGCAGTAAGATCAGTGTCACTTCAGTGGTTGTAACGCACGACCTTTACAGCGTTAAAAACGTTGCCGACAAAGTGGCAATGATGCATAATGGAAAAATTCATTTTGAGGGAACCCCCGAAGAACTTTTGAATTCAAAGGATCAGGACATAATTGATTTTATTAAAAGAGCAGGCGGCTAAACCGGCTTACGCCTCATAATTTAAATCACAAAATTCTTCCTTCCATTTATTTACATTTCCCCTGTAATCATTCGGGCTTTTAAATATGAAACTTATAATAATTAAGAACTCCCGCTCTTCCGGTTCTTTAGGAGAGATGTTCGGGAAGCCTTTTATGTCGAAGGTGCATAGAAACTACAGCGGAAAAGATGCGGTGGAATTAATAAATAAAGAGCATCCTTTGTTTGTGTCTTTGAAATTAAAAGAACCCGTAAACGGTAATAATGACATGATGACTATGCTTAGTTCAGTAGATGTGAATACCCGTTTACGGGTTTCTATTATTGATACTGACTCCATAAACAATAATATAGGCTCAATTTTTCAGAGAACGAAACATTTTATTTTCCCCGGTACACATAACGCGGATACACTTTAAATATTCATCCCTTTAAGTTAAAAGCTGACATTCTTTTGGATTGTCAGCTTTTTTCATTTTATTTTATCGATATTCATTTCAGATTTTTTAACGGTTTTATATGTCCGATCTAAATTCCATTATCCAGGTAATTCAGTTGATGCTGGCCCCGGGACTTATGATTTCGGCCTGCGGTCTTCTCCTGCTCGGAATGAACAACAAATATTCTCTTGTAGTTAACAGGATAAGGCTGCTGAATGAAGAAAGACGCAGGGTGCTGGGAAAAGCCGGTGACCGGGAATTCAGCTATGAAGAAAATGTGCGGCTTGAAAGCACCTCATTGCAGATTGAAAAACTTACATTCAGGGTGAAACTTGTGCGTAATGCCGTGCTTTCATATACAATTGCCGTTGCACTGTTTGTTATAACCTCCCTGTTTATCGGCATACAATATTTTGCCGCCGTTAACATTAACGTATTAATTACATTAATTTTCCTGCTCGGGATGTTGAGCGTGCTTGCCGGGGTGCTGTACGCGGCCTATGAGACAATAGAAGGCTATAGCATTATTCAGCTTGAAGTTAAAATCGATTAATGAGTTTGATGCTGAATGAGTGAAGGGAAAACATATAACCAGGATGAGCTTCTCCGGCCGGGGAATATGATACGGCTTTATGCAAGCGGTGCTTTTCCGATGGCTGATGAGAACACAGATAAGATAAACTGGTATATGCCGGAGGTACGCACTGTAATACCTCTCGATAATTTTAACTTCCCGCGCTCTTTGAGAAAATTCCTTGAGAAAAGTGAATTTGAAACAAGATACGATACCGATTTCCTCAGCGTTGTTAAAGGATGTGCCGACCGTGAATCCACCTGGATATCTGAAAAACTGATCCACGCATATCTCAGACTTAAAAAACTGGGATATATTCATGCAGTTGAGACCTGGGAAAAAGGTGAGCTTGTAGGCGGACTTTACGGAGTTACTTTCAGAGGAGCTTTTTTCGGGGAATCAATGTTTTCCAGGAAGCCCCAGGCATCAAAGTCGGCGTTGATAAATCTTTTATATCATCTGAAAGAAAAAGACTTCGCACTCCTTGATGTTCAGTTTATGACCCCTCACCTCAAAATGTTCGGCGCTGTTGAAATAGACCTGGATCAGTACAACGATCTCCTTCACTCTTCCTACATCCGCGGCTGCGAGTTCTAAAACATAAAATTGAATTAAAAATATAGCTGACCCGTAAAACTAATGGGAACAAATCCAAGGGATGGCCATGTGTTTTTAGCTTCATTTGAATAAACCGACCAGCTTGCTTCTATCATATTGATTCCTTTGCCGCGCAGCCATTCCTGCGAGGTTGTTAGGAAACGCCTTGCGATCCCCAGGCGGCGGTAATCAGGAACACATAAACATCACAGAGATATTCTATTTTTTCAGGACCAAAATCCACCGCACCGGATTTTATAATTGTATATGCACAGCCAACGATCGTCCCCTCATCTTCTGCTGCCAATACAAATGTATCGGGATTATTTACAGCTTCAATAATCTGATCAGTCCACCTCTCTGCAGCCCCTTCCTTAAGTGCAAATCGCTTATCCCTTTTTATATGATGTTCCATAAACTCTTTATGGCATCTGATCAGAGCTTCAATATCGCTTTTTACAGCTTCACGAACATTCACTCTCATCTTATTCCTCCATAAAGATTTATTTCTGTCCAATCTGACTGGTCACTTCAATAACATTAACTTCCTGGTCTTTGAATACTTACCTGACGTTAACCTGTATATATATACTCCGCTCGGAAGACTGCTGCCGTCAAATTTCACTTCATAATTTCCCGCAGGTTTTTGCTCGTTGACGAGTACTGCCGCTTCATTTCCCAGGATATCATATACTTTTAATACTACCGGGAATCTCTCTGATGAAGTTTTTGTATCGGGAATAGAATATTTTATTGTTGTAACAGGGTTGAACGGGTTAGGATAATTCTGTTTAAGGGAAAATTCAACAGGTCCAGTAACTTCTGCTTCCACTTCTTTGCTGTATTCATAATTACCGTCAAAGTCTATTTGCTTTAACCGGTATCTATATTTTCCCGGCCGCAAGCCTTTGTCTGTGTAAGAATATGAGTGAGTTAAGGTTAAAGTACCATTCCCCGGCACAAATCCAATTACCTCCCATCCTGCTCCCTGGCCCACGGAAGCAGCTCTCTGAACTTCAAACCCTTTGTTATTTGTTTCGGTTGCTGTTGTCCATTGTAAACTGATATCATCATCTACGACCCCGGCATTAAAGGAAACAAGTTCAACCGGAACAGGAAGTACTGTAATAGATTCAAAATTGCTTGTATCAGAATTACCATAGATATTATACGACATTACTCCATAAGTGTAAGTTGAATCCAATAATACAAGTGAATCTGTATATTGATTCTCGTTCCAGTTTGAAGTACCTATTTGACTAAAGGCTCCGGAATCATTTGGTAAACCATTTTTCCTGGCGACTTTAAACCCCGGTGCAAGATAGGGAAACTCCCAGTTCAGCTGCACAACAGGGTTTCCATTATATAATTCCTCAACGGTAAGATTCCCGGGCGGCGACGGCGGAATACAATATAAGCAGTTGCTGTTTAAAAGATAATCATCTATATAAAACTCGCTGTTTGAAGAATTGCCATAGAAGTTATTCGCAGCAAGTTGACTGGTTACCGTACCGTTCTGCGACCATTGCCAGGTATATTTCTGAACTCCGTCAAACCAAAACTCAGCTTCATCCAGGTTAAAATCCACAGCAACCTGAACGTAATGCCATTCGTCAGGAGAATAAATAAATGATACGGGGGCTCCAGGGACTGACATCAACCTTCCCGTACCGTCAGCATCAAAATAACATTCCATCCCTTTTTCCTGAACCGTCGTATTGAATTCAGACAACAGACTGAAGTAACCTGTCTTACCGGAAGGAATGTAAATCATAAAATTAACATAGTTTCTGTTTGATAAGATATACTCCAGTGATTTAATAAGATCATTCCAGTGGACAATCGATGTTGAATTTGGATAGCTGTATGCGTAAGAAGAACTGATGTAAGGATCTTCCAGCGAACAGGGATCAAGACTCCACGTTGTCCAGTCAAATGGATTCTGACACGCTAACTGTTGTCCGGCGATATATTGATCAAAATTATCACTGAAATCCAGTCCATAAGGTGCTCCGCCAGTTTCAGTATGTAAAATTGTACCGTGGTTACCCGCGGCCCAGCCCGTTAAGCTATCGATGAAGAAAATGTCATTTAATTCATAATATGAACCTGAGTTTTGAAGTACCCAGTTATCTCCCCCATCGCTCGTATGATAAATATCGGTTCCATTTATAAGCCACCCGTTGAAGGTGTCTACAAAGAAAATATCCTGCGATTGAATTATTTTTTGTTGAAACCATATGCTGCCGCCGTCAACTGTTTTATAAATGCTTTCATGAAGCAGCAGCCCATCCGGTTATGCTGTCAACAAAAACCAATGATGTAAATAACCCCGGTTCAATATTAAGCTGTTCTTCCCACGAAGTTCCCCCGTTGGTTGTTTTTAATATGTTACCTCCGGCAACCCAGCCTGTATTATTACTGATGAAAGCCAGAGATGTGGAAAGAACAGTGGAATCGGGACCAATTAATAACGTCCAGTTGTCTCCCCCATCGGTTGTTTTATAAACGAAACCGGAACTTAATCCTCCGTTAGCAGCCATATAACCTGTCATTGAATCAGAAAACCAGATATCACTTATAATAATATAGGAATAACCAACTGATTGGAGGAACCAGCTGAGGCCTCCATCTGTTGTCTTATAAATTTCAGCACTATCGCCAGGTATTGTATATGTGGAAACCCATCCGGTTGAAGTATTAAGAAAATACACTGATGTAATCATCCCGGCTTCACCGGGTAAAAAGATGCCCATATCAATCCATTCTTCGCCTCCGTTGGTTGTTTTGAACATTTTGTGGTCTTCGCCGACAGCCCACCCGGTATTATAGTCTGCAAACTGCAGATAGCGAAAGTTAGAACTTACGAAAACCGGTATTTGTGAGTACCATTGAGGATGAAGTTCAGAGGTGAGAAGAATAAAAATTAAACATGTAAAAATAAGATATTTCATTTACTTCCCCGTTCGGTTTTACTAACCCGTTAAACTATACCCGGAAATGAATATTTTAATCTAGCAAAATAAGTGAAGACATTCCACTGCGTATAGATAGAAAAACCTTAACCCCGCCTGATGGCAGGGTTAAGATTAAGAACTGCTATTTGAAAAAAGAAGGTTAGCCGAATCTACTTACTATAGGGCCATTTGGCACCTGATAATTTTTACTGTTTTGTTTTTGCACCAGGATTTAGATCATGATATAACTTAATATATTCTCTTACAACTTTTATAGATCTTCCGGTTATTTCTTTTATTGCCACTTCATCCATTCCTTTTTTTATCAACTGCTTCACCTGCGTATAATGTTTTATATATCTGTCTACTGCATCCTGACTGTGACTTGTTTTAAGCACTATATCAGCTGGAGAAATTCCCTGTTCATATAAACTTATTATTATTCCTTTATGAGTCGGCAGACTTCCCTGGTCTAAAACATATCCCTTCAGCGGCAGGATTTCTCCGGTCTTTTTTCTGTAAGCATCTAAATATTTTCTTATTGTACTAAGACTTCTGTTCATCAGAACGCTCAGCTCTGCTCCACTTAATAATCCTCCCTGCACTTTTGCTGCCTTTAATAACCTTACCATCGTCTCTATATCCCTTGCTTCTCTGTGCTTATAGTTACTGTTTCGGTCTCCCTTCTTATAGTATATTCTTCTTTCCACATCTTCTCTGGTTATCAGTGGCAGAACTACCGTTACTGATGCGTAATCCTCTGTCTTCTTTCCATAGCTCTGTCTCTGTCCGTCATCTTTTGTCGTTCTGAAAACTATTTCGCCAAACCCTACCTGGTTACTTGAGGGATAATATTCCCTGTGCAGATTTTCTATATCATCTGCCAACATATCCAGTACTTTTCTTGAGCCTAATATTTTATATTCATTCTCCAGCAGGTTTACTATTGCCTGATGAAAGTTCCTCTTGTTTATGCTTTCATACCGGTCTCTTGTCGGATTTAAACTCATAACAAGCCTCCCATCATAGCTGCCAGAGGCTCTGAATGCTTCCTGACTGTTTTTTTTATATGCTCCCGGTAACTATTTCTTTCCATTAACAGCTTAAGATTCTCTGCCCTTGTTTTATCTTTTTTACTCTCTTTTATCAATTCATTGTATTGTTTTACCAGTGTTTCACTTATCCCGGTTACGGCACTAATATCCTTTATTCTATATATCCCTTTCCTCTGTGCCATCAATACTTTTGTGAAACTCTCCAGATACCTTTTTATCGCTCCTGTTGAATGTCTTGCTTTTAATTTTATTTCACTATACGTATTTCCGTCTAAGTACATACCGATGATTTTTACTTTATGTGTTTGTCCTCTTCCTATATTATGCAAATAACCTCTGGTTATTACTTCTATTCCTTCTTTCCTGATGAAGGCTATGTCTCTTTTTACCGTTCTTATACTTATCTGTAATATTTTATTTATATCTTCCTGGCTTAATACTGCTCTTTGTTCTAACGCTTCTTCTGTTATCCTTATTATCTTTTTTCTCCTTAGCTCTATTCTTCCATATTCCTGCCGTATCTCCAGATCTTCTATCCCATTATCTATTGTTATCCTTATCCTTTTCTTCTCCATCTTTTCAATCGTTTTTCCTGCCCGCTCTTCAATCTCTATGGCTGTTACTTCTATCTGACCTTCTCTTAAACTGTTCTCTTTCAGTAAACATTCTTTTGCTGTCCACAATATCAGTTGACTGATTTTCGGAGAGAGTTCATATGAGTTTTCTAATTCCCAGATGAACTCTCCTTCCGAACTTTTTATTTGTTGTCTGTTTAAGGCTCTTCTTTTGATTTTCATTTAGCACCTCAATTGTTTTATTTAATTTATCCATTTTTGAGGTGCCAAATGGCACTATTTCATCAGGATCATTTTCTTCATCTGGATAATGTTACCGGCATGGATACGGTAGAAGTACACGCCGCTTGCAAATTGGGAGGCATCAAAATCCACCGTATAATTACCGGCTGCCTGCTCCTGGTTGACAAGTGTGGAAACTTCTTTTCCGAGTTCATCGTACACTTTTAAAGTTACTTTCTCGGTTGAAGGAATAGAATAACTAATCTGTGTTGACGGGTTGAACGGGTTAGGATAATTCTGCTCCAGCAGGAAATTCTGAGGAATGTTATTATCTGCCTGCTTTACTCCCGTTACTCCGGAAATAATAAAAGAAATCCCATCAACAGGTATTACGCCCGTATTTGGAGATGTAGTATCGGCAGCATTAACCGTAACCTGCGTTCCGCTGTTAGTGATAAAGATGTAGGTAATACTTCGTGAATAATTGGAACCATCAGCAGTTTGAATTATCTGACGCACGTCTGATCTTAAACGGAGTGCCTGCACAGTCGCCCCTCCGGGCAATGTCATAGGTCCAAAAGCATCTACCATATTTTCGGTATGAATATTTGTAACAGAAACGGTTGAAGAAATACCGGAAAACGAAGTAGAATCTGTTTCAACATAATCCTGTGTCCAATTGGTTCCCAATGTCATAGGTACTACGACAGGAGTGTACGCAGGATCATTGCTCAGAATGCTTGTGACCTGCAATCCGCTAACATTTCCCTGCGCTGCTGTTCCATAAAATAATAAGGCATTATTAATTCCTACATATTCCCAACTCTCTAGTTCATAACCCATAATGTTGGTCGTGCCATTCAGACATGCTGTTGCCGAAGGAAACATTCCGGCAAAGGGGGTACCTGAAGGATCGATGCTGGTAAAGGTAAACTGAAGATCTGAAGATAAACTGCTGAAGTCCCATGAAGTTTCACCGGTCGTCCCGATATCTATAGATGAAGCTGTCGTGTCATTACTGGTTTCCAATGTGTTCCCGAGACCAGCAAATGCCTGAAGATCACTTTGTGTAATGGTTATCTGTGCCGATAACTTCACCCCTGCAAACAAAACAAAACAAAGTAGTAAAGAACCGAATTTTTTCATATAGAATTCTCCATTATTATTTATAAATGCGCATAATACACCCCGGGTAGGGGGTAATGTTGTTAATTATTTTCACCAAAGCTTTCGGAAGTTAAAAATAATTATGATAATTATCAGATTATTTTATATAAAAGTGACGAAGGTCTGAAGGACAAGTTGTGAGATGCTGAAACCCCGCTAGAAGCGGGGCAGGCCCCGCTGGATGCGGGGCAGGCAAGTTCAGCATGACAAGTCTTCATTTAAGGAGCATCAACTCTTTCTGGGGCGGTGAAATGAATTCACATCCGTTCTTTGTAACAACAACTTCCTCTTCGAGAGTTGAAGTGCCGAAGTCTTTTACCGGGAGCCTGGGCTCTATAGTAAAGATCTGGCCTTCTTCAACTTCCATAAAAGGTGTGTCGCCATAACGTTCCCACCGCGGGAAAAGTCCCGCCCCGCCGTCGTGAACATTGCGGCCCACCTGGTGTCCGAGACCATGCGGATATTCCTCATAACCTTTTTCGGTTATATAGTTGCGTGCAATATCATCCATATCGCAGCCTTTAACTCCCGGTTTCAGCTGGTCGGCAACTTTTTGGATAGCATCCCTGATAATTTCAAATCCCTTCTGCACTTCAGCAGGGGCCTTGTCTTCATCATCCTTAAGCACGTACCACATTCTTTGAAGATCGGAGCAATAACCATTATACTCGATGCCGAAATCTATATTTACTATATGTCCCTTTTTCACTTTAGTATCGGTGGGACCTGAGTGAGCGCCGCCGGCTTCGGGACCTGTAAATACGGCGGGACAATGGTCATCCTCCCAGGCTAGTCCGTATCCTCTTTCTTTAACTTTGCTCTTCATAAAATCAGCTATCTCGATCTCGGTAACGCCTGGTTTAATAAACTCTCCTGTCTCATCGAAAATCATAATGGTTTCCTTAATCGCTTCTTTCATAATAGCAAGTTCTGTAGCTGATTTCCTGCCCCTGAGTGCTGAAATAATATCCTCAGAACTCACCAGTTTATTTTCAAATCCGGTTCCCCCGAGATGTTCCCTGAGAATATTATACATTCCGTGAGTCATTCCATCAGCAAGTACGGAATTCTTTGAATAATTAATTGCAATATGGGACGGATTCTTCTTTTTAAGGTATTCGTTTAGGGGCTCTCTTACAGATTTCAGGTAGGTTATGATATTTTGATAAGTTCCTGTTCTTTTAATGTTATCTTCTTCAAGAGAACCGACAATGGCAGCAGTCTCTCCGTCACGGTTTATTACAAATGCCGATTGCCAGGTCCAGTTTCCTCCAACAACCATATCGAGACTTGGATCGTGTATCGTTGAGCTCTCCCTTACAAAGATCAGCCACATATCAATCTTTTTTTCCTTCAAAATATTAACTGCCTGTCCTATTTTTTCTTTTAATATTTCTTTGTTCATTGTGATACCTTAATTTTTATACTCTAAAAAAGACACTTCTTAAACTTATTAACATACGGGGAAGCAAGCAAGAAAATAAGATTTCCGGATGATTACTGAGTTTTTGATCAAAAGAATTGCTAATTTTTCTTGTGTAAATTTTATAATTATGCACGCTTTTGTAGAAAAAAATGTTTGTACAACATATCTCCATACGGGAGCAAATCTTAAATTTTAATCCAAAGGAAAGTCATGACCGAATATGCTCAAAATGTGCTGTCTAAAGTTAGAGCACTTAATCCGAGTGAGCCTGAATTTCATCAGGCAGTTGAAGAAGTATTTGATTCTCTGGATCTTGTATTGGAAAGACATCCGGAGTACCGCTCAGGCAAGAATCCTGGAAAGAATGACAGAACCGGAAAGAGTTATTATGTTCCGAGTACCCTGGATGGATGACCAGGGTGATATTCATATAAACCGTGGTTTCAGAATTGAAATGAACAGTGCGATCGGGCCTTATAAAGGCGGATTGCGATTTCACCCTTCTGTAAATATGGGTATCCTTAAATTTTTAGCGTTCGAACAAGTATTTAAAAACAGTTTAACAACCCTTCCTATGGGCGGCGGAAAAGGCGGCTCGGATTTCGATCCTAAAGGAAAAAGCGATAATGAAGTTATGAGATTCTGCCAGAGTTTTATGACTGAATTATTCCGTCATATCGGACCTAATACTGATGTTCCAGCAGGTGATATCGGTGTTGGCGCAAGAGAAATCGGTTATCTGTTCGGTCAGTATAAAAGATTAAGAAATGAGTTTACCGGTGTTCTTACAGGCAAAGGATTGAACTGGGGAGGTTCTCTTATTCGTCCTGAAGCTACAGGTTACGGTGCAGTATATTTTGCACACGAAATGTTAAAAACAATAGGACATGGATATAGAAGGTAAAATTTTCGGTTATCCGGATTCGGTAACGTTGCGTGGGGTGCTGTTCAGAAGATTGATCAGCTGGGCGGAAAAGTTGTAACCCTCTCGGGTCCTGACGGATTTGTTTATGATAAAGACGGAATTAAAGGTGAGAAAATTGATTACATGCTTCAAATGCGCTCAAGCGCTAATGACAGGGTTAAAGATTACGCAGACAAATTCAAAGTTGAATTCCACGAAGGTAAAAGACCATGGGGTGTTAAAGTTGATGTGGCAATGCCGTGCGCAACCCAGAATGAAATTTTTGAAGAAGATGCTAAAGAATTGCTTAAGAACGGCTGTATATGTGTTTGTGAAGGTGCTAATATGCCCACAACGATTGAAGCATACAAAGTATTTAAGGAAGCAAAGATATTATTTTCACCGGGTAAAGCTTCGAATGCGGGCGGAGTAGCAACTTCGGGTTTAGAGATGTCGCAGAACAGTATGCGTCTCCCATGGCCCAAGGAAGAAGTTGATTCACGCTTACAGATGATTATGAAGAATATCCATGATACCTGTGTTCATACTGCGGAAAGATTTGGAACAAAGGGAAATTACGTTAACGGGGCAAACATTGCGGGTTTCCTCAAAGTTGCCGATGCAATGCTTGACCAGGGCTTAGTATAATTATTGGCGTTTTATTTTTTAACCGGGGCTGTCCCGCAGACAGCCCCAGAATTATTTAATGAGTAAAATCCAGACTTTTCATTTAGAAGACATCTTTTCAAACCGCATCAAACGGTTCCAGAAGCTGATGCGGTACAAAATCCGTGAAATTTTACTCGTCTCAAGCTTCTACGATTTTTACCTGTTTGAAGAAGACGGCAGATTGTACGAACTTATCAGGCAGGAATACCAGAACCTCAACCTGAGCCAGGCTCCCGAGATTACTCATGTAACAACCGGTGAAGAGGCCCTCGAACTAATTACTTCAGAAAACCAGTTTGATCTGATCATTATTACTCTGCATATCGAGGATATGCATGTGATTACGTTTGCGGATAAAGTGAAGGCGGCAGGAGTTAAGACCCCGATAATCCTGCTCGCTTATGATAACAAGGAACGCAAGGAGCTCATATCTCGTCATGATATCTCGGCTCTTGACAGAATATTTATCTGGCAGGGGGATTACAGACTGCTGCTCGGTATTATTAAGTATGCCGAAGACAGGATGAATGTTGAGAGTGATGTGGCGACAGTGGGTGTTCAAGTTATTATCCTTGTAGAAGATAATGTCAAGTTCTATTCGGCCTATCTGCCGCTTATTTATACCGAGATATTTAACCAGTCGCAGCGTTTGATTACTGAGGGAGTGAACTTAACTCACAAGTTCCTGAGGATGAGAGCAAGGCCGAAGATTCTTCTCAGCACTACTTACGAAGAAGCATGGGGTTATTTCGAAAAATATGAGGAGTCGATTCTCGGAATTATAACTGACAGCAATTTCAAACACCATGGAGAAAGAGATTCGGAAGCAGGAATAAAATTTACACGCGAAGTGAAAAACAGACAGAAAGACATTCCTATACTTCTACAATCCAGTAATGCCGATTTTGCTGTAAAAGCTTATTCCGCCGGCGCTAATTTTATTCAGAAGGGTTCGCCGAGACTTCTTCATGAACTGCGCGACTTTATGATGAATAACTTTGGATTCGGAGACTTCGTTTTTCAGCTTCCCGATGGTTCTGAAGTAGGAAGAGCTACAAATATGAAAGCTCTTGAAGAATATATCAGGAAGATTCCTGATGAGAGCCTGATGTTTCATGCCGAACGGAATCATTTCTCCAAATGGTTAAAAGCCAGAACTGAATTCTGGCTGGCTCATAAACTTCGTCCACGGAAAGTTTCCGATTTCAGATCAGTAGATGAACTGAGACAGCATCTTCTGAGATCATTGCGGAACTACCAGGAATACCGGCTGAAGGGTATCATAACAGAATTCAATAAAGAAACTTTTGATATAAAAAATAGTTTTGCCAGGATAGGGACAGGCTCACTTGGAGGGAAGGCCAGAGGACTCGGTTTTATAAACATCCTTATAAACCATAATAAGATCAAAGACAGGTTTGAATCAGTAGAGCTTAATGTTCCCTCTGCTGTAGTCATTGCAACGGATTATTTTGATGAATTTCTAATAGAGAATCAGCTTGATGTTTTTGCCTTAAGTTCAAATGATGATGCCGAAATTACTAGAAGGTTTATTGAAGCTGAAAAGTTTCCTCCCGAACTCAGCGATAAACTTTCAGAGTTTTTGGAAGCGGTGAGAGAGCCTCTTGCAATCCGGTCATCGAGTCTACTCGAAGATTCCCAATTCCAGCCCTTTGCCGGGGTATATGAGACATACATGATTCCTAATAATCATCCTGATCCGGCTATCCGTCTTGCCGAACTGCTCAATTGCATTAAGAGTGTGTATGCCTCAACCTTCTATAAGAAGGCAAAAGATTATATGAAGGCAACCGATTACCGCCTGGAAGAAGAAAAGATGGCGGTAATTATCCAGCGGCTCGTCGGAGCCAGGAGAGACGGCAGGTTTTATCCGGATTTTGCCGGAGTAGCTAAATCATACAATTTCTATCCAGTTCCTCCTCAGAAATCCTCTGATGGTATCGCAATGGTCGCTCTCGGTTTGGGAAAGACTGTTGTAGACGGCGGTAATGTGGTAAGGTTCTGCCCTAAATACCCGAGGCATATGCTTCAGTTCTTTTCAACTAAAGAAACACTCAGGAATGCTCAGCAGGACTTTTATTCTCTCCTTTACAGCGGCGGAGGGTCGCCTACAGCAAAATGGTCCCCTGACCAGTTTGTAAAGAAATTTGATCTCTCTGTAGCAGAGGAGGATCAGACTTTGTACTTTGTTGGTTCAACTTATTCCCCTGAAAATGACGCGGTTTATGATGGCATCTCCCGGGTTGGCAAACGGGTAGTCACCTTTGCGCCGATATTAAAACATAAAGCATTTCCCTTAGCAGAAATACTCGACCTTATACTGGATATTGGAACCTGGGGGATGGGTGTCCCCATAGAGATAGAATTTGCTGTAAACCTGAAGGTAGAGGAAAATCAGCCTAAGGAATTTGCTCTTCTTCAGATGCGTCCCCTCGTTATCAGTCACGAGCTCGAAGAACTGGATGTAGATCATGACACCCGTGATAAAATCCTTTGTCAAAGCAGCCAGGTTCTGGGAAATGGTGCAATGACAGATATATACGATATCGTATATGTTGATATTAACAAGTACGACAGAGCAAAAAGCAGAAACGTTGCTTTTGAAGTCAGCCAGATTAATTCTAAACTCCTTAATAGCAAAACTCCGTACCTCCTGATCGGTGTCGGGAGATGGGGAAGTCTTGATCACTGGCTCGGTATTCCTGTAACCTGGGATCAGATCTCAGGTGCATCAACAATAGTTGAGTCAGGCTTCAAGGATTTCAATGTGACTCCTTCACAGGGATCGCATTTCTTCCAGAACATAACCTCATTTAAAGTCGGCTATTTTACCGTGAACAGCGACACTGATTCAGGGTTTATTGACTGGGATTGGCTGGCAAAACAAAAACCTGTTAATGAAATGGGGTTCACAAAGCATTTAAAATTCGATAAACCTGTAATTGTAAAAATTAATGGGAGTAAGAATAAAGGAATTATTTTAAAACCGGAATCCTGATATCACCGGTGAGAGTTTTCACTCACCTATCGGATGCGTAAAACCCAAACTCCTGATTTACGCTGGTGTAATTAACAATACAACCACACAGGAGGCATAAATGTCAGAGTACGTCAAAAACCTAATGGCCGAGGTTAAAGCCAAAAACCCCGCCGAACCGGAATTCCATCAGGCCGTTGAAGAGGTAGCTGAATCTTTAGCGCTTGTACTGGACAGACATCCCGAATACAGAGCCGCAAGAATCCTCGAAAGAATTATTGAACCGGAAAGAACAATCACCTTCAGGGTGCCATGGGTTGATGAACAGGGAGAGGTACACATCAACCGTGGTTTCAGGATAGAAATGAACAGTGCAATCGGTCCTTATAAAGGAGGATTAAGGTTCCACCCTTCTGTTAACCAGGGCATCCTTAAGTTTCTCGCATTTGAACAGGTGTTTAAAAACAGTTTAACCACTCTTCCTATGGGCGGCGGAAAAGGAGGTTCCGATTTCGACCCCAAGGGAAAGAGTGATATGAAAATAATGAGGTTCTGCCAGGCATTTATGAGCGAACTGTTTCGTCATATCGGACCAAATACTGACGTTCCCGCCGGCGATATAGGTGTGGGCGGAAGAGAGATTGGATTCTTATTCGGACAATACAAAAAATTAAGCAATGAGTTCACAGGTGTTCTGACGGGTAAAGGACTTAACTGGGGCGGTTCCCTGATCCGTCCTGAAGCAACGGGTTACGGCGCAGTTTATTTCGCAGCTGAAATGCTGGCTTCAAGGGGTGAATCCCTTGAGGGAAAAACCTGCCTGGTTTCGGGAAGCGGTAACGTTGCCCAGTATACAGTAGAAAAACTGCTTGATCTCGGGGCAAAGGCTGTAACGTTATCAGATTCAAACGGATTCATTTACGATGACGCAGGGATCGACCATAAGAAACTTGAATTCGTGATGGAACTGAAAAATGTAAGGCGCGGAAGGATGAAAGAATATGTGGATAAATATAAGCACGCTGTTTACACTGAGCTTGATCCTAATGCCGATCATAATCCTATGTGGGAGAATAAAGCCCAATGCGCATTCCCAAGCGCTACTCAGAATGAAATAAACGGTAAGGATGCCCAAAACCTCATTAAAAATGGTGTCTATGTTGTCTCCGAAGGTGCGAATATGCCCACGACACTTGATGGTGTAAAATTGTTCCTCGACCATAAGATCCTTTATGGACCTGCAAAAGCAGCCAATGCAGGCGGCGTTGCTGTGTCGGGACTCGAGATGGCGCAGAATAGTATGAGACTCCCATGGACAAGAGAGGAAGTTGACCAGCGTCTGCAGATGATAATGAAGAGTATTCATAAAACCTGCGTCGATATGTCTGACAGGTTCGGTACGCCGGGCAACCTTGTTAATGGTGCCAATATTGGCGGGTTCCTGAAGGTTGCAGACGCCATGATGGACCAGGGTGTGGTGTAATTAAGTAGATTTAATTATTCGTATGGTTGCCACGAAGGTAATTCTTAAAAAACTAACTTTGTACCTTAGCGCTTCGTGGCAATTATTAAAAACTTACTTTGTGCCTTAGCGTCTTCGCGGCACTTACCGAGGAATCGGATGAGAGTATATAAAAATTTATTGTTTGCTTATTCCTTCGAAATAATAGTAGGACTTACTACTGTCATCTTGATTATTTTCTTTGGTTCTCAGGCACTCGCTTTCCTTGCATTTTTTGCTCTGCGTCCGTTGATACTTGATACAATAGAGATTTCTGGAGAGGACAACTATTGGTTTATTTCATATCAACTTATGAAGTATTCGATTTTTATAATCTCATTCATTATTATCCTATTTTATATTATATACCGGTATTTTCTTGATAACAGCTTTCTATGGCAGCATAGGGATAGAATTATCATACTGTTTCCATTTTTGTTACTGGTCCATGGTATTTTGGGTTTAATTTCCCTGAAAGGAAAATAATTTTTTGAAAGCTAACTTTGAGCAGATAAGAACAACGTTCGATGATCTCTGGGTGGAGCATGGTTACGGTAACCGGTTCCAGGGATTCCAGAATCTAATGCGCCTCCGCATCAGGGATATTCTGCTTGTCTCCAGCTTGTACGATCTTTATCTCTTCGAAGAGGACGGCAGACTTTACGAACTTATACGTAATGAATATCAGGGATTAAACCTAAGCCACTCACCAGAACTGACCAGGGTTTCCAGCGGGCACGAAGCCATAAAACTGGCAAAAGAAGAGAACAGGTTCGACCTTATTATTACGACTCTGCATATCGAGGATATGCATGCAATTAATTTTGCGAGGCTGGCAAAAGAGTCGGGACTGAAAATTCCCATCGTACTCCTCGCGCATGATAACCTGGAACTGAATACTCTTCTTCTTAACGAAGATACTTCTGTATTCGATAAGATTTTCGTATGGCAGGGAGATTTCAGAATTATAATTGCGATTATAAAGTACCTTGAAGACAGGATGAATATTGAACACGACACAAAGATGGTAGGTGTTCAGGTCGTAATTGCCATTGAAGATAACCTGCGTTATTATTCCTCTTTTCTTCCTCTTATTTATACTGAAATGCTGAAGCAGTCGCAGCGGCTGATATCCGAAGGAATAAATCTTTCACATAAATTCCTGAGGATGAGAGCACGTCCAAAGATACTCCTCTGCTCAACTTATGAGGAAGCATGGGAATATTACGAAAAATATAAAGAGTTCATTCTTGGGATAATATCGGATATTGATTTCCCTCATCATGGGCAGAATGATCCTCATGCAGGAATTGAATTCGCCTTAAACGTAAAAAAGGAACATACTGATATTCCTATCCTATTGCTCTCAAATAATCCCCAAAATGAAAAAGGTGCAAAGGATTCAGGAGCTACTTTTGTAATGAAGGATTCACCTATCCTGTTAAATGAGGTAAGAAACTTTCTTAATCACTACTTCAGTTTTGGTGATTTTGTTTTCCGGACTTCTGAAGGAGTTGAGGTAGGAAGAGCAAATGATTTGCGCAGTCTTGAAGAGCAGCTTAAGATCATTCCTGAAGACAGTATCAGGTATCATGCAGAACGAAATCATTTCTCCAACTGGCTTAAAGCAAGAACTGAATTCTGGCTTGCACATAAACTCCGGCCCAGGAAAGTGACCGATTATCCGGGTATTGAAGACCTGCGAGAATATCTCATCCAGACATTAAGGAATTACCGGCACAACAGGCAGAGGGGAATTATAACTGATTTCTACAAGGAAATATTTGATCCTAACAGCACTTTCGCAAGGATCGGAGGCGGTTCCCTCGGCGGGAAGGCCAGAGGTCTTGGATTTGTAAATACCCTTGTGAACAACTATAATGTCAGAAATCAGTTCCAGGATATTAAAATAATTGTACCTGCCGGCGTAGTTCTCGGCACCGAGGTTTTTGATGAATTCCTGGATGGAAATGATCTCAGAACTTTTGCATTAAACTGCAGCAGCGATGAAGAAATAACAAGAAGATTCGTTGAGGCGGAGAGCTTTCCGGAGGATATTCTCGGTGAGCTTGCGGCATTTCTTGACCTGATGCACACTCCGCTGGCGGTCCGTTCGTCCAGTCTGCTCGAGGACTCGCAGTATCATCCATTCGCCGGTGTATACAGGACATTTATGCTGCCGAATAATCATCATAACTCACTGGCACGACTAAATGATCTTCTAAACACGATAAAGAAAGTCTACGCTTCCACTTTTTACCAGGGCGCAAAAAATTATATCAGGTTTACCTCATACCGTTTAGAAGAAGAAAAAATGGCCGTAATAATTCAGAAGATGGTGGGTGAAGCTTACAACGAAAGATTTTATCCTGATATTTCAGGGGTGGCAAAATCATATAACTTCTACCCTCTTCCTCCCCAGAATCCCGGAGATGGAATTGTCACAGTTGCACTCGGATTAGGAAAGACTGTGGTTGATGGAGGGAACACGGTGAGGTTTTGTCCAAAGTATCCGACAGACCTGATACAGTTCTATTCGGTAGACGAATCCCTCAATACAAGTCAGCGGGAATTCTTCGCTCTTCAGATGTTGAGCAACCACACGTTTGAATTTTCCACACAGGATACTTTACTTAAGCAGTACCCAATAGAATCCGCAGAGTCTGACGGCACACTCGCTTATGTAGGCTCAACCTACTCGCCGGATAATGATACGATATCCGATGGTATCTCAAGACCCGGAATGAGAGTGGTAACGTTTGCACCTCTTCTGAAGTACAAGCTCTTCCCTCTCCCTGAGATACTTGAGCTTTTGCTTGATATGGGTACGTGGGGTATGGGAACTCCTATTGAGATTGAATTTGCCGTCAATATGACTTCGGGAAAAAATAAGCCGAAGGAATTCGGTCTGCTTCAAATGAGACCGCTGGTAATCAACAGAGAATCAGATAACTTTAACATTGAGGATCTTGATAAGGCTGACCTTATCTGTACGAGCACGCAGGTTCTCGGCAATGGTATTATAAATGATATTTACGATATAGTTCTCGTAGACCCCGATAAATTTGATCGGGCAAGATCACGTGATGTTGCGAAGGAAGTAAGCCTGTTTAATTCAATCCTGATGGATGCTAACAGACCCTACCTGCTGATAGGGATGGGAAGATGGGGAACACTGGATCCGTGGCTGGGAATTCCTGTCAAGTGGGAACAGATAGCGGGTGCAAGGACAATAGTTGAATCAGGATTTAAGGAATTTTCTGTTGCACCATCTCAGGGTTCTCACTTTTTTCAGAATATTACTTCGTTTATGATAGGATATTTTACTATCGACAGCCACAAACACGAAGGATATATAAATTGGGACTGGCTGCTGTCACAGAAACCAACAGAGAAAAAGATGTATACAACGCTGCTTCGTTTCGATAAGCCGGTAACTGTAAAAATGAACAGGCACAAGAATAAAGGTGTTATTCTGAAGCCTGAAAATTAAAAATGTCAGAGAATGATTATGGAAGAGCAATCTAAAATTCCGGAAAACTGTCCGCACTGCGGTCACAAGCTTAGTCCCTGGCAGCAGGTCCTTTTAAAAGTCGACAGGACGATTACCTGTAAAAACTGCTGGTACCGGATCATACTTGAGCCTGATCTTAAAAAAGAAAACCCAAAAGATCAGGATAAACCATCAAAGTTTGAGGAAGATTAAAATGGAATCCTACAATTCATTTCGTGTTGCACGGCAGCAAATACTTGAAGCTGCGAAAATGTTAAACCTGGATGAACCTACTACCACGCTGCTCAGCCTCCCCCAGAGAGAATTTAACTTCACGCTCCACGTAAAGATGGATTCGGGGAAGGTAAAAATATTCCAGGGCTACCGGGTTCAATATAATTATGCCCGGGGACCCGCAAAAGGAGGAATCAGGTTTCATCCTGATGAAACTATAGATACCATAAGAGCGCTTGCCTGCTGGATGACCTGGAAAACGGCGGTCCTTGATCTGCCCCTCGGGGGAGCCAAAGGCGGAATATGCTGTAACCCCAAGGAACTTTCGGAAAGAGAACTTGAATACCTTTCTAGGGAATACGTAAGAGCCATAGCTCCGATGATAGGAGTGGATAAGGATGTTCCTGCACCGGACGTTTATACAAATCCGCAGACTATGGCCTGGATGATGGATGAATATGAAACAATAATCAATCAACATCACCCGGGAGCATTTACCGATAAGCCGACGCAGATAGGGGGCACTGAAGGAAGACGTGATGCCACCGCCCGCGGAGGCGTAATCACCGTAAGAGAAGCCTGCCGGCAGCTGAATGTTGATCCGACAGGTACATATGCCATACAGGGTTTTGGAAATGCCGGTCAGCGGGCAGCACTTCTTCACCAGGATATATTGGGCGGCGGGAAACTGGTGGCGGCCAGCGATTCAAAGGCTGCTATATATAATCCTGAAGGATTTGATACAAAGGAGCTTGTTACCTATAAGCTCAAGAAAGGTTCAATAAAAGGATTCCCCGGTTCAAAAGAGATCGGGCACGATGAACTGCTTGAACTGGATGTCAATGTATTATATCCCGCGGCGTTGGAAAATTCAATTCATAAAGAGAATGCTGAACGGGTTAAGGCAAAAATAATCTGCGAACTGGCGAACGGACCGACTACACCGGAGGCCGACATTATTCTCAATAAAAAAGGTATCCACATCATTCCTGATATCCTTGCAAGTGCAGGAGGGGTTACTGTTTCATATCTTGAGATGGTGCAGGATAAATATTCTTTCTTCTGGGATGAGGATACGATACACAAGCTGGTAGATGAAAAACTAACCAAGGCCTATTATCGTGTTGATGAAGCCATCAAAGAAAAGAAAGTTCATCCCCGGCTGGGCGCAATGGTAGTAGGTGTTGCACGTGTTGCAGAGGCCTGTAAGCTCCGCGGCTGGGTCTAAGGAAATATTCCAAGCGCCATATAAGAAGTGGCTATCTTATCTATTGCGTTTACGAAGGCAGCCGTTCTAAGATCGGGAATTTTGGGATTTTCCTTCCAGGTTTCTCTTATTTCATTGAATGCTATAATCATTGTTTCTTCGAGTCCTGAATTAACCAGGTCCTCTTCCTCAGCTCCATGAATTATGATCCTTTTAGAGGAATCATTGAGCTTTTTCCCTATAGCTGATTCGATTGAATCCACCAGAGTTTTGTTAAGCTTCTCCTCGTACCTCTTTCCCATCCTGCCGAATCTAATATGTGAAAGATTTTTCAGCCATTCAAAATAGGATACTGTTACCCCTCCCGCATTAAGAAACAGATCAGGAATAATCATTATTTTCTTTTTGAGAAGAATTTCTTCCGCTTCAGGTGTAACGGGTCCGTTAGCGGCTTCTGCTACTATTTTAGCTTTTATTCTCTCTGCGTTCTCACTGTTCAGCTGGTTTTCAAGTGCAGCAGGAATCAGTATATCACATTCAACCTCAAGTGCCTTCGAAGTATCCTTTATATTTTCAGCATTCTTAAAATTCAGTATAGAACCGGTCTCGTTCCTGTGCTTTACAACCTCATCAACTTCAAGACCTTTTTCACTATGAATAGCGCCTTCATACTCCGCAATAGTTGTAATTACAGCACCGCCTTCCTGGAAATTTTTTGCAGTATGATAGCCAACATTCCCAAGTCCCTGTATAACCACTCTTTTTCCCTCGATACCTGTTTCAAGGCCTAACTCCTTCATATCATCCTCCTGGCATACGGCTTCCCTCACACCGTAATAAACGCCTTTGCCCGTAGCCGCTTCCCTGCCATGCACACCACCCTGACTGATGGGTTTTCCTGTAACACATGCATATGCATCAATCTGACCGGGATTAAAAGCTGCATAAGTATCCGATATCCAGGCCATTTCCCTTCCGCTGGTACCATAATCAGGTGCGGGTACATCAATGCCGGGACCTATAAAATTTTTCTTGATCAGCTCCGCAGTGTACCGCCTCGTGATGTTTTCAAGCTCTACCTCAGAATATAATTTGGGATTGATCCTGACTCCACCTTTTGCACCTCCAAAGGGGACTTCAACCACTGCGCACTTATAAGTCATTAGGGCGGCCAGTGCCATTACTTCATCCTGGTTGACCGAAAGGCTGAACCTGATTCCCCCTTTTACAGGAAGTTTATGCTGACTATGTTCAACACGGTAGGCGGTGAATACCTCTATCTGGTCCTTTATCCTGACAGGAAACCTCATTCTGTAGACACTATTGCAGTATTTGATCTGGTCGAGAAGACCTTTGGGATATTTTGTATAATCAGCTGCTCTGTCAAAATAATTCAGTACATCATCAAAAAAACTATGCTGGCGTTTTCCGCTGACATCGTTAGTCATATATAACTCCGTTTAATTGTCATTTTTGGTGAAGTTACCTATTAAATGAAACTTCACAAAACGTCTGGATCAAATATTTTAAGTAAGATTTCCCCGGCCTGTTGGCTAACTCAATATTTATTATTGCTTATTTTCTAAAATTATGCTAATCTCAATATGCTTTGTTTACAATTTATTCAATTAACCATGAGGTTCTAAAATGAGAGCTATATGGAAAGGCCACATCCGGTTTTCTCTTGTAACGATTCCTATCAGGGTTTATAGTGCAATAGAAGCAAAAAATTCAATAAGTTTCAACCAGCTTCACAAAGAGGATAACGGGAGAGTCGGTTACGATAAAAAATGTAAAAAGTGCGGGAAATCCCTTTCGCAGAATGAAATAACCAAAGGATACGAATATGAACCTGATCAGTACGTTATTATTGAACAGGAAGATATTGACAAAATTAAAATTAAAAGCACGAAGATAATTGAAATCGAAGGCTTTGTTGAGGATAAAGAGGTAGATCCAACCTTATTCGACACCCCATATTATATAGGACCTGATGGTGAAGTTGCAGCGGGAGCCTATTCATTGCTTATGCAGACCCTGAGGGAGACCGGGAAGATGGCTGTGGGACGTGTGGTTATTAGGGACAGGGAAGATATTATCATGCTTTCTCCAAGAGAGAACGGTATGGTTATGTATAAACTGAGATATCCGGATGAGATCAGGAATATAAAAGAGGTACCTCTGCTTAATGGATTGAAATCTAATAAGGAACAGCTTAAACTTGCAAAGACGCTTGTTGATTCTATGTCAACCAGTCTTTCTGAAATCAATATGGAAGACCACTACCAGACTGCGTTAAAAGATGTTATCCAGGCGAAGATTGAAGGTAGAGAGATAGTTTCAACGGAAGAAGAGGTCAGACCTGTAGTTGACATGATGCAGGCGTTAAAAGAAAGTCTTGAACAGGCTAAAAAGCAGAAAATGCCGATGGAAAAAGCTAAAGGGAAAAAGAAGGCTGCAAAACCGGCAAAGAAACAAACAAAGCAGAGAAAACAGGCTTAAGATCTGAAAGAGATGGCAAAAGTAATACAATTAGATACAACCCGTGCTTCAAAACTTGGTTATCGGCGGGCCAGGAAACGAAAATCAAAGAATCTCGAAAAGGAAGGCCAGTTAAATTTATTTGCTTCTGCGGAAGCAAAGGTAATACAGCTGCCATCAAGGTTTACACCGTTTGAAGAGGCATTATGGCTGGATGAACACTGTAACCCCGGAGCGCAGGAAGCTTACCTCAAAGCGATTATTGCAGAGGACTGCGTAGCGGATGCAAATTGTAATCTGGGAATCCTGGAAACACAATCAGGAAATACTCTCAAAGCATTCGACTATTTCACCCAGTGTCTTAAATACGAACCCCGCCACCTTGAGGCACATTATAACCTCGCAAATCTTTATTTTGAACAGAATGATTTCAGACTTGCCAGGCTGCATTATGAGATTGCTGCGGAAATCGAGCCTGAATTCCCCAATATTTATTTTAATCTTGGACTTGTATACGCGTTGAATGAAGAATATGAGGATGCATTCAATGCATTGGTAAAATATAAGAGTCTCACTTCTCCTGATGAAGGCAGCAAGGCAGACACTCTTTTGCTGAGCTTAAAAAGATCCCTGACCGAGCAAACTTAGTTAACAACTTACTTTAAGTAAATTCAATATTTTTATTGTTTTTATATATTTAATTTCATAGTTTTCTGCCAGAGAAAATCCCATAACAATCCCGGTTCATTTCTTGGACTTTAAAATATTAAAAGTTCATTACTTCCTGAACAGGATGAAGAGAGAAAATCGGTATGATTTTTCCGATTCAATTCAGTTGACCTTCTATCTAACCAAACATAATTCCCTAATAACAATGAGGTACTAATATGATACGTTCATTTACAGTTCTTTTTTCAATAATCATCTTTGCTTCAATGGTGTATGCACAGAACGCTCCCGAAGCACCGGCCGGCTACAGAGCTGAGCTTACACAAGGGACATCATTTACCGGGTTTCAATGGACGCCGGGAGTTGGTGATTTTAATGGGAAATTGGCTTCAGTCGTTGAAACTAATTTAGGAGGTGATATGATCAATCTCTACGGGGTCCACTATGGTTATTTCATTTCAACAAGCTGGGCAATCGGGGGTGTATTAGATTTTGGTTCAACTTCATCTGAAAATACTGCAGATCAAACAAAGATGAGTTCAACAGTTTTCGGTATTACAGCTTTTGTCAATAAGTACTTCCAACCAAAGTTCCAGAATGTAGCCGCCTGGGTTGGAGCCGGAGTTACTTTTGGATCTTATTCACGAACTGATGAGGATACCGGACCGACACCTGCGAAAACGGAATTCTCGGCTAATTCAATTGGATTTTTTGTTGATTTCGGCGGTCAGTATTTTATCGACGAAGGGTTTGCCTTAAACGCTGATTATAAACTTGGTTTCCTGAGTTTTAGTGAACCAGAGAGTACAACAACAGGTCAACCTACTGATAAAGGTGCGAGCCTGACGCTATTCGGAACAATGACCGGAAGTCTCGGTATTAACTTCTACTTCTGATAACTTAAATGAGGCTGTCTTCATATTCCGGACTCGTTGAGACAGCCTCAGTTATTTTTAAATCATTATAGGTTTTAAGAAGCAGAGTAATATTAAAATAAAAAAGCGGTATTCCGGCAATAGAATACCTTTTTTTGTGTGTGAGATGAAGATGAACAATTAATCAATTATCCGGAAATTGTTGTCTTCAGAAAGTTTTTTATCAAAATGTTCTTCGTACATCCTCTTATATTTTTCAAATAATTCCCGCGGAACTTCCCTTCCGTTTACTTTCATTCCGTTTTTATTCAATTCCAGATTTAGCTTATCTTTCGTGTCCTTCAGCAAATTATCTTTAACCATCTCTTCTTTTATCTTATCGATAAATTCATTCAGTTTTTTAAGCTTTACATCCAGACCTTTAAGATTTATTTTAACATTCGCCAGGTTTTCATCCAGGTGAGCCATTGCTTCATCCAATCCCGAAAGATCAATTGTAATATGACTCAGTTCCTGCCTGTGTTCAACCATTTCTTCATTCATCTTCTCAAGACTTTTATCAAGATCATCCATACTAACATCTACATGTATATCGAGCTCTTTTTTAAGATTTTTCATTTCTTCACGAAATTTATCGGAGTCGTAATCAATTCTTATCTTTTTATCCTTCAGCGTGGAAAGTTCTTCAGAAAGTTTTTTCATTCCTTCCTTGAATTCTTGATTATTAAAATTAAATTCATACTTCTGATTCTGCATCTCCTCTTTCAGTTTCTGCATATCCTGTCTAAACCTGCCCATATCGGATTCGAAACCACTCAAATCAATCGAAATATGGTGAGATTTGTTGTGAAGCTTATCAAGCCCGTGAAATATCATATCCTTATAATCTTCAATTTCGCTGTCGGGTATGCGCTGTCCGTCTTTATAAAGGGAACTGATTTCACCATTCTCAAAGTTCACCTCCCAGCGGACATTTTTTCCATCATCATCCTTATAAAAGGAGAAGGTCTGGTCTGCCCTGGTATTCAAATCCGATTGCAGGGCTGTTCCCTGGTTTGATGTACTGCAGCCCGCTAAAGCAAACAATAATGCCGCAGGAATCAGCAGTAAAGAAAGTTTTTTAATTGTTGAAGCTCTCTGTTTCATTTTACTCTCCTCAAAAAAGTTCGCGAATGCCGGTTTTCTGATTATTAGGACGGACGGAAATGCATTATGTTTCGCCGAATGTATACTTATGGGAAAGGCGTACAAAAAAGCAGATAAACGGGGAAAACCCATTACAGACGAATTATTCCCTTAACAATAACTTAATTTTTATTTAACAGCCGCTTAATATATCTCTGCAGCTAATAATTTAGATTTCAAGCGATAAATCAGATTTCAAAAGGTGAATATAGTGTCAGAGAATATATTAGAGATTTTGATGGTGGTAATCCTGGCTGGGATAGCCACTTATGATACTCTTCAGAGCAGACGAAAAATCCGCACAGAAAACCGGGTAGAACCCGGGATCCTTGATTCCTGACCGGAGCAATGACTTGAATCAGGGTTTAATTATGTAAACGAAAATGCAGCTTCACAGAATGGATGCCAGATCCTTATACTGACAAAATCTGCTACTATTGCCCCATTTCTTCTTTAATGAGCATCTTTGCACCTATGATATCGTCGTGACCCATATTTATCAGTCCGCCTATCTTCTTGATAAGATGGTCTTCATACATATTAAGTTTTTTGTCCATATAGATCAGTCGCCACAGGTTCTTCAATAATTCAAACTTATCATCATTATTAAAGTTCCTGTTAATGAGCTTTGTGAAATCATAGATGCTGTCATCATCCTGAAGCTGTTTCTCTGCAAGTTCCATTAGTTCATTCACGCAGTCATCTTCCAGGTCAAAGGTAGACTTCATGATTGAAATAATCTTATCCCTTTCCTTCCCGGTGAAATTATCATCAGCCTTTGCCATATCAATGAATAAAGTACAGGTAGCTACATGCAGCTTCTTCTGTTCATCAACTTCTTTGTATGTATTCTCTTCGTACTTAATTTCTGTTGTTTCAGGCGGAACACTAAAAATTCTTCTTAAATATTCAAACATTACAATTCCATTTATTAATTAACATCAATTTCTGTATCAATTACAGGCTTAGGCGGGCGCTCATACAATCCGCTTAAGTATTTATAATGACCTGCCAGTTCAGGATGGACCTGGTCCCAGGTAAAACGCCACTGCCAGTTACCGGCAGGTTTACCGGGAAAATTCATTCTCGCCTCGCCTCCCAGCCTCAATATATCCTGCAGCGGGATAATAACAAGGTCAGCTACCGAAGCATAGGCAGTTCTTATCAATGCACCGGTTATATCATCACCGTGATAGTCAAGATACTGCTGAGCGTGCTGGTAAATATCTTTGCCATTGTTTTTCTCTTTTTCAAAATAGGCAACAGTTGTATCATTATCGTGTGAGCCGGTATATACCAGGCAGTTAGGATTATAATTATGAGGCAGGAATTTCCGTTCCATGCCTGTTCCGAATGCAAACTGCAATATCTTCATTCCCGGAAAATCAAAATTATCCCTAAGCTTTTCAACTGATTTTGTAATCACTCCCAGGTCTTCAGCTATGATAGCCAGCGGTCCGAGGTATTCCCGCAGAGTTTTGAAAAACTTTTCTCCCGGTGCCTTTACCCACCGGCCTTTTTCAGCGGTTTCGGCTCCGCCCGGAATTTCCCAGTAAGCATCAAATCCCCTGAAATGATCAATCCTGACTATGTCAACCTGACTGAATATCTGTTTCATTCGGAGTCTCCACCAGAGAAAATCATCCTTCTCCATCTCATCCCATTTATACAAGGGATTTCCCCAAAGCTGACCCGTAGCACTGAAATAATCAGGAGGCACACCTGCAACAAACTTCAGGTTCCCTTTTTCATCAACCGAAAAAAGTTCTTTATGAGCCCAGAGATCAGCGCTGTCATAGGCAATGAATATGGGCATATCGCCGATTATATTTATTCCCCTGCTGTTTGCGTAACGCTTAATATCCGACCATTGCTGAAAAAAGACATACTGCACGAAACGGTGATAGTTTATTCCGTCATCCAGTTTCTTCTTCCATTCATTAAGCGCTTTCTCTTCCCTTTTAACAAGACCTTTGTCCCATTCTGTCCACAACCCACCGCCGTGATAATCCTTCGCTGCCATAAAAAAGGCATAATCCTCCAGCCACTTCTTATTTTCATCACAGAACTGTTTGAATTTCTTTCCCGTTAAAGAGTTATTGGATTTAAATTTTTCAAATGCCTTATGCAGAATTTCCTTCTTATAGTTTATAACTCCGCCGAAATCAATATGGTGGGGATCAGAGTTCGGGGGATTTGAAATATCCTCTTCGGTGAGCAGTTTTTCTTCTTTTAAAAGTTCAGGACTTACAAGATTAGGATTGCCCGCAAATGCCGAGAAACACTGATAAGGTGAATCGCCGTATCCGGTAGGGCCAAGAGGGAAAACCTGCCAGAGCGTTTGTCCCGACGATTCCAGGAAATTAACAAAGTTATAAGCTTCCTTTCCCAGGTCGCCAATACCGAAGCTGCCCGGAAGAGAAGTTGGATGTAACAGTATACCCGCGGCTCTTTCAAATCTCATTTAACACCTGAAAATTTTTAATAAGTAAAAATAAAGAAAGGTATATAAAGATGAAAAACAACATTTATGCACAACATTTAGTTTAAAATGAAAAGAGGCTGTCTCAAAAGTGTCACTCCGAATTTATTTCGGAATCTAATTGTCCGATTTCGAATCGGGTCAGAACCTGAAACAATCCTGAAACCCCGCTAGGAGCGGGGCAGGCAAGTTCAGGATAAAGTTCAGGTTGACAATTTCAAACTTATAAGACAGTCTCTAAATTCATATGAGAATCAAATTACAGTTCCGTATCAGCTTCTATCACCATATCAATAGCGCCATCTATAGTATATGGCGACTGACCGGTTATGTTATTAACTGTAATCGTTGCTGTAAAGCAGGCGCCTTCACTGAGCAGACTATTAAGATACGTGTTCAGGAAATCAATCTGTGACTGAGTGAGCTGAAAAATGTATGGTGAATTGGGACTCATATAATCTGCAGGCGTTGCTCCGGGTATATCGTATGAGAAAAGAACATTCCCGTCACCATCCTGAAGAGTTACAGTTGTATTGCCTGAAAGATCCGCAGGAACCACATTCTTAGTCCTGTAAGCAGCTTCAATAAAATGAAGGCTATGGATTTTGTCCCTGTATTCATCATATGTTTTTGAATCTGTGCTCAGGCAGTATGACTGATTGGCTGTCAATGTAGAAGTCGAACCTTCAACACTTAGATTAAAAGAGAAAGGAATATTCAGCGGCAGTGAATTGAATTCATCACATCCATTCCAGGCCAGCATCAGAAATAGTAGAACAACAGATGTTCCGAATCGTATTAAATATTTTTTCATTTTCTCTCCATTATTAAAATGCAAAAGTTAATCCGCCTGAAACAATTGGCTGGGCGCTTATACTGAAATCAGCATTAAACACGATTATTGCAAGTTTTAATGCCGCACCGACAGTAGCTCTGAAATTATTATCCCCCTCAACGGAAGCTGAAATTGTCTGATCGCTTCTGATGGCCGGGTCGCCGCTTTGCGGTTCAGCTTTTATGGTATAATTCAAATCGAGCGTAGTTTTTTCATATTGAAGTCCGATATAAGGTATGAGCGGCCCAAGAGTTTTACTTGCGTGCACATTAAATGCGATATTGTTAAGCTTCATTATGTCCGATACTTCAAGCCTATTATAAAGAAACTGCACGGCCAGGTCGAGCGGGAAAAGAGGGATATACTGACTGATACTATGTGCGACACCTAAGCCAAAAATACTCAAATCATTATTGTCAGCAATCTTGGTCGGTGGAAGATATCTAAGTATTAACTGTGTACCCAAAAGACTTGCGCTGACCTGGGGATACGCAACAGGAATAGATGATCGGTTTATTCCCGGGGGCATTACAATGTATCCCTGAGGTCCTGCATAAGCTGCACCTTTGTCGCCGTAAACAGTAGCGGTTTGTTTGGTGGCATTGTAACCAACCTGGCTGAATGTGGGTGTAAAAGACTTCTGGTCTTCGGGAATCAAAATATACATTCCCCTGAAACTCACAGAAAATGATAACATTGTGGAGATATCAGCAGAATAATAACCGTTGGAATTCATAGCCGTACCGAGAGAAGTAACAAATGGTCTGATGTATTGAGAAACATTATCCTCTCCCAATTGAGCGAGTCTATCCTCTATTTGTGAAATAGCAGGTTTCACTGTAAGGAAAATAAATATTAGTAAAAGTAGTGTCCTTTTCATCTAAGCTTCCTTGTTGATTATTTTAAGTTTTTATTTAACTCAATTGTAATAAAGGATATTATTTTACATAATCTCCTTGTAATAACAAAAATAATACCTTTAATTCTGATCTGATTTGAATCTATAAATATCAGTTTTGCGGAATAAAATTCAGTTCAGATTGATATTTTTTACCGATTAATTCAACCCCATTAATTCACGGGCACCTTTTAGACTGGCTTCGGTAATATTTTCCCCGCTCATAAGCTTAGCCACCTCCTTAATTTTTTCCTCTTCGTTCAGCTTTCTTATCGAGCTTGTCACTCTTTTGTCGGCAGCACCTTTTTCAACAACGTAATTACTGTCACCCTGACCGGCTATCTGCGGAAGGTGGGTAATTGCAATTACCTGGTGGGCTGAGGCGAGTGATTTTAACGAGTTTCCCACTTTCTGCGCAATTCTTCCACTTACCCCGGTATCAATTTCATCAAAGATGAGCAACGGCAGTTTATCATTTTTCGCAAGTATAGTTTTCAGCGAAAGCATAATTCTTGATACCTCCCCTCCTGATGCAACTTTAATTAAAGGCTTCATGTCTTCACCGGGATTTGTTGAAATATAGAACTCAACAGCATCTATCCCTTTGCCGTCAGCCTTATATTTTTTACCATTGATAAGGACATAATCACCGCTGTCTGAAACCCGGGCCTGTTCCATTTTTACTATGAAGATGGAGTCTGCAATACCCAATCCACCCAATACCTTCACAACTTCCTTCTCAACCTTCTTTGCAGATTCCTTTCTTTTAAGCGAAAGTTTCTCCGCAATCTTACCGGAAGCTTCCCGTGCAGAAATGATTTCCTTTTCCAGGTTTTGAATATTGTGACTATAATTTTCGGCGGCATCGAAATCACGGCCGATTTTTTCCCTGTAAGCCAGAACGGCTTCAATAGAACCGCCATATTTTTTCTTCAACATGGCAAGGGCACCAAGTCTCACACGAAGTCTCTCAAGGTTTTCAGGGTCAAGATCAATTTTTGTATTATACTTTCTTATAAATTCTGCCGCATCGCGAACCTGGGCAATAATCGATTCAAATTCTTTGTCTATTTCTTCAAAGCTGTTGTCTATCCCGAAGAGCTCTTCGATCCTGCTTTTTATCTGCGTGAGCTGATCATGAACTGAATTCTCAGAATCAAAAAGACTTTCATAAACCGAACCGGTAATACCCAGCAGTATTTCAGAATTTTCAAGGATATTCAGTTCATTAGTTATCTGCTCTTCCTCCCCTTCCTGCGGAGTAACGGCATCAATCTCTTTTATCTGGAAAGCATAAAAATCTTTTTTCTCTTTAAGGGATGATTCCTTTTCCTTCAATTCGTTCAGCCTGGACGATAGAGCTCTGACTTCTTTAAATGATGCCGCATAATCATCGAGCAGCGATTCTGATCCAGCAAACTCATCGAGGAAGTCTATATGGGTTTCGGTACGCAGCAGCGATTGATGTTCGTGCTGGCCATGCAAATCGACAAGAAGATCACCGAGGTCTTTTATTACTGATAAAGGGACAGGTGTATCATTTACAAAACAGCGGTTAGCACCTTTGAGTGAAATTTCCCGGCGAAGAATAAGTTCGGGGAAAAAATCTATTTGATTTTCTTCCAGCAGTCTTTTTACTTTTTTATTCGACTCAACGTTAAAGAAGCCCTCGACTATAGATTTAGCAGCATCCTTCCTTACAACCTCAGTTGAAGCTCTTTCCCCCAGCAGCAGTCCCATCGCATCAATCAGTATAGATTTTCCTGCTCCCGTTTCACCAGTAATAATATTCAGTCCTTTCCCGAACTCAACATCAATAGTGTCTATGAGTGCATAATCTTTTATGTGAAGTGATTTAAGCATTTCCAAACTTTAAAGTCGAGCTGAAAATTAATTTATTTTGGATGGAATTTCAAAGTTAATAAGCAGAGTTACGACTTAGTTAAAAGCAGCTTTGAAGCCATATAGAATCCGCATATCGATTTTGAATCTATTATTTCACCTTTAAATATTTTATCTTCAATTTCCCCGAAAGTAAACTCCTTAACCTCCATGTCGTACTCTCCCTCCTCGCGGTTATGTTCGCCGGGAGTAAGCTCCTGCGCTAAATAGAGGTGTAGTATTTCTGTACAGAAACCCGGTGTTGTAGTAATTGCACCAAGCTTCTGAAGATTATCTGTTTTATAACCTGTTTCCTCCTGAAGTTCTCTGAAAGCACACGCTTCAGGATCTTCCTTAAAATAAAGTTTACCAGCAGGAAATTCCAGCAGGAATTTTTCTAAGGGATAACGAAACTGCGAAACCATAACAAACTTACCGTCAGCCTTAACAGGCACAACAACAGCACCGCCAGGATGAACAGCAATCTCCCTTATACCATCGTTTCCGCTGTCGTATTTTATCTTATCAACTCTTAAATCAAAAACCTTTCCCCTGAATAAAATATCAGAATCGACAATCTTGTAGTTCATTTTTTTCTCCATAAATTCCTGTTAAATTTACAAAAATTCAGATATTTGATCTGTGAATAAAAAAAATTCCTGCCGGAATGACAGGAATTTTTTTCAAATTTTCTGTTATAATCAACTTCGGTAGGATGAGTCGTAATATGGGATGAGCTCATGCCCCAGGAATTTCAAAACGGCGGTTATAACGCCAAGGTCATCAAGGTAGCCTACCAGCGGTGTGATATCGGGGATAGTATCAATAGGACTGATAAAATATATAAGAGCAGCAACAACGATGGCCTTGCGGTGCCACGATACAAGAGGATCTCTCATATACCTTAAAAGCGCAAGTATATCTTTTGCAAAGGAAATTTTCTTACCGACCCGTTCAAGTTTTTCCCAGAGATTTTCTTCTACATAATTCATTTTCTCACTGGTTTTTTCCTCACTCTCTCCCCCAAAGTCAAGTGCATCAAATTCTTCGAGTTCGGTCAGATCGTTTCCGTTCTGAAAATCTGTTTCTTTCATAGCTACTCCTTTTTATGTTTTTCAAACCAGTCAAATATAGTGTTCCACCAAAGTTCAGCATTTTGCGGCTTAGTTACAAAATGGTATTCATCCGGAAAATACAATAATTCGCTTTCCACTCCCTGTCGCTGCAAAGCCGTAAACAGTTCAAAAGCCTGTCCTTCGGGCACACGGAAGTCATTTGCACCCTGAACAATAAGCATAGGCGTTTTTGCATTCTGAATATAATTGCTGGGCGACCATTTTTCGTAAAGTTCGGGATTACTCCAGGGTGTTCCTTTTAACTCCCATTCCACGAACCACAATTCTTCTGTAGTGCCGTACATACTTTTCAGGTCGTATACCCCATCGTGTGAGACAAGGGCATTAAACCTGTCTGTATGTCCTTCTATCCAGTTAATCATAGTACCGCCGTAGGAAGCTCCTGCAGCAAATAGGTTCTTCTTATCAATAAAGCTGAAGTTATTAAGCGCATAATCTGTTGCATTCATTATATCTGTATAAGGGTCGCCTCCCCAGTTGCCCGATACTGCATCAGTTAGTTTCTGTCCATACCCGGTGCTTCCTGTGGGATTCGGAGCTATTACAACATAACCTTTAGAAGCAAACAATTGTGTGTTCCACCTGTAGTGAAAATCATCGCTCCAGTGACCCTGGGGTCCTCCATGTATAAGCAATATCATCGGGTATTTTTTTGTGGAATCGAAAAACGGAGGTTTAACAAGAATCGACTGCTGTTTTTCACCCTGCGCGCCCTTATACCAGAATGTTTCGATCGGGATCATCTCAATGTTTGCCAGACGGTCTTTATTAAGAGCAGTAAGCTGTTTTATATTGCTGCCTTCTGTATTCATAGAGAATACTTCAGTGGGCAGGTTGTTCCTCTGCTGTTCGAAATACAGCACTTTGCCGTCAGGTGAAACAGCAACAGAAGCGTTGTCATGCTCTTTCAGCAGCATTTCCACCTTCTGCGAGGCGATATCAATCTTATAAACCGAGCTGTATATTTCATTCTCGGCAATAAAGTAGATGGATTTTGAATCGGGAGACCATTTGAACTGTCCTACTGATTTGTCGAAATCACCTGTAATGATCTTACGTTCTCCTGTAGAACGGTTGTATAAAACGAGGTTCTGCTGGCCCGATTCATGTCCTGCTTCATTCATCGAAACGTAAGCTATATACTTTCCGTCGGGCGAGTAAACCGGCTGGTTGTCGTTGCCGGGACTATCAGATATCTTTTTAAGCGGTGCTGCCGTATTATCCTTAACATCGCTTAACTGAATTGTATAAATTTCATTATTGGTGCTTATTGCAACCATCGTATCGGGATTCATAGTGATCGAGATTTCTTTTCCATCCGGTGAGAATGAATAGTCCTGGCTGCTTCCAAGCGCTATAGGTGGTACATCCTTTTCTTTATGAAGAAACAGATCCGTGTATTTTTTTGTTTTTATATCAAGTAAAAAAAGATGACTGAATTTTCCACCGCGCCATTCATTCCAGTGCCTGAAGAGCAAATGTTTGAAAATACTTGCCTTCACCTTGCTGTTCTCTTTTTCCTCTTCCTTATTTTTGTTGCATTCGTCGTTTGCGCATTCAGGATATACCGAAGAGACAAACAATATTTTTGAACCATCGGGAGACCATACTATACCTGAAGCGCCTGTGGAAATATCTGCTATAAGCTCTTCGCCGGAACCATCATAACCGCACGTCCAAATTTTGCCATCCCTGATGAATGCGATTTTTTTACCATCGGGAGAGAATACTGGTCCCGACTCATTCTTATCAGAATTTTTTAAGGGGTGAAGACTGCTGCCATCGCTATTTACGAGGTAAATATCGGTATTCCCCTTGTTTGCTTCCATATTGTATTGTGTTACTGAAAATGCTATTGTTTTGCCGTCAGGAGAAAGAGAATAGGTGCCAACCCTCTTCATAGCCCAGAGATCATCAACTGTTAAAGGGTGTTTTGACTGCGAATGAATTACGAACGGAATTAAAACCAGTAATAAGACTAATTTTTTCATTAAAGCCTCGAATTGAATTTTTGCCTGCAGGGAATCCGATAATGATTCATTTTGTTCCCCGACCGCTTTCCAAAAATAGCCTAACTTGTTTATAAAGGCAACGTTAAGCCATTTGCATCACACAATCTTCGGGGTTTGAAAAAGTTTAAGTAAATTGCACCCCGAAAAATTAAAACTCCATCTAATTCCCCGGAACATTAAAGATGATATTTCTTCCCGGCAGCAGCCACCAGGTCAGTTTTTTCTTCAGCAGTACTGAGGTTAGTGCTAAAAATGTGCTCATTTTGGGACCCGGAACCATCGAAATTGCTCAAAAGATTAACCTTGGAGGACCATCGAAAATTATTATAGTAGTTGATGATTATGATTCTCTTATTACGATGAGATACAGACTGGAAAAATCGGGTGAGAAGAATGTTGAAGTCCGTATGATGGAATATGACAACACCGACTTCCGGAATGAATCAGTTGATGTCATTTACGCCCAGGCGTCCGTTTCAGTGCCTTCAAGGAATAAAATAACAAAAGAGATCCAAAAGATTCTGAAGCCGGGAGGTTTTTACTGCGCGGGTGAAATTGTTATGCTTAAAGATGATCCCCCCGAATTCGTAAAAGATATCTGGCAGTCCTCTGATATTCTGCCTTTAAATCCTGACGCAGCGGATAAATATTATGTAGAGAAAGGTTTTGAAATAATTGATAAAAAAGACCTTTCCTTCACTTTGAAGGATTTTTATCGTGAGAGTGAAAGGTTGCTGGCAAATGAGACCAGAGATATGAGCGAACAGGAAAAAAGCTACTATAAAAAATTACTCAAGAAAATAAGCCACGAATCAAATGTATATTTAAAGCTGGGAGGAGATGCATATATGGGATTTATGGTTTTCATAATGAGGAAAATATAATTGAAACGCGGCGATATACTGGAATTTAAGATTGAAAAATACGCATTCGAGGGAAAGGGAATTGTAAGGGTTCACAAAGAAGGTTCCGATGAGAAGAAATCGGGGTACGTGGTATTTGTAAACGGTGCTTACCCCGGCGACAAGGTCGAAGCACGCATTACCAAAACGAAAAAATCATTTGCCGAAGCTGTAACAGAAAAAATATTATCTCCCTCCCCATTCAGAATCGAAGCAAGGTGTAAATATTTCGGGATCTGCGGTGGATGCAAGCAGCAGGATCTGAATTACCCTGTCCAGCTCAGCTATAAGCACGAGCAGGTTAAGGAAATATTTGAGAAGCTGGGCGGACTGACAGACTTTGATATGGATGATATCGTTCCTTCGGAAAAGATATTCTATTACAGAAACAAAATGGAATATTCTTTCGCCGATAAACGATGGCTTACGAAACAGGAGATTGAATCCGGTGAAGCGTTTGATAAAGATTTTGCACTTGGACTTCATGTACCGGGAGTTTATGATAAAGTGCTCGACATTGATGAATGTTTCCTTCAGTCGCCTTTAAGCAATGACATTCTGAATTTCACAAGGAAATTTTTCAAAGAAAAAAACATTCCTGTTTATTCTACAAAAACACACCAGGGATACCTCCGTAACCTTGTTATAAAGCAATCGCACAGATCTTCGGGGCAGCCGGGTAATAAAAAAGAATTGATGGTAAACCTTGTAACAGCAGATGAAAATGACGAACTGATGAAAGCCTGGTCAGATCTGTTAATACAAAAGTTTCCTGAGATCACCACCATCATAAATAATATTAATCTCAAAAAAGCAGCCGTAGCTTTGGGAGATTACGAAAAGGTTTATTACGGTGATGGTTATATATACGACTATATTGGAAAGTATAAATTCAGGATCAGCGCTAATTCTTTCTTTCAGACAAATACACTGCAGGCAGAGAACCTTTACAATACTGCCCTTGAATTCGCTGACCTCCGGGGTGATGAAATTGTATACGATCTGTATTCGGGTGCAGGAACGATAGCAATTTATCTGTCGGGAAAGGTAAAAGAAGTTTATGCTTTTGAATCCGTTGAGTCTGCTGTTAAAGATGCTGAGGAGAATGCGACAATAAATGATATTAAAAATGTAAGCTTCATTACCGCGGATTTGTACAAATCTTTTCTTCCTCTTGTTGAAGAGAAGAAACTACCCAAACCCGATAAAGTAATAATAGATCCTCCGCGAAGCGGAATGCATAAAAATTCCGTTGCTGATATCATAAACCTTAGTCCCGAAAGAATAGTATACGTAAGCTGCAATCCGACAACGCAGGTAAGAGACATCAAAATGCTTACAGAAGCAGGCTATAAGTTATTAATGATCAGGCCTGTCGATATGTTCCCCCACACCTACCATATTGAAAACGTCGCTTTACTGCTAAAATCATCTTAGAGGGAGCTGCCATTTTAGCAGGTTATGTTTGGCACATCTTATTGTGTCAATCCCATTACCTGTCACGATTAGAGGTTACAAATCTTAGTCTCTGGCACGGCAGATCTGTAGTTTTTGCTAATATTAGACTCTGCTACCTTCTACCAGGCAAAAGCCATTTGAATACGTTCTGAATACGCTTTGAATACGTTCCTGATAAATATTAAGATAATCCAGGGGCGATAAAAGAAAACAGAGAATGACCTGGATTATCGTGGTCTCCGCTTTACTGCAGGATGATATCGATCGTCTGCAGAGGAGAGGATTAAGGTATAGGCCCGGGAGAATAATTATTTAGTGTTATCTACGAGGAGGACGAATTCACCCTTAAGGTTTTTTTGTTCTGCGATTCTTAATATTTCTTCTGCTGTATCCCGGTAAAATCTTTCTCCCTTTTTTGTAAGCTCGAAAGCAAGTACCACACGTAAATTCTTGCCAAACATTTTAACAATATCGGCAAGCAAAGTTCTCAACCTGTACGGAGTATCGAGAATTACGATTACATACTTCATATGTTTCAGCTTAAATAATTCCTGCCGGCGGATATCCTTTTTAGGTGAAAGCCAGCCGTAGTAGAAAAATTTCTCGAAATCCAGTCCCGACCCTGTAAGGGCAGGCAGAAGTGAATTAGCTCCGGGAACAGGAATAATCTCTATTTTCTGTGAAATACAGACATCCACAAGCAGGTGTCCCGGATCGGAAAAAAGAGGTGTTCCGCAGTCGGATATCAGGGCAGCACTTTCACCGTTCACAATTCTGAGGAGAATGTCATTAATATTATCGCTTTCATTATGCTCGTTGAGGGAAAAAAGCTCTTTTTCAATTTTATACTGAGCCAGAAGTCTCCTTGACTCCTTAAATTCCTCACATATTATAAAATCCGCATCCTGCAGCGTTTTCAATCCGCGGAGCGTAATATCATCATAGTTACCTATCGGGGTTGAGACGAGAAAGAGTTTTCCGTTCATATACTAAATAATATGCATAAAAAATAATATTTGATTGTCACTGTATACAAATGTACGTAATTTTAGGATGCCACTTAAAATGTAATTTTGGATTAATGGCTATAAAAATCATATCGTTAGTTTCATATTCTCCTTCCGATGAATTTCATTTAATTTATTTAATTCCATTTAATTTAATAACAAATAAAGTATCCGGGGATATTTATGTTCTCTAAAAAAATAATAATAACGCTGTTTCTGTTTGTTTCTGCATTTATTTACGGGCAGGATTCAACACAAACTTTTCTCGACTTAAATCCTACAGGGGTTTCAGAATTCCTCAGTCTTCATCCCGATTATGACGGCAGAGGAACGATAATTTTTATCCTTGATACCGGTGTTGATATGGGTATCGCGGGATTACAGAAAACCTCTACCGGGGAAACAAAGGTAATTGACGTACGCGACTTTACCGGTGAAGGCGACATACCCATTTATGAAGCCGAAGAGGATGACGGGAATTTTGTTAATGAAGATATGGGTTATTCTGTTAAAGGAGCAGATAAGATCAAAGCTCCCGATACTGAATACTATATAGGCGTACTTACAGAAAAGCAACTTATCAATTCGAATTCCGGTTCTGCTGATCTGAACGGTAATGGTAATACAAACGATAAGTATTATATGGTCACCTTTAAAGATAAATCGGGCGACTGGATAACTTATTTTGATACAAACGGCGACGGTGATCTTTCCGATGAACAGCCTATGAAAGATTATGATAAGGAACAGCAGGCTTTTCACATTAAAACATCAGCCCCGCTCGCTCCCCTAACGTTCGCTATAAATGTTTACCCGGACGAGAAAAAAATATCTCTCTTCTTCGATGACGGATTTCATGGAACTCACGTTACAGGTATTGCCGCCGGTTATATGATCGATGGATCAACAATTAATGGCGTCGCTCCCGGAGCGAAAGTAATAGGACTAAAGCTCGGTAATAACCTGTTTACAGGCGGTGCCACCGTTACTGAAAGTATGAAGAAAGCTTACCTCTACGCCGACAGGATTTCAAAAGAAAGGAAAGAGCCCTGCATCGTAAATATGAGCTTCGGTATAGGCGCAGAGATCGAGGGCAAAGCTGAAATGGAAGAATTTATTACAAAGCTTATGAAGGAAAATCCTTACCTCTACATATGCGTGGCCAACGGGAATGAAGGACCGGGAGTTTCCTCGCAGGGATTGCCGTCTTCGGCAGATTATGTCTTTGCTTCCGGTGCTGTTTTAACTCAAAGCGTAGGCCGGGACCTGTACGGAGCAAGGCTTACTCATGATATCATCCTTGATTTCTCATCAAGAGGCGGTGAGGTCGATAAACCGGATGTGGTATCCCCGGGTGCAGCTTTTTCTACGGTTCCGAATTATATGCCTGCCGACAGGTTCTGGGGAACCAGTATGGCATCTCCATACTCCACCGGGGTTATGTCACTGCTGTTAAGTGCCGCTGTTAAAGAGTATCCTGACACAAAGATTCCATCCGAGCTTCTATTTAAGGCGGTAAGGCAGAGTGCCACTTATATGCAAGACTATACCTGGCTTGACCAGGGACATGGCTATATAAATGCTGCGAGAGCATGGGAACTGCTTAAGAAGTATATCGACCAGGGTGAAGTAAAGAATTATGAACATTATACAATCATTTCCCTGGCACCCAATATGCCAGATAATAAAGCTCCCAATTTATATTTAAGGGATGGCTCTTTTATTACCGGAAAGGAAACTTTCAATTATATAGTCAAAAGAGATAATTTCCAGGATGAGACTAAGTTCTACAGGGGATTTGATATAAAAACAGATGCCGACTGGATTAAACCTGTTCAAAAGAAAACATATATCCGCAATAACCAGCCTGCAGTTATAAATATCCAGTTTGATAAATCCAAACTCACAAAACCCGGGTTATACTGCGGAAGGATCTCTGCAGTCCGCGATGATTACACTAAAATGCCCGAGTTTGATATGCTTGCTACGGTAATTATTCCCTATGAGTTCAGTGCTTCAAACAATTACCGCATGGAATGGAAAAATGAGAAGTTGGCCGTAGGTATGGTTAACAGGTACTTTGTTGATATGCCTGCGGGTCAGACTACAATGCACATCAAGCTGAGTGAAGCCGGAAAAGAGTATACCAATGTTATTTACAGAATAGCAGACCCGAATGGAAGACCAATTGAGCGATCCCGTTTGCTGTCTTCTCTTAATGATAATGAATCTATCGAGGGGAACTATTATAACTTCGAACCGGGGGTTTATGAAGTTATGGTAGAAAGTTATTTCCTTTCGGATACAACTTCAGCTTATAATCTTGAGGTTGAATTCAACAGTATCAAAAAAGTTAACGACAAAGAACTGACCGGAACAAATAATGCATTAAACCTGATTAACTTCTTTAATGATCAGAAGTCATATTCAGTTTCGGGACAGCTTAAGGGATACGTTCAGAATCATGAATTCAAGCTTAACGGAAGAGAAAACTTTAAGTATCCGTTCAGTTTCAAAGAGGGCGAGGCTTCGAAAACTTTTGAGATTACCGTAGGTAAAGAAGACTATAATAAAGTGACTGATTTCGCATTCGAAGTACTTGATGACAGTGGTGTTGCACTTGCCAAGGATGGTTTAAGCTACAGGACCGGAAGTATCAGTATCTCACCTGAAGACATACAGGGAAGTTCTAACCTGATTTATATGTTGGCCCCTGCGTTCACAGATGCTCCTGACAGTATGACGGTCAATGTTAAAGAGATTACTGAAATGAACTCGCAGCCGCAGTTCTCAGTTACAGGCAGTTCGAGAGGAGGGTTATCTTTGTATCCTTCAATTGAACAGAAACTATATCTGAATTATTCACAGCCCTCGTATGATATGCCTGAAGGATCCCTGGTTTACGGTACAGTAACCTTTACATCCTCAGCTTCTAACAAGACCGAATATGAATTACCAATTACAATAAACTTTAAATAGGGTAATATCTTATGAGCGAACAAATGGAAAAAGTTAAAGGTCTCCCGGAGAATGCATATACCGAGCTGAAACCGGGAGAAGAATATGTCCCGATAATGACAGCAAGTCAGCAACCGAAGGAGATAACTCCGTACTCAGTCATTGTCGGTTTGCTGATGGCGGTATTATTTTCTGCTGCAGCCGCCTACCTGGGACTCAAGATAGGACAGGTTTTTGAAGCAGCCATACCCATAGCAATTATTGCCGTTGGTCTCTCGGCTGCCTTCAAGAAGAAAGGCGCGCTTGGACAGAACGTAATTATACAATCAATCGGACAAAATTCAGGTTTGATCGTTGCAGGAGCTATTTTTACTATCCCCGCACTTTATATATTGAATCTCCCGGCTCATTTCTTCCAGATATTTTTTGCATCAGTATTCGGCGGAATATTAGGAATCCTTTTCCTTATTCCCTTCAGGAAATATTTCGTGGCGGAAATGCATGGGAAATTCCCTTTTCCTGAAGCAACAGCCACCACCGAGGTACTTGTAGCAGGCGAAAAAGGCGGCAAGCAGGCAGTTGTACTTGTGGTTTCAGGCTTAATAGGCGGTATCTATGATTTCGTAATTGCCACATTCGGATGGTGGAGCGAAACTTTTACAACAAGAGTAGTTGGTTTCGGTGAAGTTCTTGCAGATAAATTTAAGCTTGTATTCAGACTGAACGTCGGCGCTGCTGTAATGGGATTAGGTTATATAGTTGGGTTAAAATACGCGGCCATTATCTGTGCCGGTTCATTTGTATCATGGTATCTCCTTGTACCTGTAGTGTCATTCATCGGTGCAGATCTTGCTGTTCCCCTGGGATCAGGGGTCACAAAACTCATAAACCAGATGAGTGCTGAGGATATATTCCGGAACTATATCCGCCACGTAGGTATAGGCGGTATTGCAATGGCAGGAATTATAGGAATTGTACGTTCCTCCAAAATTATCAGAGGCGCCGTTACGATGGGGTTTAAGGAACTCTTCGCAAAGAAAAAAGAAGAGGATGAACATATCAGGACCCATCGGGATATGTCGATGAAAATAATCGTATTCGGTGTTATCGCAACAGCAGTCCTTCTGCTTGTATTCTTCCATTTCGGGGTTGTTCACAATATAGGATGGGCACTTGCAGGATTATTCATAGTTATGATCATCGCCTTCCTGTTCACTACCGTAGCAGCAAACGCAATAGCTATAGTTGGAACCAACCCTGTAAGCGGAATGACTTTGATGACCCTGATTCTTTCGTCCATTATCCTTACTTCGGTCGGATTGAAAGGGGATTCAGGAATGGTTGCAGCCTTGATCATAGGCGGTGTAGTTTGTACTGCTCTTTCCATGGCAGGCGGTTTCATTACCGATCTTAAGATCGGATACTGGCTGGGAACCTCACCCTATAAACAGGAAAGATGGAAATTCCTCGGTGTTTTAGTATCAGCTTTAACGGTTGGATATGTTATAATGATATTAAACGAGACTTACGGATTTACGGGAGAAGGAGCCCTGGTTGCACCTCAGGCAAATGCGATGGCGGCAGTTATTCAGCCGCTGATGGCTCAGCAGCCTGCTCCATGGATGCTTTATATTGTCGGGGCAATACTAGCCCTGGTTCTTACAATGATCGGAGTTCCTGCATTGGCATTCGCTCTTGGTATGTATATTCCACTCGAGCTCAATACGCCGCTGCTTGTGGGAGGATTGATTGCACATTTCGTATCGACAAGGAGCAAAGATGAAAAAATTAATACTGCAAGAAGAGAACGCGGTACACTTATCGCTTCCGGTTTTATAGCCGGCGGCGCGTTGATGGGTGTTATAAGCGCATTCCTGAGATATCTCGGGTATAACTGGGTTAACCTTGAATGGGCTGAATCGCATTCGGCGGAACTGCTTGCATTAATTATGTTTGCTCTTCTTTGCGTCTATATGATCTGGGATTCTTTGAGAGGAAAACCGGAAGTAGAATAAATGTATAAAAAATGAATTAAAGGCCTGTCATTGCGATGGGCCTTTTTTATTTACCCCAATTTGTTCAAATATTCATTATTTTTTACAGTAGTAAAATTAAAAAGTGAAATGAACATTCACCCTACAGCAATCATAGATGAAGAAGTAACACTCGGAAATAATGTTGAGATCGGGGCTTACTGTGTTGTCCGGGGGAAAGTTGAAATAGGTGACGGCTGTATTTTAAAGGATCATACAGTTCTTTATGGTCCCCTGAAGCTGGGACGCGGAAATGTTATTCATCCCGGAGCAGTGGTTGGGAACATAAACCAGGATCTTAAATATAAAGGTGAACCTTCAGAAGTTATTATCGGCGATAATAATTCGATCAGAGAGTACGTTACCATTCAGCAGGGAACAATTGCTAATGAAGGTAAAACCATTATAGGGAACAATAATCTTTTAATGGCCTATACCCATGTCGCCCACGATTGCATGCTGGGCGACAATATAATTATCGCTAACGGAACACAGCTTGCGGGTCATATTATCATTAATGATTTTGCTTATTTAGGAGGACTTGTTGGTGTTCACCAGTTTGTGACGATAGGCCGGAACTGCTTCATAGGTTTTATGAGCAGAGTAAACAGAGACGTTCCTCCATTCGTTATACTTGAAGGTAATCCCTCAAGGGAAAGAAGCATAAATACCGAGGGACTGAAACGAAAAAATTTCAGTCAGGCTGATATTTCCCTGCTCAGGAAAGCTTTCATAATTCTGTTTGTTGATGAAATACCCAGGCAGGAAAAAATCAAACTGCTTAAACAGGGCGAGTTTGAAGGAAATGTATATATCCGCGAATTGATAGAATCGGTTGAATCCAGTGCAGCCGGAAAAAACGGCAGAGCCCTGGAAGCATCAAGAACAGATGTTAAACGAACCTAATGTAAAGTAACCTCAAGAGAAAAATCGATCGGTTCAAAGAAATTATCCTTGTCTTCGCCAGGCCTCATACCTCTGTTCCCTCCCGGAAAACCTCCTCCCATCTCACCTCCCGGAGGCCTCATTCTTTCCCTTCCGCCGAAGTTATCTCTTTCAGGTTTTTCAGTTTCAAGCTTAACCAGAAGCTTGTCGCCGGGCTTTGCCTCAATTCCGTATTTATTCTGATCATCAATTTCCAAAGGAACCCTTAGCTCATAAATGAACTGATCGTTGTTATAGCCTATTGCTGCTTTAAGTCCGCTGCTGTCTGAAGTTGATATCACCGTCACCGGGTAATTGTTCTTATTCAATATTCTTATTTCATTCTGGTTCTTAATCATTTTTGAAATCATCATTCCCCTTCCCTTCTCCCTGAACTCGCCCGGGTTAACCATGATACGTGATTCATTTACAATATTATGCAGGGGATACTTTACCCCGATTACAGCGTCACTGTTGTTCTCATTGTCCAGCCAGACCGTGAACCCTCCTGCGAACATAGGCATAACTTTACTCATATCGCCAGTAGTTAAGCATAAATACAAATAATTATTATCATTGGATATACCGACAGCCGCTTTTTCATCAGGAATATATTTCAGGTTTGTTCCCCAGTCAGCCGTATCTCCATTAATATTTATGCTGCCCGGCACAGGCATACTTGTCATTTCTATCGTGCTGCTGCAGCCTGTCAACAGCAGAGCTGAAACAAAAACCACACTTATAAATAGCTTACTCATCTCTTCTCCGGTTTTAACTTTTATTTATAATTAGACATCTGATCAGCTTACAGGTTTAAATTATGATCCGGAATGTGAGGAATTTTCAGGGGCAGATGAATTTAGGCGGCTCACATTTAGGGCAGAATTCTTTTCGATATTCTGTATTCCTTAATTTGCTTCTTAAATTCTTCAAGACTCTTTGGATCGCCTATTACAGTAAGATTATCCCCATCCATAAATAGAGTGTTTCCATCCGGGATAATAGTTTCCCCCTCCCTCCTAAGAAAAGCGACAAGACAGCCTTTCGGGATGTGAATATCCCGAAGTGCCCTATTGATCATAAAGGAGGAGGGTTCATGCCGGTCAATATGAACCAGCAGCAGCCTTTCATCGTGCAGCAAGGCCTCTTTGAGCTCCTGGTCGTTGCGTGCCTTTTCCCATTCTTCAGCAAAATTATCATCATCAACCCTGCCGGCAATCTGGGCAAGTATTCTTAAGTGCTGCGTAGGATCTTTTTCAGGACTGACAAGAAAGAACAGAGCTTTAACCACAGCCTCATCATCCTGCTTTCCTGTTATCGGGTTATTAAACTTTATGTGAACTCCATTTAATGCTCGAACCAGCACCATCTCCGCCTGTGTAATATTATCGAGTCTGAAATGAGGCAATGCTATTCCATGAGTTACCGGAGTTAAACCTATTTTGGTTCCCTCGTTTAATTTATTTGCCAGTACATCGGCATCAACATAAACAGCTTGCGAAAATAAAACAGCTGCCTGTTTTGCAGCCTCACTGAATTCCGTATTTTCTTTTATATCAAGGACGAAGCTTCTGGTTACAATCTCATCAAAAGGATCGGTTACCCTTAAACCTTTTTCCTTAAGGATCCCTCTTAACTCGCTGTCAAGTCCTGTATATCTTGATCTCCCGAGTCTTTCAAAAATATGATAAACCGCTCCCTGCCTCTGGACTTTACCGTAAGCAAAATACCTGTACCATAATACTGCAAGAACAATCAGTCCTAATGAAAAAGAGATCGCAAGCCATCCCATTTGGAAAATAAGAAAAACAGCAGCACCAACACCGACCAGCTGCATCCATGGGTATAATGGTGATTTGTAACCGGGATCGTAGGATTCGATCCTGCTCTCGCGCATTACGATTACACCGAGACAAACGAATGCAAACATCAGAAGTTGAAATGCACTGGCAAGTTTTGCAATCTTTGTAGGGTCAAAGGATACTATGACTGCAACTATTATAGCGATAGTTAAAATTATTGATATATATGGTATCCCATGATGTGAAAGACGTTGAAAAACATGCGGCATAATGCGATCGCGGCTCATTGCAAACGGGTAGCGCGACGCACTTAGAATACCGGCATTTGCTACTGAAATAAATGCAATAATTGCGCCGATTGATATTAAAATGACTCCGGTTCTACCAGCAAATTTTTCAGCGGCTGTGGCCGCCGGTGTGAGATCACCTATAAGTTCATTGATCGGGATAACCCCAACCATTATAACGGTGCCTAAACCATATACAAAGAAAGAAGTACCGAGTGAGAGAAAAATTCCCAGTGGAAGATTTCTTTCGGGATTTTTTACCTCCTCAGATAAACTTGCAACTTTAGTGATACCTACGTAACTGATATAAACCAGTCCTGTTGCGGAAAATATTGCGCTAAAACCGGGATTGAAGAATCCTTTAAAATTGGAATAATTTATCTCCGGTGTTCCCCCGGCGAGAAACAACGTTAGTATCGCGAGCAGGATTAAAACAAGGATTATCTGGAGCTTGCCGCTGCCTTTAACGCTGAATAAATTAAGTATTCCAATTAACACAGCCAGGGTCACTGCTACTGGTATTATAGAAACCGATGGAATGAATAGGGCAATATATGCGCCCATTCCAATCAAGGCAAAGCATACTTTTAATATTAGGGCAAACCAGGTTCCAAGACCTCCGATTGTACCGAAAACAGGGCCAAGTGTTCTGTCCAAAAAGAAGTAGACTCCTCCGGCTCTCGGCATTGCCGTAGCCAGTTCTACTACGCTAAACATTGCAGGAACGAGCGGAACAATTGCAAGAAGGTAGGCTAAAACGATTGCGGGTCCGGCTATTGCAGCCGCCAGTCCCGGCAGCAGGAAGAAACCGCTGCTCAAAGTTGTACCGGTTGCAATGGCGTAAACGTCAAGCAGTCTGAGTTCTTTTTTGAGCTTCCGGCTTTTTATTGCTTCAAACATAAGAGAATTTAATTAAAAGGATGACGATGTTCCACTGTAAAGAAACCGGGATAAGCTAACGCCAATTGCCAAGCATCTTTCTGATCAGTGCAATTTGTGCAATATGATATGAATTATGCTGGGCCGCAATCAGCATTTCCCTTAGAAAAGTATGAACTTCAGCGTGAGGGATATTGCCGGTAATATTACCTCCCTTTTCTTTTATAATTTTTATCAATTCATCCCTGTCAGAAATGCATTGTTCAACAGATTTATTCCATTCCTCATCAGATACTTTTTCCCTGTCTTCCGGCCAGTATTCATCAGGCCAGGAAGGAGATTTCCAATCCGGATCTGTCATATATTTTAATATATCCTCCTGAGTTATCCTGATATGTTCCAGTTCATCCCAGACAGAGTGCAGTCCCTTTTGCGGTTTCTTTGCCCGGTTCTCAGTATTCAAACGTTCTAACGAATTCTCAAGGGATACATGCGCCTGTTCCTTACTCAGTAAATTTATGAGCTCACTGGTTAATACTTTCTCATCCATTCTGCACCTCCCGTTATTTCAATTTTAAACAATAATTATTTACTGTTGTATATGTGTTTAATGCTACAAATTAGGGTACTATCTGTTTTCCATCCCCGTCAATAGCAGTTAAAGCGTTAACAGGACAAACGGAACAGGCTTCAATTAAATTTTTTTGATCCGGTTCCTTTAAATCCGGCCTGAAGGTTACAATCTTCTGATTATCAAGTTCAAAAACATCTCCTGCAACCCTGATGCAGTTTGCAGTACCGATGCACATATCTCTGTCAATTATAATTTTTAATCCGCTTACAGTTTTTTCCATAAAGAATCCTCTCCCTGAAAAAGATTTGTTGTAATGATGAGAATATAGTGTTTGGTTTTTAAAAAAGAAATCAGATAAGATTATATTCTTTAAGAATAAAAAGCCCGAGTGTAATTGTGATGAGAGAAGCCAGAGTAGTCATAAGTAGTATATTCGCGGCGAGCTTACTGTTTGATCCCATGGCCTCAGCCATTATAAAACTGGCAATAGCAGTGGGACAGGCAAAAAGTATAAACAAAATACCGAGATCGTAGCCCCGGAATCCGAAAAGAAATGCAGCGTAAGTCATTGATAAAGGAAATACAATCAGTTTCAGAAAAGTGGAATATAGAGACAGGGAGAAACCCTTTTTTATCTCTTTAAAATTCATAAATCCTCCAATACCCAGAAGTGCAAGAGGGAGTGCAAGAGCAGCCAGGTAATTTATAGTTCTGTTTACTATAAAAGGAAGTTCTATTTTAAAGATTGAAAAGGGTAATGAAAAAACTACTGCAAGGACAAGAGGGTTCCTGAGAATTTCAATTATTGTGTGACTAATATTCGTCTGACGTTCTTTTCGGAGGGGGACCGTCAATGCAATAACAGACAGAGTATTATAAATCGGTATTGTAAAGGCAAGGAGCAGCGATGCTTTCCCAAGGTTATTTATACCATAAACATTGGCAATCAAAGCGAGTCCCACTACAGCAAAATTTCCTCTGAAGCTGCCCTGAATAAAAACTGTCCTGTCTGTAGCCGGCTTAACAAATGGAATAGAAATAATCCAGGAAATAAAGAACGTTACAAGTGTTCCGGCGTAGGCAAACCCGATAAGTTCAAGGTTAAGTATACTGGTTAAATCGGTTTTTGAAATTTCAGTAAAGATCAGCGCCGGAAGTGAAACCGAAAAAACAATCCTGGATGAGAGTTTGACAAAGTTGTCATTTATCATCCCAAGTTTTTTTAATAAATATCCGAGGGCAACGATTAGAAATACAGGCGCGACTAAACCTGCAACTACAATTAAATTCTGCACTTATTATCAGTCTATGTTTATTGATGTACGATTTTTTTGCTTAATGATGAATATTTTTCATCCTCATTTATAAGAAGGATTCTTTCTATGACCAATTTGACGGACGAAGATGACACTTATTTATAAACGAATATTTATCATCAACTTTTTTCCTTTCAACTTCTCATACTGATACAGCAGAACGCGCCTGAACAAACCATATTTTTCTTTTTTTTGTGACAAAAAGCATGATTCTTTTGCTACTAGCACTGAATTAAGGTTTCTGGTATATTTTCTGCAATATTGTTGTGATTCAATTAATTCAACACTACTGTCATGCAAAACATAGTGAGCGGGAACATTAACCCTATACAATATTAATAATAAAATAACTCTCCATTAAAATACATCAATAAAATGAATGGTGCGATAATGAAAAAACTAATCTATATAATTCCTGTACTTCTTATCTTTCTCTATACAGGATGTTCTGAAGATAATTCAACTAATCCTACTCCCGGCCAGGGACAGCTGAAGATTTCGATGGTCGACTCGCCCGCACTGTATGACGAAGTTAATATCGTTGTAAACCGTGTGGAAGTTCATATGGCGGATAGTTCAGAAGGGAACTGGATGGTGATAAATCCTGTGCCTCATACTTATGATCTTCTTCAGCTGACAAACGGTGCCAGCGTAGTGCTGGGTGATACCTTTCTTACCGCAGGCCATTATACACAGATACGTCTTATCCTCGGTGATGGAAGCAATGTTGTTGTAAATGGTGTAACATTCCCGCTGACTATCCCGAGCGGGATGCAGACAGGTGTAAAACTTAACCACGAATTTGATATCGAACCCGATAACCTTTATGAACTGCTGCTCGATTTCAATGCTGATAGGTCTATTCATGTAACCGGGAACGGCCAGTATATGATGAATCCTGTAATAAGGGTAATGCCGATGGTTATTTCGGGCAGGATTTCCGGGCAGGTTATTCCTGTGGATGCCGATGCAACTAGTATGGACATTAGCCGGAACTGATACTGTAACCACATTTCCCGATCCTGAAGGATTTTTCAGCCTGATGGCGCTTCCTGCCGGAACATACGACGTACATGTGCATCCCGATAACATTGCTTATACTGATACGGTTGTAACTAACGTTGATGTAACTGCAGGTAATAATACTGATATCGGCGTGATTGATCTTAACCATTAAGATAATCCTGCGCCTAAAGATTTAACCCCGGCAGTTTTTTGCTGTCGGGGTTTTTATTTCCTTAAAAAAGATTTTCCAGGTTTGAAAAAAAGAAGGCAAGACCGTTCATCTCTGTTTCAAACGGGTCCCCCGAAAAGAAGGTAGTATGGTAATAGGCTATGTCTACATGATCCCTGAGAAAATCAGTAAACGGAGCTATAGCCCACAAAGCATAAAGTTTAAATAATCCTTTCGCTCTAATTTCATAACCATCAGTTTTTCTAGTATCCTGGTAACCACGGCCGGAGAAATGGCCCATACTGAATGAGATAGTTTCAAATAAATCAATTTTGAACCCTGCGTGGGAAACAATTCTTTCATCACCTTCTATATTAACTATGTTCTTCCAGAAACGGAGATCACTTAGCGTAGATTGGTAAGATGACTGTCCCATAGAATCTCTTGCAACTAATATATCTTCCGCTTCTGACGTAAAAGAAAGACTAATTGTATTTATCCGAAAATCTCCCGAGACTAGATCAATACCGGTATTAATTCCATATCCAAGCCTGTCTATCCTCGGCAAAGGATCAGCCTGGGAAGGATCTATATAATATATTTTATCTCCTATGTTTGATTTGGAATAACCAACAGAGAGGTTGAAGAAAGGTAATAGCTCATTATTTTTTTCAAGCCCAAAGTACAAGTCCGGATCAATAAGTTTTATTACCGGGACATTTATAAGAAGTCCGAAATCCGTGACAGTTCTTTCAGCTTCTCCTCTTCCTTGTTCTTCTCCTACTGGCTGGCTTGAAATTATTGAGGTGATATTTTTTATGGTAAATCCGGCATTGAACTGAACAAAGTAATCAACACCGACCCCAAGCGAATAGGCATTATAATAATCCTTTGGTTCGGATGTTCCACCTGTTTCATTGAAATAAAATTTTCCATAATCAATTTCATTCCTGGAATATCCAAATCCCACGCTTAAAGGAAAGTTGATAAGGTCCTTTAAATTAAACCCCGCATTAAAAGCCATTCCTTTTAATTCAAGATCGGCATTGAAAGCCGGAATCCAGTCAATTTTGGATGGATAAAAAATATAAGAAAGATTAGTATGCCGGCTTGTATAGCCAAGCTGGGCGGGATTCCAGATGAATCCGAAAGGATCGTTCGTAGGAAGTGCTGTTCCTGTTTGTCCCATCGCAGCTAAAGAAGGAGAAGGCTGTAATAATAAAAAAGGCACAGCAGCTTCGCCCTGTGCGAAGTTATTTTTACAAATTGAAATTACGAACAGAAGTGTGAGAATGAAGGCCGGATATCTCATAAAGTATTTCTCCCATAATATTGTACTCCTGAACTTGTGCCGTAGGGTTATAACGGCACATATTAAACTTACTCCTATTCAGTAATTCAATCAACTCTATTATTCTCGCCCGGCAAAACTTGCCGTATAAATAATTTTTGTAATTTATGTTTCCTCAAACAGAGGTCCAATATCTTCTATACCTGTTTAAATATTCAACAAGTATGACAAAATGGCAGACTACTTGTTTATTATTGTTTGTGAGCCTTTTATCCGCCTTTTATCCGCCTTTTGAACTCAAAATGAGAAAGTCCAAAACTTACAAAAAATCGCAATTTCCCGCTGTTGAAAAAATTTATAGTATGGCAAAATGGCAGTGTTCCAATTTAATATTATACAGTTTGTCAAATAAGTTTCAATGCCTTGGCTCCGGCTACTCCGGTTGATCAGTAAGATAAGGGAGTAAAATTTTCACATCAGAGCAAAAAAAAGTCCTGCCGGAGCAGGACTCATAACGAACGTATTTTTCACGGGGTTACTTAGCAAGTATCATTTTCTTGACTTCATTAAAGTTTTCTGTTTGGATTTTATAAAAGTAAACGCCGGACGAAAGATTACTCGCATCGAATGTTAGGGAATAATTTCCCTGGTTCATTACTTCATTTGCCAGTGTTGCTACTTCCTGTCCGATTGCATTATATACTTTTAACTTTACTAACTGCTGTTCAGGAAGACTGAAATATATATTAGTCGTAGGGTTAAATGGATTCGGATAATTCTGCTGCAAGCCAAATTTCATCGGGACAGACGTACTGTTATCATCATTGGAAGTAACCGTACTGAAACTAACTACAGTACCATCACTTAGAGCTGCAAAAATACCAAAAGGTTCTCCGTTCTGATTCATGGACGGATCCAGGAATCCTGATGCAAATACTACTGCACTTCCCCCATCCAGTCCTGAAAGATTTGCATCAAAAGATGCTACTATTGTATTGTTATCATTAGCCGGGGTTATATCAAGTGTATAATCTCCCGCGGGTACGTTTATATAATCTGTAATATCTCCATATGCCGCATTATCTACCAGCGTAGCTACATTACGTGCTATTACATCTACTGCGGGTGCATCAGTCGATCCATGTACGACGAAGAAATCTACTCCACTCCCGTTGGCAGACTCACGGGCCATCGACTTGATAAATAATGTAAAAGCTGTATTCTTCCCGTCAGGATTTGGCGCATATGAATTCGGATCAAGTACTCCGTTTGCTATCACTACATATGTTCCGCCATTTGCCAACATAGCCTGGAAGTTTGCCAGTGTATCATTTACGGAACTGCTTGTTGATGGTGCTACACCTATATTCAAGGTTACACCTGCCGGTGCATCAATGAATGGTGTGGCTTCCCTGAATGCAAAATTATCAAGAAGTAAAGTGCCATTAAGATAAATATCCACCGGATCTGCCGCTACATCTGCTGCATTATGAATCACCTGCACTCTGGCTGTCTGAGCAGAAATAGAAAAATTCAGCAGAAAAACTATTGTCACGACAGCGAAAGAAATAAATTTAAGTTTCATACTATCTCCTGGTTTATTTAATTGATCAAAACATAGTTCACCTACTGGATGGTAATTTCCTATCCGCTTCAGATTGTAATTAGTTAATCTATAGGTGACTTATTTTGGACAACACATTTATTTATCTCTGAGTTCCCGTACTCTGAAACTTTATGCAAGGCGCTTATATATTGGTTGAAAATGATATATGGAAAAATTACATTATTTATCATTCTCAGGTTCAGTTTTACCCAAAATGAAGAATCATATACACGTAATAATTATTGTCCTAATTTTTTCATTATTCCCGGTTTACGGAATATTTTCAATGGAGCCGGTTGACTCGACTGAAGCTGAAAAGCTATATAAAAAAGCTGACGATTTCTGGAGGGATGTTCAGTACGATAGCTCTAACTTCTACTATGAGAAGGCATCATCCATATATGAGAAATATAAAAGCTGGAAAAATTTCATTGATTGCCAGAAAAATATAGGTATCAATTACAGGTACCTTGGAAATTATGCGAAGGCATTTACACATCTTAACAACGGGCTGGACGCTGTAAGTTATTTAAAGGAGAATCAGGACTCACTTCGGGCGGAGCTTTATAACAGCATAGGAACAATATACTATGAAAAGGGGAACTACGACAAAGCATACAAATATTATAAAGATATGCTGGATATAAATGAAAAAGTATTCGGCGAGGAACATATAAATACCGGCAAAGGTTACCAAAATGTCGGATTAATCTACTATCGTACGGGGGATTATGAGAAAGCTCTTCAGTATTTTGAAAAGGCGCTTTCAATATGGGACAGCACGCTCACAAAAGACAATCCGTATTTTGCCAACAGCTATACGAATATTTCTAATGTATATTTCTTAAAAGAAGATTACAAAAGGTCTATCCAGTATGAGGAAAAAGCCCTGAAGATCTGGATAGATAAGCTAGGTGAGGGTCATCCTTATGTAGCTATAAGCTACAACAACCTTGCGAATAAATATAGTTATACGGGTAACTATAACCAGGCTCTTGAATGTGATTATAAAGCTATGCAGATACGAAGAGATTTTGCGGGGGAGGAATCACGCGATGTAGCTTCCAGTTACGCCGCAATTGGAAATATATTCGTAAAAATGGGCGGCTTAAATAATGCGGCATATTTTCTTAAAAAAGCAGTTTCTATTTACAGAAAAATCGATCCCTCAAATCCGGGACTAGCGGAAGCATATAAGTACACAGGTGATCTTTCGGTAAAGAAACAGGATTTTCCTTCTGCAGAGGCATATTATGACTCGGCACTCTATGTGGTCTGGCCTGATTATACTCCTGCCGTTCCGGATCCCGATTATCTAGATAAATTCCCCTCCGGGGAGCAGCTTCTATCAGCACTGATCGGAAAAGGGAACGCTTGTTTTCAGGAGTCAGGAAATTCAGGCGACGTACCCGCTCTTCAAAAAGCTTTGGATGCATTTAATCTGGCTTCCGGGCTGATAGAGAAACTTAAGGCAGATTTTAGCGGGGAAGAATCCAGGCTAATGCTCACAAAACAAGCATATGAGGTTAACAAGCAAGGTGTTCTTACGGCACTTAAACTTTACAGTTTGAAGAATGATCCCGGTTATATTGAATCTGCATTCAGGTTTTCTGAACGTAATAAAGCCGGTATCATAGCTGAGGCAATAGCAGAATCAGATGCGCGTAAGTTCGCGGGACTACCCGACAGCATTATTACCGAAGAGAAAGATCTCAGGATTGATCTCGCTCTGTATCATACAAAGCAGGAAGAGGCGGAAGAATCGAACGATCTGCAGGCAATCGGCAATAACAGGAGGCTGCTTTTTGAAACTCAGCGTCAGTTTAACCAGCTGCAGATATACCTGGAGCAGTATTTTCCTAATTATTACAGATTAAAATACCCTGGGGAAATTTCCTCTACCCGGGAGATCACACAACTTCTTTCCCCCGACGAAGCAGTGCTAGAATATTTCACAGGGGATTCCAGCATCACAATCTTCACACTCACAAAAAGTTCTGCAAATGCCGTTACTGTAAATTGTGATTCGGGCTTTTTTGACCTGGTAAGAAAGTTCAGGGAGGCACTGCCGAAATTAAACTATATAAACTATTTATCATCTGCGTGGGAGTTGTACTCCAGGTTAATTGAACCTGTTGAAAGCCTTCTTACAGATAAAAAAAAACTTTATATAATTCCCGACTATATTCTTTCATACCTTCCGTATGAAGCTCTGTTATCAGAAGAGCAGCCCCATCGTTTTGATGGTGATTTTTCACATCTTCCATATCTTATAGAAAAATATGAGATCAGCTATCATTATTCGGCGCTCCTTTTAAAGGAAAGTCTGCTCCATCGCAATAATAACTCCCTGATGTCATACGCGGGTTTTGCACCTGCTCTTCCTGGAACCGAAAAAGAGGTCAGGTCAATAGGAGAACTTTTTAAAGAACATAATTATCCCTCTGACCTTTACCTAACTAATTCTTCAACTGAATCTGCACTGCGGTCAGAAAAGATGTACAAATATAAATTTATTCACCTTGCTGCACAGGGCTTTATAAATGAAGAACACCCTAAACTTTCAAGCCTGGTATTTTATGGAGGTGAAAGGGATACAATAAACAACGGTACTCTCTATACCGGTGATATTTTTAACCTTAATCTGAACGCCGATCTCCTGGTGTTGAGTGACTGTGAAAGCGGTCTTGGTACAATTGTAAAAGGTGAAGGAATTTATGCCTTAACAAGGGGCTTTCGTTATGCCGGGACCGATAACCTTGTGATATCATTGTGGCAGGCAGATGGTAAGTCTACTTCCGTTTTAATGATCCTGTTTTATAAAAATATTCTGGACGGAATGGATTATTCTTCTGCATTAAGGAAAGCCAAACTGGACCTGATAAAAGGGGGGGTCTTTTCCTACCCGCTCGAATGGAGCCCATTTGTACTGATCGGCCGTTGATATTTTGTTTGCATTCACCCAGGAAAATGTACAGCCATTCTAATTTCGGTGCCAGGCATAATTGCCTTAACCCCTACATTGCTCCGTTAAAATAATAATCCCTGAATACTATGGAACCTATTATTGCTCCTATAATAAAATAGAGTACCAGGGCAACAATAATGGTTACAACAAAATAACCGACAAGTTTATCAGAAGGAGTCATCTTAACTTGTTTAAGTCCCATATATAGAAGCACGAGGCTGTATATGCCGGCGATACCGGTAAGAAAGGATAATGAGGGAATAATATGAAATATTCCGGCTACCCAAACTGCAGTACTTGAGTAAACAGCTACTTTTAGGGAGGAAATAAAATCCTTTGCAGATCCGAATGATGGGGCTAGTGCATCAATTATCCAGCCCAGAACATAAACACTCACTAAAGAAAGTATAAAAGTAAGAATAGCCCAGGTTAGGGATGTCCCTATTTCAAGACGAACCGAGCCGAATGTACCAAGGGATATTCCGATAAGGTAGTACCCAATGAATCCGGCAATAGCAGGGATGGCGGCAAGAATAACTGCATATCGGGAAAATAATTCAGTGGGAGTGGATGATTCGGAGCGGATTACATCCCATTCGGTTTTGGGACTTAAGAGAATGTTTTTAGCACGGTCAATAAGGTTCATAGCTTAACTCCTTATAATTATTTAATAATTTAGGAAGAGTTTATAATCAGAACCTCTTCCGCAAGTTTTCGCGGATCGTTTTGGCTTAACTTAAAACAAACTGGACAAATACCCAAAGGATTTTTATTGACTAAAACTGTTTGATACAGAATAAGCGGGTGTCAGTTCTCACAGTTCTCATTTATTTAGTTTCGTATTCTGCCTATGAAAAAGCAACAAAAAAAGGAGATTCTTATGATCAAACATAAGATAGTGATACTTTTCTTACTTACAGTATTCCTTGCCGGATCAGCACTTGCAGGGAACGACGATACTCAGAAGGAGTTGAAGGATTATTTCAATAAGGTTAACCAGCGGGTAAAGCAGACGGAGGATCCCGCTCAGAAAAGAGTGATACTGAACAATTCTTTTGATGATCTTTTGAAAGCTTTTAATACTGCCGGGCAAATGCCGTTGTCTCAAAATGATCGTGAAGGAATAAATTATTTCAAAAATAAAATCCGTGAAAAGAAAAATGAATTAAACGGATTGAATGGTTATGATAAAGTGGCTGATGCAAATCTTAACCAGTTTGCGAACTATTCTATGCAGCAGTTTGAGCAATCTGCCGAATATATAACCATAAGCGTGATCGCTCTTGTTCTTATAATCATATTAGTCGCCCTTCTCTTATAAAATAATGAGCCGGTTTGAATAACCGGCTTTATATTATGAAATCTTATCTGTTTTTAATTTTATTCATTTCCCTTACAGTGTTTACCGCGGAAACCCCGGGAAAAGAAATATCGTATTCCATCATTTATATTATTCATGGTGATGCTGACTACCTTTATCACGATACTTCCGGAACCCCGCATAATGCAGATAAGGAAATTCTAAGCCAGGCATTCGACGCTGCCGAGGGTCTTGATAATGCCGAGGTATTTATTTTTCACCAGGGGACAGCTTCCAGATTCCTGTTCTTTCCCGAGGATGACAGTCATTGCTATTATTTCAAAAACGGGAAGAGAATCAAAGAGGATTCATATCAAAGAGATGAAACTGATTCCGCATTTACTTCCGAAAGAAACTTATATGAAAAATACAGAGATAAAGATAAAGACAGTACAATAAAAATGCTGCTTTATTACGGACATGAAATCCCTGAGGAGAATTCAATAAACCCCTACAATATTACTCATCCTGAGATTCCTTTTAACGACCACCTCTTTGAACAAGCTATTAAAGGGTTTTCAGCAGGAGACCGGTTTGATCTAATCGTACTCTCGACCTGCAATAATGGTACTCCCGGAATGGTCCGTCTTCTTTCACCCTATACCAGGTTTATAATTGCCTCACCTGAGAATCTCCACCTTTCACAAATGAATTCTTTGTTCCTGAAAAACCTTAATATTAAGAATTATGAACCTTCCTCATTTGCCCGGGCTTTTGCAGAAAATGCATTCAACATGCTCAAAAAAAACACCCTCACTGTAATAACTATCTCAGTTTATGATATCGATAAGACGAAACCATATGTTAATAACCTGATTAAAATCCGGCATAAGCAGCCTGCAGCTGCAGCGATAAATAATTGTGATTGTTCAACAATTGGGGCTTATCGGAAGACGGGAATGGAATCAGGAGTCACAGTTTTCTATAAGCCTCCTGCCTTCGGAAAGAATAAAACCAAATCAGTACACTCAGGATGGGGCTGTAAAAAGGAAACTGATCCTGATTAGGTTGAGATAAAATATTCCGCCGTCCATCAATATTTAGTTTATCTTACGATTTATTCTGCATATTTTACTTTAAATAAAAGGTAACAATTATGTCATGCCTCTATTTCTTACATAAGCGGGAGCTTCTGAAATGATGAATGTAAAACATCTTATTACTTCAGGTATTTCCATCCTTATTATGCTTCTATACTGCAGCTCTCAGGTCTCAGCACAAAAAATCAATATGGACAAACTAAAAGGTATGAAACCACGCAGTATCGGTCCTGCCGGTATGAGCGGCAGGGTTACCGCTTTTGATGTTGTAATGCGGAATACCGACATAATTTATGCGGGTACGGCTTCGGGTGGATTGTGGAGGTCGACCAGCGCCGGGGTCGACTGGGATCCTGTGTTTGATGATCAGCCGGTTCTTTCAATCGGTGCGGTAGCAGTCGATCAAAGAATTCCTGATGTAATCTGGGTGGGTACAGGAGAAGCTAACCCGAGAAATAGTCAATCCAGCGGAAACGGTATTTATAAAAGCATAGACGGCGGAAAATCCTGGAAGCACCTGGGACTGGATGAGACAAGAAATATCAGTAAAATTATTATTGATCCATTGAACTCCAATACTGTTTATGCTGCAGCCATTGGTTCTGCATGGGATTCAACAGCTGAACGAGGTGTATATAAAACTACCGACGGCGGTGCTTCATGGAATAAAATATTATTTGTCGATAAAAAAACGGGTGCAGCTGATCTGATCATGGATCCTGTAAACCCAAACAAATTATTTGCGGCGATGTGGGAATACAGAAGGTGGCCATGGTTCTTTGAGTCGGGCGGACCGGGGTCTGGCCTCTTTGTAACATTCGATGGGGGAAATAACTGGGTAAAGAGAACAGATAAAGACGGACTGCCGAAAGGTGATCTCGGAAGAATCGGACTCGCAGTATGCAATAATTATCCAAATGTAGTTTACGCTTTGGTTGAAGCAAAAAAGAATGCCTTATACAGATCCGATGACGGCGGATTTAAATGGAAAATGGTAAATAATAAGGATGTAGGCGACCGTCCGTTCTATTATGCACAGATAGTGGTTGACCCTGAAAATGAGAACAGGATCTATGATGTTCATTCAGAAGTTTCTGTCAGCGAGGACGGCGGGAAATCCTTTGAGATCCTTGTATCATGGAACCGGATCCATCCCGACCATCATGCATTCTGGATAAGTCCTGAAGACCCTGCTTTTCTTATTGACGGCAATGACGGCGGTATGGCCATTTCTCACGACAAAGGGAAAACATGGCGGTTTGTTGAGAATCTTCCCCTCGCTCAATACTATCATATAAGCTATGATATGGATTATCCCTACAACGTCTATGGCGGAATGCAGGATAACGGATCCTGGAGGGGACCATCCCGGGTACTCAGTCAGAATGGAATTACAAATGTGTACTGGCAGATGGTGAGCTTTGGTGACGGATTTGATGTAGTGCCGGATCCCGCAAATTCAAGATATGGCTATTCGATGTCACAGGGCGGCAACCTCGTCAGATATGATGTACTTACTGGTCAGGCTAAATTCATACGCCCGCCTGATCCGGATACTATTAAATTGAGATTTAACTGGAATGCGGGAATCGCACAGGATCCTTTTGACAAAGGAACGATTTATTATGGAAGCCAGTTTCTGCTGAAGAGCACCGACAGGGGTGATAGCTGGGATATTAGTTCCCCTGACCTAACTACGAATGATTCTTCCAAACAGAAACAGAACGAGAGCGGCGGGCTGACTTATGATGTAACTGATGCCGAAAATTTTACAACAATTGCAGCAATTGATCCAAGTCCCTTAAACAAAAACATTATCTGGGTTGGTACTGATGATGGAAACCTTCAGTTAACTAAAGACGGCGGCCGGTCATGGGAAAATGTATCCCCTTATCTGGAAGGTGTTCCGGGGGGGACATGGATTCCACAGGTTAGAGCGTCAACTTACCATGAATCCGAGGCTTGGGTTGTACTTGATAATCACCGCAGGAATGACTGGAATACCTACGTTTATTATACAGAAGACTTCGGTAAGCACTGGGAAAGCATCGCTGATCAGGATTCAATATTCGGATATGCTCTTTCTGTGATCCAGGATCCTGTACGGCCTGACCTGGTGTTCCTCGGTACTGAATTCGGGTTATATGTCAGCTTTGATAAAGCAAAAACCTGGAATAAATGGACAAAAGGATACCCTAATGTTTCTACAATGGATATGCAGATCCATCCCCGGGAGAATGATTTAATTATTGGTACATTCGGACGGGCCGCCTATATCTTTGACAACATTGAACCTTTAAGGGAAATTGCCGCAAATAAAAAGATTATAAATGATTCCCTTTATTTGTTCCCGGTTCCTGAGTCTGCAGATGAAATATACCGCTGGAAAGGGCCCGGGCCCGTGTTCTCCGGGGCAAGTGATTTCAAGGGAGACAACCGGCCCTCGGGAGCTATGATTTCCTTCATCGTAAATCCTGATACAACCATCCGTAAAAATACTGATGAAAGCGAAGATACTTTAAAAGAACGGGAAAGCGGCAGGCGACAGCGTTAAGGTAGAGGTTATCAACCGCGATGGGAAAATAATCAGAACCCTTGAAGAAAAAGTTGAATCCGGATTAAACAGAATCTACTGGAATTATGACAGGAAGGGGGTAAGATGGCCCTATACTATTAAACCTGAGAAGGAACATGAATACGGCGGTCCTGCTGTACTACCGGGAAAGTATATGATAAAGGTAATAAGCGGCAATCATTCCGATTCAACAATGACCAGAGTAATAACTGATCACCGTATAGATGTTTCATTGGAAGAACTGAAAGCTAAAAGTGATTATCTTGATAAAATACTGGAGAAAGTTGCAGCTGCAACAAAAGCTGCTGACAGAATACGGGCAGCAGAAAAAACCACCGGACTCATAGAACAAAGGGCAAAGGAAAAAGAAGGTGCCTGGATAGACAGTCTTAAGAAGGAATCCAAAGCTGTAAAGGATTCATTGAAGAGTCTGATGGCGCTGATAAACCAGCCGGAAATTCAGGGAATAAAAGATAATCCGGACAATGTCAGTTCCCGTTTGTCATCTGTGTATGAATACGTGAATTCATCGTATGAAGCTCCCGGCAGGACTGCTGATGCTGCAATGCTTCTTGCAGACGCAAAACTACAGACAATGGTAGAAAGGGTAAATGATTTTTTTGAAACCAGATGGAAGCATTACCAGGATACTGTTAAAAAAGCAGGCATATCATTCTTTGACGAATATGAACCGCTGAAGTTTTAGCACATTATAAATTACTTTATAAAGGCAGTCTCTAAAATGTCATTCCGAACCCGCCTGCCGGCAGGCAGGTTCATTTCGGAATCTAATGATTTTATCTGGAATTGAAATCAGAACTTGATACTCGCTGAAGCGGGCCAGGCAAGTTCAGGTTGACAAAAACAACTTTTGAGACAGCCTCTTTTATTTTTGATCTCTCTTCTTTATTATAATAAACAAGGTTGCAACAAGAGTGCTTACAACCGCGGAAAGCATAAAAGGAACAGAAGAGCCGAACTCATCCCAGAGAAATCCTGCTAAAAATGAACCCAACATAATGGACAGGCTCGAGCACATCGTTAAAAGTCCTATCGCTGATCCGCGCTGTTCATCCGGTATCAAATCAGACACCCATGCTTTCGCCACCCCTTCGGTTGATGCGGCATAAATCCCGTATAATGCAAACAAGAGCCAGATAAAATAAATATCAGGAAAAAGTGCGAAGCCCAGATATACCCCCGCGAAAATATATAACCCTGCAATATATACTTGCTTCTTCCCTGCTTTGTCTGAGTACCTCCCAATAGGATAAGAAACAGACGCATAAATCAGATTATAAAATATATAACCCCATATAGCCAGAGAAGCTGAATTTGAAATGTCCTTCGATTTCAGTATTAGAAAAACATCGCTGCTGTTTACAAGCGAGAATAGAGTAATTAATAAAAGAATTATTTTATACTGATGAGGTGCAGCCCTCCAGAACTCAGAATAATTTCTTTTTGTAACCTTTTTAAAAGATGCAGGGTTATCCTTTACGAAAAGGGTGAATGTTACTGCTACTACAGATGGCGCAAATGCGACAAGGAAAATCAGGGTATAATTTCCCGGGAAGAAATGCAGAAGGATTAGGGCTCCGACAGGACCCAGTGCGGCGCCAAGGGTATCCATCGCCCTATGAAATCCGAATACGGCTCCTGTCTGACCTTCAGCATAAGTTGCAAGAAGGGCGTCTCTTGGAGCTGTACGTACTCCTTTTCCGACCCTGTCACTGATCCTTGATGCGATTACCGCGGAAAGTGCCGGAAATAAACCGGGCAGAGGTTTTGATAGTGCGGAAAGAGAATAACCGAGTACAACAAAAACAGACCGCTTTCCTAATTTATCCGATAACCTTCCGAAATAACCCTTTAATAAACCTGCTGTGACCTCAGCTGCTCCCTCAATAATTCCGACCACAGCCATAGATGAGCCGAGAACAGCAGTAAGGAAAATGGGAGTGACAGGATACAGCATTTCACTCGCTATATCCGTGAACAGACTGATAAGACTTAAAATTAAAACCTGCCGCGGAATATTCTTCAGCTTCATTCTTTTAAAAATATAATTATTCAAAGGATTAAAAAATAAAAGTTATCTCACAAATTCTATTCAATGTTTGAAGTAATTCGTACTCTTTACTACTTTTACAGACAAAGTAAAATTGATTGAGGAAGAAATGCGTAAAAAAGTTATTGCCGGAAACTGGAAAATGTACTATGATCTCTCAGAATCCCAGAACCTAATTTCCAGGCTTACATCCGGTCTGAGCGGGAAAAAATTCAATTGTGATATTATTATCTGCCCGCCTTTTACCTCCCTTAGTGAAGCCTCGTCATTAATTAAAGATACGCCCATTAAACTTGGGGCGCAGAATATGTATTTCCAGGAAAGCGGTGCTTATACGGGTGAAATTTCAGCCAAGATGCTGAAGAGTGTCGGCTGCGAATATGTAATCCTCGGTCATTCGGAAAGGAGAACAATCTTCAAAGAATCTGACGGTTTGATCAATGAAAAAATCAAGGCTGCCCTGAAAGCAGGATTAAAACCGATATTCTGCGTTGGTGAGACCCTTGAGGAAAGGGAGAACAGAAAGGAGAAGGATGTGTTGAAAACCCAGCTTTCCAGGGGATTGGATCAGATCTCTCTGGATGAAATGAAGCAGATCATCATTGCATATGAACCGGTTTGGGCAATAGGCACTGGCAGGACTGCGACTCCCGCACAGGCAGATGAAATGCATGAATATATTCGTAATTACATTCAGGATGATTTTACACCTGAGATTGCAGAAAATCTTATTATCCAGTACGGCGGAAGTGTGAAACCGGATAATGCTGGAGACCTACTGTCCCGGAAGGATATTGATGGTGCACTAATAGGCGGGGCATGCCTCAAAGCTGATTCATTCATAAGTATAATTGAATCGACGTAAGTGCTTATAAACTAAATCTTTAAGAATTCGAATTTTCTTTGGTTTGAGTTCTTACTCTGTAAAATTTACATTGCTTTCCCCTCGTTTCTAACGTATATTTGTAAGTTTAATTGAATATAAATAGGATAACTGATTCGGATGGGATTCCCCAAATATATTTTCCTCACATCTATTATATTTTCTCTCTTTCTTCCATTTTCTCAGGCCCAGATTGTATTTAAGGAGTTACCCGGTTACAGGATAGCCGATAATGATTCCCTGTTTTTTGATATAACCTCAAAACGTGAAATCATTCCTTTAAACGGGACATGGAAAGTTCATCCTGCGGGAGATGAAAAAGCACAAAAAGTTTCTGTAACCGTCCCTTCAGTTTTCCATGGTGAGGGTGAGCTCATTTTCGAGAAGAGTTTTACGATCTCCCCTGATAATTTTAAGAAGTACCAGATGAAGCTTGTATTCTTCGGTATAAATTACTCGGCAGATATCTCCGTCAACAAAAATATTATTTACAGGCATCCCGGAGGAGCGTTTCCGTTCCAGGTTGACCTTCCAAAAGATATACTTAATACGGACCGAAGCAATGTACTTTCAGTAAAACTCTATTACAATCTCGATTCTGAAAATACTATTCCTGTCAAACAGAGGTTTTTATTCCCGCATAATTACGGGGGAATAATCCGTGATGTTTACATTCATCTCATTCCGAATATCTTCCTGAGAGATATAAATATTTCCTATAAGTATTACCCAGGCTCTAAAAGTGCTTCGATGCAGTTAAATTGCAGGGCTGAGGATAAGGAGTTCTCAACCCCGGCCGACAGTCTTAACACAGATAATGAACTTACATACAGGGTTAACATTACCGCGCCGGATGGCAGTATTTTGAAGAACCAGGTTGAAACAAAATTCAACCTTATTCCTAATAAGGATAAAATTTTCAGCAATAAGCTGGATCTCAGCAAGCCTTTGCTCTGGTCGGCTTCCACCCCTGTTTCATATATTGTTTCCCTTGAATTATGGCAGGGGGATGATCTTCTGGATAAATCCCGCAGGACAGCCGCTGTTTATTCATTAACAACAGGAAAAGATTCGCTTATATTTAACGGGGACGGGTTTGATTTGAAAGGTGTTACATATCTGCCCTCAAACGGTGAATATGGAAACCTTGAATCCTATGATGATATGGAAAAGGATATAAGCTTAATAAAACAAACAGGATTCAATGCTGTCAGGTTCGCAAAAGTTGTTCCCCATCCTTATCTGCTGAAATTGTGTGAACGGTATGGACTTCTTGCGTTGATAGAATTGCCGATTAATTCTATTCCTGAAGCACTTGCACAGAGCAGTAATTTTATCGAAAGAAGCAAAAACTTCCTGCTGAATTTTATACGGGGATACAGAGAATACAGTGCGGTTGCTGCGGTAGGACTGGGAAGCGGTTATCTTCCTGAACTGGATGCACACATCCAGCTTATTAATAGGCTTGATGATGATTTAAAGAGCAACTGGGACGTTCTCTCATATGCTTCCTTCGCAGATCTCAATATCGGAACCGCAGATAGTCTTGATCTATATGGCATTGAGCTGTTCACTACACCTGTGAATGACATTTCAGAATCAATTGATACATTGAGAACGGGTATCGGCGTGGGAAAGGTTTTTATAAGTTCTGCGACATATACGGTCAATGCGGGAAATACTGATGGATATATAAATAAATATTCCTACGAGGCGCAGGCAAAGTATTTCGAAGAGGTAATCAATTATGCGGCGAATACCAACCTGGCAGGTTTCTTCATCAATTCGATGTTTGATTACGAAGGTGACTACCCTTCACTGATAAACGGGTACAGCAAAGAAAATTTATATAATATCGGCATTGCAGCTTCCAACAGTAATACAAACAGGCTGGCTTATAAGGTGGTTTATGCAAAACTGCATAATATTGAAGCAGTAACTATCCCCATAGGGAGTAAAAAAGATAATGCCCCCATGGTGTTTATTATATTCGGATTATTCCTCGCACTGATAATGGGCGTACTGGTAAACTCGGGAAGAAAATTCCGTGAGGATTCATCTCGGGCATTGCTTCGCCCCTATAATTTTTATGCTGATGTACGCGACCAGAGAATAATGTCAGGGTATCATTCAACAATACTGGGATTTGTAACTGCAGCAATACTGGCGTTGTTAATCAGTAATTTACTTTTCTTCCTGAGAGATAATATTTTCTTTGAAAGAATTCTGCTTGCGTTCGGAAGTCCCAAACTGCTTTCAACCTTCAGCTACCTTTCATGGCATCCCGTACTTTCTCTTGTCTGGCTCACCCTGATTTTTATAATATTTGTTCCACTTATTGCAATAATAATCAAAGCGGCATCATTCTTTGTAAGAACAAAAGTTTTTTTCTCCAGTATTTACTATACAACCATCTGGTCTCTCCTTCCAATGGTACTGCTCATCCCGGTAGGAATCATCCTTTATCGTATGCTTTCGGCAGATGTTGCTAATGCCTATATCTATGCAGGATTGATTTTGTTCTTGTTATGGTCCTTCTACAGGCTGATAAAAGGTATTTATGTAATCTTCGATGTGAACCCCGGGACAGTCTATTTTTACAGCATATTACTGGTTTTATTAATAGCGGGAGGTTTTATACTTTATTACCAGATAACAAATTCTGTAATTGATTATATGAAACTAGTTTTTATCCAATTTAACGGTCAGGCGTAAGATTGTATTTATCCAGACTTGAAATACTTGGTTTTAAATCGTTTGCACAGAAGACAAATGTCAGCTTTAACGAGGGTGTAACATCCATCGTTGGTCCTAATGGATGCGGTAAAACCAATATTGTAGACTCTATAAGGTGGGTGCTTGGGGAGCAGCGAAGCGGTGCTCTCAGAAGCGATAAGATGGAGAACGTGATTTTTAACGGAACCTCGGTAAGAAAACCGATGGGAATGGCGGAAGTTTCTCTGACCATTCATAATAATAAAGGCATCCTGCCTACTGAATATACAGACGTCACAATCACCAGGCGAATTTTCCGCTCGGGTGAAAGCGAATACCTTCTTAATAAAAACATCTGCCGGCTTAAGGATATCACCAATCTGTTCATGGATACCGGTATCGGCGCTAATGCTTATTCCGTTATTGAACTGAAAATGGTTGAGACTATCCTCAGCAATAAAGCTGATGAGAGACGCACCATGTTTGAAGAGGCTGCCGGGGTAAATAAATATAAACTGAGAAGAAGACTTGCATTAAGAAAACTTGACGAGGTAAAATCCGATCTTACAAGGGTAAATGACATAGTTACAGAAATTCAGAAGAAAGTTAATTCACTTGAAAGACAGGCCAAAAGAGCCGACAGGTATAACAGGATTTCTTCAGCCCTTAGAGAGCTTGAACTTGATCTGGCTGAAAGGGAATATGCACTATTCATTTTGCAGAAAGAGGAAGCGCGGAATTCAAAAGAAGAAAACCTGCAGAAGAAAATTTCTTTTGAGTCGGAACTATCTAAACTTAATGATGAACTGAAATCTGTAAAACTTAATCTTACTGCGGCTGAGAATGCTCTTAAGAATAAAAGAGCCGAATTAACTGCAAAGACAGAAACAATATTCAAAACAGAAAATCAGCTTTCTATATCACGTGAACGTAAGACTTCTCTTGAAAAAAATATTGAAAGATATAAAGAGGAACTGCTTGAATTAAATACCCGCCTGCAGGAGGCCGGGGAACTTATAGCTGAAAGCACAAAGCTGATTGCGGATTTCGATAGCGATTTCAGAAACAAAGAAAATGAGAACGCGGGTATTGAAAACAGGGTTCAAAGATTAAGACAGCTTATAGAGGAAAAACGTGAGAAACTCAGGGAGCAGGCCGAGCTTCAGCTCGAAAAATACAAAGAACTTACCGGCAGGGAAAATGACCTGTCGAACCTTGAAAAGACACTTGATATAAAGAATCAAGCTATAAATAAACTCAATCAGCGGATTCAATCACTTACAGGAAACATAGCAAAAACAGTGGGATTTATTGAAGAGCTGGGTGATGAGAAAACCGGACTGGAACGTAAGCTCGCAGAATCCGAACAGGTCTATTCCCGCAAGCAGAGAGAAAAAGAGGACTTTGAAAAGGAGCTTTCATCGCTTAAGACAAAAGGGCTTGAAGGCAAGGGATACCTGAATACGCTGAGCGAAAAAATACATTTTATCCAGGCACTCATTGATAACCTCGAAGGTGTTTCCAAGGGTTCGAAAGCTCTGCTGGAAAATGATGACTGGGCAAATGGTGATAAAAACCTCCTGGCGCATATAGGAAATACTTCAGATGAATATCGTTTTGCAGTGGAAGCGTCTCTTCGTGGTGATATTAATAATATTCTTGTTGAGTCTATAGATGACCTTATGAACGGCATAGACTATCTTCGTGAAAATGAGATAGGCAAGGCAGCTTTTTATGTGAAAGATACCGGCCGTGACAAAAAGAAAAGACTGCTCGATAAGCTTAAAGACTTCTCTCTTAACAGGAAGAGAAAACAGCTTGCTAAAGAAGAGGGATTTAAGAACTGGACATATGAGCTGATTCAGACAGATCCCAAATGGGAATCTTTCTTCAGGAACCTTCTTTATTATACGGTAATAGTGGAAGACCTCGAAACGGCATTTAACCTCTCAAAAAAATATGCCGATTTCAATTTTGTAACTCTCCAGGGCGACTTTATATCAAGTACCGGTCTAATCGAAGCAGGTTCCGCTCCCCGTCTTGATGATTCACTCTTCGGTAGGATGAAACTGCTGGAAAACCTGAAGCAGGAACTCCCGAGGAAAGAAAAAGAATTATACGCACTGCAGGATAAGATCTCTGATATTGAGGGACTGATTGAAAAAATCGATCTGAAAGTTCTTTCGGAACAGGGACGGATGATTGTCAACGATTTATCGAATGTAGAAAAACAGATTGCCCAATTTGAATTCGAAAAGCAAAAAGCTGCTGATGACATTGAAAAAGCCAGAACAGAAATACAGGAGCTCGCGGCAGATTCCAACAGACTTGATACAGAAAAAAACAGCCTCCAGCAGCTTATTGAGGAACAGCAGGAAGAAAAGTTAAAATCGGATGAGGCCAGGGAGAATCTTGAAGCGGATTTCAGATCATCAAGAGGAGAGTTTGAGGAGCTTGTTAAAAACCAGAATCGGCTGAACCTGGAACTGGAAAGGCTGCTTGGAGAAAAAAAGAATACATTGAATGCGATTGACCGTGCAAAGTATTCAATCGAAACGATAAAGAAAACAATTGTTAAAAGAGAAGCTGATATATCCTCTTTCGAAGAGGAAATACTAACCTTAAATGCTGTAATTGAAGAAAAAACAGATGAAACTGATAGTCTCAAAGGTGAAAAAGCTGTTCTGATCAAAGAAGAAGATGAACTTGATTCAGCCTACATTGAAATACAGAACCGTATAAATGATCTTGAAGAAAAGCAGAATTTTTACAGGAAAGAACGTGAACTGGTTTCTGACGCTATGCACACCAGCGAGATTAAAATAAACGAGTTCGGGATTAAAATTACCAACCTTGTGGAACACATCCAGGAAAACTATTCTGTTAAAATTGAGCAAAAAGCATTTGATGATCTGGCAGAGTTCGATTTTAAATCACGGACTGAAGAGGTTCATTCGCTTAAGCAGCAGGTTAAAAATCTGGGACCCATAAATCTGCTTGCATACTCTGAGTTCGAAGAAGAGAAACAGCGGCTTGAATTTCTGACTAAGCAGAGAGATGATTTAATAGAATCTGAAAAAGATGTTATTAAAACCATAGAGGAAATAAATACGACAGCTCAGCAGCTGTTTAAGGATACTTTCGATAAGATCAGGGAAAACTTCATAAATATTTTCCGCGGGTTGTTTAACCCTGGTGATGAGGCTGATCTTAGGATAGAAGAGAATGCAGATCCGCTTGAAGCTAAAATAGAAATAATAGCCAAGCCGAAAGGCAAGCGTCCAACATCAATTGACCTGCTTTCAGGAGGTGAAAAAACCCTGACAGCAATAGCACTGCTGTTTGCAATCTACCTGGTAAAACCCAGTCCTTTCTGTATACTGGATGAAATCGATGCTCCTCTTGATGATGCAAATATTGACAGGTTTACAAAAATAATAAGCGACTTTAGCAAGGACACCCAGTTTATAGTCGTCACCCATAATAAACGCACCATGGAAGCGGCAGATACGATGTACGGCGTAACAATGCAGGAGGAAGGAATTTCAAAGCTGGTTAGTGTTAGATTCAATGAGGACTTGAATTTTGCAAGGGCCTGACGTTCATTCTTCCTATCCGGGTCTTTCCTGGTCGGGCAGCATAATGAAATTTCTCCTGATCGTTATTCTGTACTTAGCTTTCATTCCTCTTAATGAAGCAGCTGCACAGTGGGCCAATAATCCTGCTGAAAATACACAGATCGCTTTTGACCTTAACGATCCGATAAATATTTCGGCTGTGGGTGATCAGAACGGCGGCGCCTTTATTTTCTGGCAGGACAACGTAACAGGTTTACAGAATGAAGTTAGTTTTATGCATATAGAACCCAATGGTGATATAAGTTTCAGAGCAGATGGAAAAAGAATTTCCGAAAGGATCGGGGATCAGGATAACCCTGCTGCCATTGCTGCAGGCAGGGATGCCGCCGTTGTTGCCTGGAAAGACTTTTCAGGATCAAAAACAGGAGATCTTCTCGTTCAGAAAGTTAATTCCGGAGGCACTAATCTCTGGAACCAGGAAGGAAAAAAAATTAACAGACAGGAAAAGGAAATAAGCGATTACTCTCTATGTGCTGATTCACGGAATGAAGTATTTATAACCTATCTGTCAAAAGAACCCGGCCAGGTTTTTAATTCCCATGTTATGCTTCAGAAAATCTCGGCGGACGGAAGGTTCCTGCTAGATTCAACTGGCATAACTGTTTCATCTTCACCAAACAGTAAGCTTACCCCCTCGGTTCTGGCTGATGATTCAGGCGGAGTATATGTTTTCTGGATTGAAAGTTCGGGAAGCCGGGGAAAAATATTATCACAGCATTATGACAGAACCGGAAGAGCATTGTGGGGGAAAAAACCGATCTTAGTTACTGACAATAATCTTAATGTTATAACCTTTACTGCAATAAACGCCGGACGGGACATTTATATCGCTTACCAGATTTTGAAAAAAACCAAAGCTGTTTATCATCAGCTTATAAATCCCGGAGGTAAATTACTCTGGGGTAAGAACGGCAAGGTATGTTCTGTCAGGGAAAGTATACAGTCAATGCCCCAGATGATAACCTCAGGTAATTCTCTGATTTTATCCTGGACTAATGAAATAAATAACGACCGTAATATCTATATTCAGAAATATGACAGGACTGGTAAACCTCAATGGGCAACGGGAGGACTTCCAGTAATCAGGATGAACGGGGATCAGTTTGGACAAAGACTAATTCCAGATGAGCATAATGGGGCGATCATATCCTGGCTTGACCGCAGAACTGCTTCTGTAACAGGCAATATTTATTCGCAGAGGGTATCTGCAGAGGGCCGCCTCATGTGGGATAGTACCGGTATCGCAATTGGTTCATATTTTAATACTCCTAAAAGCTACCTCAATTTACTCCCTGACGGAAACGGCGGTTCAATTGCTGTTTTTAAAGAAAAAAGAAACAGCAGGAACGGGCTATATGTGCAGAAGATATTCAGCACGGGAACGTTTGTATCTCAGGTCATCGGCTTCAACACAGGAATAGTTTCCGACTCTATAAAGATTTCATGGTATTCTGCAAATGAAGTACCTCAAAGTTCCTACGACATAGAAAGGTGCATGCAGATTGATACCGGCAATACCGACTGGCAGAAATTAGTTACAATTAACTCAAACAGCAATGCGTCGGCCAGCTATTATGAATACTATGATAAACCTGATACATCGGGAACTCTTTATTACCGTGTTGTTTTAGCTGATAATTCCGGAAATACACAGTCCTCTGACATCTCGAGGGTTACTTTTCTTGAGTCGGCAAATTATATAATCGTTACTCAAAATAATCCCAACCCTTTCTCTGATTCTACTATCATAAAATTTTATCTGCCGGAGGAATCTAATGTAAAGATTGAGTTCTTTGATAATCATATTGAAAAGATAGATGAGATTCAAAACAGGTTTCCTGCCGGTGAGAACACCGTGACATTCCTTGCAAACAACAGGCAGCCCGGTATTTATTTTTACAAGTTTGAGAGCGGCAGTATTGTTGAGGTTAAAAAAATGGTGTTGACTAAAATGGTAAAGAATGGATAAAGTATTTAAAATATTTGTTGATTTTGACGGGACGATTACCAGGAAAGATATTGGCGATGCGGTATTTACAAAATTCGGAAATGCCGAAATTGTTAACAAGATTATAGAAGATTTGCTTAGCGACAGAATTTCTGCAAAAGACTGCTGGCTGAAACTCTGCGAATCTGTCGATTATATTGATAAGCGGGAACTTGATGAGTTTATCCTTCAGATAGGGATTGATAATACGTTCCATTCCTTCGTTGAATACTGTAATAAAAATAATTTCAAGTTATTTATTCTAAGTGATGGATTTGACTACTATATCGATTTAATACTTAAAAGAGAGAAACTGGAGCATCTAAAAGTATATTCAAATAAACTGAGGTTAAACAAGGATAACACTCTGACCCCGCTTTTCCCGTATTATGACTCTGGATGCACAACGTCAGCTAACTGCAAAAGGAACCATATTATAAATAACAGCTCAGATGATGAATATACCGTTTTCATAGGAGATGGCAACTCAGATAAATATACTGTGCACTTCTGTGATTTCATTTTTGCCAAGGATGACTTGTTAAAATATTGTGAAAGAGAAAGGGTTACTTATTTCCCTTTCAATGATTTTCAGGATATTGTTGACAGGATGGAAATATTAAGGCAGAAGAAACGACTGAAGAAAAGGCATCAGGCCGAACTTAAAAGACGTGAAATTTATATTCAGGAATAAGGAATTTTAATGTCACTCGCTTCCAATTTTTTCAAATACCGCAGCTATACTCCTATCCCGTTCGTTGTTGTTATGCTGATCTTTGCATATCCCAATATCTGGAGTCTGATTATAGGATTTCTGATTACTGTTACCGGTGAATCAATAAGGCTTTGGGGTGTAAGCTGGGCCGGAAGCGAAACGAGAACAACCGGAAATGTCGGCGGTACATACCTGATCGTCAGCGGACCTTTTGCTCACCTGCGGAATCCCTTATATCTGGGAAATATTCTGATGTATACTGGTCTGGGCATTATGTCCTTCGCATTGTTTCCATGGCTGCAGATGGCAGGATTTATTTTTTTCTCTCTTCAGTATTACATAATCGTACAGGAGGAGGAAAAATACCTCGAACAAACCTTTGGTAAAGAATATGAAGATTACAAGAAAAATGTTCCACGATTTATTCCACGGTTTACCAAATACAGCGCAGCAAGTATAGAACAGCCTGAGTACGATATCAGGAAAGGTCTGAGATCCGAAAGAAGAAGCCTTCAGGCTTTTTCTCTTGTTGTTATTACAATATTGCTGCTCTGGGTCCTTAGAAGATTATGATATGAATGAGTCTATAAATAAAAATATAATGATGATTGCCGGTGAAGTTTCGGGAGATTACATAGGAGCGGTATTAATCGAAGAATTAAAAAAGCTTGATGACAGAATAAATGTATTCGGACTGGGCGGCGACAGGATGAAAGATGCCGGCATGAATATATTGTACCACATAAAGAGAATGGCTTTCCTGGGATTTGCAGAGATAGTAAAGCACATTCCGTTTATCAGGCGTGTTCAGAGTGAACTTATGGCCGTAATCAGGAAAGAAAATATAAAATATGCCATATTAATTGATTACCCCGGTTTTAACCTGAATTTTGCTAAAAAGATCAAAAGTGCCGGTGTTAAAGTTATTTATTACATCTCACCCCAGATATGGGCATGGGGAGGCGGAAGAATTAAAAAAATAAAAAAGCTTGTTGACAAGATGATTGTTGTCTTCCCTTTTGAAGAGGACTTATATAAGAGCCATGATATGAATGTAGAGCTTGTCGGCCACCCGCTGATTCAAAGGATTGGGGAGTATAAATTTTTAAGCCGGCAGGAATTATTGAAGAAGTTTGATCTGCCGGATAAGGAAATACTTCTTGTTATGCCCGGGAGTCGTGAACATGAAGTCGAAAAGATATTTCCTGAGGTAATTCTGGCGGCTGAAAAGCTGGCTAAGGAATTTGATCTGCAGGTGATTGCCGCCTGTTCAACAAATATTGATGAAAATTTGTTATTCGGGATGACCCCCTTAAAGAATTTTAAGATTGTCAAAGGTTTTACATATGATTTGATGAAGTATGCAAAACTCGGGATTATAAAATCCGGTACATCTACGCTTGAAGCGGGGTTATTCGGACTACCGATGGTAATTGTTTACAGGACAAGTCTGCTTACTTATCTCATCGGTAAAAACCTGGTGAAAGTGGACAGCATTGGAATGGCAAATATTATTTCCGGAGAAAAAGTAGTCCCTGAATTAATTCAGAAAGACGTTAACAAAGAGACAATATATTATGAATGCAGGAAAATTCTTACTGACAGATCTCTATATAATAATATAAAATCTAAATTAGAACTATTAAGAGAGAAGCTGAGCTCGGAAAGCGCCCACAGCAGAGCATCTGATATCATTTACTCATTATTGAATGAAGCTTAAGAAAGCTAAACAGGATACACTGCGTTTTGCAGGAAATTATGTTCTTTTTCAACTTGTGGATATTCTATGCAGATCACTACGGATCAAGGTAATAAACCAGGATGCCATTGATAAGTTCGAGAGGGAAAATGTAAATTATATTCTTGCCTTCTGGCATGGAACAATGCTGCTTCCGTGGTTTCTGAATAGAAATAAAAATTTTGCAGGACTTACAAGCAAGAGCAAAGATGGTGATCTGCTGGCAAAGATATTAAAGAAATGGAAATATAAAGTCTTACGAGGTTCAAGCAGTGAGGGAGGTGGTGTGGCCCTGGGGTTAATGGTCGACTTTGCGCAGAATGGTTATTCAATCGCCATAACTCCTGACGGACCGAAAGGACCACCCTTTAAGCTCAAAGCAGGTGCTGTGGTTGCGGCAAAAAAAGCAGGACTCCCGCTAGTGTTTGCTGGAATAGGATTCAAAAAGAAAAGACTCCTTAAGAGCTGGGATAGTTTTCAGATCCCTATGTTTTTTACACGGGCTAATGTAGTGTACTCGGATCCTGTTTTTGTGAGTCCGGATATGAGCAGGGAGGAAATTTCAAAAATTATTGAAAAATGTGAAAATAAGCTCAATGAGCTTCAGCTTCTGGCAGAGAAATTCTGAAAGAGAATTATAGTGAAATTATTAAAACTGATATTATATCCTTTTATACCCTTTTATGCATTGGTTATAAACCTCAGGAACTGGTTCTTTGATAATAATGTTTTTAAGACGCAGGGTGTAAATGCTAAGGTAATCTCGGTAGGAAATATATCAGTCGGCGGATCCGGTAAAACCCCGCTTGTAATTTCACTAACCAGCCTTCTTAAACGGGCTGGTAAGAATGTCGGTGTTCTGAGCCGGGGATACGGCCGTAATACAAAAGGATATCTTCTTGTATCGGACGGGAAAAATATACTGGCCCCAGTAAATGACTGCGGCGATGAAATTTATATAACCGCTATGGAATGCAATGTGCCTGCCGCGGTATCTGAAAACCGGGTAAAAGGTGCGGAGAACTTTATCAGTAATACGGGTGTTGATGTTATAGTACTTGATGACGCTTACCAGCACAGGTGGATAAAGAGAGATCTCAATCTTTTAATATTTGAACAGAGGTTTCTTACTGAGTATGATTTTTTTAAGCAGCAGCTTTTGCCGACAGGTATGATGCGTGAACCCTTCAGCTCTGTAAAAAGGGCCGATGCGGTTATTATTAACAAGAAGTTTACGACGGGAAAGAAGATTCCGGCTGAATACAGCAGGTACCTTGAAGGTAAAAAGATATTTACCGCATATTATAAAGCGATTGAATTCGGAGATGTGAAGCATGGTACAAGATATGGATTGGAAGAATTTAAAGGTCAGAAAAGCCTTGTTGTTTCCGGGGTTGCAAACCCGTTCTCATTTATAAATATTCTGAAACAGACAAGTGTTGATACATCAAACCAGATGATCTTCAGAGACCATAAGAATTATTCAAATAAGGAGGTTCAGGAAATAAGGAAGAAATTTTATACGACAAATTCTCATTCGGTAGTTACCACCGAGAAGGATGCTGTCAAGCTCACAAAGTTCGCTAAAGAATTTGATGATATTGATATATTTTTCTTGAAGATTGAATTAAGGATGGATAACGAAAGTGAATTTATAGACTTTATTCTTTCAGGTATTAATTAACAAAATTTTTTATGAATAATATTAAAGCGATAAAATCGATTGGAGGAAAGTAATGTCCAAACAACAGAAATACGTATACTTTTTTGGCGGAAAGAAAGCCGATGGAAAAGCAGAAATGAAAGGCCTGCTCGGAGGTAAAGGTGCAAACCTGGCGGAGATGGTTAATATAGGATTGCCTGTCCCTGCAGGTTTTACCATAACAACGGAAGTATGTACTTATTTTTTCGATCACAACAATAAATATCCTAAAGAACTTACCGAACAGGTTAAAACAGCCCTGCAGAAAATAGAAAAGGAAATGGGAGCTAAATTCGGCGACCCTGATAATCCCCTGCTTGTATCTGTAAGAAGCGGAGCCCGCGCATCCATGCCCGGAATGATGGATACTATCCTTAACCTCGGACTAAACGACCGGACAGTAGAGGGAGTAATTAAGAAAACAAATAACCCCAGGTTCGCTTATGATTCGTACAGAAGGTTCGTTCAGATGTACGGTGATGTGGTGCTGGGATTGAAACCCCAGGATAAAAAAGCCGAGGACCCTTTTGAAGTTATCCTCGACAGGAAAAAAGAAAAGTATGGTTTTAAACTTGATACGGAGCTTTCAACTGAGCATCTGAAAGAACTGGTTGAAGAGTTTAAGGCTGCAATTAAAAAAGAAACCGGGAATGATTTCCCGTCTGACCCGATGAAGCAGCTCTGGGGAGCTATCGGTGCAGTCTTCGGAAGCTGGATGAACGACCGTGCGATTGTTTACAGGAAACTTAACAATATACCGGCCGACTGGGGTACAGCCGTAAATGTTCAGTCGATGGTGTTCGGAAATATGGGTGAAGATTCGGGAACGGGGGTTGCTTTTACCCGTGACCCGGCTGCGGGTGAAAATGTTTTCTACGGTGAATATCTTTTCAATGCACAGGGAGAGGATGTTGTTGCAGGTACCCGTACTCCCCTGCCTATTGCAAAACTCAAAGAAGATGACGCCAGAATTTACAAACAGCTCGACGACATAAGGAATACTCTCGAGAAGCATTATAAGGATATGATGGATATCGAGTTCACTATCCAGCAGGGGAAATTATGGATGCTGCAGTGTCGTGTTGGTAAGCGTACAGGATTTGCTGCAATCAAGATGGCAGTTGATATGGTTAAGGAAAAACTCATTTCTAAAGAGGAAGCAATTTCCAGGATTGAGCCTAACCAGCTGAACCAGCTCCTCCGCCCCATTTTTGATCTTGATGAAAAACGCAAAGCTGTTGATGAAGGAAGACTTATTGCAAAAGGCCTGAATGCCGGTCCCGGCGCGGCTTCCGGTAGAATAGCGCTTAATGCTCAGGATGCGGAGGATATGGCTGCAAGGGGTGAGAATGTTATTCTTGTCAGAATAGAGACTTCTCCTGAAGACATTAAAGGCATGAATGCTTCCGAAGGAATACTTACTGCCCGCGGAGGTATGACATCGCACGCAGCACTCGTTGCAAGGCAGATGGGAAAAGTCTGTGTTGCGGGCTGCGGCTCTCTTAGAATAAATTATAAAGAAGGAACAATCAGCGTTGAGGGAAAAAATAATATTGAGCTAAAAGAAGGTGACTTCATATCTATTGATGGTACAACCGGCGAAGTAATAGCAGGAAAAATTGAAACCAAACCATCAGAAGTGCTCCAGGTGTTATTAAACAAAACTCTCGATGCGAAGGATTCACCCGTTTACCAGACTTATGCAAGTCTTATGAAATGGGCCGATAACCTGAGAAGATTAAATATCAGGACAAACGCTGATCAGCCTGATCAGGCGGCAAATGCGATTGCATTCGGCGCAGAAGGCATAGGTCTCTGCCGTACCGAGCATATGTTCTTCGGCGGCGACAGAATCATGAGTGTCAGGAAGATGATCGTTTCTGAAACTACTGAAGAAAGAAAAAGGGCACTTAATGAACTCCTTCCCCTGCAGAGAGAAGACTTTCTGGGAATCTTTAAAGAAATGAAGGGTTATCCTGTTACCATCAGAACCCTTGATCCCCCACTGCATGAATTCCTTCCTCACGAAGAAAAAGATGTTAAGGAACTGGCAGATCAGCTGGGTATTTCGTTCGAAAAGCTTACCGAGAAAATAAACAGTCTTGCCGAATTTAACCCGATGCTCGGTTTCAGAGGATGCCGTCTTGGTATTGTTTTCCCCGAGATCACCGAGATGCAGGCCAGGGCAATCTTTGAAGCTGCTTATGACGCAGTTGACCAGGGATATAAGGTAAAACCGGAAATAATGATCCCTCTTGTTGGCGACTTAAATGAGTTCAGGCTGCAGGAAAAGATTATCAGAAAAGCAGCAGATGATGTAGCAAAAGAGCGGGGTAAAAAGATCAAATATCTTGTTGGAACAATGATCGAATTGCCTCGTGCATGTGTTACTGCTGATGAGATAGCGAAAGGCGCTGAATTCTTCAGCTTCGGAACCAACGATTTAACGCAGACAACATTCGGACTATCCAGAGACGATGCCGGAAAGTTCCTCCCTCTCTATGTCCAGAATGAAATCCTGCCGAACGATCCTTTTGAAGTTCTCGATCTGAAAGGCGTAGGCCAGCTTGTCAAAATGGGAACTGAGAAAGGAAGATCAACCAGGAAAGACCTGAAAGTTGGAATTTGCGGAGAACACGGCGGCGAGCCAAGTTCGGTTGAATTCTGCCACAGAACAGGATTGAACTACGTTAGCTGTTCTCCATTCCGCGTACCGATAGCAAGGCTAGCTGCCGCAAGGGCAGTTGTAAACGAGAAGTCTGTCAAATCAAAAAAGGCTTCAAAGTCTAAGAAATCAACGACAAGGAAGAAAAAATAATAAATATTAAGGAGGGAGCTCCGACGCTCCCTCTCATTTATCAATTCATAAAAGGTAATGAAGAATGAAATTATCAGATTTCAAATACAATTTGCCGAAGACAGCAATTGCTAAATTTCCGACTTCTCCCAGAGATAAAGCAAAGCTTATGGTGCTAAACAGAGAAACCGAAGAAATTGAAAATAAAGCCTTTTCCGATATTACGGATTATATGCATAAAGGTGACGTTCTTGCTGTAAATGAGACCCGTGTATTCCAGGCGAGATTGTATGGAAAGAAAGAAAAAACTAATGCAAAGATTGAGGTTTTCCTGCTCAGAGAACTGAATGCAGATGAATGCATCTGGGATGTAATAGTCGATCCGGCAAGGAAAGTCAGGATCGGAAATAAAATCTATTTTAATGATAAGCTCTGGTGTGAGGTAATTGATAATACAACTTCCCGCGGAAGAACTGTCCGCTTCAACCAGCCCGGGAATGTATTCAGCGCGGTGGAGAAAATAGGCCTGACCCCCCTTCCGCCCTACATTAAAAGAGAACCGGTGCCCGAGGATAAAGAAAATTACCAGACGGTTTATGCTCGTGTTGATGGTGCGGTTGCCGCTCCGACTGCCGGACTGCATTTTACCGATAAGCTTCTCGCCAAACTGAAAAAGAAAGGTGTGGAAGTAGTTCCTGTGATCCTTCATATCGGACTTGGAACCTTCAGACCGGTAGAGGTTGAAGATCTTACCAAGCATAAGATGGATTCAGAATTTTTTGAGATTACCGCCCAGTCATCTGAAAAGATCAATAAAGCTATAACAGGCAAGCATAATGTCTTTGTTGTAGGAACAAGTACCTGCCGTGCACTTGAAACAAGTATAACTGCAGACGGGTTGGTGAAACCGGGAAGAGGCTGGACAGATAAGTTTATCTATCCTCCTTATGATTTTAAAATAACCGACAGGCTCATTACCAATTTCCACCAGCCGGAATCAACCCTGCTGATGCTGGTATGTGCTTTTGCAGATACAGACTTGGTAATGAAAGCTTATAAAAAAGCGCTGAAGGATAGTTATAAATTCCTCAGTTACGGCGACGCAATGCTGTTAGTATGAGAAAAATCGTCATTGTGCCAGCCGGCGGAAAAGGATCGCGCAGCGGATTCATAAAGCCGAAACAGTTTATTAAGGTTAAAGGAAAAGAATTAATCGTCTATTCCCTGGAGACCTTTCAACGAAACAGGCTTGTCAATGAAATCATTATAGCAGCCGACAAAAGTTTTTTCCCTCTGCTGGAAAAGCTCAAACTTAAATACAGGTTAACGAAGATTAACCAAATTGTAGAAGGAGGAAAGGAAAGGCAGGATTCCGTTTACCATGCACTTTCATCTGTTTCTGCAGTTCCGGATGATCTTATAATTATACACGATTCTGCCCGTCCGCTCCTTCCAGCCGGGGTGCTTACTACAGCCATAAAAACCGCCGAACAGAAGGGAAATTCTGTAGTTTGTGTGCGGGGAAGCAACACGCTTATACGGGGTAGAAATTATGTTAATGAATATATTTCCAGGGAAAATGTACTTTACGTTCAAACACCCCAGATATTCAGATACCGTGATATTATGAAAGCAATGAAGAAAGCTTACGAAGAAAATTTTTACGGGACTGACGAATCCATGCCGATAAAACGGATAGGTGGAAAAGTAAATATTACCGAAGGTTCTAATTTTAACTTCAAGGTAACAACCAAAGAAGATTTTAAATTATTTGAATCCCTGGTTCGATAATTGAATCAAATGGTCTCAAACTCAAATTTCATTGAAAATTAAGGCTTTTATCCTTAGTTTAGTTTTTACTCTTTTTAATGGTAACTAAATGTATTTACTCGCTACAATAGTCATCCTGTCATACCTGATTGGATCAATTCCGACCAGTATTATTGTCACCAAAGCAGTTAAAGGAATAGATATCAGGGAACATGGCAGCGGGAATGCAGGCGGGACGAATGTTATGCGTGTCCTGGGGTGGAAGCACGGTCTGCTGGTTATACTGCTAGATGCATTCAAGGGTGTGCTTGCTGTTATCGTTGTAGCAAGGCTGCATTATGGTTCAATCCCTTTCGAGAATATTACTCCTTTTGATGACTTTACACTTGTCCAGATCATTGCCGGCATCTCAGCGGTTATAGGACATATATGGACAATCTTTGCAGGTTTTAAAGGAGGCAAAGGTATAGCAACAGCACTTGGTGTACTGATTATGATAGTTACCGTAGATATGCTCATTGCAGTAGGCGTATTCGTTCTGGTAGTTACCATTTCACGTTATGTTTCTCTTGGCTCAATACTGGGGGCAATTTCAGTTCCCCTTGCTCTTGTAATCAGGGAAAATTTATTCAATGTAAACATACCCGGTTACAATACACTTTTGCCTTTTGTAACTTTTCTTGCACTACTTGTTATTTTCACTCACAGGAAGAATGTAGTCCGTTTGCTAAACGGAAATGAAAGTAAAGTAAGCTTTAAGAAAAAAAGTAAATCCCTCTGATGAAAATTTCTGTTCTTGGAGCCGGAGGCTGGGGAACCACCCTTGCTATTCTGCTTCATTTTAACGGACATAAGGTTACTCTCTGGGAATATGTTAAAAGCTATGCTAAGCTGCTTGAAAAGACCAGGGAAAACCCAAGCTACCTACCGGGAATTCCGATTCCTGACGAAATTAAAATTACTCACGATCTTGATGAAGCTCTAAATCAGCAGAATATGATTGTTCTTGCAGTTCCATCCCAGTATCTGCGCAGTGTAATCAAATACGCTGACGCTTCATCCCTGAAGAATTCAATACTCGTCAGTGTAGCTAAAGGGATTGAAAATAAAAGTCTTATGACGATGTCTCAGATGCTTAAGGATGAAATCCCCACACTTGATGTAAACCAGATAGGAGTACTTTCAGGGCCCAGTCATGCAGAAGAAGTTGCAAGACGAACTCCAACTGCGGTTGTTGCCGCTTCAGTAGATGCTGAAACTTCCAAATCGATACAGGGTGCTTTTATTACATCCTATTTCAGGGTATACGGCTCTACCGACATTCTCGGGGTGGAAATGGGCGGTGCATTTAAAAATGTAATAGCAATAGGCGCGGGGATTATCGACGGAGTTAAATTCGGAGATAACACCAAAGCCGCTATAATGACACGAGGCATAGCTGAAATATCAAGACTCGGTATAGCAATGGGGGCACAGCCTGAAACATTTGCAGGCTTATCAGGCATGGGAGATCTTATAGTTACCTGTATGAGCCGCCACAGTCGAAACCGCTACGTAGGAGAACAGATAGGTTCCGGGAAAACACTGAAACAGGTTTTGAAATCGATGAAGATGGTTGCCGAAGGAGTTGAAACAAGCCGGTCTGCTTCAATGCTCGCAAAGAAGAACAGCGTAGAAACTCCCATTACAACCGAAGTATATAAAATACTCTTTGAAGATAAAGATCCGGTAAAGGCAGCAACCGACCTGATGACCCGCGACATGAAAATGGAATAGTTAATTGACAGGAAGACCTTCAAGTTTCATTATTTTAAGTGCATTTGTTGTGGGACAAGGTCCATTATTTAATTTATAATCAAAAATCATTTTACCCTCTTTTATCTCCTCCCTGAAGTGATAATTCTGAACTTTGGAAATTTCTTCTGCTAATCTCACGAGCTCCAGGTCATGTGTTGCTACGGCACCTACTGCATTGGTTTGAGCAAGTTTTTTTATGAATGCATTGCTCCCTTTTAATCTTTCAATATTGTTCGTCCCCCTGAATATTTCATCTATTAAAAACAGTACCGGGTAATCAGATCCTTCTATTTCATCAAGAAGGGCTTTCAATCTTTTAACTTCCGCATAAAAATATGAAATTCCGTCGATTACAGAATCGCTTACCTTTATACATGTGAATAATCTGAATAAAGAGACGCTCAGCCCATACGCATTAACCACACTTCCCGCATACGCAAGAGAAAGATTTACTCCAATCGTTCTGATGAATGTACTTTTACCTGACATATTGGAACCAGTTATGATCGCAATTTCTCCGCGGGGATCAAAAGTGAAATCATTAGGTATTTTCTTTTCGCTTTTGATTAAAGGATGTCCCATTCCTTTACCGCTGAAGATATGCTTTCCCTTATCATTATTTATTATCATTGGGAAAGAATAACCGGGATTCAAAAATGCAAAGTTAGCAAGAGATGACAGAGCCTCAAGTTTATACCAGGTCTCGAGCCAGTCTTCAAACTTACATGCAATAACCCGTTTATATTTGTTCAGTTTCAATTTGAAATAAAAATCAGCGGGGAAAGCACCTCTTACCAGGTTCCATACGAAAGGATTGCCTTTTCTTATTCTTAAAAAACCCACAGTACTTTTAACCTGGTTAATCAGTATTGAAGGCTGTTCCTTTTTTATTTTGAAAGCTCTGCATAATTCCGCCAATCCCGAACCGCTTTTATACTGATAACCCTCAAGGTATTCAAACACGTTGGCTATCTTCTCAAGTTCATCAGAGATGTATTCAGCCTCATCAAGGATTTTATCCTTTTCTTTATTGTTAAAATGAAAAAGAACAATATAAATCAGCGTTGTTATCAGCCAGTATGCCGGAAGTATGTTTTCAAGGAATAAAATAAAGAGTAGTATGTTCAGAGGAGCCAGTAAAATCATTATTCCGAAGATCAGCTTAAAGGAGGCAGTCAGTGTAACTTTTTTTCTCAACAGCTTCAAAATCATACTTCCGTCGAAGTCACGCTTCGAAGATAGAGTTGAGTAAAGTACAAGTTTATCCCTTAACCTGGTCAGGGGGATCAATTCTCTTACAAGGTTCTGCCTTTTTATAATCTCATCAACAGCAGGATTTTTTATATGAAGCCAATCTCTTAACAAAGATTTGGATTGTCTTGATGTTCCGGTATTTACCAGTTGATGCAATGATTCATCACCGGCCAGGTTCAAATCTGTTTCAATGGGTCCCGGATTATTATCAATATTATCCTCGTTAGTATAATGGATGCGGGGAATGTTTTTCCAATCAAGGTTTAACCTGGCAAGGTTAGCTGACTTAATTTTTATCCAGAGTTCCAGCTTCTTAATACCATTATCAAGCCGGTTATGCAGATGAGCTATAATAGCAAATGCGATCAGGAAAGCTCCCGCTGATATTAAAGCAGACAGGTCTGATACAACGAAGAAAAGACTAAAAAAGATTACTACTTCGACAAGAAGCAGCAAAAGCCGGTAATTGGAGTAATTCCTGCTAAGTCTGAGCAGTTGTTCTTTTCTTTTATGCAGCCTGGTTATTAAGCCTGTTAAATCATTTTTTACAGTTTCTGAATTCATTCGAATATTATCGTCCTGTTATCTTACAATTTCTTCATTTCTGGTTCATATTATATCCAGGATTGAAGGATTTCTTTTCTTGGCCGGGGAATAACCACCTTCTGGACCAGCAGTCCTTTTTTAGCGATAGCCGCGGCCCCGGTGTCTACCGCAGTCTGAACAGAAGCTACATCCCCGGTCAGCATAACATATCCTTTACCTCCTATAGCCATCGCGAGGTATACCGTGATCAGTTCTACTGTGGCTGACTTTACAGCGGCGTCTGCGGCCTCAATAATCGAAGCAACTGAAAATGACTCAATTACTCCCAGAGCCTGCAGATCTGTAACCGGATTTATCCCGCTTATAGCAGGAAATATAGAAGGGTGAACGTTAGGAATTATAAAGTTGTCAACAAGCTCATCGGAACTAATTTCTATTCCTGTTTCTATGCTTGCATTAACCGCATCCACATCTCCCCCAATGAGTACCATATATTTGCCGGGACAAATCGTTCTGTTAACTATTATTTCAATATCGGCACGTTTAAGCATCGCATCCGAAACTTCTATACCTTTAGCAATGCTCGATAGCTCAATTAAACCAATTGCTGATTTCATAAATAATTCCTCTGTTTAATTACCGGCCGATATTATGATGCTGTCTGCATCTATTGATTTAACAATTCCGTCAATACTTGAATGAACAGGGACACCATAATCATTTTCATCCGAAGAAGCGATCATATCACCGGCTTTAACCTTAGTGCCTGCTTTAACCACAGGTTCTGCAGCCTTACCGAAATTATATATCAACGGTATCTGTACTTCACGTACCTTATTGTTATAAACCATATATTCAGCTTTGCGGTCATACTGTTTCAACCCGAGTCTCTGGTAAAGGTTAGAGATCGGAATTTCTCTCCCCTCCCTTGCAGGGTGAACATCCCTGAAAGCCTCCTCCATCTGCTCTTTGGTAAATCCTTTTTTCTCCTCCCGTAGCCTGGCTTTATTATCTGCGCAGATATTTTTGGGATCGAGTTTTTCGGGGCAGGCGAATAAGGTACAAACATTACATTCGCAGCAGGCTGCAGCCCACATATTAAGCATCTCTTTTGCCTCACCTGACATCTGAAGCGCCCGCATTACAAGGTGCGGCTGTATAGGGTAGCCGAGTATATATCTGGGACATAGCTGAGTACAGAAAGAACACTGATCGCAGGTACTGTGTCCTGTTTTATTATATACATTTTGAGGAGAAGATTTTCTGACAGCAAGCGTATGATCAGACGGGAGGATTATTAGTCCCCCGAGAGTCTTTGTTATCGGACGCGAGAAATCAATTTCCACACCGCCCATCATTACACCGCCTGTGAGGGCAATGGGGCCATCGGTTGTAAAACCTCCGGCAAATTCAATACAGTCCTTAAAGCTTGTCCCTACCGGAACTTTTAACGTCACCGGATTTTTAACTGCCCCAGTAACTGTAATATATTTTTCCGTTACAGGATGATCCTCAGATGCATTAGAAATATTAACCAGGGTCTCAACATTATTGACGAGGCAGCCCACCATCAGCGGGATTCCATTCGGCGGAATTCTTCTTCCTGTTATATCATAAACGAGTATATACTCATCCCCCGCGGGGTAAACATTTTTAGTAATAAAAATATCGTAACCCCGTTTATCAGCCAGTGGTTTTATTACTTCAGCAGCATCTTTATTTTTATTCTTAATTGCTATTGTTACCCGGGAAGCGCCTGTAAGTTCACGGACAATCTCCAGACCGTACATCATTCTCTCCGTTTCCTGCAGCATCACCTCGCGATCCTTATAAAGGAGAGGTTCGCATTCAACTCCGTTGGCTATTATATGTTCAACCGGCGCAGTTAGTTTTTTATGTGCGGGAAAACCACCGCCCCCGGCTCCAACTACTCCCGCCTCCCGTAATTTATTCAGTAATACTGTATTCGTCATTCCTAATCCGGATAATATTGGATAACAATATCCTAAAATTAGTAAAAAATAGCAGGGTTGTTGTAATTATTTTAAGAAAGGATTTTTTATAGTAGGTGATTGCCGTAAGGGAATATATGATAGCGACAGGATAAGGAAGTACCGGGATATATTTTATCCCGCGAGATATGGTCTGATCAAACTTAAGATACTATCATTTAAGAACAGGAAAAATTCTGGAATTCATTAAAGGATTTTACTAAGTAATATTAAACAATGTAGTCAGCTTCAACTGACTGAGGACATTCATTACCTGGGAATTAACACTCTTCAAGCTGAATTTGACATTTTTGTTATGACAGCTGGTGTATGCATGCACAAGGAGGCCAATCCCCCAGCTGGATATATATTCAACATTTCTTAAATCAACCGATATCTCCTTGCTTCCATTATCCAAGGCGCCTTGTACCTGCTTCTGGAATGTTTCACTCTCCACACCAATTAATTTATGTTTATCGATAATTATAACAGATTTATCCTGATCCTGCTCGGTATGAATATCCATATTTTTCTCCTTTTTGATTTTTCTAAAACTTTAAAATAGCCGTTATTTTTTTATTTTCATATGCTCACCATTCAGCCGGTCCGCACCAAAAAGAATATCCGATTCCGTACTTCTATTTCTTAACTTCGGAATTCTTCGAATGAGTGGACAATTCATTAAGAATAGACTGAAGCCTTTCAAGTGCGTCAGCGGCCTTCTGGAATTCTTTCTGTCCCTGGTATTTCAGGTAATTATTAAATGCTTCATTGGCCTGGCCTATCTTTTCATTAACAGAAGTTTCAACATTTGCTGTTACTGTTTCTTCTTTTACAGGAGCCTGCTTCACAGGAGTTTCCCCGTACAACTCCTGGAGTGCTTCCTGGAATGTCTCCGCATAACTCAGATTATCGCCATGCATAATTGCTACCAGCCTGAGTTCAGGATAGGCAGCAGTTTCTGCCTGCAGGTAAATAGGTTCAACATAAATTATCGTCTCATCCACAGGGATAGCCAGAACATTTCCCCGGATTACATTAGAGCCGCGCTGGTTCCAGAGCGACAGTTGACCCGAGAGAAAGCTATCCTGATCAATTTTTGTTTCCACCTGCTGCGGACCAAGAACACTCTTATCCTTTGGAAACTTATACGCGATGAACCGCCCGTAATTATCCCCATCGCACATACCGGCAACCCAGCCGATTGACACCTGCCTGTTTTTGGGAGTAAAAGGAAGTATCAGAACGAATTCCGCCTTATGTGTCTTAGGAAGCTGCCACATTATGTAATAAGGATTAACAGGCTGAACCTGGTCATAGTATTTCTCAGTAGCCCTTATCCAGAGGTCCTCCTGGTTATAAAAAACAGTGGGGTCTGTCATATGGTATTTAGCATACATTAATCCCTGCACCATCATAAAATCAAGAGGATAGCGCACGTGTTTAACCAGGTCGGACGGCATTTCCGATTTCTTTTTGAAAAGACCCGGAAAAATATTGTCCCATACCTTTATAAGCGGATCACTCTTATCAAAAATATAAAAATCGGTTGTACCGTTAAAAGCATCTATTACAACCTTAACGGAGTTTCTTATATAGTTAAGACCATTCAGTTCAGGAGCCGTATTCGTTGACAGTGTTCTTGTTGTTTCCCCTTCCTTATAGCCGATCTTTTCGGTTGAATGGAAAACTTCGCTGTAAGGAAAATAGCTGCTGGTTGTATACGCATCGATGATCCAGTAAAGCTTGCCGTCCTTACCAAGTACTATATAAGGATCTTTGTCATATTCCAGGAAAGGCGCAAGGGTTTTAGCCCTGTCCAATATCTGCCTGTGGAACATCACCCTGCTCTGAGAATTAGGATAGCCCGAAAAGAAAAACTTTGTACCGTCAAACTTCCAGCCGAACAGAAAATTCCTCCATGTGCTGGAAAGCTGGATACCGCCCTTCCCCGGATATTTAATATTGACATTCTTTTCCCCGCTAGGGTAATCAAATTCAGGCTCATCAGAATTCACGATAACGTAGGAATCAGTTAACTCACCGTAATAAATCTGGGGCTGCTTTACCTCAAGATCAGGGTATTTGCTCACCGGGGGAATGTCCTTAATGAGGAGGTTCGGTAGTCCCTCGGAGGTAAAATCACTCACTGTTGTTAAAGTAATACCGTAGCCATGGGTATATTTAAACCTGGTATTAACAAACGTCTGGCTCTGCACAGGCAGATTAGATGCTTCCATCTCCCTTGCAGAAACCATAACCTGCCTATATTCGTTGTTGAAATTATATCGATCGATATCAACATCTTTAAACTCGTAATAGAGGCGTATTTCCTGGAACTGCTTTAAGACGTCATCCAGCGCACGCCAGTCCCACAGCCTGATATTTTTAAAGGTCGCCTGGTTCTCCTGTACAATCTGCTTATTAAAAACATCCTTCGCGGGGAATTCCGTTTCCTCAATATTCTGAAGATTAAACCCGTAGCGTGTAAGTCTTATATTGTTCTCAATATACGGCCGTTCATAAGTTATCTCATTCGGTTCAACACTTAGCCATTGAAACAATCCGGGGATCGCAGTTAAACCGATAAACCAGATTACAAAAAGAGTTATTAACACGGAAAAAAGAAGGACGGGTTCAGAGCCGGCATTCCTTATCCTTAGCCGGGTATAAAAGTTCTGGAGGAAGATCCTGGCGGGTTTTATCAAAAGAGCGGCGGCCAGGATAATCATAATCACTATAACAATATCATAAGCCGGAAGGAGAATATTAACGTCCGTCCATCCAGGCCCCCTCACCACACCCAGATCAGAGAACATTAAACTATAACGGCTTAGGTATTTATCATAGGCAAGAATTAATATTAAGAACGAACCAATGATTAATATATTAGTATATGGTTTAGAAGAAATATAACGGTCGAAACCCGAGAAGTTCGCTGTCAGGTTTCCCTTTTCATCAAATTTCAGAAAAGAAGTAAACAGTACTGCGATAAGCGATATTATAGTAACAATTATAAGCAGGCCATAAATACTATCCAGGAACGGCAGAGTAAAGAGGTAAAAACCTGCATCCTTATTCAGAACAGGTTCGGAAACACCCATCGGAACCCGGAACCAGAATTTAAGCATGACCTCCCAGTTTGAGTATCCCCAGACGGCACCGGCTATAAAAGCTACTCCCTGACTGATTTTCCTGAGATAACTTTTAGATGAGGGAATTGAAAAAGTAAGCAATGACACAAGGCCTAAGGAGACAAAAGCTCCGGCGGCACCTGCAGCAGTCTGGGCAACTATGTACATCCAGAACCGGTCCCCATAGCCGAGGTTTTCAAACCATAGCATCTCCCCCCAGAAATCTAACGACCAGAAAAAGATAATTGTGGCTGCACCTATAATTATCCCGACAATTGTTCTCCCTTTTTTATTGCCCTTGATTCCGTTATACGCGAGGTAAACAGAAAGAGCAAGTAAGACTACTATGATTGCTGTATACATTTTTTTGCATTATTATGATTAAGAACCTTACAATATATAAAGAATATTCTGCAACAATGAAACCAAAATGAGAATTTAACTTAATTTCAAAGCCGGAACAGGCCTAGGAGATCTGAGGCTGAGTACTTTGCTAGTTACTTCCCCGAAACGGTTAATTAATGATTAAGAAGGAGTTACTTTTCCAGTAGATTTTAATCAAATGATCTTATCATAACAAGGGTTAGATCGTCGGAGGCTGGAGAGCCAGACATAAACTTCTGAACATCAACAGTAATTTTATTTATATCAATCGCGGGGTCTGACATCTGTTTTCCTATTCGTTCTTCACCATATTCTTCTTCCTTTGGATTCATCGCTTCATTCACCCCGTCAGAATAAAGGAGCAGCCGGCTTCCTTTGATCAACTCTACGGTATGCTCAGGGTAAGTACCCCTCATTATACCCAGCGGAAAGCCTGGTTCATAATTAAGGAAGCGGGCTCCCTTAGAATCTGCAAAAGCAGGAGGGGGATGTCCTGCATTAGCGAATACAATACTGTTATTCAGCGGATCAATTACTGCATAGATCATTGTGACGAACCTGGTTTTAGGAAAATCCTTCACAAGTACATTATTCACATTACACAAAACCTCAGACGGGGGTAATCCTCTTTCAGCATATATTCTAAGGATGCTTCTTGTAGACGCCATTAACAAAGCAGCCCCCGGTCCTTTACCCGATACATCGGCCAATACAACTGCTAACCTTCCATCCGGCAGCGGGATATAATCGAACCAGTCTCCTCCCACCTCTCTGCACGGAATACACAATCCGGATATCTCCAATCCTGGGATTTCGGGTTTCCAATTAGGAAACAGGTTGTGCTGAACGGTCCTGGCTTCTTTAAGTTCGGTAGAAAGGCGCTCCTTTTCTCTGCGTTCGTTCTCGAACAACCTGGCATTTTCAATCGCAGTTGCCACATGACCCGAGAGGGTCTCAAGCAGCTGAATCCTTGACTTCATAAATGCATCTACATCCTGATGCTGAAAATTAAATACACCTATCAGCCGGCCATGGATTTTAAGCGGAATATCAAGTTCCGAGCGAGTTGATTCCTCACTTATTTCATAGTAGGGATCCTTTCTGACATCAGGAGCGTAATAGGTCTCACCGATGTGCGCGGTATGTCCCACCATTCCGAATTCCCCAATCTTAAACCTTTCTCCCTTCAGGTGATAATTTACAGTCCATCCGCGGACCGCCGATATCACAAGTTCATTAGTCTCATCATCCTTCAGCAGAACACCCGAGCGTGAATATCCGAAAGTCTGTGCAACATCGCTAACAACTTCCTCCAGCAGAAGATCCAGATCTAAAATTGAGTTGATCCTCTGTGATACTCTTTGCAATAGTAAAAGCTCATCTATTTTTTGTTGTTCATCACTCATATTTAATTGTTCACCAGATATCAAACATTCAGCAGAAATAAGAGATTCCCTCTGAACCATACAGGGCAATAATACGTTAGATTAAGCTGCAGAGGAACGCGATTAATTTAAATCTAAATTGAATTCTAACCAAAAGGTTTTTTCAAAACCCTGGTTATGAAGTTATACAGCCCCATTGCCTCAGGTATAATAATTAGTAACACTTGCAGAATAAGCAAGGTAAATAATAATTATTCCCAGAATTCCGTATATAAGCTGAAGCGGAGGTTCGGGCTGATACCCTATTATCCAGATTTCAACGGCTATCCATATTAAGAGTGCATACCCCAGTAATCGGGATGCTATTAAGGCCTTTTTACTATCCCTAATTAATCCGAATGCAACAATTAGCGGATAAATACCCAAAACTGTGAACAGGATAATGCCGGGAATAAAATAATCAGGAAAAGGAGAATTCTCCAGCCAGGAAGAAGGTAGTCCTATCTTTCCGCCCGAAGGATCAGCCAGGAGCCAGGTCCCCCCTATCAACCCGCTTAAAGCCTGAAGGAAAACACATATAATTAAAAAGTAGATCGAAAATGTCTTTTTGTATCGCATGGCCCACCCAACTGACGGTTTTAGAAAAAAATATATCAATTAAAATAAACCTTACCATGCCTTCTATCAAATGTTTTCCTGCTCTTCAGTACATTAAAAGTGTTCAGCACTATTCGTTTCAAAAAGGAATTTATAACATCTGACCTGTTCTCCTCCAGGCTGTAAGCACGAAGGAGGCTCTGGAACGACACCATAAAAAGCGCGGCTCCCACACCCTTATCGCAAACGTCTCCGACTATTAGTGCAGTATATCGTGTTTCGCCGATTTTAAATACATCATAAAAATCACCCGATACCTGGCGTGCTGCCTTAAAATGAGCATTTAATTCCCATCCCTCAACATGTTCTATCCTGGCAGGGAAAAAATCAGCCTGGATCTGTCTGCCTATCTCGAGGTCACTCTCCACAGCATTCAATGCTTTTTCCTTCTGAGAAAAAAGTGTGCGTTCTCAACAGATCCCGCCACCTGTACAGCAATAGTCCTGGCAAGATCCATTTCAGTTTTACTGAATTGATAGTCGGCCTCACCGGCAATTAAGTAGATAACCCCCACCACCTTCCTTAGAACAATGACAGGAACGATTAGGATATTATTTATTTCATCAGCCGTTCTGCTTTCGGATGCCACAGCATCAGGACCCGGGAGACTTTTTCAATTACGGCTTCCCTTCCGAATTCAACCACCCCTGCGAAAGCCTTGTTATTGCGTAGGATAATTTCATTGAGCATATTGTTTTTACTGACGGAAGAGACAGAATGAAACCCGACAGTAACGAGTCTCTCATTATCCCGGCTAAGCATTGCAATACCTGCGCTTTCAAGGGGGAAGATCTTAACAAGTTCCTTACAGGCACTTTCAATAACCTCTTCCATGTCCAGGGATGAATTAACCTTCTCAGATATTTGATTTATGCTGCCTAGTTCTATCGCCCTGTCCATCAGCATAATATTTATTTTATTGATCTCTTCCGTTCTTTCCTCAACCATTTCCCTCAGAGATTTTTCAGTGAGTTTCAGATCATCGACGGTGGACAACTCCTCCCTTTCCCTTCTCATCCGGTAATACAGGTAAATATTATAAGCCGCAGATACCAGCAGAATAATTGCAAGAATTAAGAATAAAAACGTATTGTTTGAAAAGAAATATGTCACTTTGCTTAATTAGTCCGAAAAACTATAAGTTTAATTTTAATATCTGAAGGGGTGCTTTAATTTAGGCTATTAACCCAAATATTACAAAAATTGCGGTTTTTAAATAATGTCATCGATGAAGGCCAGATTTCAACAAGAAATCGCCAATAATGGTACCGAATCACGGGGAAGGGAGTTAATTTGGAAACGCGCAGGCTTATGGTTATATTTGTTATCTAAATCGCGGGGTGGAGCAATTGGTAGCTCGTCGGGCTCATAACCCGAAGGTTGCAGGTTCAAGTCCTGCCCCCGCTACAAGCTCTACAGAAGCCGAAAATTAAACGTTTTCGGCTTTTTTATTACCAGTAATCTATGGGGTGTTTTCTAATATTCATTTCGTAAAAAGCAGAGTTTTAATACAAAAATACAGAGTAAGAAATGAAATTATTATTTTCCTCTAATTGCATTTTTGATTAAACGCATCAAAAACCAAGTTGCATATATGAAAGAGATAATTATAGGCCATTTTTGGAAATACCATGGTTGAGGAGTAATGTTTTCGAAGATTTTAACTGAAGCAAGATAAGTCGGTCCAATTGCGAATAATAGGTCAATGATAGTATCTAAAAATCTTATCCAAAACTTACGCTTGGATTCGTATGGGATAAGTATCTTACAATCAAGATTAGTTTTTTGATCAGAGCGAGTATTTGTTGCAAACTGAAATAAACATCTCGAACCATGCTCGACATATGCAAGTTCGATATCGTAAGTTTCTCCATAATATAAAGAATGAATATTTTGGACATACTTATTCGGAGTGGTGCCTCCATTATGAATTACCTCAAATTGCTAAAACTTAATCGCTTGGGGACGAAAAAGGATTATCCTGAGGAATTTCCGAAAGTTTACTCTGAATGGTTTTCGATATGCAACTCCATTTTTTATCCTTCTAGGACATCAAGAGTTACATAAAAATAAACCAAAACCTTCTTGATTTCATTAGTATTATTACTAATGATTTTTAATTAATACATAAATTCATAATGTTTTAATCTTTACAAAACAATAATTGTAACAACACCGTGTCTATTTACACGCATATGCAGAATCCTGATTCTCCCCATTGCTACAGTTGCCACTATCAAGACAAATAACTCTCAGCTAACGTTGCGTAGTAAATATTTCTTTTAAAATTCTGGAACATTTTCCAAGTAATCCCCCGGAATATTTTTATACTCAGAACAGACTGATGTTTCATAAACAGAAGAAATTGCAACATTTTGATCCTTAAACCATCGGCCTTTATTATTTCTCCTAATTGTGGCCAAAGATTTTCCTTCCCTTAAAACTTCCAAAAGTTCTTCTTTAGACCAGGTTCTACATTCTCCAACATAGCTAGTATTATCTTTATGGACTTTAGCGTAGGAAATAATTCTTCTTTCCGAACCTGATTCATAACGAACTGCTGAGATCAGGTAATCCGCCCATTTTACCAATTCAACTTTTTCGTTCAAGACTTAAACTCAACAATCCGGTAAATTATCGAGATTGTTAGCGGTAGTCTTATCCGGATCAGTTCTTAAATATTTTCCTTTTACACGGTCGTTCACTACGTGAATATCCACTCTAATTCCAGATATCATCACGTAATATTGGTGAACTCGGTTTTCTATATCGTTTATAACATCAATTTTATATCTTGGCGACCAGAATTCTTTTGAATTACATAATGCAGTGATGTCACCCCTGTAATCCTTCCTTGTGGCCAAAACTTCACGAAAAGCCATTATTATAACCTCTCTGTTTTTAAGGTTTATATCCTTAGTAGGACTAAAAATCTAAATACGATAATACATTTCGGCAAGGATATTAGCATCAGTAGAATTACCAATGATTTTTAACAGTAATATTTGATAAAAAGTTGAATGGGATTATTGAACGTTAATAAGCGTTTCCGCTTGAATTAATCTGAAGGTGAAGAATCTGCGGTTTTCAGATGCAGAAGTAATATTTTACTCTTTTCTGTAAAGATGGTGAAAAAAATAGCCATTACAATCTGGAAAGCAAGTGTCATATAGAATAGTATCACTATCAAATCACCACGGCTCGCAAATAGTGTTAAATTCAATACTATACTCAATTCATAAAACAATAGAGCGAAGTAAAATATGCTAATAATATTTTTTGGAAAGATTGGCAAAATAGCAATTTTGAGAAGCATCAAAAATATAATCATGTGAATCGCTATCAGTAGATATAAAAGATCAGTCAAGTAAATCCATCCAAGAACGAATCCTAAGATGAGAGTAATAAATATTATTACTTTATTTCTATAATTCTCCACATATAAAAATAAAGAAAATAATATGAGTAACCCTGCTATTGAATGAATACTATTTATAGGTAATTTTATTGTTTCGTAACATAATAATGTAATTGGATCTGAAAGAGACATAATCAGGAAATAAAAGAAAAACCTCCCTTTATATTGACGAAAGGGAGGTAATAACCAAAAAAATGATGAAACATATGCAATTAATTTGGCGCTGATCATTATTTTATGCTAAGGACAAAAAGGCGGGCACTGTACTCCCACTTCCATAGTATATCCCCCACTAGAGATGGATAAAACGTTGGCGCGTTGTTGGATATACACTGTGTTCTCATTACCCTTTGAAATCAATTCACTTGCTACTGATACTTTGTAATACGTAAATGTATCACCGGAGTTAATTCTAAAACCTTCAGGTGAAATTACATTTCTGTTATTATCAAGTACAATTGCTTTATTATTAATTATTTTGAACATAATATAATTTTCTGTTCTGGTCAAGAAAGATCGGAAAGTTATTTTTGACACTGGAATAGATGTTAAAACAGGCCCAAATAAATTATCAGCTTGTGCATTAGTGAATATTTGCCCCTGCGCAGATACAGAAATATTAATTAAAAGAAATAAAATAACGACTAACAACAAAGATTTGAGATGTGTATCCATCCCGTACCTCCTTTTAAGTTTATAAATAGTTTGATTTGGTTAGAAAAAAATGCGCGTTGTAAGATATTAAGATAGGGCGAGGTTTGTGTTAGTAATTGTACTAATCAATTTTTAAAAAAAGATTTTAGGATCTTCTAGTTACCGTGGGAATTTTTATTCGGGTGGTTATATTCAAATGAAAATCTGAGAAGATCTGCAGCAGATTTAAGGTTAAATTTCTGCATTAGAGAGGAACGGTAAAAATCTATTGTCCTTCTACTTAAGCCCAATTCATCAGCCATTTGTTGGCTGGTAAATCCTTGTTTTAATAAGTCAAGTACCTGATGCTCACGATAATTTAGATTTACTTCCAAATTCATCATTTTTTGATTTTGATTTGATTCGAATTCCTTGATTAGCTCTTCCAGGCTTTCATCACCAGGTTTTGTGGGAAAATATCTTCTTCCTGAATAAACTGTTTCGATAGCTCTGATTAACTCATCTTCAAGTGCTGATTTATTAATTAGCCCGCTGCCTCCTGATTTTATCGCTTTATAAATATATTCATCTCCCTCATACATTGAAAGGAATAAAGCTTTAACTGAAGGCTCTTTCTCTTTTATTTTTAATACGGCCTCCAGACCGGTCATACCAGGCATAGCAATGTCCACCAGCAGCAGATCGGGGGTGATATTAAAATACTCCTGTATCATTTGCTCACCGTCAGTTGCTTCTCCTACAACCTGAATTCTGGGATGCTCATTAAGAAGCTTTATAATCCCGGCTCTGAAGAGATTATGATCATCAGCAACTAATGTTTTTATTATTTGATTCTGTTTCATTTTCTTCTCTTTTTAATGGGAAGTGGGCCAAAATAATTGTGCCTTCGTTAATTGAGGAATCAATATGAAATGCTCCGTCCAGTCTTTCTATTCTCTCCTGCATATTGATTATTCCCAATCCTTCGGAAATATACTTGTCGCTCAGAAGAATTGAAGGCTTAAATCCTATGCCGTCGTCTGAGATCATCAATATAACCTCATTGTTTTCTATATTAAGACTTATAGCAAAACTTTTTGCTCTTGAGTGTTTGATGATATTATTAAGTGCTTCTTGTACTACTCTATATATGCATAGTTCCAAATCTTTGTCCAGCGGCAAATATTCATCAGGTAAGTTCAATTGGGAACCTAAGTTGCTTTCTTTAGAGACTGTTTTACATAATGAAGCAAGTACTGTCTTTAATCCCAATTCATCTAGGTTCAATGGCCGTATTCGGCGACTGATATCTTTGGTTTCTTGTATAGTTGAATCCAATATTTTCAGTGTACCTAAATAATCTTCACCGGAATGTTGACCATTCAGATGTTTTATTAAATTCTGTATTCCAAGCTTTATTAAAAGCAAGTTTTGACCTACCGAATCATGTAAGAGTGCTGCAATTCGCGTCTTCTCCTCCTCCAAGTCTTTCAGTGATTTCGCTGAAGATTCTTTAAGTAATCTATGATAAGTGTTCATTTGCTCCGTATGCTCTTTTTTCTCAGTAATATCGTATAGATAAAGTTGCGCCATATTTAGTAAGGATATTCCATGAATGTTAATTTCATAATACTTATTTTGAATAACTTTTGAGATCACTCTAGAGTTGTTTTCCCCGATTAAGTTTGTAAAATTGATCTGATGTTCACCGAGCAAGATAGCAATGTCCTTTTTTGATATTTGATCAAAATTAAATTTTTCCTTTGCAGATTTATTCATTCCAACAATTTGACCTGATAGATTAACCTTAATAATAGGATTAGGATCCAATTCTGAAAACAATGTTAGCAGCTTAGCATTTTTAAGTTCAAGCGATTCTTTTTCTTTTCTGTGTTTTTTTATAAGGGGACTATAGATATGTCTGTATGAAATATATATGACGACGAACAATAGCAAAAAAAATATCAGAGCCAGAAAGAGAGGGTTATAGATACTGAAAAAGTATTTAAAATATTTATCTATTCCGAAATCTTGCACTTGTGTATTCCGGTTACAAAAGACATTTTTCTGGTTTACTAAGATATTAACTACAATGGAGTCAAATCATAATATCAACATTTAGTTGCTAGTTTAATACATTTTAAGCAATAAGGAAATAGTAGAATTACTAACAATTCGAATTCTACATCATTTTATCCGTATTTGTGCTGATTTTTTTGCTGTCGCAAAAGTTGAATTTCTTTTAATAGCGGTAATCAGTACGGCTAACTCACTAAAAAATAGATGATGCGGCTATTAGTGGTCTTGAGGATTCCGTGATATATTTTCCGAAAACATTATTATCTAGTCACAATCCCAATTCTGTACATTTTTTTAAAAATTAGACGATGATCTTAGCTCGTCGAGATCTTTCCAGACTTCAATTAATCCAACCGGAGCTTTGGTGGCTAATTTTGTATTGCTGAAATTCTTAACAGGGATATTATCAATAGATATTTTCTCTTTGGCCAGGTAGTCTATTACTATCTACCCCACATTCCCGACAAGCAGTGTGTCCTCATTTGGGAAATATCTTATATCAACCAAATATCTGCCGGGAACTCTCTGAATGCCTGGAGCACTAAAACCAGCTTCGATAAACATTTCATTTAAGAGTTTTATTTTATCTCGGTCTCATTCATTTGAAAAATGCAGTTAAACAAGGTTCCGCTTAATCCTGTTAAGAAGTTTTGCGTTTGGATATATGGTTTTGCCCGTATATTCGGTTATATTGGATACAATTTCTGTTTGTGGTTCGCTTATTGTGGAAGAAAGATTCTGGAGAATTGTAATCTCCTCATAAATATTTTTTGCTCTGAGTGAGTCCCTGGTTAATAATATCTGATAGGCCAGCTCACCGGTTAGCTGATCATAATCTTTTGTATTCCGGAGAATCCTTTCGCAGATTTCCATAACTAATTCCTGGTTTCTATTCATAGTGTCTGATCAAGTGCTACCAATGCAATTTCTTGCCTAATGTGGCTTGAATCCGGAGCTGATAAATCAGCTATAAGATTTTGCACTAATGCTCCTATTTGCAGTGAACTCGAAATATTATCTGTCCCTATCTTAAGGACTAATGCAATCCAAAATACCTGACCCGATTTTACTTAAAGTATTTAATCTATCCCATATATCTTTCGGTTTACCATTCATATTTACCTCCTTTATTTTTTATCCTTTAGCTTGTTTTGCTTTCAGTTTCATATATTCATCTTTCCATATTGAAGTCAACGGATAAATCTGCTGGTATTTCTCAGGGTTTTGATTGACGAAATCCCATATATCATCAGGTTCAGCTGAACCTGGATCGCAGCCGAAATTTTTTCCAGCCATTGCATACGCGTGGGATACCAACCAGGAGCATATGGGGTAATCCCCATTATTTGTAAACCTCCTGAAGAAATAAACTCCAAGGCATAACCAGTCTAATAAATGGGCAACAATTTTAAGATAGCCATATTTTTTGCCCACCTGTTCAGCTGCTTCTACCACAATCACTTCAATCTCAGCTGTACTCAAATTTTTAGGACGAAATACAGCAACAAGATCAGGTTTGAGGGGTCCATATTGCTCTCATAACGTATGCTGCTTTACTCGGCTTAAAGCTTCAATCACTATGGTATCTTGAAGAATCCCATTTGAGGCGACAATTCCGACGTGATTAACCTTTGTTCTTGACCCCCCTATGCTTCTCGAGTAGAAACGAATAGCTTTGCTTATAAAACTATTGCCGCGCGTTAGAAATATATCGGCAGGATTTAATTGTATATCCATTTTATCCTCCTTTAAGGAAGAATTCACATATACAGAATAAAATTAAATTATAGGGAAAATTTTAGCAATATTTCAGAAGTATTAATATACCGCTCATAAAATTATCCCTCTCAATATTTTAAAATATATATTATTTCATAAACTGGTTAAGTAAAAGTACTAATAAAGTTAGCCTTCAATCTTAAAGATATTTTATTGGTACTTATACTAATTTGGCTCAAAAAATTTTTTACTATTTTTCTTAAGCAGAAGTGAGTCTTCGAAGGATAATGGATATACCGAATCTTAATCCTTTTTGATAGAGATGGTTAAAAGACAATTATGATATTTAATAGTAACAAAATAACCACTAAAAATTATGATAATTTCTGAAATATTTTACGTATTATTCTATGAAGTTCATATTGAATTTGACTCTTTGATCTTCAATAAACCAAAACAAAATTAACTTTAATAATAATTGGGGACTCTATGAAAATATTTACCATAATTATTTCCGTGTTTCAATTTGTACTAGTGGGGAGTCCCATCATTAAAATTATCCAAGCACAAGACAGTTTATATCTTATTGGAACAATCACGGGTGAATCCACAGAACATAAAATCAATTACCCCGTGGGAATAGGTGATATAAACGGAGATGGTTATGATGATTTTATGCTCCGGATGGAAACGGGAATACTCTCTCACGACCAGGCAGTAATAAAATTATATCTTGGCTCTTCTGATTACGATTTGAATCCAGACATTATTTTTCATTATCCCGGAAATGACAATTATAATTACCTCGCAGAGGCTTTTGGGATAGGGGATGTTAATAACGATGGTTATGATGATTACATAATTACTGGTGATTTCGGTGATTTGACTTTTCCCAAGGGAAAGGCTTTTCTGTACTATGGCGGCGAAACTATAGATACAATTCCTGTTGCTGAATTCTATCAGCCTAACTCTATCGAGGACGCATTTGGGACATCATTTAAGTTAGGCGATATTAACAATGATGGTTACGACGATTTTGCAGTCAGTTCCAGTTACAACTTTTCCGATGCGAGAGGCTATGTGTACTTATTCTGGGGTGGGGATACAATATCCTGGGAAGGAAGCACAACACTTTCAAGTGGCATTATGGACGATTACTTTGGGGAAGCTGTTGCAAACATAGGTGACATTAACCTTGACGGATTTGATGATATTGCCATCGGTGCACCCGGAGGTCCTTCAGGTTATGATACTGGCAAGGTGTTTATATATTTAGGCGGGTATCAGGTTGCCAACACTCCTGATACGATTCTAGTGACTAATAATCCCGGAGATTATTTTGCGAAAGTGATAAAGAATATTGGGAACCTTAACCCCGATGAAATTACTGATTTTGTTATAACCCGGTATGATGAAATCGCGGTTTATCTGGAACGATTAGGTACTCCGGTAATTTTGAATGGATATAGTGTAGATGGTGGTGGGGACGTAAATGGTGATGGATATGATGATTTGTTAATAGGTGATGATTGGAAAATAAAAATTTATCTTGGCTCTGGATCATTTGACACGACCTATGATTTGAGCATTGATGACGTTGATTCTATTGGTTTTACCCTTTATAACTCTATTGCTGGTGATATCAATAATGACGGGTACGACGAAATATTTGCTTTCGCTCCGTATTCCCCAGAGCCGGATTTGGGAAGTTTATACATATTCTCTTATATCAGACCTGTTAAAATAAATGACTTTTGGCCTCAACGATCTATTAAGTATCAATTATCCCAGAACTATCCAAATCCCTTTAATCCTTCTACAGTAGTTGATTGGCAATTAGAAAATGAAGGATATATATCATTGAAAGTCTATGATCTAATTGGAAATGAGTTAGCTACCCTTGAAAGTGGTATTAAATCAGCTGGAAAACATAAAACAGTTTTTGATGCATCAAAATATAATCTGAGCAGCGGTATCTATTTTTGTAGATTAAATATCAAAGGAGGTGAGTCATCTACAATCAAAATGGTTCTTGTTAAATAATTTCTACTAATTATTTTTTTCAAAATCATTGCAATGGGGATCTTATGAAATACTTAAAAATTTTATCTCTTCTTATTTTTCTGCTATCACTAAACTTGTACGGTCAGGTAGTTCATACGGTTAATTTTACTTTAAACGATTTAATCACCACTGATGTTACTGGAGCAGATTCTACTATTTACACAAAAGTAACATACGATGAACTTCGATTCACTGATAAAACTGGCAAACCCGAGTTACCAGTTAGATACGTTAACTTGATCATACCTTATGATCAGGAAGTAAGCGGCATATCTTTCACCCTTTCTGGGCAGGATACAATAAATATTTCTCATCTTGTTTACCCTGCTCAAACTCCTATCCCGACTTTACTTGGGTTTGAAGACTTTGATTTTGTGGAGCCTGATCCGTTGATTTATGGTTCTCAAAATCCTTATCCGGCCGAATTAGTAGTATCTTCCTCTGAAGGCTATTTTGACGGCGTGAATCATATAGTAACCCTTGCGGTTTATCCCGTGGAGTATTATCCATCATTAAATAAACTTATTTTTTCCTCTACTATCGAAATCACACTGGAAATGCAACGAGGATCTCAAACTGCGTTAGATGTCAATACAAGAACTGTCTCAGTTCAAGAAATGTATGATGATATATTAACAGCTATGGTGGAAAATCCCGAGGATATCTCGGCATACAAAGGTTCATATTCTTTTCAAAGGACTGATTACGCACCCGGAACTTATGAATATATAATAATAACCACTGATGCTCTAAAAGACTACTTCAATGACTTTATTGAGTGGAAAAAAAGAAAGGGGATAACCATAGGACTTGTAACTGTTGAATATATCATTTCCCACTATGCCGGTGATTTGATTTCAGGAATCTACGATGATGCTGGTAAGATAAGGCAGTATCTTAAGGATGCTTATGAAAATGGGACTGTATGGGCATTATTGGCAGGAGATTACGCTACGGTTCCAATTAGATATGGTTGTGGTAGTGATAATGTCTGGAATAGTGGTACACATTGCTCTGGGATAGAAAGATATAAGATTCCAGCTGATTTGTATTTTGCTGATTTTAACGGAGATTGGGATGTAGATGGAACCGATCCTGATGGTCAAATTAGATATGGAGAAAGAATGGGCGATGACCCTGATTATAATCCTGAAATTTTTGTTGGGAGACTATTAACTTCAAATAGTACAGGCGCTCAAGATATTGCAAATTGGACAGCCAAGTTAATAAGGTATGAAAAAAATCCGGGGGATGGAGATTTTGCTTATCTTAATAAATCTTTTATGACAGTTGCAGACCATATGCAAGATTGGTATACCCCTAATCAAGCACAGCAAGTAGCTGATCATCTTCCCAATACATTTACACACACCATATTAAAAGAAGAACCCAATGGGAGCTCATATAGCCCTACTTTTCCTGCGGGAGTTGACGTTATTGACGAAATCAACAGCCAATATGGACTAGTCAGTTGGTTCAATCACGCTGCGCCAGCGGTAATAACTGTTAGGTCTGCAGGACTGAATGAAACGACACCCAGATGGATAGTTTCGACTACAGATGACTTTACCGGTCAAGTAGTTCCCGAAAATGGAAATGGACTTGATAATCTTACCAATTCTAACTACCCAGCTATTTTATATTCTATTGGATGCGATAATACACCTTTCGATGATTATGATCCTTGTGTATGGTATCCTGGAAGGAATATGGGTGAAGGCTGGACAGTTATGACAGATGGTGGCGGACCAGCATTTTTAGGAAATACAAGGGTTGGCTGGGTCGCAACATCCTACCTACTATATAAAAAATTTGCGGATCTAATTACTTCCGGTGGTATTGACCCAGAAAGTGGGAAATCTTATTTGCATCTGGGTGTTGCTGAGTTGGTATCCAAGCAACTCTTGAATGATCATTACCTCAGCTATACTCATAACCTGATTGGCTGTCCGGAAACACAAATGTGGGCAGATACACCTCTTGAATTTACGGGTATAAGTATTACTGACAATAAAACCAGTATTACTGTGGCTACTGGTACAAACGGTTGTAATATTAATGTCAAAGCTCTCAGCGATGGAGAAACCTACAATAATACCGTTCACAATGTCAGTGGGTATACTTTTATTACTTCAGTCCGTCCATTGTTAATTACAATTACTAAAAGTCAGTATCTCCCATATACTATTATTTCGGGTGGCACATTAAATAATGATTTCACAATTAATGAAAATGTCAAGTTATACGGAAAATTGACGGTCCCTATAGGAAAAACTTTAACCATAGATCCCGGAATTAAAATTAATTTAAGCGATAATTCTTCGCTCGAGCTTTATGGAACTTTAAATGCCGTTGGAACAACTTCAAATAAAATAACTTTTGATAAAGAGGGAACTCCAACGACATGGAGCCTTGTATTCAAAGGGACTAATTCTTCAAGTTCAATCCTTAATAATGTGGAAATAAAAAATGGAGCGGGTATTCAGTGTAAAGATGGCGCAAATATGACCATTCAAAATTCACTTATCGATCATTGTACGCATGGGATATACATATACGAAGCAGCGCCGAACATCCTTCATAACAGCATTCTTGATCCTTATGGGAATGGTATCTATGGTGAAACTCTGGGTTATGAACCTTTGATAAAAGAAAATACTATAAAGAAAATAACGAACAACTTGTTTAATTATGAAGGGATTTATTTTACGAACAATTTTGCTGCATCGCATATAACCGGAAATGATATTCAAGGTTTCGATTACGGATTCTCCAGTTGACTCAAAATAAAACCTAACCATGAGCCTGGTACGTTGACTCATAATAGCACCTAACTTTCAGACATTAAAAGAACAAATAATATATTAGTGCTTTGTTAAAATAAGCGAAGATAAAATAATTATTCAAAATTTCTTGTTCTCAAAAATCAATTCAGAAAGTTTAATATTTCGATTATTTTAGATTGAATAATGGATTTTAATTCAAAGGGATTTAAAGATTTTCTAAGAGCTATTAGACTTTTCTTTTTTGTCATAGGTATAGCATAGGATTCAAGTAATCTGTCCAGAGGAGTCCTGGGGGCATCGTGCCTCTTAATAATCTTAGACCCAGTTCTTTGCTTGGAAATAATTTTACTTGAAGGGATAAAGAAATTAAAAAATAAGGACCAGTAATTTTTATAAATATCATTAAGCATATCTACAATTTGAGGTTTATCAAAACGCTGGTATCCGAGGTATTGTCTTATATGGGTCCAGTTCTTTCCTTCAATATGAGCATTATCATTCTTTTGATAGCTCCTGGAACGGGTATATTCAACAGGTGACTTTCTACGCGTAAAATATTTGTACAAATGCCAGTTAATAAATTCAGAACCATTATCAGAATCAAAACCTAAAAGCTTAAACGGGAAGGCCTCTTCAATACTTCTAATGGCTTCGAATGCAGACTTTTCACCCTTGCCCCAGATGGCACGTGGTTCAGTCCATCCGGTGGCAATATCCACAGTATTTACAGTATAAACGAAGGCTCCGGCCACAGAGCTGCCGCAATGCGCTACTGTATCTGCTTCAATAAATCCTGGCCTTGTTTCATCCCATTGATTAGTCTTTATGGGTATTTGTTTCTTTATTAAAGAACCAGGCTTAGTGGTCGACAGACCAAGTTTACCCAATCTTTTTCTCTCCTTACTCAATAGTCGATCTATAGTTGCAGGTGATATATTTAATAATTTTTCCCTGATAGGTTCGGATATTTTAATGCAATATGACTGCTCATAAAAGGGCAGCCATAGTGGAATAATTGGTTTTAACCTTTTTGAACAGATTAAATTTGTTGCCTTAAGCAAGGCCTTCAGAAAGTGAATAATGATGGGACTATTGTAACTTTTCTTTCTGCCGACCCTCTTTTTCTTCTGGTTCTTTTTCTTCTCCTTTTGATTTAGTAAATGGATCGCATACTTACGGTTGTACCCGCAAATTTTGCAAAATTCATTTAAGATCCTTTGTTTCTCTTCTTTACTAGCATTCTGATATCTTGATTTAATTTCAAGCAGATACTCTGCTTTAGCTTTTTTACTCATAATTTTTCTTTCAAAAATTATTTTGGGAGGGTTAGATCTATTATGAGTCAACGAATATAACCAATTTCGCTTTTTGAGGTTTTTACCCTGCTTTTGGGAAAATTATTTGGTTATTTACGGTTAGATTTAATTTTGAGGCAATGACTACCTTTTCGATAGTCCAGGGTTAGATTAATTGTGAGTCAATCCGTTCTATTTCGGTGGTGGAGGCGAGACATATTTTTGGGATGATAATTATGTAACTTCAATCCCAAATAATAGATTTGCCAATAATGTAACTGGTTTTTGCGCCGCTTGGGGAAGTTTCATTATGTCTGGTTATAACGGAAATCCTCCCTGGTGCGCATATAATAGTATTTTTAACAATACCGTATGTGATGCAAAAGCATATCAGAATGGTAGGATAACGGCTCAGTATAACTGGTGGGGTAATGATGGAGCTCAATTGTGTACGAGCTCAGGTGGAACTATTGATGCAAGCAATCCTCTGAATTATGATCCATGGCTTCCTCCAAAAGGAAATATGATTGTCAAGCAAGAGCCTTTTAATCCGGGAGAAGGAGATGACGATATAATACAGGCTATATCCCTTGAACGTGAGGGCAGAATCACAGAACTTATTAGTCTATGCAAACAAATGATAAGAGATAATGGGAATATAAATTTTGCTATCTCTGAACTTATTTATGTCAAAATAAAACATCATATCAATAATATTCGTGACTATTTGGACTCCTTAGCTATTGGAAACAGGCCATTCAAGGCAAAGCTGCTCTATTATCTGGCGGGTCTATCCTTACACGAGGGCAATTACAACATTGCTCGGATACTTTATAACAAGATTATAAATGATTTTCCGCATTCCCGTGAGGCCATTGATGCCAGGTTTGAAAAATTCTTTGCTGCACTTAACATAGCAGAGAACAGAGAACATGCTGGACAGTTGTTATCAGAGTTGCAGGCATTAGGAATCAATGATGATGATTTTCTTATGAGACTAGAGATGGCCGAATACTTATATAGTGGATCAAGCAGTTCTCATATGAGTAAACCAAGCAGTTCAAATGAAACGGTAATTGAGATCAAAGAGTACGCTCTCTTTGATAATTTCCCAAATCCTTTTAATCCAGTAACAACCATAAACTACCAATTGCCACTGAATGGATTGGTTACACTCAAGGTTTACGACATTCTTGGGAAAGAAGTTGCAATACTTGTAAATGAGCAGAAGTCAAAAGGAAGATATACCGTAAAATTTAACGCTTCTAACCTTGCAAGTGGTGTCTATATATACCAGCTTCGTATCAACGAATATGTGAGCTCGAAGAAGATGCTACTTCTCAAGTAATTTAAGGGAGCGAAAGCTCCCTTTGATTATATTGAAGTTTGGGATAATTTACCCGCCGTATCAATCTAGTAGAGGAAATTATGTTGAAAATAGTTCGATTTTAATCAGAAATCCACTTTCTGTAGAGTATGTATCGGGCCCCCGCTACAAGCTCTACAGTAAAAATCCTGATAGACATTCGTTCAATCAGGATTTTTTTTATGATTTATGAGAAAATAATTGGTATTATTTATTTTGGTAGGGGTTTTAAAAAGATCCATTGAGTCCAATATTTCTTGTTTCTATATATGATTTTAAGTTCATAAGAAAAAAACTAAGTTTTCTACCTATGACACGTTCTTCATAGGAAGGGAATGGGGGTTTTCTACCTATGATGAAGTTATAATAGCACTTTTCTGCGGGTATTCTACTCACGATCCATTATTTACATTACTTAACAGATTAAACAGATCATCATTCAGATAATAATTATCTTTCCAGATTTTGTGTTTGCTCAGGATACTAATTCTTACTAATTCATCGAGATAACGGCTGGCTGTTTTACGGCTTACGCTTAAATCTTGCATAACGAAATCAATTTTAGTGTAGGGGTGCCGGAAAATATTATTAAGGAGATCCTGGCTGTATATTTTTGGAAGTTCATCTCTCAATTTATTTTTATGCTTTAACATCAAATCCTTAATTCCCTGTATCTGCCGGATTGTAAGAAGTGAAGTTTGTTCGATACCATTCAGAATAAATAGTGTCCATTCTTCCCATGCGTTTTCGGTTCTCACTTTTTGAAGCAGCTTATAGTAATCCGCTTTGTTTCTATTTATATAGCGACTAAGGTAAAGAATCGGAATGGATAGCAAACCTTCTTTTACAAGGTAAAGGATATTTATAATTCTTCCTGTTCTGCCGTTTCCGTCATAAAAAGGATGAATACTTTCAAACTGATGATGAATAAGAGACATTTTTATCAATGGGTCCCAGTTGCATAAGGTATCGTCGTTCATAAACTTTTCAAGATTATTCATCAGTTCCAGAATTTCATTGTGGTGCTGGGGGGGAGTATAAATTGTTTCACCTGACTGCTCATTCTTCAAAGCAGTACCGGGAAGTTTACGAAACCCCGCATTATTTTCTGTAATCATCTCCTGTATCTGCTGAATGTGAGTATTTGAGATAAATCCTTTTGCTTTAACAGTTTCAAATCCGATCTTAAGTGCCTGCGCATAAATATGTACTTCTTTTGCAGCAATAGTTGTAAAATTTTTTGCAAATGCATCCGACTGGTAAAGATCATCCTGAGTTGTAATTATATTCTCAATTGCAGAACTATCTTTAGCTTCCTGCAAAGAAAGAGTAGCGATTAGTATACTCTGGTTCGGAATTGTTGCCGCTACACCCTTCATTTCTGCCAACGCACTTCGTGCTTCAGTAGTCTTCTTCAATATCACTTTAGTTTCCAAATCAAAGTTGAAAGGGAGTTTTGGTATTTTATATTTCATAGGATTAACTCTTTTAATTAATTTCTGTTATGATATACTTTTGGAGTGTTCATTATAATTACATAAGACATATTCCTCAAAGTGTCGGGGGCCAGCATATTTACCAACCAGGGCCAAAAGGATTAACCATCTAAAAATTACCTTCAGCACTCTTAAAATTAATTAAAATTTTGTCTTTTCCTCATTAAAATTGGGATTCTTTTTCCTTCGATAAGATCAAATCTGTATAAAACAATGAATTCCCTGAAGGATATAGTTGATAATGGTGGGACCACTTGGTTTCCGGTTCGGTGTTTCATTTAAAACCGGGTTTTACCGCTAACAGTGGATGCAATTTTATTGCCAGCGTGGGAGTAGTAACAAATAATTCAGAGAAATATTATTATCTCAAGGATCATCTTGGCAGCATAAGAGTTACCGTAGATACCTTAGGACAGATTTGTGGTTATGATGATTATGATGCCTGGGGCTTGCAGTTGGACGGTAGAAGCGATAATTTTAGCAATAGTGATGATAAATATAAATTCACCGGGAAGGAAAGGGATGTGGAAACGGGCTACGATTATTTCGGGGCTAGATATTACGATAGCAGAATAGGCAGATGGCTGCAAGTGGATCCATTTTATGGGAAATATCCATCTATCAACCCATACACATACACAAATGACAACCCCACCAAATTCATTGATCCAGATGGAAGATTTCTTATTGATGGCAAATTTATATCGTTTTCTTCGGATTGGAAGTTAAAATTTGTTGGTAGTTTGATCGGTATCTCATCTAAGGATAATTTATTTGATCCTAATGCCACTAAAGATTTTCTTAAAGGTTTTACTGTTGATAAAGTTGTTGAGGGATTGCTTAAATGGGCTGGTGAAAATAGTATGGCAAAAACGTATTCCATTGGTAAGAGTCTTTATGACTTAGCAAGTGGCCTAAGTAATGTAGATAAAACTGAGTTCTTGTGGAAAGGAGAACAAGAAATGATCAAAGATATAGATAATATTTTGATTTTTGATGGAAATGGGTATCAGAAACTTGTTGTGGATCCCCAAGAACTTGTCAAAGAATATAAAAAAAATAATCAGGAAGAAGTTTCTAATCAGTTGGATCAGGTATTTTTAATAAATCCTAAATTAGCTCTACTACCAAAAGACGAGCTAGAAAATCAACTTGTACACATACGAAACAAATATGCCATAAAGGCCGTTATGAAATTTTGGAGTAAAAAAAGGGAGAATAAATACAGTGCACAAAATCAATAAACTTTTTTTTGTAATAAGCTTTATCTTATTGATATCGTTTAATTGTAAGTCACAACCGTCGGCATTCAACTTTAGTGGGAGACTACTTCTGTATAGTTGCAAAATGGGACTTAATTATGAGTTATTCCTACTAAATGTTGATAAAAAACAAGAATTAAAGCTGCCACAATTTGAAATTCCTTATCGTGCATTTCTTTATGGCTGGTCAAATGATCGGAAATATCTTCTATTCTATTCAGGAGGGCCTAGAATTTTCGAATTTCCAAGTTTTAACACACAATCAATAGGTTATGATTATGAAGATTCTCTAAAGATTTACAGAAATATGAGATTTATAGGGAATAACGAAATCATTTTTGCAGCTTCTAAAAATGATGATAATTTTGACAACACCAATATATATGAGTTGGATTTTAACACAAAAACAATCAATCAGATAACCAATACTAATTCACTTAAAGAAATTAAGAGCACATTTTATTCTCCAGAATCATTGAAGTAAATGAGAAAAGGTAAAATAATTATTATTCCCATAGGTAGAGAGAATTTTAATAATTAGCTGATTTTTTCCCTTATGATTCATTCCTGAAGAGTATGTATCGGGCCCGGAAGTTGAAACTACAGAAAAAAACATTATTTCTGATCACTAAGAATTCGCAATGTAAGTGAAGGGGGATATGCTAGTATTTGTATTGATACATTTACTAAAATTTTATTTCACATACTTACGAAAAATCTCCTACTCTTTTAAAAATCCGGTCCCATTCGTTTTTATTCATGTTTAAGTGGTATAAGCCACATTTGTCTTTAAGAAATTTTCCTGGTAACAACAATTTAAATCCCATTCTAGTAAGCATTATTTCAGAAGATTTATTAACTGCTACTGCATATAAATCCCTTTCTTTTTTTAATCCATAAAATTTTTTATAATATAGTAGCATAGTCCATACAATAACTCTGGCCCGAGTTTTTCCAATGCTTTTATAAGGGTCCTTTACAACAACGCCACTTATGTATATTTTTTTTGATTTTTGGGATTGAGAAAAAAATATTCTCCGTTCCTGGTGTGCCGGTTGTATTTTAATTGTCAGACTTAAAAGAAAAAAGGTGGAGTTATGGACAAAAAAATAATTTTATTAGTAATTATACCGATGTAAATCAGAAAAATATTTATTACATATCTAGAAGAATTTACAGACTAATGGTACTATTATCCATAAATAATTATCATTTTTGAGGATATTTTTATTAGGGAGTTGAATCTCGGTAATTAAAAGAGCTTTTAATAGCATTTTACTTTAACTAAAAAGTGGAGATAATTTTAATTGTATGTCAACTAGTTGTTTATTTCGTCGTTGTATTACTTTTTCAGTTTGGTTTTGATATTTGAATATTAAATAAGCTTTGAACATATATGGGGAGTTATGAAAGTTAATGCTCTCATTTTGGTTTTAATAGGTTTATTACTTACTTCGTTTTGCTGTAAGGAGGAACCAGTTTCCCCGATTGATAATTTAACACCGGGAAGAAGAGATTATACCTGGCGTGTTGACACAATAGATAGTCCAAATAATAGATTTAGCTGTATATGGGGATCTACCTCGAACGATGTCTGGGTGGGTGGCAAGGGAGGGATAACATCGTATGATCGGTTATGGCATTTCGATGGGAATCAATGGAAAACTTATAATCAATATGTTTCTGTTTTTCCAAACTGTATTTTTGGCTTAACTCATAATGATGTTTGGATTGGCGGTAATGACGGGAAGATATTTCATTTTAATGGTTCGCTCTGGAGTGAGAACTACAGGTATTGGAATGATAGTGTTTACACTACCGACATTACTTATATATCTGGTATTTCCAATGATAATATTTATGCAGTAGGTACATTATATTATCAAATAGGTAATACGCCCTACGGCTTTATTTTACATTATAATGGAGAAAATTGGAAACTTATTCATTTAACTTATGAATCTGTCCAGTTTTTAAAGCTTGCTGTAATTGATGGATCGGTTGTATATGTAACCGGATATATCCTTCCGCGTGATTCGATTCCAGAATCAATATCATTTTATAAATTGCAAAACGGTAAAACAACAAAAATATTTCAAAAGCCATTGTCGGAAATTACCTGGGCGAGTTTAAATGAAATAGGTGGATTACCTTATTTCCTCATTGGCAAAGAGCTTAATAGATTTACAAACAATGAATTTCAAATGATAATGACTTTTGATATAAATAATTTTGGCTATCAGATATATGGTAGGAATATAAAAGATATTTTTCTCAGAATGTCGGATGGATTGAGTCATTACAATGGGACCAATATAGAGTATCTTTATCAGTTTGAAAACTATAATACAAGTGTTTCTTCAAATGCGTTGTTATTGGATAGCACTGTATTTTTCATTGCAGAAGATAATACTACAGGTAAACATATCATTCTGGAGGGTTCAATTGTAAATAATTAAGGAGTTCCCCGCTAATAAAAAAACAGGGATAGTGTAGTAGCACTATCCCTTTAATGAATAATCCGTATAGGTTGGCAACCTAATAATGTATAATAATACATCGGCTTATTCTATTTTAAAATACGATATTTTGAAAGGGAATTGCAATGTTTAAAAGATTTTTTTTCCTTTTATTGTTTATAGCACTTTCATTACCTCTCTATTCCCAGCAATGGATAGAAGTAACTGAGGATTTTTATCCATTCTCTCAGCAAATTCAACAGGACAAAAATTCTCAAGGTTCAGTAACGGGTTACACCACTTCGGTATATGCAATGGGTCGTAAATTAAACCCAGATCAAACTTCATTTATTTCCCGATCATATCATCAATTTGACATTTCACATATACCCGATAATTCCGAAATTGAAGAAGTCAGAGTTTATTATACGACTGGCAATGGTTCTTCATACTCCTTTAAAATTACTAAAGTAACCACAATTAGTACTACCGATCTTGGCGCAAATTGGTCCGCAATTGGTAATGGTAGTACTATGGATCAAGGCATAACCTATGGCAATGATGATTTTCTATCCAGTAATATTAAAACTCAAATTGGGAATTTATTAAATGCGGATGAGATAATTCTAGGATGTTTAAGTCAAAATGAATCCGCTAATGATTCATTCACCTCTTTATTGATTCATCTACAAGTAAAATACAAATATCCCGCCACCAATTATCCATACAATGCAACTAATTTGTTAAAAGGTGCTCCGGGAGAAGGGAGTATTGGTGTGGGGTTGGATAGTCCTCCAGTTCAGCATGATAGCCCATATAATAATTTTTCTGCATACAAAGATCAGGAGATAAATCTCAAAGCTTATGATAACCAGACAATAAATAATTTGCACTGGTTGTTTAATGATGGAGAAGCACCTTTAAACAGAAGTAAATGGGAACAGGATCACTTTGGTGAATATAGCGATATCGGTACTTCATCTAGTGTATCTGTTACTGCTGGGGAGGATAATGCCGGCTCAACTTTCAGAGATTACTTAAAGCAAAATTGTCAAATAGATAAAAAATATCAAACAGAATTTGATGGTAACCTATTAATTTCCACAAACTGGAAAGTGGAAGGTAATACGTTGCAAATTTCAGCTCCTAGCTCCTATACCCCGACGGGGGGTTCAATTAATTACTCGTATGCTGGTTGGGCGGACGATATTACTGCATCAAACACACGTAATTTATTACCTACTGATGATAATACGTATACATCATTGTATAAGTATGGACAACATTCCGAAAATCAAAATGCATATTCACGAAATCATCAACAGCAATTTATAAGAACTACAAATGGGCATCTGCATATGGTTTATGAAAGTATGGGCCATGTTTGGTACGAGAGAAGTATTGACGGGGGACAAACCTGGCAGATTATGAATAACGGAAAACGCCTTGATAGAGGAGGCGGAGGAGCAATGTATCCTTCTATTGATTATTGTGGAAACTACTATTACCCTGATCAGGTTGTAATTGTATTTTATGAGGAGAGAACGTTACCTCCGTATTACGGAGCTAATATAATAGCACAATTCTATGACAATGGTGTTTTTCAATATGAAACACCCGTTGCCATGAGTGAAGATCTTCTATGGGAAATTCCCGAACCAGTTATTTCATTTAGAGATCCGACTCTGTTGGTAGCGTGGAACACACTTGGGATTAATTATAGATTAGGTCAACTTAACAGTAGTGAATCGAGGTTTGCTTGGAATACCCCTATAAGACAAATCCAATATCGCCAAACCACATATGTAGGAGATCATCCAACAATTGGGGCATCCAAAACGTCTAATAGTTTAGGAAGTTATCACCTTGCCTGGGATGGGAATAATACCAATATTCTTGGAATAAGATTATCTGTATATCAAACTTATACTAATCCTCCTTACGATGTCTATGAAACAGAGGGATATATATTTAATCAAGCAGGTTTTCCTGAGAATTATGAACCATCAATTAGTGTAATGCCAAATGAAGACTTCAGATTAAGCTGGATTGGGGGAAACAGCGGAACTAAAACCAGAAGAGTAGTCACTTGGTTTAATAATCAGTTTTATATTTTTGGCACCTATGTAACAAGTCATAGCACAAGTGCAACCTCTGACGGGAGAGATATTATTGCCTACGGTGATTACAATGGCGGATTGAATAAATTCGCACATATTTGGTATTATACATATTATCATAATTTATACACCACAGGGTCGCAGACACATTTGGCAAACGGATCCAGTTTAGGTGATATGTATGCAATGTCTTTTCAGAACACTACTTCACCATACAGTTTTTCAATGTCACAAAATCTTGGAAGTTTAGCAAAAGCGAATACTGCAAATATCTCCTCCGGTAGAGAAGCACTCATTACGGGTGATACAGCACAGTTTTATTTCATTCTTGGGGATGTAACTGTCGACAATGGTGTTGCAAATTTTATTGAAACCAGTCTGAATCCTGATTTCAGCAGCATCGACACGTTGAATTATTATCTCAAAACAGAACCCTTTACTTTAAGAAATACATCTCAATTTGGTTTCTCAATACAATATGGAGTAACAGACTCATTGAAAGCAATTTCAGAGTTTAATGAAAATGAATATGTTAAATTTAAACTTCAGTTGATAAATGCAAATAATGGAAATTTATTGGGTGAATATAATGTAGCCACATTTAATCAAGCAAATATTATTCCTTATTTTGGAGAGACTTTTACAGTCAACACTAATGGTATTGGTAATAAAACAGTGTTCTTAAAAATTTTAGCGGAAGAAAATATTAACGGTAATTATGATATCGCAAATATTAATGCCGATGAAAATATTCTACCTAAGAAAAACGGAAAAGAAATCGCTTATTCAGGTATGCAAACTATTAATGAATATGTATTAGAACAGAACTATCCCAACCCTTTCAACCCGGCAACAACTATAAACTACCAACTGCCGGAGGAGGGATTTGTAATACTGAAGGTTTACGATATTCTCGGAAAAGAAGTTGCAACATTAGTCAACAAACAGAAAAACCGGGGAAGATACGTAGTTAACTTTGACGCTACAGATTTGGCAAGCGGTGTCTATATATACCAGCTACGCGTTAACGATTATATGAGTTCTCATAAGATGCTGTTACTCAAATGATTTAAAGGAGCTTCTGCTCCCTTTGCTTATATTGAAGTTTGGGGGGATAATTTACCCTCTGTATCATCAATAGAGGAAATTGTGTTAGAAATAGTTCGATTTTCGGCAGAAAACCGCTTTCTGTAGAGTATGTATCGGGCCCCCGCTACTAAAAATAAGAAAACCCGGCCATTTCGGTCGGGTTTTTTATTTTTAATAGTAATAGGTCAGAAATTCGCTTTAACAAGTTGAGTCCCGATTCACTAAGCAATTCAAAACTTGAATCGGGACGAAATCCGGCTACGCGGGATCCTGCCCCCGCTACAAGCTCTACAGTAAAAATCCTGATTGACAAGTTCAGTCAGGATTTTTCTTTGTTTATAGCTCAAATACGCAATAGAAAATAAAAGGGGCGGGTCATACTATAATTCATCTAATTATATCTAATATTCTTTGTAATGCGTCACGGTAAAACCCTAAGATCTGTTTCCAAGCGTTTGATGGATCAATTACCGGATAATTAATTCCAAAGTATCTATGAGCTTCCAGAACACCGGCGACATTATCACCATGGACAGGGTACATTTGGCGTAATCTATTTATATTCCTAAAAGTATTGATAATTACCTCATCATAATTGTTAAATTGCTTTAAGTAACTATCTAGCAAAGATATAGAACGAGTTTTGGAATCAAGTATTCCAGTTAATCCCCTTAATAGATCCTCATTCATATTTGTGGCAAAGGATTTCAACGCACTGATTCTATAGGACAATTTTTCGATTGTACTGGCAGGCCTTAGTAATTGAAATAAATCTCGTTCCTCGGAGTATAGAAATAATTTTTTTGTATGTCTTTCCTTTATAATGGCATTAATAAAATCTCGACAATCTATTATTGTTGAAGCAATCTGTATTAAGGATAAATCCTCCATAATTTTCTCCGATTCCTCAAAATCTGTAGATGCACCAATTTTAAATTGTATCCTGTCAGAGTGGAACGGGCATTCGTTAGGGTAATTTGTACTAGTAATAATGAGCTCTTGAGCTTCTTTGATACTTTATAGTGAACCCCAAAAACTGGACAATAATTTAAGGTGGAAAAATCTTAAATTTATATAAGCCAAAGGAGGCTAAAATGTCCACAAAGAGAAAAAATTACAGCAGCGAACTGAAGGCCAAAATCGCACTGGAGGCAATCAAGGGATTCACTAGTATAAATGAAATTGCAAAAGAATACAGAGTCCACCCAAACCAGATAAGCCTATTGAAGAAACAGTTACTTGAAATACTTCCCTCTGTGTTTGATAATCCCAGAGGCCCGAAAACTGATGGAAGCTCAGAGTTGATTGACCAGCTTTATAGGCAGATTGGAAAACTTCAGGTAGAGGTTGAGTGGTTAAAAAAAAAGTACGAGCCATTCAGTTGAAGATCGCAAAGGACTCATAGAGCCTGAAGATGATTTTCTTAGCATAACAGAGCAATGTTCTTTGATAGAATTACCACGTTCGAGCTATTACTTTCAGCCGTTAGGCGTAACGGAGGAAGATCTCGAAATTATGAAACGGATGGATAAAATATATACAACCTGGCCATTTTACGGTTACAGAAAGATAACCCGGGAATTAAGCAAAAATGGTGAGGTCTTTAATCATAAGCGGATACTCAGGTTAATGCAAATAATGGGAATACAAGCACTTACACCGAAATTGAATCTGAGCAAACCAAACAAGGATCACCTGATATTTCCGTATCTTTTAAGAAATGTAAGCATAACAAAAACCAATCAGGTCTGGAGTACAGATATTACATATATCCCGCTCTACAGAAGTTTTGCCTATCTTGTTGCAGTAATGGACTGGTTCAGTAAATATGTTCTGTCCTGGGAAATATCCAACAGCCTTGATGTCCATTTCTGTCTTAGCGCTTTGGATAAAGCATTGCGTTCAGGTAAGCCGGAAATATTTAATACCGACCAGGGCAGTTAGTTTACAAGTCTTAGTTTTGTCAACAAAATCCTGGACAATAATGTAAGGCTAAGTATGGATTCCAAAGGAAGAGCTTTAGATAATATTTTTATTGAACGGTTATGGAGAAGTTTGAAGTATGAAGATATTTATTTAAAGGAATATCGAAATTATCAGGAATTATTTGAGGGATTAAAAAATTATTTCTATTTTTATAATAACAAAAGAACACATCAGTCATTAGGATATAAAACTCCGGCTGAGATATTCTTAAAATAACATGGTAAGTACTTAATGCATCCACCTTAAATTAAGGAAAAACCTGTCCAGCTGAAGGGGTTCACCATAGTAACTTAACTCTGAAATTCTCACCCTCACGGAGTAGAGAGAAATTACCTTATTGAAATTTGCAATATATATTTAATAGAAGCAACTAGTTAGCCAGAGAATTGTCATCAATTGAGGTTTGGTGCGGGATTTTGGGGGATAATATTTTAATTCGCTTAAAGTACATCATCTTAAGTGGCTAAAAAGTGGCTCATATTAAGTATAAACAGATTTACTAGGTCGAGTCCGGATAATTCAAGAATTTGTGTTTAAAACCCCCTCGTCAGTATAAGGCTATCCTACCAAAATACCCCTGTAATGTCGGAAAACCGTCTTCTTGATATTTTCAGCGGAAATAATATGGATGGCAGTATGAATTTTATCCCTAAGATGAATTACAGGGAACTTATCTCGGGCTATTCCAAAATCATTCATACCATTTACTCACAAAAAGAATACTACTACCGTCTTAAAAAATTCCTTAATAATTACAGACTTCCTGAATGGAGCAGGAATGAGATCAGGTTCACTGAAATAAAAGCTTTTATCAGGCTGGTCTGGCTATTAGGAACACTGGAGGAGGGAAGAAAATATTTCTGGAAACTGCTGGCCTTTACAATATTTAAGCACCCACAGAAATTTGCACTGGCAATGACCATGGCTGTTTATGGATATCATTTCAGACGAGTAGCTGCCAGGATCTGAAAGCTGATATTACAATCAATATGAAGCGGCTTTGCAATGATTGTGCTAAGCCGCGAAATTTATTTAATATGCTGATGTGCCTGCATGCTATATCATACCACCTATCTTAACAGAATCATTTTCTTCACCGAGGAAAAATTGCCGGATTCAATCCTGTAATAATATATACCGCCCGGAAGCGCCTCTGCATCTAAATTAACCTTATAATTTCCGGCTGATTTATAACTATTTACCAGGGTTTTAATTTTTTCTCCCAGAGTATTGAATATCTCAAGGTTAACGTTTCCGTTTTCCGGTATTGAATATTCTATTGCTGTTGTCGGGTTAAAGGGATTAGGGTAATTCTGCATTAAAGCATATTCTGATGGAACCGCATTAATTTCAACGTTAACAAATTCTGATTCATTTCTTGTTCCGTCAAAATCAATCTGAACTAACCGGTAAGAATAACTTCCACTTTCTAAATTTCTGTCAATAAAAGTATAATTATTTTTTTGTGCTGATGTTCCGCTCCCTTTAACGAACCCGATCCGCTCCCAGGTTCTGAGTTCCGGACTTCTGGTTCCTTACATTCCGATCTCCAAATTTCAAATCCGGAATTATTTGTCTCAGTTGCTGTTTGCCAATTTAAGTTTACATTATTGTTATTCAGTTGTGCGGTAAATAAAGTTAATTCAACCGGGACTATGTTATCGGATCTCGCTATTTCTCCAAGATGACCCACTGCCCATCCTGTATTATTTACAAAATCAAGCTTGAAGAAAGAATGAAATACTGGAGTGTTCTGCAGAGTCCAGTTACCTCCTCCATCCGAAGTGTAATAAATTACACCGGAACTATCAATGTCTGAACCCCCGACAGCCCATCCATGTACTTCATCAGGAAAATAGATATCTGTCAGGTTCTCATCCAGGCCCAGGGTAGTTCCGTTCCAACTATTTCCTCCGTCGGTAGTTTTATATATTTCTCCGGAATGATCTGAAAGTGACATCTGCCCGGTAATCCAGCCTGTGTCTATATCTGAAAAAAAGATTCCACTGAACAGATTGCCTGCAATTACCGTCTCCTGTGTCCAGACGGCGCCGCCATTAGTTGTATGGAATAAATAGGCACCGCCTATAGCATAACCATCACTGTTGTCTACAAAAAAAATATTATGCAAAATAGGTGAATACTGCTGATAGTATTGAACAACCCATGTATTTCCCCCATCGGTTGTCCCTATAATCAGACTTTCAGGAAAATTTGACGGGAATGATGCAATTTTTCCGCCCGCCGCCCAGCCAGTATCGGCATTTATAAAGTATATACTATAAATATGATCTGAAGCCTGAGTATTCTGACTAACCCATGATTGGCCGCCGTTAGTTGTGTGGATTAAATAACCGGAGTAACCCCCGGCCCATCCGTTCTGAGAATCAGCAAAAAAAGTACTTAAATAGGCATTATTAGGGATGCTCTGCTGGATCCAATCTTCCCCGCCATTAGTTGTGTGAAGCATTGTCCCATAACCTCCACCAGCCCAGCCATTATTTTCATCTACGAAAGAAACCCCAAACAATTCATTATTTGTTCCGGAATCCTGATTATACCAGCCTAGCTGCGCAAAGCTTATTGCTGAAAAAAAAGAGAAAAACAAAAATGTCAATACTCTTGTCATGTTATCTCCTTTTATTATTTCTAATAATTTTAGAACCTTAACAATTATTTTTTATAAAAACGTCATCTCAGCAAAATCATTTTTTTAACAGAAGAAAAACTGTTCAATTCAATCCGGTAATAGTATATTCCGCTGTTTAACCCGGAAGCATTGAAATTTATTTTATGCATTCCGGCAGCTTCAAACTCATTTTTCAAAACAGCAACTTCCTGACCCAATGAATTAAATACTTTAAGTTTTACGTTTCCGCTTTCAGGAATAGAATACTCAATTACAGTAGAAGGATTAAATGGATTTGGATAATTCTGCATTAAAGCATATTCGGACGGCACAGCATTAATTTCAACATTAACAAATTCTGATTCAGTTCTTGTTCCGTCAAAATCAATCTGAACTAAGCGGTAAGAATAACTTCCGCTTTCTATATTTTTGTCAATAAAAGAATAATTATTTTTTTGTGCTGATGTTCCGCTCCCTTTAACGAACCCGATCATCTCCGAGTTCTGAGTTCCTAATTTCCCGTTCCTCACATTTGATCTCTGTACTTCAAAGCCGGAATTATTTGTCTCTGTTGCTGTCTGCCAGCTTAATAATACAGTCCTGTTTTCAACAGCAGCAGTAAATAAGGCAAGTTCAACAGGGACAGGAGTGTTAGTGGCAATAATAGTTCCAAGGTGACCTGTAGCCCAGCCATGAGTATTATCAAGAAAGAATACATTATATAATGCATCTACAACAGGTATGCTCTGGTATGACCAGCTTTCTCCCCCGTCCGATGTATGATACATTATACCAACATTTCCGCCCGGAAAATCATTACCCGAGGCCCAACCATTAAGCTCATCAGTAAAATATACGCCGGTTAAAGTTTCACCATTACCCAGCGGAGTTTCAGTCCAGCTGTTTCCTCCATCCAGCGTCCTGAATACAGAAGCATGGTGCGGCAGGTTCCCATCGTTCCGACAACGTAACCGGTATTTATATTTGTAAAAAATACATCGTAAAAAGTAAAAGTAGCTGCAATTGTCTGTTCCATCCAAACGGCACCGCCGTTGGTAGTATGCATCAATACTCCATTCGATCCGGTTGACCAGCCATTATTACTATCGATAAAGAAAATGCTCAAAAGAGGAGATTTATAAGCCTGTTCGTACTGACCTTCCCATGTGCTTCCTCCGTCTGTTGTTCCCAGTATTGTTCTTACAGCATCATTTTCAAAGCCGGCATACTGACCGCCAGCAGCCCAGCCAACATCCGGGTTAATAAAAAATATGTTATTAAGGTCGGAAACAGTAGGTGTGGTCTGACTTACCCACGTATTGCCTCCATCTGAGGTATGTGCTATTTTTCCGGCATAAGCTGAGGCCCAGCCGTACTGTAAATCTGTAAAAAACACACTGTAATATGCATTAGCAGGGGGGATAGTCTGCGGCGCCCAGGTTTCTCCGCCGTCTGTAGTATGAAGCATGGTTTCCGTCCAGCCCGATATCCATCCGTTGTTCTCATCAACAAAACAAATGTCCGTTAATTCCCTGTTCGATCCTGAATTTTGAATGTACCAGTCATACTGAGGAAAGCTTACTGTAGAAACGAAGGCAGCAATTAAAATGGTTATCGAATATATTTTCACATAGGACTCCTGTTCTATTATGTAGGAGATGTATAAACTTTAAGCTATTTGCAATTTTTTTTATATAATTTCATCACGAAAAAATCACAGAAGTTTACCATTCTCACATCAGTTGTGCAGATATTTAAATATGTTCGGCTAAAAAGGAGCATCTGATAACAGATAAAGAAGTTATGGATAAAATAAAGGCTCTCCTTGATAAGGAGCACAAACTTTACTCAAAGGATGGTTTATCACTTGAAGAAAGGAAAGAGGTTGAGAAACTTCAGGTTGAACTTGACCGTTACCATATACCGATTATACCGTTCACTGTGCCCTGCGAGCTGTCAGTTCTGGCGGCACCTCAGAAACCGAATACAAATGCCACGATTCCGGCAATTATCATACTTGAAGGTGTTTGAATTGCCGGTACAAACGCGCTAACTATAAGCCATATTCCTACTGCGAGATCCATCAATCCTTGCCACATAGTTTCCTCCGTATTTTGTTCAACATATATTTCAATAATCAATTTAATATCATAAACTGTTTTTTCAAGTTATAAGACAGGTTCCCACCAGGGATCCTGTCTTTGCCAAGTTTTATTGGATCTTTATTAACACAGTTCAGCAGGGGTGTTCCATATTAATCTCCTACTCACCCTGAGTTATCTTTACGGCTTCCGTGTTTGTCCAGTAAGGTTTCTTTTTACTGACAGTTTCGCTTACCAGCGCAATGAGCAACAACGGCTCAGGTTCTTCCCCCAATAATCTTTTCTGCTGCCTTGTATAAATAATATTGTCTGTTTCATAAAAGCCAAAATTATTTTGTCCGGGTAAATATAGTAAAGCTCAGGATTGGAAGATTGTGAAATTGGAAGATCAAAAGATTGGAGGATAAGAAGATTGGTCAGCCAATATTCTGACATAATACCGGCTGACCATTTATTAAGCTTCTTCTTAAATTCATTTATCACCTCAGTTTTTTGTTAATTTAACCTTTTCTGAGGCGACAAATGTCGTTATTTAAAGTTTAGGTCATATGACCACAGGAGACTATCTTTACATAACAGATTAGGAGGTCTCCTATGGATAAAATTCAAGATAATGATGCTTACGGACTTAAGCGTCTTGAGTCTAAAAACGCCCACAACGCAATCATCCAAAAACTTGCTCAGGATTTTAACCTCACTCCCATTATTGCCGAAGCTTTTTATAAACAGGTTTCTATTTATTTTCAGGAACATTCCAATATCTCTCTTTCCTCGGGTGAGGTTTGCTCTCCACTCTACTTCTACTACATCTGAGTACTCATAGGTACCGTTGAAATCAATCGTGATTGGTACGTGCGAATCTGCTTTTTATTACCATGTTTTTGTTTACATTATTCGATAAATCCTTAATAAATGTTCAAATGCTTAGAGTAAATAAATTATTCAGATGGCTTTCGATTAAAAGCAAATTAATAATTGCATTTGTTGGCCTTTCTATTCTACCAATTATATTATTAAGCACGTACAGCATAATTTCTACAGCTAAACAGATGAATTATGAAACCATCCAAAATCTAAACCATGATCTAACTTTAATTCAGGAAAATACTGCAAATCTTCTTACTGATATCGGCCAGGACCTGCAATTAATCCAGAATTCTTTTATTACAGCGCAATTTAAGACGACACTGGGAAACCAGGATGAACATTTAAATAAAAGTCTATCCGAATTTATAAATAATAATATTTTATCCTTTGTTAATACGAAAAAAATCTACTTTCAAATAAAAATCCTGGATAACTCGGCAATTGAAAAAGCACGGATAGAATCCCAGTCCCCTGATGAGATAAATAAAAATTATAAAATAATTTCCGAAAGTACCCTGAAACGCTCGCCGCAAATATATTATCTCTTATTAGCCAAAGGACTTTCCAAAGGAAATATAAAAATTGCTCCTGCCGAGCTTCTGAGTCAGAATAATAAACTTGTGCCGGTTGTAAGTTTTGTTATGCCCATATTCAATAATGATAGAGAATCAGGAATTCTTATTGCTGATGTTTTTGTAAAGGACTTATTTAAAACTTTGCAGACGTATAAAAGCCTGAGTCCTGATGAAAAAGTAATCCTGGTTAGCAGCGACGGACATTATCTTTATCATTCAGACAAAAAGAATGACTGGAATAAATTATTAGCCGCAAAGGATAGTGTTAATTTAAAAAATGATTATCCTGATGCAGCCGTCAGATTACTTTCTGATAAAAAAGGAGTTATCACTGATGAAACAAATGATATAATTGCTCATACACCTCTCTTTTATAATTATTCGCTGGGTCACCATATAAACGTTGAATATAATTTTGCTATCCCTCTGTATTTATTTGTAGCAGTTCCCAAATCAATAATTCTGGCAACTGTTCATAACTATGAGATTACATTTTCAGGAATTATACTCCTGTTTTTATTAATATCTATCGGTTTAAGTTTGCTGGCAACACGTCATTTTACCGGTTCACTATCCACGCTTAGTAAGGGTGCGGAAACTATCACCAGAGGAAATTACAATTACAGAGTGAAAATTGAAACACGGGACGAACTTGAAAAATTAGCAAATCAGTTTAATTTAATGGCAAAATCATTAGGCGAGCATGAAACGGAAATACAGCAATATAAAACTCACCTTGAAGAGATGGTTAATTCACGAACAGAAGAGTTATCAAATGAAAAATCAAAACTGCAGACTATTCTTGATAATGTGCCCAGTGCATTTTTAATATTAGATAGAGATTTAAATATACAGGCCGCCAGTGAGGCCATAAAAAAAATTACAGGCTATCATTTAGATAGTGTACTCGGAAAAAACTGTGGTAGTGTCTTCGATAAAAACGGTTTTTGTGAAAAATGTATTTGCAAGCACGCTATATCAAATAATAGAATTGAAACAATGGTTAATCGCAAAGTTGATGAAAATAACCAGGAACGCTACATCGAACATATTGCCATTCCAATAAATAAAGATGGGAAAGTGAGTTTTGTACTTTCCGTTATTACAGATGTAACCAGGCGTAAACAATTGGAAAATTTTTTAATCAAAACCGAGAAACTTGCTGCTACTGGTGAAATTGCCTCTTATGTTGCACACGAATTCAGAAATTCCCTGACTTCAATTAAAATGATACTTCAGCTGATTACCGAATCACGCAATTTATCCCGCTCAGAAAAGAAATCTTTAGCAGTTGCTCTTAATTCAACAGGCGAGATGGAAGACATTGTTTCTAAACTTTTAAATTTTGCGAATCCCAGCCCTTTGAATTTCCAAGAGACTGGACTTAATAAAATTATTGAAGAAAGCATAACTTTCGTTCAATTAAACCTGAAAAAGGCCGGGATTAAAATCAAAAAAAATATTGATTCCGCAATTCCGGCTATATATATGGATATTGCTCATTTAAAAGAGGCTGTAATCAATATTTTATTCAATGCTATCCATTCAATTGAGGATAAAATAAATTATAATAATGAATTAAATAAAAATTCAATCAATGAAATAAATATTTCAGTATCCAAAATTCTGCTTAAGAATACACTTAGAGATTATAAAATTGAAAGTACTATAAATTATGCAAATTCAGACAGCGTAAATCGTGATGATTATGAAATATATCTTCAGCCAGGGATTGAATGCATACTTTTACAGATTACTGATACAGGTATGGGTATTGACGAGGAAAATTTATCACGAATATTTGATCCTTTCTTTACTACAAAAATAAATGGAACAGGATTAGGATTGCCAATGGTTAAAAGAACCATAAATTCACATGGCGGGATTGTAAATGTAGAAAGTAAAAAGTGGATTGGAACCAGGTTTAAAATTTATATTCCATTATCCTTTAAGCAAAACACTATCCTGAAATATATTTGAATAAAATGATAAGAGATTTCAATGAATTCTTTTAATGAAACGGGTACTAAAATACTTGTCGTTGATGATGACCTCAAAATACAATATGCTTTTCAGGAAGTATTAAAAAAAGACGGGCACTTAGTCATACTTGCCAATAATGGTGAAGAAGCTTTAAAATTAGTGAAGGAACAAAAAATAGATTTGATTTTTCTGGATATTTCTTTGCCCCAGATTGATGGATTAGAAGTATTAAGAAGGTTTAGCAACCTGAATACTAATATCCCGACTATTATTATAACAGGTAATGGTATAATGCAAAATGCAGTTAAGGCTATGCAGCTTGGCGCATTTGATTATCTTACAAAACCGCTGGACATTGGCAAAATAAGAGAACTGATTAAAAAAGCTCTTGCAAAATCTGTAGAGACTTATAATGATTCTTCAAATAATCCTTTTATTTCCTCTGATAATTTTGATAGGTATAATTTAATTGGGAAAAGTCTTGCCATGCAGGAAGTGTACAAACTAATAGGCATGATTTCTACTTCACCTAATATTTTTCCGGTATTAATTACAGGGGAAAGCGGAACAGGCAAGGAACTGGTCGCCAGGGCGATTCACAACAGTACACTTGGCGACAGCACCCCTTTTATAGGGATAAATTGTTCGGCGGTTCCTGATAATTTGCTTGAATCCGAATTATTTGGATATGAAAAAGGTGCATTTACAAACGCATTGGAACGCAAAACCGGAAAATTTGAACTTGCACAAAACGGCACAATATTTTTGGATGAAATTGGAAATCTCCTCCCCAGTTTACAGCAGAAACTCCTGAGAGTTTTACAGGAAAGAGAATTTGAAAGAATAGGAGGAAGTATTTTAATTAAAATTAATGCCCGGTTTATTTCTGCTACCAATAGAGACCTGCAACAGGAAATTAACAAAGGAAATTTCAGGGAAGATCTTTTTTATCGGTTAAATGCTGTGTCAATAAAATTGCCTCCGTTAAGATCCCGTATTGAGGATATTCCAATACTGGCGAGCTATTTTTTAAAGAAATATAATCAGCATTTCGATAAAAAAATTGAAGGATTTTCCGTGGAGGCTATGGAAAAATTGATCGCTTATCAGTTTCCAGGTAATGTGAGGGAATTGGAAAATCTTGTTAAAAGATCTGTAATGATGGCTAGAGGTGAAAAAATAACATACGACTTGCTCGATAAGATGTTTGGCCTTAATCCTGAAAAAAATACAATTTTACCCTTAATTGATACAACTTTCAAAAAATCAAGGGAATATGTTCTCCAGATGTTTGAAAAACAGTTTATCGAAGAAAAACTTTTAACTCACCATGGCAATGTTACTGCAGCCGCGGAAGAATCCAATATGACAAGGCAAAATTTGCAGCGATTGATGAAAAAATACAATATTAAATCCGAAAATTTCAAATAACATATTTTTGTCATAATCCTCTTATGCAAAATAATTTGTCACACCTGCCAAAATTTATTTTGCACCAGTCTTGTTTAGTTATCCATAAAACTTCGAATATTCCTCAATAAGCAAGCTTTCTGCTCAAAAGAAATACTGTATTCTACTGGCATATTAGTTGGCCTCGGGGTTAATAATTGTTCAATATTCTATTATGAAAAAAAATCCCCAAATACTGGTAATAGATAGCGATAAGAATATTCTCTGGGCTTTTAAAAATTTTTTGCTGAAGAATAAAATAGATATGGTCGGCAAAAGAACGACTGAAGAAGGCCTGAAAATATTACAAGAAAAAGATTTTAACCTGATTATTACCGACATTCGGTCAAATGTTAAGGCAGGTATAAGTTTTATACAGGAAGCAAAAAGAATAACAGGTAACATACCTATAATAACAACCACAAGTTATCCGGATATTATAAGTGCTAAAATATTAAAACAGTATGGGGTAGATTATTTATTTATCAAACCGCCGGATTTAAGAAATCTCCGGGCTGCAATAATAAATTGTTTACAATTTGATGCAAAAAATCAACCTAAAAACAAATTAGCTCATTAAACATTCAGGAGAATCAAATGTATTTCGATATTTCTACTTTGAATAAAGGAAGGATCATTGAAAGTTTATCAAAATCCTTTTGTACGATGATATTATCAGGGTTGCTGGTAGTCATTTTCAGTGCACAAAACTTTGCAATTCCTAGTTTCGCACGACAGACAAATCTTTCCTGTAATTATTGTCATTACGCTTTTCCAACTTTAACGTCATTTGGAAGACTTTTCAAACTAAACGGTTATACAATGACGAATATTGAAACCATTGATGCGGTTTCACCTGACAGTGAGCGAACAACTCTTAAACTTTTAAGCACCTATTCTTTTTCTTCAATGGTAAAAGCATCTTACACTTCTATCAGCAAAGCAACAACCGGTACTGACAATAACTTTGTTCAGGCACCTGAAGAAATAAGTCTTTTCCTTTCCGGGGAGATAACCCCCAATATGGGTGCATTTGTCCAGACGACTTATGGATTAAGTGATGGAACAATAGGTCTGGATATGCTGGACGTAAGATACGCTGATCATACCAGAATAGGATCAAATGAATTAATATATGGGTTAACATTAAACAATATTCCAACAACCCAGGATGTCTGGAATTCTACATCTGTCTGGGGATTTCCTTATTCCGGTTCTGAATCGGCACCTGCTCCGACAGCCTCAACAATGCTGGATTCCCCTCCTGAAGGTGTTGCCGGATTGGGAGCTTATATGCTTTATAATAAGCTTATTTATGCAGAAATTTCGGTCTACCATTCATCACCTGCAGGTGTTTCTTATCCGCCGGATAACAGCTGGGAAAATAGTATTAAAGGAGTAGCTCCCTATTGGAGACTTGCAATTCAGCATCAATGGAGGGATCAGTATGCTGAGGTCGGAACATACGGTATGTCTGGAAGCTTCTATCCTTCCGGAATTGAAGGATTAACAAATAAAAACACGGACTTCGGTTTTGACGGTCAATATGAAAAAAATATTGAAAACGGCAGCTCATTTATATTTCACGCCGCATATACAACAGAAAAACAAAACCTTGACGCTGCATTTAATTCAGAAGAAGCAGCAAATAATTCAAACACGCTCAATTCCTTTAAAACCGATCTGACCTATAATTTTCCGGAGTTTGTTTCGTTAACCGCTGGTTACTTTTCAACTTCCGGTAGTTCAGACATGCTGCTTTATGCTCCGGGTGAAGTCAGCGGCAGCATAAATGGCGAACCAAACAGCAGCGGTGAAATTTTACAGTTTACATTTATACCGTGGATGAATACACAATTTGCAATTCAATACAAAATCTACGGCAAATTCAACGGCGGAAGCAGCGATTATGATGGTTCCGGAAGAAATGCTTCTGATAATAATACCCTGTATGTATCAGCTTGGCTGGTATATTAATTCATTTATTATTTCCCTGTAGTATGCACAGCCAGGAAAAATAATTCTTATAGTTAGAAATAATGATGCGTAAATTTAAGAATATACAAGTGTAATAAAATAATCGGAGTTAGCAATGAAAATTAATTCAATAATAATGTCGGTTTTGTTCCTTTCTATTGTGATCTTTTGCGGATTTCAGACAAATAGTTTCACCATGTTCCAGCAAAAATCAAATTTAAAAGACAAGGGAATTGGCCCGATCAAAGAAGTAAAGCTTGGCCCGATTGACCAGAAACTGGTCGACAAAGGAAGCAATTTATTTGATACAAAATGTTCTCCCTGTCATAATATCGATGATGTAAATCTTGCCCCTCCCTTGCGCGGTATTACAAAGGCGTTGTCTCCGGAATTTATAATGAATTATTTAATGAATACCACCGAAATGCAGAAGAAAGATCCGTATGTGCTGAAGCTTATACAAGACTGGAAAACTGTACCGATTATGAAAGATCAAAAGCTTACTAAAAAAGAAGCCCGGGCAGTGTTGGAATATCTAAGGACGGTTGAAAACCCGGAATGAACCTTTTGTAATCAAAAATTTCCTTTGCTTTTATTAAATCATTCTTATGATCGTCGGGTATAGATTTGAAAAATAAACAGAACATATGTTCATGAACAAAAAATTAATCCTTATTATAACATTCCTGGTTTTCTGTATAGCGGGATTTTATATTCTTAGTGTAAACTCAGAACAAAAGATAGAAACTGCCCCGGTATCTTTCAGTCATTATGTTCATACCAAACAGCATAAGATAAAATGCCTGAATTGTCATCGCAACGTTACAAAAGAAGCACGTGCCGGAATTCCCAACACTGAAATGTGCAGCCTGTGTCATTCAAAAATGATTAATCCATCCTCTGAGAAAGAAAAACAGGTCTACAACTTTGTAAAGAATAATAAACCGATTCCCTGGCAGAATTATTATACCGTTCCTGATTATGTATATTTCTCTCATAGAAGACACGTAAAAATCGGAAAACTGGACTGTATCCTTTGCCATGGAGATATGACAGAGCAGACTTCACCTGAACTTAAAAAATTTACACCCATTAAAATGCAATTTTGTTTTGACTGCCATAAAGAAAGAAATATCACCACTGATTGCGGAAATTGTCATCATTAAAGGAACAAAAAAAATCAGAAAAATTGATTTGACTTAAAGGAGAATTTTCTGAATGGAAATTAACAGAAGAGATTTTGTAAAGCTTATCGGAACATCGTTGGCCGGTTTGGCAATAGGCAGTGGCGTGGGTGCAATTGTGAAAATCCCTGAAAGCATGTCGCCAGTGCTTTATTCCGGTCCGAGAGTTGAAACCTGGACACTTACTTCGTGTTCCAAATGTCCGGGCGGCTGTAGTTTAAAAGTCAGGCTGATAGACAAATTCCCTATTCAGGCATTTGGCAACCCCCTTTCACCTATAAATGATGGCGGGATTTGTTCGATGGGTCTCGCTTCAATTTCCGATTTATACCATCCTGCCAGGATAACCGGTCCTCTTAAAAAGGTTAATGATAAATTTGTTCCAATTACTTACAGGGAAGCCTATGGAATACTGCTGGATAATCTAAAGCGCCTAACGAGTGAAAATAAACAGGATGATATTTTTATAATCGCACAAACCGAATCAAGAATAAGGGCGGATATATTAAATAATTTTTCAGTAGCAACAGGTATAAAAAATGTAATTATAGATAATTACAAGCGTAACAGTATATCTCCTTATAATCATATTGCTGGCGAACCGCCCGACTTTATTGACTTTGAGAAATGCGACTACCTTTTAACTTTTGGTACCCAGCTTACGGAGATTTCCCCTAACCCACTTTACTTTGCAAGAAAGCTAAATGAGTTCAGAGATAAGGGGTTTCAGATTACAAACGCCGGGTCAAAATTAACCTCCTCCAGCTCCACATTAGATGAATGGATCCCAGTTCATCCGTTAGCGTTCGGAGATTTGGCATTAGGAATTGCCTATGTTTTATTAAAGGATGGACAATATGATAAAAATGCCGAAACACTTATATCAGACTTTAAATCTATTAAGAAATATATATTAGATAATTATTTTCCGGATAATGTTGAAAAATCAACAGGGGTTCCGGCTGACACAATTTTAGAAACGGGCAGAAAATTTGAAAAAGCATCCGCCCCGGTAGCATATTTTGATGAATCAATTCTATACACATCAAATGGAACAGAGAACGCACTGGCAATAATTGTTCTTAATGCTCTGAAAAACTTTAATGGGTATGGAAAAATAAAAGATGAATTTTATTCTTCAATAATTAATAATTACAATTCGGCAGCTGAAAATATAACTTTCAATACTTTTAAAAAACGGCTTGCAGAGAAAAACGATCTTAAAACTCTGATCATTTCCGGTAGTAATTTCATATTTAATAATACTGACCAGGAAACATTGAAGAAACAGATCAGCTCTATTCCTTTTATCGTAAGTTTTTCTCCATTTATCGATGAATCATCAGTCTTTGCTCATCTGATCATTCCCGACCATAATGAACTTGAAAAACTTGATCTACATTTTGATGAGTCCATCGGGGAAAGTGTTATTACAGTTCAACAACCTGTTGTTGGACCTTTTTACAAAACGACCGATACAGGCGATGTGTTCATCTCATTAATTAAAGATCTTGAACCCGAATCGAAATTTTTATTCAATAGTGTTACTGATTATGTCAAATCAATAACTGATAAAGTATATAAAAATGGCGATGGCACCCTGATGAGTCAGAATAAATTTACAGAAATTGAAAAAGGACTTAGAAAAATCGGCTGGAAAACAGATGAATACGGAAGCTTTGATGATTTCTGGGACAGTTTTCTGGAATACGGAGGTTGGTGGAATCCGTTCGGGGAAAGAAAATCTTATTCGACAAAAATTAATTTAACGGGAAAGTTTTCAACCGGGAACAAAGCCGGTAATTTATTCAGAACCGAATCAAAAAATAATTATTACCTGAATATTTTCAGAAAAAATCTTGATTATAAAGGGAGTATGAGTCTTTTTCCTGTTCTGGTTGAGCAGTTTGGACATAAGTGGTCGGTCTTCTACCAATCATGGGCGGAGGTTAATCCCGAAACAGCCCGGAGTCATTCACTTCGTGATAGAAGCAAAGTGTTTATTAAAACAGATAAAGGAAAATTTCCCGCAATTGTAATCTATAACGCTGCAGTAATGCCGGGCAATTTAGATGTTCCATTCGGTTTAGGACATAATATATCGGGAGATAATTCAGGAATAAATCCTTTAGTATTTACCGGAAATATTTTTGATAAAGTATCTGGGAAGCCGTCATTTACTGAAACAACCGCTGAAATTGAACCCGCCTCAGGTAACTCATTCTTTTCTGCAAATACATTAAATCACAAAACAGAATTTCCCGGGACTGCAATAAGGAGTATTTATGGCTAGATACGGAATGGTAATAGATCTCAACAAATGCAATCAATGCGGAGCCTGTGTTACCGCCTGTAAGCTGGAGAATAATGTTCAGATAGTTTCAAAAGAAAACGCAGGTATGAGCAGGGTTATGCAATGGATAAAATTGTCTACTGTAAATTATGAAGGAAACTACCCGGATATTAAACCTGTAGGGATGCCAATGTTATGTGTTCAATGCGACGACCCTCCCTGCACCAAAGTTTGTCCTGTCCGCGCTACTTATAAAATGGATGATGGAATAGTTGCACAGATTTATCCTCAGTGCATAGGCTGCCGGTATTGCATGGCTAATTGTCCTTACACTGCAAAGGTATTTAACTGGTATAAGGATGAACAACCGGTTGAAAATGAAAAATGCTTCAATATCGATGTTTCGGTTCGTCCCAAAGGGGTTGTGGAAAAATGTACTTTTTGCATTCACAGATTACAAATTGCAAAAGAAAAGGTTAAAGCAGAAAAAAGAAACCTGAATGAGGATGACTATATTCCCGCCTGTGTTCAGGTATGCCCTACGCATGCTTTTACCTTCGGCGATCTTGATGACCCTAAGAGCAATGTTTCAAAGCTGCAGCGGGACTACAGACGCTTTGTCTTGCAGGAAGAACTGGGAACTCAGCCAAAAGTATCTTATTTAAAAGCTAAATCTTAGTAATGGTTAATTAAAATTTTAAAGTCCCGGATATGAATAATTCTCAACACATCGATGAAGACGAAATTTTATTCAAGCCAATTTATCATTCAGGTAAAGGGTTTTATATTTTGGCCGGGGGACTTCTGGTCGTCATTTTGATTGGTGTTGTGATGTACATTCGTCAATTGATTTTCGGGCTCGGTGAAACGGGAATGAATGAACCGGTCACCTGGGGATTTTATATTATAAGTTTTGTTTTCTTCATTGGGATTTCGCACGCGGGCACTTTAATTTCTGCAATCCTTCGTTTATCAAAAGCCGAATGGAGACGTCCAATTACCAGGATGGCTGAAGTTATAACCGGAATTGTGCTCATAATAGGAGGGTTGCATCCTATAATAGATCTAGGCAGACCGGACAGAATCCTGCATATTTTTGAAAGAGGGAGATTACAATCACCTTTGCTATGGGACCTGACCAGCATTACTGCTTATTTTACTGCTTCTACTATTTACCTTTTTCTCCCATTAATTCCGGATATAGCATTGTTGAGAGAGAGGGGCGGAAGATTCCATAAACTTTACAAAATATTATCCTGGGGATATGACGGCACGGAAAGACAGAAACGTGTTTTAGAAAGGGCTATAAATATATTAATGGTGATGGTAATACCAATTGCAATATCTGTACATACCGTAATTTCCTGGATTTTTTCAATGACTTTGCAGCCAGGTTGGCACAGTACAATATTTGGTCCTTATTTTGTCGTAGGTGCAATATTTTCCGGTATTGCAGCGCTTATAATTGTAATGATTGCTTTTCGTAAAGCATATCACTTTGAAGATTATTTAAAGGATATACATTTTAAGTATCTGGGCACTCTACTACTGGTTATGTCATTGCTTTGGTTCTATTTTACATTTGCCGAATACCTTACTACATTTTACGGGCATGAACCGACAGAAATGAGAGTATTTCTTTATAAATTTATTGGGAATTATGCTCCTTACTTCTGGACTATGGTTGCATGTAACTTTATAATTCCTGTTGTTTTATTAAGTAATAAAAAAACCAAGACAATTCCCGGTCTTTTAGCTGCTTCTATTGCTGTTACTATTGGAATGTGGTTAGAAAGATTAATAGTCGTTGTTCCTTCACTTGCAAATCCAAGACTGCCTTTTCCAACAGGGGTTTATATTCCATCGATGACAGAAATTTCTCTTTTAGCCGCGGCGACTTCTGCCTTCATTTTAGGATTTATGGTTTTTTCAAAGCTTTTCCCTCTTATTTCTATATGGGAAATCAAGGAAGGAAGAGAAGATAGTGTTCGTTTAGTTTCTGACAGGTTAAATCAATATTTGCCTTCTATTGGACATATAAAAAAATGAACGGCATGAGGAATTTATGATTAAAAAAACAGTGAGTTTTTTTGGAAAACCCATTTTTGTTCAAATTATACTTTTGTCTTTTTTATGGATGCTGGCTTCCAGTATGACTCTATTATTAATTAATTTAGTAAATGTATCTTATGAAGTAAACGATCATCAAAGCGCTTCGATTGCAATTAGTATCCTGGGTATAATTGTGTTTTGGATTTTAGCGGGTATTTTAACATATGTTTTGGTAGGATTATATAGGGGCAGAAGAAAGGAGAATGAAAAATGAAGACCGGGAATTTATTTTCTATACTCTCTGTTACTATAGTATCTGCAGCATTCGTTTTTTATGGATTTGAGTCAAATATTTTTCATTTTCAGGAGAAGCAAACAAATAAAACGTATTTACCTCAAAACCCGCTCGACGGCCGGATCGTATTTGAAAACTACGGTTGTATAAACTGTCATTCAATTAATGACTTTGGGGGAAAAACTGCTCCTGATTTTAATTCAAAGAACTTTCTCAGCGGGGAATATGATCTAATAAGTGAAATGTGGAATCATTCACCCAAGATGCTTAAAATGATCGGACAAATGGATATAAATCAAAAGAAAATGAGCGCGAAAGATTTTGCCAAATTACGTTATTTTATCTACTTTTTAGGGTACATCAGCAATAATGGAAGCGTAAGTAAAGGGCAGGAACTATTTATTCAAATGAAGTGTGCCGGTTGCCATTCTATTGGAAAGTCAAATCCGGATAAAATTAATCTCGATAAGACAGGGTATTATGCTTCACCAATATATCTGGCACAGGTAATGTGGAATCATGCAGCACAGATGCATAAAAAACAAAAGAATGCAAACATCGATATGCCTCTTTTTAAAGATGATGAATTTGCTGATCTTGCGGCATACCTTGAAGCCGAAAGTATGCTGGGTAAGAGAAATAAAAATTTTATGTATCCTGGTAATCCGGCAAAAGGCGAAAAGTTGTTCGAGAGCAAGAACTGCTCATATTGCCATTCTCAAAATAAAATAGGTCCTTCCCTGAGCAAAATTGACCTCCATAAAAATGTTAATGTAATCGCGGGGATGTTATGGAATCATTCTAATGTAATGGAATCGACTATGTCTAAAAATAAAATTTCATGGCCGTTATTTAAGAATGATGAAATGGGAAATCTACTTGCATATTTATACTTTTATAATAATAAAAAGGTGGAGGGATCAATTGAAAGCGGACAAAAATTACTGAGTACTAAAGGTTGTTTAAATTGTCACTATAATGGAAATTCATACAACACTATTACGGTATCTGATATTAAACCATTTGATAATATTGATGAATTTTTCAGTAAGTTATGGAACCATATGCCATTGATCGAAAAAGATTTTTACACAAAGGGCAAAGAAATTCCTAAGCTTTTACCTGAAGATGTTAAATCCCTGTATCTTTACTTCAATCGTACGCAAAAATGAATTTATAAATAAGTTACTTTGTTGACAAAATTTTTATAACTTATACTTTTGCTATATATCAAAAATAAAGGTCAACAAAATAATATTCCTGATAAATTTATTTTTGCTCCTGGCTTTGCTTAATTACTCTGCACTGGCCGGAGATATAAATGGTAAAATACACCTGAAAGGTAGCAGCAGCAATGCAGGTGTTTTGGTTTATATTGAAAATGTTAATGGTACTTTCTCCCCGCCTGACAAAAAAATTATTATGGATCAGAAAGGCTTAATGTTTATCCCCTCGATGCTGCCGATATTAGTTGGCTCTACTGTTACATTTCTCAATAATGATAACGTGCTGCATAATGTGTTTTCTCCTTCCGGTTGTGCGGATTCTTTTAATCTTGGTACGTGGCCCAAAGATCAGTACAGAACACATACCTTTACAAAAGCTGATTGTTTTTGTACTATATTATGCAATGTTCATCCGGACATGCAGGCCTGGATAGTTGTACTCCAAAATCCATACTTCGTAAAAACTGACAGCAGTGGAGATTATGATATTAAAGGTTTACCTGATGGAAAATATACTTTAAAGGTCTGGTATCCTTTCTATAAAACAGTATCTGAACAGATAAAAATAAAAGGATCTGCTATTGTCCGGAGAGATTTTACTATATATAAATAAAATCTTCAATTAGGCTAATTATTTATCAGCTATCACCTGCATCGTAATCCATATTCAACATTCCATCCACGGCAAAACAGAACAATAAAACCAGTTATTTTCTTCACGAGCATATATTTCAATCTTTATAGAAAGAGTATTTCTAAACCCGTCATAGTAAGTTATTAACACAGTTCAGCAGGGGTGTTCCATATTAATCTCCTACTCACCCTGAGTTATCTTTACGGCTTCCGTGTTTGTCCAGTAAGGTTTCTTTTTACTGACAGTTTCGCTTACCAGCGCAATGAGCAACAACGGCTCAGGTTCTTCCCCCAATAATCTTTTCTGCTACCTTGTATAAATAATATTGTCTGTTTCATAAAAGCCAAAATTATTTTGTCCGGGTAAATATAGTAAAGCTCAGGATTGGAAGATTGTGAAATTGGAAGATCAAAAGATTGGAGGATAAGAAGATTGGTCAGCCAATATTCTGACATAATACCGGCTGACCATTTATTAAGCTTCTTCTTAAATTCATTTATCACCTCAGTTTTTTGTTAATTTAACCTTTTCTGAGGCGACAAATGTCGTTATTTCATTAGTATCATTTTCCGTATCTCGGTAAAAGGACCCGCTTCAATCCTGTAGAGATATATACCACTCGACAGATTCGATGCTTTAAATTCAACCGAGTAGCGGCCTGCTTCTTTTGTCTCGTTAACCAGCACCGCTATTTCATTTCCAAGGATATCATACACTTTCAGACTTACGTGAGCGGCTTCCGGCAAATTCCAGCTTATAATTGTTGCAGGGTTAAATGGGTTCGGGTAATTCTGGGATAATGAAAATTCACCCGGGACACCGGACGAATTTACTTTCGGCAGCTGCGAATTAATTGCTGCGATGATGAGATTGACATAGTCAATAACCGGCTGGGCAGCAGCAAGGGAAATCTTTCCGTCGGTTATAAACTGGTAAAGCTGGTTAAGAAATGCATTCAGCAGATTTAACGCGGCATTTAGGTCACCAGAGTTGTACTTAGCAAGCGCATTCTGAAGCTTTGACTGAAGTGCATTCTTGTTCCCGCTGCTTAGAGGCAGACTATTAATACTGGAAATTGCTTCCTGTAAGGCATCGGGAACCGACTGAATTACTTGTTTGTATTTTGCTGTAAAACAATCAAATAATGTGGCGGCTCCAAACCCGCCAAATGTGCCTGCCACATACACATTCCCATATGCGTCTACTTTGACTTTCCTGCCGGCCGATCCTTCTAAAGGCAAAACCTCTGTCCATTGCTGAGCACCACTGGTATTATATTTAATCGTCACGGCACGTCTTTCATAAGCATAGTCTGAGGTATCGACAAACCCGGTAACGTATACGTTCCCGGAACCATCAATATCCATTGACTCTACATTATCATCTAATGCTTTGTAATCGTAGAAGCTCACCCATTGCTGCGTTCCGGATGAATTGTATTTAATGGTGATATAATCATCTTTGGTTGCAGCTGTGAAGAAGTTGCCGCTGATAATTACATTCCCGGAAAGATCAACTGCTATTGCCGCAGGTCTGCTGAAAAGAATTCCTCCTGTGTAGAAACTCTGCCAGGTTACTGCTCCTGTTACCGCACTGTATTTTAATGTTATAAAGTCAGCATCACTTATCCCGGTTACATAAACATTCCCATTTGCGTCCGTATCTAATGCAAAACCACTGTCATTCTGGTGAGAGGGATCGTCGTACCGGTTGACCCATACAATCTGCCCCGTTGATGGGTCATACTTGATTAATATCATATCTGCACCGGTATTGATGCCGTTGCTGAAACCGGTAACATAGATGTATCCGTCGCTGCCCATTGTCATGGCGTTGGGATGGTCGTAATCAGCGGCGAGACCGTCGTAAGTCGTTATCCACAATGCCGCACCCGTAGGTCCGTATTTTATTGTAACTATATCCCATATATTATTAGCTCCTGAACCTTCTCCCGTGACATATACATTCCCCATGTTATCAGCAGCGATACCACTGGGGATATCTCCGAAGGTACCGGGTCCATCATACTGGGATGCCCAGATCAAGTTTCCTGAAGGATCATATTTTAAAGTAAGGAAATTAGTCCCGTTGCCGGTGCTGAATCCCGTTACATAAACATTGCCGGAGTCATCAACGGCAATAGCTTCTGCCTCGTCTGAACCGTTTACCTGGTCATTATTGTATGTTCGCACCCATACCTCGTTTCCAGATGCGTCATATTTTATAGTAAGATAATTCTCCAGGTTAGAACTTGATGTATATCCTGTTATATAGACATAACCTGAATCGCTTGTGGTCATGTCCCGAACGACATCGTAACCATCTGAAGCATAATTGCTTACCCATGCTTCCTGTACAGTGATCGTCTGAGCGCAAAGCTCAGTGATAACTGCTAAAAACAATAAAACTATTGGTAGAACCAGATTTTTTATCATAAAGACTCCTCTTAATTAATTTTTATTTGTTGTATATCATATTTGCAAAATGTTAAGGAATATTGAAAAAATACTTCAGGTTCTTTTCTTGTCCATCACCTAGATCATTTCATATTATTGCATATCTGAAATAATTGTTCTGCAAAATTTGCCAATAATATATTACATATTTTAATAGAAAAAACAGACTTCTGTAGAATATGTATCGGTTCCCCGCTACAAGCTCTATTTATATAATCTTAAATCACATCTTCCTTTTTTCCCTTCGCAAATATTATTTTTCTTTTTATATTAAAAAACTTTGGTATAATCTTCTCATCCTGAATTTTTACGAGTATAACCACATTCATGATTTTGGAAAACTTTAGATGTCGTTATTAGGAATCGAAGTGTGTTAAAGAAAAATAATTTTAATTGAAAACTGAAATTAAATACAATTCGTTTATTTTTATTTTAATTATATTTTTCTTTACTATAGCTCCAACTGGTATTCCTCAGGATTCAAAACTAAAAACATTCGAACATTTAAATCCCGACCAGGGAATGAATTCTTATATTGCTCCGATGGCCGATAGTCATCGGGTTTTTTATTTAATAAAAACAACTAATTACTATAAAAAGAAAATAACCGAAAATAATCTAATTTAAGTAGAAAGTGATAAGCGTATGTAAGCATTGATTGCAGACGGTTATACCAATAAAGAGATTGCTTAAAAACTTCAATATCAGCAACTGCACGCATATATACATTCTTTTGCTAATAATGCAGTGCAGCATAAGTAATAGTTATAAGCTCTATAAAAATGGAATTAATAATTTTATTGTTTTGGGAGTATTTCTAAATAAATAAAATTTCTTGTAATATTTCTGAAGTTCTTGTTACTAATATATTAGAAATAGGAGATAACAATTTTTAATATGCAAAATCAAACAGAACTAGACTTTATAAAGTTACTTGAAGGAAATAAAGATAGAATATACAGAATATGTAAGATCTATGCTGTTTCTCCAATAGAGCCTCAAGACCTTTTTCAAGAAGTGGTAATCCAAGTATGGAAATCACTGCCTACTTTTAAAGGCAAATCCAGCATAAGCACTTGGATTTATAAAATTGCACTAAATGTTTGTTATAGTTCAAAAAAGAAGTTCGAGAAAAGCAACAACAACACAGTTCGGTTAGAATCCATTCATTTTATTCTTCCAGAAATAACTGTTGATAAAAATCAGCAAGAAAAATTTGGGGCTCTAAAAGATTGCATTTCTTCATTGAATGAAAAAGAAAGGGCTATCATTATACTTTATTTAGACGAATTGCCATATAAAGAAATAGCATTAATTACCGGATTGAGGGAAAATCATATAGCTGTTAAAATGAAAAGAATTAGGAATATGTTATTAGAATGTATAACTCATAAACTAAAATATTGAGGCAAATAAATTATGGAAGAAGAAATAAAAGATTTATGGCAAGAGCTAAAAAACGTATGGGAAAATTCTTCTCAGACGGAAAAAATCAATTTTCAGATGTCAAGCTTAATTGTCGAATTAAAAAGTAAAGTAAGCCAATTCGAAAAAGACTCTATAAAAAAAGATATAAAAACGATTAAGAAATTAACAAGTCAATTTGAAAAAGATTCCATCACTAAGGACATAAGAAAAATTACTTCATCAATAAGGAAAATTATTAAACATTTTAAAATGAAAAAATAATAGCGAATCACAATAGCAAATAGTTGTGCTAATAAATTAAATTACGAGTGACTCGATACTTAAACCAATAAAGCAAAGTAGAAGAATTATAAACTCTCTATATCAAATCTATATCCTCTGCCAACCGGTATTGAAACACCGTTTATCTCAATTGTTTCCGAATTATAAGATTCGATTTTGTTTATTGCAATTATAAATGAACGGTGGATACGTCTGAAGAGATTCGCAGGTAAAAGTGTTTCTATTTCATTGGTGCTTATTTTTGAAAGATAAGTTTTTTTTACAGTAACTACTTTAACGTACTCTCTCTGGCTTTCGATATACAGAATATCATCATAATATATTTTCACTTTCCTTTTCTGAACGTTCAGAAATATAAAATCTTTTATCTCTTCGCTTTCTTTTAAGTTCGGGGTTTTTTCTCGGACGTTCTTTACTTTATTCACTGCCGTAAGGAACCTTTCAAATTCAAAAGGCTTTAACAGGTAATCTGTTACATTCAGCTCAAAACCTTCAACCGCATACTGATGATAAGCTGTTGTAATGATAACGGCCGGAGGGTTTGTGAGTGTTCTCAAAAAATTCATTCCTTTTAACTTAGGCAGATGAATATCCAGAAATATAAGATCTGTTTTATGATCCCGCAGGTAGTCAGATGCAATTATAGCATCTTTAAATTTGTTCTGTAATTCGAGGAACGGTACCTGCGATATATAGTCGGACAACACCTTTACTGCCAACGGTTCGTCTTCTATGATGATACAACTGATTTTAGACATGGCTTGCAATATTTATTTTTAATGTAGCTGTAAAGACAGAATCCTCCGGTTTAACATCAAGATTGAAATCTGTGTAGAGCAGTTCAAGCTGCCTTCTTAAATTAGAAAGCCCGATATTTTCTTTTACTTTTTCTTCGTCTTTAAATCCTTCGTAGGAATTTTTAAGGATAAACGTCAGGTTTCTGTTTTTAACAGACAGGTGAATATCCACGAACGGTCTGCTCCGCGTTTCTGAAACACCATGCTTGAATGCATTCTCCACCAACGGTATAAGCAGAAGCGGCGGTAAAGCCTGTTTCATATCCTCAATGTCATAATTAAAATTGATAGTTAAAGATTCATCGTAGCGCAGTTTCTCGAGAGCAATATAATCACTGATTATTTTTATTTCTTGTTCAATGGCAATATAATCTCCGCTCGTTTCGTAGAGCATATAGCGCAATATTTTTGAAAGCCTGAGGACAGATTCCGGTGCAAGGTCTGATTTATCTCTCGCCAATGAATAAATATTATTTAGTGTATTAAATAAAAAGTGGGGGTTGGTCTGCGATTTAAGATAGTTCAGTTCCGCTTCCTGCTTTTCAATACGTAATTGCTGTGCCGCCCGCTTTAGCTTAATATGATTGTATATATGCCTTATTATCCCGAATATTAACAGAGCAAATATGCCTGCTCCGAACTGATCTCCAACTCCCTGGGAACAGGTAGTATAATGTATAAAATCCGTATAAACATGCAGCAGGGTTCCGAGAAGTATCCAGGCGTATAAAACTAAAGAGAATGATAAAATCTGTGCTGCAATTAGTGCAAGTGATCTGAAAAATTTTTTCCGGCTAAGCCGCGGAAGAGTAAATTCGAAGAAAAGATAAATAACAACGAGGATATAAGATGCCTTCCAGACTTCATTAACTACCCACACCAGAAACGGTCCGGGGTATTGAGATAAATTTATTATGAGAGCCAGAATAAAATACCCGGCTCCGGTCCATAAATAAAATCTGATCCGCTCTTTATCGAATAACGGCTTCATTAATTAACTGCTGAATATACCTGCCTGAAAAAAATGATGGTTTAATATAGCTATTTCAATAACCACCTCAAGAAATTTTGGTAGACAAATTCGTGCTCTCCGTTTACGGAAAACCTGCTTATATAGACACTCCATTTAAGTTATTCTCACTTTTACATATTCTTGTACAGGTCGAACCGGTTTCGACTATCATAAATTAAAAATAAATATAGAGCAGCGATGAATAAAATAATTCAATTCGGAGAGACAGTTGAAGGTTATAACATCCCGGTATTAAATGAACGGGAAATAAGAGCCGGTGCAGGAATACTGTTTTTACTGATGTTCGTTTCAATACTTGTTGTGCTTCTGCAGGGAAATTTTCTGCTTCTGAAGTACGGAGTTACCATATTTCTTACAGATATACTTATACGGGTATTTATAAATCCCAGGTTTTCACCTTCACTAATAGCCGGACGATGGATTGTAAGGAACCAGGTACCGGAGTATGTCGGGGCCCCGCAGAAAAAGTTTGCCTGGTATATCGGGACGGCATTGGCTTCTATAATATTTATCCATCTTGTGGTTGTAAATGCATTCAGTCCGATAACAGGACTTACCTGTTTTATCTGTCTTATATTTTTATTCTTTGAAACAGCTTTCGGAATCTGCCTTGGATGCAAGTTCTACTCAGTCTTCTATAAGGAAAAAGCTCAATACTGCCCCGGCGAAATCTGTAAAGTAAACTCAAAACAGGGCATACAAACAACTTCCCGTGTTCAACTGTTCGTTGTCCTTGGATTTATTGCATACCTGTTTCTTACAATCTTATTATTTAATGATACCTTCAGTCAGAAGCCCCATTACCTTTTTGCCAAAAGAAACACCGCACAGGTTGAGCATAAAATAAACTAAACTTTTAACAGAAGAAGGAGGGCGCCTGTAAGGATAGGACAGCTTTTACTGAATGCTGGAATGTGGAAAGGACAACTGATTGTTACTAAAAATTGGATTGATGAATCGACTGTAAAATCTATTGCAGTAAATACTGATTACGATTATGGATACTTCTGGTGGAGACTTTTAAACATTAATTCTGTGGTGGGGATTTTTTGTTAATAGTAATCGGTCAGCAATTTGCACAGCTCACACAGAAGATATGATAGTCAATCTAAGGATAACTTTATGGCTTCAGTGTTTGTCCAGTAAGGTTTCTTTTTACTGACAGTTTCGCTTACCAGCGCAATGAGCAACAACGGCTCAGGTTCTTCCCCCAATAATCGTACTATGTATTGACCGGGATTTAAGTCCAGTTCGTAAATTCCAACGGCGATAGTTTCGGGAATGGTAGTCCGGGTTAAAAGCAGGGATTTGTTTGCTTTTTCGAAGTAATAAAGTATAAATAAATCAGCCGGAAAATTAAGGTTATTTTCAGCAGGACAGTTCAAAGTTAAGTGAATAGTTTGATTTTGAAATGATGCAGAATTAACTTTAAGAAACAGACCCTCAGGAGTTACTTTATTCCTGGGGGTTAATAACCCGCCATCAAAGAGTTTGATGTTTTGTTTGATAATTCTCTGGTTGGAATTTACTCCTTCGATCTTTGCAGCAGTCCAGGTCTCATTCAATTCCGTATCCGATATAAGTATTTTAGCCAGTTTAACCGCCATCCCGAAGCTATTTCTAACTTTCCTGGCAGCAGGGGTTTTAGCCGCTTTGTAATGTAAGGGTCGTTCTGACACAACTGTCTTACCGTACATTTTCCGGAAAACCTTGTTCCCTATTTTCCCGGAGACTTCGCCCAGAACAGAATTATTTATTACCGCCATAAATCCTCCACTAAATGAACATTTAAATATACATATTTTTACCTTAAATATAAAGCTTATTCATTGTGTTATCATTGCGTATTTACTGCGTATTCAGAGCGTATTCACTATGATTTTATACTTTACTTGAATCCCTTATAGAAAGGCAATTCTCATCTACCTGCAGCTCTTTTTTCTCTATTTGCTTGATGATCTGCAATCTGTCCAGTTCTTTTTGACTCATTGCCAGTATCCCTTTCATTTAGAGCTCTCCTCTGTTTTGAGAACCCTAAATATCTTCTATTTTTTACTGACATTTCTATCGAGTCGAAACACTGACATTTTTAACGAGTCATTACAATCAATTTATTTATTACTTATTTAATTTGCTTGTCAGCAAACAAATTTTTAGCTTTGATTACTCTCCCATAGCTCGGGAAGCAAAGATAATTTTTTATCCTTTTTATTTTTTAAGAAGGTTAATTATATGAACCCGGTAAAACCTGAGCAATTATCAAAGAGACACATCAATATCCAATTAGTCGTATTAATATTTCCTTTAATTTTATTTTCCATTTCCTGTTCAGATAAAAAATATTCTGAAAAACTTCAGCGGGATTACTTAACTCCTGATATTTCCTGCGGAACTGTTCAGTTCTCAGACGGATGCAGCCCGAAGCTTGATACACTAATTAGTTTCGGTATTGCACTTATTCATCATATGACTTATGAAGATGCTGGATATACTTTCAATAAGGTTATCGAAACTGACAAAGATTGTTTCTGGGGCTATTGGGGAAAGGCTATGACTATTGTTCATCCGCTTTGGCCTGAAATACCAAACGAAAATCAATTGAAAGAAGGATACATACTTTCACAAACAGCTTTAAACCTTGCAGAAACAGATAAAGAGAAACTTTACGGTGGTGCAATCGCTGCTTATTTTAAAGACGGTTTGAATAAAACCCAGCCACAAAGATTAGCTGCTTTTTATGATGGATGGAAGCTGGCAAGTGAAAAATTACCGAAAGACATTGAAGCTCAGTTATTTCATGTATTAACTATGCTGGCAACTGCGCCTCCGGGAGATAAAACCTATAAAGTACAGCGTGAAGCTGGAGCAATTTGTGAAAAAGTTCTTGAAACAATTCCTGATCATCCGGGCGCAACTCACTACGCACTTCACGCGTATGATTTTCCTCCTCTTGCTCCTCAAGCACTTAGGTTAGCAAGGAACTATTACAAGATAGCACCGGAAATACCACATGCTCTGCATATGCCGACGCACATATTTACGCGACTCGGATATTGGCAGGAATCGATTGATCTGAACATCAGATCTGCTACAGTGGCAATCGAAATTCCTGTTAACGGATTTATTTCTGCTCAGTATCTTCATGCACTTGACTACCTCGCATACGCATACATTCAGCAGTCACAATTTGAAAAGGCAAAAGACATTGCAACTCTCATTGATACACTTAGCGGAAAATTTCAACCTTCTCCTATTTCTGCTTACGCGCTCGCAGCTATCCGGGCAAGGCTTGCACTTGAATACCAGAACTGGTCGGAAGCTGCAAGTCTTAAACTAAACAATTACTCAGATTTTCCATGGAATAAATTTCCTCAATACGAAGCACTGGTATATTTTGCAAAAGGAATTGGTGCGGGCAGAACCGGAAATGCTGCAATTGTACAGCAGGCATATCAAAAATTAGGAGAACTTCAAAATACATTTAAAGATACTGAAGCCAATAAATACTGGATCAATCAAATTGAAATCCAGAAAAAAGTTGTATATGCCTGGCAGCTATTTGTACAAAATGAAAAAGAAAAATCATTACAAACGATGGTTGGGGCTGCTGAACTTGAAGATGCATCAGAAAAAAATCCTGTAACCCCTGGTCCGCTGCTTCCCGCAAGAGAAATCCTTGGCGATTTGCTTTTGGAATTAAACAAGCCCAAAGAGGCACTTGAGCAATACGAACTGTCACTAGTAAACAGTCCGAACAGGTTTAACTCCCTTTATGGTGCAGGAAAATCTGCAGAGCTTTTAGGAAATTCTGAGAAAGCCAGGATTTATTTCAGGGCACTACTTAACATTAAAAAAAATTCCAATGCAAGCAGAGAACAATTAATTCACGCTCATAATGTTGTTAATAAAATCTGAGCTTCGGGTAGCGTGATACAATCTTATCCGGAACAATGATAACAAACAAATGGGATATACCCAGGAAAGAGATTATGTTGGAAGGTTGATCAGCTGCTGAAATCTCAATATTAACTATTAAGAGCATTACAAGAATTGATTGAAAAGCTAAATGATTTTTCATTTTTTTGGTTTTAAGACAGCTATGTAGCTTGTTGAGGGTTGATTTTTAATCTCCTGATGAATTTCTAAACCGCTCTGGTCCAGCAAACCTGCAATACCTTCATGCCTTACAAAGGATTTAAAATTATCATAATGATCTTTCCCTGCGGCGAATTCAACTATTTCATTTAGTACAGACCAAAATCCCCGGGGACGAGGGACAAGATAATCGCCAACGATAATTTTTTCCGCAATTCCTGAGACGCCTTTGAGTAATGACAACCTTTCTTTGTAAGGTAATTCATGTATTACATATGTCGTAATAACGTAATCAAAAGTGTGTGAATTATTTTTAATGAAATTATCAAATCCTGTATGCCTGAAAACTATGTTACCGGCATTACTCTTTTCTAAATTTTGTTCTGCCAGTTTAATATTCTTTTTAGATAAGTCGATGCCTGTAATCTTCTTACATTTATCCGCCAGAAAAAATTCTAATCTTCCTGTTCCGCAACCGACATCAAGTATTTCAGAATCGGGTTCAATTATTACTTTTATTTTCCCGAACATTCTGTCTTGATTGGGGGCGATCAGTTTATCATAAAATAATCCATCGTACCAATGATATTTGTCTTCCATTTTTCTTTCCGGGACAGGTGCTATAAAGTTTGGCGATCTTTAAACAGATTCACATCTGTTTGAAACTCTGCGGATGAAAGATAGCTAAAATCAGCATGAGGTTGTCTCAAAAATGTAATTCCGAATTTAATTCGGAATCTAATTACCCGATTTCGAATCGGAATAAGAACCTGAAACTAGTTCAGGTTGACAATTTCAGACTTTTGAGACAGCTCTGTGTTAACTTATCCATCTGACTGTAAGGAACTTATTCAAATTTAATTGAATGAATAGGATTTGACGACCCAATAGTCTTCATTTGTGCCGTTGACGGCGGCAGGTTCCCACTTTGATTTGTATGCTGCCCTGATGAGATTATTAAGACAATCTACGCAATCCAGGGAATTAAATAAAATACGGTGATCTATAACTTTTCCGTCCGTGTTAATTTTAAGTGATATCTGAAGTCTGCCATGGTAATCGTCTTCTTCACCTCCGGCCGGAACCACCTCATATAATAACCGTGGAGCCGACCTGGCATAATGTACGGTGCCCTGACCGGCAAGATCATCAGATGATTGGTCAACTTTTTCTGCTGTACCCTGAGTAAGTGAAACATCTCCGAGTATTTCGTAAGCACTTATTTCTTCAGTAATTTTAATTGGAGGGACTTCGTGAGCCGGGGCAGAGGCTTGTTTTGATATACTTTGAACCGTCTGCGGAATATTATCTAATAATAATACTGGATCATCAAAAGTGAATTTTTGATTGGGAAAAATCCCTTTGGGTGAAAAAACAAAAGCTGATATCACAAGTAATTCACTTATGATTATCGAGATAAGGATATTTCTTTTATAATATGTTCTGTTGTTTATCTGCAAGTTAATTCATCTCCATTTCAGCAATGTTTCGGATGATGCTTCCCTGCCTGCAAGTTTATCCTCAATGGTCACTGTTATAATATAATCACCGGGCTGATAGCTGCTCATATCCAGTTGAAGGTAAACCTGTGTGTTCTTTTCAAACGACTGGTATTCTGTAGTTAATGTGACCTCATCTTCACTACCAGGACTGAATAAATTAACCAGTGATGAAAATACGTTCTCTAAAAATGAGTTTTCATTAACTTTCTTCAGGGTGACTTTCTGCTCAAAATCTGTTTTCTTTTCTGCATCCTGTTTAAGGTTGTATGTTTCGTAATATAAATATACAGGTGTGCTGCGGGTAAATGTTCCTGCAGGGTTCGGCAGTATTCCGATTTTGTTCCTAGTTAGCGCATACTTACCGGACGAGTTTTTTTCGATCGCCGATGCTAAAACAACATCACTTATTTCAAGATCTTTTTTATCAAAATCCTTAACCATCATCCTGAAATGGTTTGTTGATACACCGCCATCCATTTTTCTTATTACTTCAAAGGCCATCAAGAGGGAGTCCGGTTTAGATTCAGCCGCCATTGTATTGATCCAGTATTTTTCCGAAGGACTGAATCTCAATACTTTTTCTTTTTCCAGGTAAGTAAATTCCTCAACCTTCTGTCCGATTTGATTATTGCTGCTGTCGAACAAAAACAGCCCCGACTGGTGCTGCACCTTATATCTTTCCAGGTATTCATAATCCTTTGAAATATCCAGCGCGTAATTGACATAAAGCTGAGTGTTCCTGTCCTCATCGTTATCCAGGTTTTTAAATTGAGCTACTGCATAAGGAAGTGTGAAAACGGGACCTTTGAACTTCGGCTCGTATTCTTCGGGATCGGTCCGCCTGAGCGAGTGGACATCTGCATAGGTATCAAGTCCGAACTGTGAATAATACCGCCCATTTAGCGTGGGAGTGCTGAAACGGAAGTTTTTAGTCCAGTAATCATCCGTAAATCCGAAAGCTTTATTTTTATATACCCAAACATCCGTTTTCATCATCATCTGGGTTCTTCCCCCCGCGTTAATATATGGTCTGAACCTGAATCGGTTTTCGGGCTCGCCGTATCTCAGCATTATCTCGCCCCTGTCGGATTTCCAGCCTGTAACATTTTGCTTTGCGACCGAGAACATCAGGTCTGAATAGGCAACCCTGGAATAATGTTCCAGCAGCCTTTCATTATACCTGGTAAGGAAAAGAGGATCCTTATGATCCCAGAATTTATTTACAGAGCTGTCGGCGCGTTCGTCTCCATTTTCTTTAGAACCCATAAGCATAAATGAGGTGCTGTCACAGAAGGCTTTCTTCTCATCCTCCGTCATCAGGTTAAGTGCTTTTTTATATGACAACTGGGATGAGTCAAAACTCAATGTTTTGTAATAAAGAAATCCCATAAACAGGTAAGCGTTTTTGTTCAGCGAGTCTATTTGAACTACCTTGTTAAGAAGAGGGATACCCGACTCATACCTTCCAGCTTCCGAATACAGATAACTTAAATGCATATAAGAATCTGTTCTCTCAGGGTCAGATCTGATGGCTTTCTTAAAGAAACTTTCAGCTTTATAAAAATCATCATAAGCATAATCATTATAACTCAGCGAAGCTTCTTCATATTTCATAAATGAATTATGATATTCATAAAATTCTTCTTCTTTGATACGGCCCATATTAAACAACGCCTCTGTGTTTTCAGGATCCAATTCTACAATATCCTCATAAACATCGTAAGCCATACTGCTGCTGAAATACTCCATCAGCTTTACTTTTAACATCCTGTATTCTACATTCCGAGGTTCTGCCCAAATTGCTTTCTCAATATAATCCCTTGCCTTCCCCCTGCTGTATACGGTGTTTTTATCAAATTCAAGTTTTGCCAGCTCAAACCAGGAAGGTGCGTAGGAATATTCTTTCGCAGAGTAAAGGAAGGTTTTCTCAGCCTCGGTTTTATGACCTTCAATGAGTTCTTTCATGGCAATGTCGTGGTATGCTGACGCGGATGATCCGGACTCCTGGGCACTTGCCGAAACGTATATAAACAGGAGGATCAGGAAAGTATTTATAAATTTTGTCTTCATCATTACCTGTCGACCTCAGAGACTCTTAATACGCAATTTATACACTTTATCCCCTTAGAAATTAATGTTTGAAAACGCAGAAAGCAATGATCAATTAAAGTCATATCCCCTGCAAATACCGAACGGGTTTGTCTGAATGCGGCCATATTAAAATTTTTTGTTGTTTATTATAAGCAAAAATCGTTAGTTGGATTCTTAAAGTCATTGATTATTCAATTCTCAGAATTAAATTAAGGAACCAAAATTATCAGAATAGTTGAATATATATTGCTTCTGGGAGCAATTCAGGGTGTTCTGCTGTCGGTAATATTATTTACTAAGAAAGAAAATCACACCGCGAATGTGATACTCGCAATTGGTATGATCGCCCTTTCTGTGGACGTATTTAATTCTGCTTATATACTATTCGGCTACTACAAGGATTACCCGCATTTTATGGGAATCACATATGCATTTCCTTTTCTTTACGGACCGATCTTCTATCTTTATGCTAAACTGATCGGCACCGAAAATAAAACTTTTAATCCTAATTATTATCTTCATTTTATTCCCTTTCTGCTGGTAGTGATATACGGATTTATCTTTGTTTACTTTAAAAGCAGTGAATTTAAACTTTCGCTGGTAAATACCGGGGCGGAAGATCTTTTACCCGCGATTAAAATAATAAGCTACCTGAAACCTATCCATGGCATGATTTACGTGTTCCTGACTATCAATGTAGTAAGAGAGTACAACCTATCAATAAGAGATACATATTCGAATATTGAACGTATAAACCTTAGCTGGCTGCGTCACCTGGTTATCGGATTAAGTTTTGTATGGAGTGTGGTTGTTTTAAGCTATATCATAAATGCTCTGTCAGAAAAAGAAATTGAAATGGACTTTCTGATATACCTGGCGGCATCAATTTTAATATATTCAATAGGATATTTCAGTCTTCGTCAGCCGCAGGTATTCGGCCCGCCGGTTCCGGCACATACAGCAGGATCACTGCCCGTGATGCCGCAAAGATCTGCAGAAGAAACAAGTTACCAGAAATCAGGCCTGACTGATACAGAATTAAAGAATCATCTGGAGAATTTACTGCGCATAATGAAGACCGATAAACCCTATTTAAGCAGTGAACTGAATCTTCGCGATTTAGCAGAAAGATTATCAATCTCCCCACATAATTTATCTGAAGTTTTGAATACGGGGCTTAATCAGAATTTTTATGATTTTGTTAATCATTACAGGATTGAGGAAGTAAAAAGAAGGCTTGCTGATAGAGAATCGGAAAAATATAATCTTATTGCCATAGCCTTTGATTCGGGATTTAATTCGAAATCAGCATTCAATACCATATTCAAAAAGCACACCGGCACTACCCCATCTATTTACAGGAAACAGCTTACCAGCCATACAGGGACCGGTTAAAATTATTCTGTCAGAAGAAAGAGCAGAAGAATCAATACCGCTGCGACAGAAATCAGGCTAATAATAATTGCTATTTTTTCTCTCATTATTTATGCTCCTGCTCAGATAAGTCTGACGGAGTAATAACTTGTGTTATTTCCTCCGTCAGCGTGAAATGTGTGAGTTATATTTTCCGGTACTCAAAAGCCGAAATTTAAGTCGACATCCATCGACCATCCGCTGAAACTTGCGTTAGAGAAATCAGTATATTTCACTCCTGATGCAAATCTGTAGTCAATGGAGTAACCAAGACCGAACCAATCTGTAATTCTATAGTTAACTGAAGCTCCAGGCTCCATTATAAAGAAATAATCGTAACCGGTTGCGATCTCATAATCTACACGTCCGGCGCCCAGCATCATTCTACCAGTAAGGTAGAACTTATCGGATAAATCATATTTATATATTGCTTCAGCACCGCCATACCCAAAATGAAGTTCATCTCTTCCGTCCTGGTTGATGTATGAGGGTTCTATCTTGTCAGGAATAAGTCCAACTCCGACTAACCCCAGGTTCAGGTTCTGATCGACATTAAAACCGGCTCTCATTCCCCCAAAAAGTCCCCAATTTCCGTTTAATGCGGCTGCTTTTCCGATCAGCGAAGCATAAAATTGATGCTGGTTCATTTTTCCCGTTTCCATATACGATACATCCTGTGCGGATGACGGGAACGCGATAAGCGCTACGAAGAGTACTATTAGAAAATTTTTCATTTTATTTCTCCTTTATATAATTAAAAAATTGACGAAGGAAATTTGGGATAATTTGGAGGGCGGTTCGCTCATGCCGGCGGGCTGGTACTCAAAAATATAAAAGAATTGGTCCACGCCGGCGGGGATGGACATTCAGCATCAGTAAAACAGGAAAGTGCTTAGTTGATTTGTCTGAATAATGACCTGAAAGCAACAATTAATGACGAAAATGCCCGCGCCCACATTTTTCCCTTGGAATAATAATTTATTGTAGGTATTTTAATTATGTAAAAATAGAACTTATAGTTTAGAGACACTGTTAAAAGAGAAAATAAAAAAGCCGAACTAACCCTTAAGAGTACCCCTTTTTAATAAATAGTTTCCCTTTTTTTAATAATATTATTCAATTTTTTAATCCAATTTAATCACAGCTTTCCGTCTTTTCACTAAGAATAATTCAATTGTGCAGGACGGAAACAAACAAATCATAAGGAAAAACGTATGAACATCTATGTAGGAAACCTTTCAACTTCTGTATCTGAAGAAGATTTAAGGAACTTATTCTCAGTGTATGGTAATATTACCAGCACTAAAATTATAAAAGACATGTACACAGGCGTGTCAAAAGGCTTTGGATTCGTTGAGATGACAGGCGACCCTGAAACTGCCATTAAAGACCTGAATTCAAAAGATTTAAAGGGTAAAAGCATCGTGGTTAACGAAGCCCGTCCAAAAAACAACTCTTCATCCGGAGGCAGAGGCAGTGGTGCATTCAGTAATTCCGGTAATGGCCGTTCAGGAAAATGGTAATAGCAGGCAGTATAATGACTGATCACTATTCCTCTTTTTAAGAGACTTAATGATAAGAAATCGTCATAACTTCCATATCCCTGTGATGGGACTCGCCTTCACTATCGATGCCCCTTTAAAAGTTGCTCATTATGGAATAGATTCAGTCATCTCAATTGTGGATGATGACCTCATTGAAAAGATGAGGGGGGTACACTCCGGGCTGAATAACATCCCTTACGTTCCTGTTTCTACAAAAGAACCCGACTATAGGGCTGCAAGAATTACCCTGTACCTTGACCTTATTAATGAGCTTGTGATGAAGAATTTCATTTCACTGAAAACCGAAATCCTCAATAAGGGCCCGGAGCTTGAGAAATACTATTCTCTTCTCCCTGATGGTTCAGAATTAAAACAGCACCTGCAGAATTTTACTGAGAGTAAATTGGAACCGGCTGATATTAAGAGTAAACTTGACAGCCTGATGCACCGTGGCAGTATTGATGTAAATATTATGACTAAGGTGGATAAGGTTAATTTTGATGATTGTGGTCAGCTTCCTGTTGAGTTTAATGACGCACATGCGTCGCTGCGCGGTTTTGCTAGAAGCGGTCTGAGTTCGTCAGTCGTACTCTCTGCCGGGATGAATCCCAAACTCTATAGCTATCTCGAAAAATTTCCGGATTTCTTTCCCGGCATCAATGGTGAATTGACGAAAAAGATTATCCTGAAGGTAAGTGACTTCCGTTCTGCTCTTATACAGGGAAAGTTCCTCGCAAAGAAAGGACTATGGGTTTCAGAATTCAGGATAGAGTCAGGTCTTAACTGCGGGGGCCATGCTTTTGCTACCGATGGTTATCTAATAGGACCGATACTTGAAGAGTTCAAGAACAACCGCAGTTTTTTAATTACCGAACTTTACGAAGTGTTCGCTGATGCGCTGACACGCAAAAACATTCCCTTCGTCAAGGTACCTCCGGAACTTAGAATTACAGCACAGGGCGGTGTAGGTACATCTGAAGAAAATAATTTTCTTCTGGATTACTACCGGGTGGATTCTGTAGGCTGGGGAACCCCTTTTCTGCTTGTTCCTGAAGTTACAAATGTAGATGAAAGAACGCTGGATCTTCTCAGCCGTGCTGAAGAAGATGATCTGTACCTGAGCAATACTTCTCCCCTCGGAGTTCCTTTTAACTGCCTGCGGGGCAATACCAAGGACCTTGAGAAAGAAGAGAAGGCCGCCAGAGGGAAACCGGGAAGCGCCTGTCCGAAAAAGCTTTTGATATCCGACAAGGAATTCAGCGATAAACCGATCTGTACAGCCTCTATAAAATACCAGACGCAGAAGATAGCGCAGGTTAACAGTTCTTCGCTCAGCAAGGAAGTAAAAAATAGCGAGTATAATAAAATAATAGATAAAACCTGTTTGTGTCTGGGACTCGCCATGCCCGCCCTGGAAATGAATAACACGGCAGGAAAAGTTGACGGTGTGGGAACTTCTATATGCCCTGGTCCGAACATGGCTTACTTTTCATCTATAGCGGCATTAAGCGAAATGGTAAATCATATCTACGGAAGGTTAAACCTGATAATAAGAAATGACCGTCCGAATATGTTTATGAAAGAACTCAGACTTTATCTGAATTATCTTGAAGAAAAAGCAGCCGGTGTGGAACTTCCTCTCTCAAAAAATCAGGTCAAGTATTTCACTACTTTCATCAGCAACATCTCAGACGGGATTGCTTATTACAAACAGTTATTCTCGGCGGCTGTAGGACAAATATTCGAGATTAAAGTGAAGCCGGAATATGATCTAACCAGGCTTGAAGAAAAGCTTGAGGAACTAATTTCAGATATGATAGAGAAAAAAATGATTCCCGGCGTTAACTGTTAAAAATTTTCCGTACAGAATCTTTTAAAGGAAAACCCTGAGCAATGCCCAGGGATTTGTATTATAAACATTAAAGCCTTAAACCCCGAAGAATTTTTTTGGAACCCCAACCTTAACTTAAGACTACGATTTCAACCGTCAATATTGTTAAAGCTGGAGGCGACACCGTCCATTGCCTGGGCTCTAACGTGAATCTCATTCAGCTTCTGAATTATTCTCAGAACCGCTTCACGTTTTTCTTCGACCAGGTCCGTAACAAAACTCCTGACTTCCGGCATATTACATTCATCCAGAATCCCCTCGTAAAAACGAACAATTGAGGTTTCTTTTCGAAGTGCTTCATTCAGCATCGCACAAGTATTTCTGCAGGCGTGTCCACATTTCAATTCATTTTCTACCATATTTTACCTCATCCTGGAATATTATTTTGTTAAACCGTTATATTCTCTGCTTCCTGAGCAAATTTCTTCCCGATCATTAAAGCCTGTTCGTTCAGCGGAATTAAATGATGATGCCTTTCCGGCAGGACTTTCTTCAGTGCCTTCAGGATATTTTCCATTTTAACAATGGGACGTCTTTCAATGAAGGCGCCGACCAGTATCATATTTGCTACCTGCCTTTTATTCAGCTTTTTGGTTGCTTCTTCAATAGCAGGGAGACTCAATATTTCAATATCAGTTCTTGTAGGCGGGTTAATGATACCTGACTGTTCATAAAGAAGGAAACCGCCTGGTTTTAGTGTCTCCTCAAATTTATCAAGTGAGGGTTGATTTAATACAACAGCCGAATCAAATTTCGATAATATGGGCGAGCTGATCCTGGTATCACTTACAATTACAGTACAGTTTGCGGTTCCGCCTCTCATTTCAGGACCGTATGAGGGCATCCAGCTTACTTCCTTGTTCTCAATCATTGCGGAGTAAGCGATAATTTGTCCCATCGAAAGGATTCCCTGTCCTCCGAAACCTGCAAATATTATTTCCTGTGCTTTCTGCATTTTAATAACCTTTAATATTCATCATATAAAATTCTTAATTATTTCTCAGTTTGCGGTACTTTTATATCACCGAGCGGGTACTGAGGAAACATATCATTCTCAAGGAATTTAATTGTTTCAACAGGAGTCATCTTCCAGCCGGAAGGACAGTTTGAAACAACTTCTATAAAGCTTGTTCCTTTATTCAGATCCTGGTTCTGGAAGCCTTTGGTGATTGCTTTTTTCAGCTTCCTAACAGCATTCGGAGTATGTACCGCCTGCCTGGTAACATAGTACGCGCCGGGAAGACTTGCTACCATTTCGGTTATTTTTAAAGGATAACCGATCAGATCTTTGTCTCTTCCATAAGGAGTAGTTGACGTCATCATACCCAGCAGGGATGTAGGAGCCATCTGACCGCCTGTCATTCCATAGATTGCATTGTTGATGAAGATCATCATTAGATTTTCACCGCGGTTGACAGTATGAATTGTTTCTGCTGTACCTATTGCGGCAAGGTCACCGTCTCCCTGGTATGAAAACACATATTTATCAGGAAGCATTCTTTTTATGCCGGTCGCAACCGCACTGGCGCGTCCGTGAGCAGCTTCCTGCATATCGATATCGAGATAATGGTATGCAAAAACCGAACATCCGACGGGAGCAACACCTATCGTTCTGTCCTGTATTCCTAATTCTTCAACAACCTCCATAAGGAGTCTGTGCACAACGCTATGTCCGCATCCGGGGCAGTAGTGAAATACTGTATCTGTTAAAGTGGATGGTCTCTTATAGACTAATTCCATTCCATCAATTGCTTGTAAAGTTTCCATGGTGTCTCCTTCTACTCCTGACTGATTGATTGTTTTTCGAGTATCGTCTCAACTTCCGCGAAGATATCTTCCGGTGAAGGAATCATTCCGCCCATTCTTCCTTTGAAGTAAACGGGTTTCCTGCCTTCAACGGCGAGACGAACATCTTCTACCATCTGACCTGCATTCATTTCCACAACCAGGAAGAAATCGACCTGCGCGGCCAGTTCTCTTAACCTGTCGTACGGGAAAGGAAATAGTGTGATAGGTCTCAGGAGTCCAAGTTTAATTCCTTTTTCTCTAGCAAGATCAACGGCTTTCTGGCAAATTCTCGAGGATAAACCGAAAGCAACAAGCATAATCTCTGCGTCTTCCGTATTAAAGTTTTCAAACTTTACTTCCTTCTTCATTTCCTCATATTTTGCCTGGAGGTTCAGGTTGATCTGTTCCATTTTTTCAGGTTGGATGAAAAGAGAAGTGATAATATTTCTTTCGCGGTCAGCTGATTTTCCGACGGTTGTCCAGTCATACTTGGTTTTCGGAAGTGAACCGGCAGGAGGGAGAACAACTTTTTCCATCATCTGTCCCAGTGCGCCGTCCGTTAGTATCATTGCAGGGTTGCGATATTTTTCTGCAAGCCTGAAACCTTCAAAAACGAAGTCGGCCATCTCCTGCACTGATGCGGGAGCCAGAACTATTAAGTGATAATCACCGTGACCGCCGCCTTTAACAGCCTGGAAATAATCTCCCTGTGAAGGCTGAATGGTTCCCAGTCCGGGACCTCCGCGAACTACGTTTGCAACCAGGCAAGGAAGCTGCGCCGATGCAATGTATGACAACCCTTCCTGCATAAGGCTAATTCCGGGACTCGAGGACGAGGTCATTACCCTTGCGCCGGTGCCGGCGGCGCCGTAAATCATATTTATTGAAGCTACTTCGCTTTCAGCCTGTAGAACCACCCCTCCTCTTTTAGGACATTCCTGCGCGAAATATTCGAGCACTTCTGATTGAGGAGTAATGGGATAACCAAAATATCCATCCATACCGGCTCTGATAGCGGCTTCAGCGAGCGCTTCATTACCTTTCATCAAACGAACGTCGTCGTTTTGTGTATTTTCTGTATTGTTCATTTCAAACCTTTTTTAATCAATTAACCTATAACTTCAGCAGTCTTCGCAGATTTCTTTAGTGCTGACTTGGGCTGGCGGTATACTGTTATCGCCGCTTCGGGACATACGAGTGCACAATTGACGCATCCTGTGCAGTTATCCTGCGTCAATTCTACATAACGGTATCCGGCTTTGTTTATGTGGGATGATAATCCGAGGCTTTCCTGGGGACACGCTACGATACATAATTCGCATCCTTTACATACAACCCCGTCAATTATTACCGTTCCTTTAATCATTTTTTCTCCAAATTTCTATATCAGACTTTGCGGTAAAGAGTCAACATATATGCCAGTAAGGCCCTTTTTTTAAAGTGTCTTTTTGGGCATTATACCGATTAATAGGGTTTAATATTTTTCAGATTTAAGAAGTGCTGTTGAATTATATTTTTATAAATGGGAAGGGGCTTGAGGTAGAAATGTTGAAATATTCACCAATTTTAAAGAAAAAGTGAGGTAATAGCAGCTGAATCCCACTGGTTGAAGATACCCGGCAAGACCTGTCATACCGGGTATCAGAAGAATTTCATTTTCTCCCCTTAAGCTTGAGAACGTTCATGCTTTTACCACCTTCGTCAGTCCTTTACAGTAATATCCATAACCTGGCTGTTGCCGCCGACTTCGGGGTAATACATCAGGTAAGCCTGTGCAGCCGGAATGGTATACTCACCGGGCATCTGGGCTTTGATTATGTATGAGAATTCCATCCTGTCATTTACATTTGTGACAAAGAAGGCGACCTTTTCATCACGGTACTCTTTGTCGGCGTAAAACCAGCGCCATGGTCGATAATCCCAGTAATCATAGTATTTGTAGTTATTTTCACCTTCTATTTCAAAGTTCTGTTCATCTTTCACAACCTCGAATCCGGATGGAAGCATATCTTCAAGGATGAAATACTGCAGGTAGTTATCCCGGGTATCTACATATGTCTTAACCAGGATATTCTCTCCGGAAACTGCCATGCCTTTAAAAGGTTCTTTAGTATAAATAATTCTGTCCTTCATCTGTTCCGGTTTAAGGATATAGTATTCTCTTTTCACTTTGAAACTGTTGACCTTAGCAGAAGCATTTTCATCTTTTGTATAGTACTGGTTTATACCTGAGAAATAAAGCTTTCCGTTTCCGTTCTTTACTATTTTTATTTCATTATCTCCCTTATGAAGAATATCACCCGTTAAACCTGAGAAACTAAGTGTTTTGTTTTCTTTATAGATATCTTCTTTTGTAAAATGACGATTTGCAACCTGTTCGCCGTTTACATAAATGGTTACATTATAGTCGGGTGTTAGTTCATTCGTTGTCTTCAGATAATCAGCCAGGGCAAATACAACAGCGGCCGTTTCCTGAGTTGATCGCCAGCTGAATCCTTGTTTCTGCTGGAGCAGCCATCTTACTGTTTTTCCTATCAGTTCGGAATTTGAATTTGTTCTTAGCAATGCTTTAAGCACGAATGCTGTTGTCTGTACTTTATCATCCTGCCAGCTGTAATGCCATTCTTTACCTCCCCAATATGCAAATCTTTCTTCACTGTGAACCATCCTCTCCAGTTTATCGGAAGCTGCTTTTGCCAGTGAATTGTTATTGATATCTTTTAACGCGATTGTAAGCAGGGCAATTGAGTAAGCATTTAAATCATCGTCAAGCAGTTTTTCTATTCGATTATTTAATTCAGCGTAATTGGCAGAATTATACTTTAATGCAGCGGCAAGCGAGTAAAGCATAAATGAAAGCGTTGTTTCATCTAATGACTCTGATTTCTCAATCTGCTGTTTAAGATTTTCTACCCCTCTTGAATAAATATTGTTATCAACAGGGTATCCTGCATTTTTTGTAAGTGTCATTCCGTAAATAACATACGCCGTCATATAAGGATGGGTTTTATCGTTAGTCCACCATCCCCATCCTCCGTCATCATGCTGGAAGTTATACAGTCTTTTTAATCCTGCTTCTACCATCTTCGGCAGTTCTTCAATTGTGGAATATTTCAAAGGTGCATCGAGATCTTTGAAAGTATTTGCCACGATTATAGTCGGGAGGAATCTGCTCATAGTCTGTTCAACGCAGCCGTAGGGATAGCCGACAAGATCGTCGAGCGCTTTAATTATTGTACCGGCCAGGGAGGGACTAAGATTAAACTCCAGCTTCGCCGTTCTTAAATCAACATCACCGGGTATATTAAAACTAAGCTCTTCGGATCTGCTGAAATCATTAAAATCGGAGACCAGCGGATTGGTTACACGAATCCCCTGTGGAAGTATCGGCACCTTAAGTTCAAGGGCATCAGATTCCTCATTTGTAAGCGCCTCAGCGGATAATTTGGCCTCACCGATGGGATTATCTACTTTCACCGTCCAGTCAATTCTCAGCTCACCGTTTTTGTCGATTATAATTTCATAAACACCGTTCTTACCTTTATTTACTTCAGAATCATATCCCTTGCTGTTAATCTTAGAGCTTACCAGTTTCACGTTGTCAGAAGTAAAAGTGATTTTGGTCTTCTTCTTTTCATCGAGATAATTATGAACGATAGTGGAGACGGTCATTTCGTCCCCTTCACGGAAGAAGCGTGGAGTTTCCATTCTCACCAGTAAGTCCTTGCGTGATATCATTTTATCCTGCTGCTGTCCTACATCAGTACCTTTGGTTACTCCCCTTACAGTTGTTCTCCAGGTAGTGAGGTTATCAGGAATTTTGAAGCTCACCTTTGCATTGCCGTTCTTATCTGTTATTATGTCGGCTTTCCATATTAATGCATCCACAAAATTTGATCGAACTTCAGCTTTTACATACCCTGTGCTTTTATCCTTCATTTCGGATTTCATCATCATCCCATCAGCGCGACCCCCGCGGATCGCATTCATCGATAATTCTGCAGCCTGCATAGGTCTTTGTTCATCTGTGAAGAACTGACCTTGTGGTGCATTAGTTATTTCCGCGGGTTTTTCTATTTCAAAATTATATCTTACTGACTTCCTGTCGATATTGACTGTTTTAATCATTGTAAGGTTATGCCCGTTTCCCGATATATATAATTCATATTCCCCCTGTACAATATTACCTATATTATAATTTCCATTAGTATCTGTTTCGGCGGTATAATAGTACTTTTCGCTTGACAGGATTACATATATATTTTTGGCAGACTCATCACTATCCTTAATCTTTACACGCCCATAAAGGGAACCTTTCTTCAGGTTTGCTTCATTCCTGTGCTCATCCTTGAAGAAATTCTTATCAATGTAAGTGATATCCCTGCTGTGACTGCTGAAATTGCTGTACTGCAATGAGCTGTATGTAGGGATATATGAATATGTGGGTGCGTAGAAGAACGACTGAATATCCTGCGTCTGATCTTCTTTGATGGCATAAATACTTTCATCAATAATACCGAACGATAAATCTGTATTTGGGACAGGATTTCCAATATAATCCTTAACCGATACAAGATAATCCGCGTTTTCACCGGGTTTGTATATTTGTTTTGAGGGCTTCAAGCTTATATCCAGGAACTTATCTTTTGCAAGCACTCCCACCAGCTTACTTGTATTATAGAATTGTCTGTCTTTCAGATAACAGACTGCAATATTAAAGCTTGGTGAAAATTTATCCCTCAGCTTTTCACGGATAGTCAGACTGTTTCCTTCAACTTCGTATTTCTTATATTTGATAAAAATATCCGACTCATACGTAAGAAGAAGTTCTGTTTTAGTAGTGGGAATAAAAATATAGGCAATCAGGCTGTCGCCTTTATCGTATGCATCCTTGTCGGTGACTATTTCAAGTCCCGACCCTGTTCTGCCGTAGTAATAATTATTTATATCCCCCACATAAAAAGATGAAGATGCGGTTATTTCCCTGTTTTTGCTGTCATAAGCTTTTACAACATACGTATAGTAACCCTCATTCAGACGGGAAGTCGGGTAAGGAACGGAGGCTTTACCGTGACTGTCAGTGCTGCCATGGAGCACTTCGAACTTATCCTGGTTATAGTGCATCCGGGGATTTGAGTAATTTATAATGATATCAAAATCTGTCTGTACAGGATTATCAGTAAAATCATTTGCGTTAACCCTCAGGTTGACCGTTTTACCTCTTTCCACAAAATAGCGGTCAGGTGAGGTAAAGATCGAAAAAGCACCCCTCGTTACATAGACTTCGGATGACCCGGAGATTACCCTACGCGAGGCATCCTTTACCTCGGCGGTGATCACATAAACATAATCGTACTGCACATCATCATCTACCTTATAGCTGAACTGATATTCTCCTTTCTCATTTAGTGAGCCGGTTTCCTGTGAAACGAGCTGCTGATTACCGTAATACATCGGCTTTGTATAAGAACGATAGAACCAGCTGTACTCCGACCAATACCACCAGGGTCTCCAGTACTGTTTCTTATAGATGTTTAAAGTAACCTCGCCGTTCGTAACAGGCGATCCGAAATAATAATCTGCTGTTACCGTCCCATCTATAATGTCTTTAGCGGCATAATTCTTCGACTCTGTTTTAACTTCAACCTTATATTCGGGCTTTTTATACTCTTCTACACTGAAGGAACCGTAATAGGAATTCTGTCCGTTTGAAATTAAAATTGAATAATCTCCCAGGTCTGCTTCTTCATCAAGCAGAAAGTCGGAGTTAAGTGCACCGAACTCATTAGTTGTAAGATCAGAAGAAAAGACCTCTTTATTTTTGGGCGATTTTATAGTAACTGTGAACTTTTCAAAAGGTACGTTCTTAATCTCGTTACCGCCTTTTTCTCTCATCACTGCCTTGAAGAAAACCTGCTGACCCGGTCTATACACCGGTTGATTTGTATATATGTAGGCAGTATAATACTGGTTATCCCCGTTTCTGAAATAATAATAGGGATCGCTTAATATCGTCTCCTCCCCTGCCTGCGCTATAAGGATCGGCGAGGTGATATTCTCTTCCTTTTGTTTATCCATATCGATAAGAACTATACCATCCTTATCTGCAGTCTGACTCGTTACCAGTTTTCCATCGTTATAAACCGACACTCTGCTTTTCAGCAGAAATTCACTTGTCTGAGCATTAGCTACGTATGCGAGGATCTGTTTACCGCTGTTTTTATACACGAGAGAAAGGTCAGATACAACTATACCGCAGTAAGCAACCCGGTCGCCTTTTATCGCCTGAAGGATATAAGTTCCCGGTTTATCGATTCTGCCAACAGACAGGTTATTATTGCGGCCGTAATTATTAGAAGAGATATAGTCTTTCCATTCTTTTACAATTGAGGTGTATTTTAACAGTACTTCTTTACGGTTTCCGAAAATATCAAACGCATAGCGCATATTATTTTTATTCAGGGATGAGAAGAAGCTGACGGGATCTTCAATAACCAGCAGCCGGAAATTGAATGTGCCGCCGTTCCTGCTGTAGTTATACAGATTGACGGATACTTTGCTTCCCGGAGAAAAAGTTGTATAGTTTGAAAGATAGAAATTATCATCGTCTTTTAAGACATTTTGATTTGAGCTCCCTAATAATAGAGGTAGAAGTAGAGTTATAAACATTAACAACCGCTGCCTGGTAGAAGTAGACTGGTTCATACTGGCTCCTCGAATGTTTCCGGATTATACATAATCAATCTGAAAAAGTGCCCGCTGCAAAAAATATTTTTTCCGATTGCCTAAAATACTTTTTATTCCGGCGTATGAGAACTAATTATTCCAAAGACGCTGTGTAACAGACATATATAAGAATGTTTTAGTATGAGCTAATAGTACCATCATAAGACATTTTCATGGCCTTGTTTGAGTAGCGTCTCATTTGACATTTATGTGATATTATTGCTTTGGGGTTGCCTTCTTGTTCCATATGTTGATTCGTAAAGAGAGATTCGACTTAAACACCAGAATAGTCGGTTATTTTGGACTATAGTCAGACAGGCACTATTCATGAAAACATCATTGTAAGTGCTTTTGAGGTAGTCTAATTTTGTAATACAAAAAACTATTAACAAAGGATGAGGTGATATTGAAGTTACTAACAAGAATATCGATCGTGGGCATCTTAGCTTTACTGGTTGGATTTACAATAATTAAGACAGAAGTGAGTGAGACAGCAAAACCAGTAATGAACAATAGTACTGTCACAGAAGAAGAGAGTCTTGTTGAAACATCAGCAATATCTTACATTGATAAAGGTTATATGACAGCTTCCTGGTACGGACCCCGTTTCCATGGAAGGCAAACAGCTAACGGTGAAATTTATGATCAGATGGCTTTCACTGCCGCTCATAAAGGATTAAAGTTCGGGACACTGTTAAAAATAACTAACCCGAGAAATGATAAATTCGTTATTGTGAGAGTTAACGACCGCGGTCCCTACATTGGAGGGAGACAGCTTGATCTTTCAAAAGCTGCAGCATTGCAGCTTGGTATGATGAAGCGCGGTGTTATAAAGGTGAAAGTAGATCAGTTAAGCCTTAAAGGGATAAACTTCCCCGTTATCACCCTGAACTGATAACCAATGTCCATAAAAAATAGAGCAAAGACCCGGCAAATATGCCGGGTTTTTTATTTTATATCGCTTTAATTATTAAATTGCGCCAATAATTATCAAAGAAAAACCGACGGAAAGAATGCCTGAAAAAAAGAAACTAAACCTGGGCTGCGGAAAGGACATTAAAGAGGGATACCTAAATCTTGATGTGGTGGACTACGGGGGAAATATGATCCACGATATCAACACGTTTCCATACCCGTTTAAAGACAATACTTTCGACGAGATCTTTGCCAGCCATATACTCGAACATCTCGACAGCTTTCATAAGACAGTAACGGAACTTTACAGGATTTCAAAACCGGATGCTGTTATTATTGTGTACGCGCCTTTCTTTCTTAATACAAAATATTTCGGTGAACCGGACCATAAGATTCCCTTTTCTATAAGAACCTTTGATAATTACGAATTTATTGGAAACCGGAAGCTTAAATTCTATGAGCGGTGGAAACTGAACCACAGGACAAACTACGAAGGCAAAGCCCAGTTTGAAATACTGGAGAAGAGATTTATCACTTCTCACTTCGCTGCCCTGAAATGGATGGACGCTATACTTAATATTGAGCCGGTATTGTACGAAAGGTTCTTCGCGGGAATTTTCTCCCCCGAGGAAGTTTACTTCAAACTCCGCGTCGTGAAATAGACATCTGTCCGCTCCCCTATCAAAACAGCAGCAGCTTTGCCCGGAAAGCTCACCTACCTACCCAAAACCCTCGTTCATTTTCTTTTCCTCCGCGCGCACATCCATTCATTTTCCTTTTCTCCCCGTCTCAACTATAAATATTCCCCACTATCCCTTGGCTTCTTGTAAATTATATCTTTCATCCTTGCCCCCCTTCTCCATCACAGTAACAGCATCGTCGCGTAAGCCCCCGCTCCACCTATCACCTGCGATGATTTCTTTTTCCTCCGTCGCTCACACCACTCTCGGATCCCCCTTCGCTAAGATTTCTTCTTTACCGCCGTAACAACCAGCCATAGCCAGCCAACCAGGAAACAGACGCCCCCGAATGGGGTTATCATAGCAAAAAACACCACCCCTGTAACCGCGTATAAATAAAGTGAGAAAGAAAACAATACTATACCTGCCAGGAAGAACCAATTAGACCCTTCAAATGTTTTCCCTGCAGACAGGGCCAGAGCAAGCAGAACAACGCTGTGGATCAGCTGATAGAGGATACCTGTCTTATATGTTTCGATCATTTCAGCAGATATAATATTTTTTAAACCATGGGCACCAAAAGCCCCGAGCGCCACGCCAAGAAAGCCTGAAACCCCTGAAATTATAAGCCATTTTTTTGACATCTTGGGCTCCATTTCTATGTGAACTATCTCAATTTACATTGTAAAATAGGATGTAAAATTACTAAATTAGCCGACTAATAATAATTAACCAAACGTTTAAAATGAAAGCACTGCAAAAGATGATTCTGCCGGCACTATTGCTGGAGGCGATCCTGATAGTATATTTTATCTATTTTGTCCCTACGGGAGAATTGGGTCTCTACTCGAATTTCGACACAAATAACAACGCTAATAAGGACATCCGGGTAGCTCTTGTCAGGGAGAAAGGTATTCAGACCGACCCGGTAAATCAATCCGCTGTTTTTTATGCGGCGGACGGAGCAGGGGTTCAGAACGTGGTTCAGGCACCATACCCCCTTCCTGAGGGAATAGAAGAAGCGGAATTTATTGTATTGAAGGGACATCTGCACGACGATCATTTTCATGCCGTTGAAGTAAATTTACCATAGATAATATGAGAGACAAATTCGAATTAGTATCCGGTTATAAGCCTTCAGGCGATCAGCCGGAGGCAATTAAGCAGCTAATTGACGGAATTAATGATGGGGATAAATTTCAAACGCTGCTGGGTGTTACAGGCAGCGGTAAAACTTTTACTATATCAAATGTTATTGACGAGATTAATAAACCCACATTGATCATCTCACATAATAAAACTTTTGCCGCTCAGCTTTACTCGGAGTTTAAAGCTTTCTTTCCTAATAACGCGGTAGAATTCTTTATCAGTTACTATGATTATTATCAGCCGGAAGCATATGTAGTTAAAAGAGATCTCTTTATCGAAAAAGATTTTTCTGTTAATGAAGAGATCGACCGCCTTCGTCTGAAAGCAACGACTTCTTTGGTTGAAGGAAGAAATGATGTAATTGTTGTAGCCAGCTGTAAGCTGTATATATGGTATCGGGGCACCTCAGGAATATGCAAATCAAATAATATTTCTCCATAAAGGTATCCAGTCCCCAAGAAAAAAATTGTTAAGGGATTTGATTGAGATTCATTATGTAAGAAATGATATGGATTTTAGCCGCGGAACTTTCAGTGCCCGGGGTGATGTGGTTGAAATTATTCCGGCATATCAATATGAGGAAGCAGTAAGAATAGAATTTTTGGATGATGAGATTGAAAGCTCAGCATTATTGACTCTGTAACGGGAGAAGTAATAAGGGAAATCGACTGAGTCCTATTTACCCGGCAAAATATTTCGTCTCAAATCGTGATAATCTCAAAAGAGCAATTTATGGTATTGAACAGGAAATTGGAAGAGGTTAAGATTTTTCCGCAATGAGGAAAAATATCTTGAGGCCCAGAGGATTGAACAGAGAACACAATTCGATATTGAGATGATGAAAGAAATCGGTTATTGCTCGGGTATCGAAAACTATTCCAGGCACATGATGGAAGACTGCCCGGCTCACGTCCCTATAACTTAATGGATTATTTTCCAAAAGATTTTCTTTGTAGTGATTGATGAGTCGCATGTAACAGTTCCCCAGATCAGAGGAATGTATAATGGCGACCGCGCACGAAAAGAACCCTTGTGGAATACGGATTTCCGTCTTCCTTCCGCGCTTGATAACAGACCGATGAAGTATGAAGAATTTTAGAAATGCTTGACCAGGTAATCTTTGTTAGCGCTACTCCTTCCGATTTGAATTGGAAAAAAGCGGCGGGGTTGTGGTGGAGCAAATTATTCGTCCCACCGGACTGCTCGATCCAAAAATTGAAGTTCGTCCTATTAAAGGTCAGATTGACGATCTGATCGGAGAAATTAGAAAAAGAGTCATCTTAAAAGAAAGAACTCTCGTTACTACGTTGACGAAAAAAATGGCGGAAGATCTATCTGATTATTTGGATAAAATTGGAATCAAAGTTCGGTACATCCACAGCGATATTGATGCGCTTGAACGAGTTGAGATACTAAGAGATTTAAGGCTCGGAGACTTCGATGTTCTGGTAGGTGTTAATCTCTTGAGAGAAGGTTTGGATCTGCCCGAAGTATCTTTAGTTGCTATTATCGATGCGGATAAGGAAGGTTTCCTCAGAAGCGAAAGATCGCTGATGCAGACAGCCGGCCGAACTGCCCGAAATCAGAACGGCATTGTAATTATGTATGCCGATAAAATTACTGAATCAATGCGCAAGACAATAGATGAGAAAACAGAGCGGCGTAGAATTCTTCAGACGGAGTATAATAAACAAAATAATATTTCTCCTAAAACTATTTATAAAAGTATGGAAGAAATTATGTCCTCAACTTCTATTGCCGATATGAGGAAGAAGGAAAAAGAAGAAGATTTTTCTTTTTCCAAAGTAGCCGAGCCGGTCTTAAAATATATGGATAATGATCAGAAGAGAGATTTAGTTGATCAACTGAAAGAACAAATGGTGCAGGCGGCACGAGACCTTGAATTTGAACGAGCCGCTAATCTGAGAGACGAAATAAATAAGCTTCAAAAATTGATAAATAGTAATTTTTTAAAATTTTGAAATGTATATGGTGTGGTTCAATTCCTTGCTGATTATGTCTCCTTTATAATAAACCCTCTCTAAAAATAATCCTGATGGCGGTGAAGTATATTTTGCCGGTTCGTTATTCTTTGTGGATAAATATCGTTTAATTTTTTCATCGGAAATTTTTCCTCTTCCTGACCTCAACTAAAACACCTACCATTCTTCTAACCATTTTCCATAGGAAATGGGAACCGATTATTCTGATTAATATTAAATCGTCTTCCTCTTTCATTTGAATATCGTCTATCAAAACTTTAGTTGATTTTTCATCCGGATCATCATCGGAAAATGATTTGAAATCATTCATCCCTAAAAATAATTTCGAAGCCTCCCATTTTTCTGAAATTCAAGATTATCTTTTATCCACCAGACATAATTTTTCCCGAAGGCGGTTCTTCGCTTGGATATCTGGTAAATATAACTTCTTGTTACCGCATCATGTCTGGCATGAAAATTTGGATTAGTTTTTTCAACTTCTAAAATATTTATATCGTAAGGAAGATTATCATTCATTTTAAGCCGAATAATTTCAGGAGCAAGCATTAGTTTTTACATCAAGATGAGCAACCTGGCATAGTGCATGAACACCGCTGTCAGTTCGCCCGATCCTGTATATCTGCATTTTTTTTTGAAAATTTTATCTGCAGCTTTAAGAGAGTCCCCTGAATAGTCTTGTTGCGTTTTTGCTCTGTTTCTGCCATCCGCTTATCGGGTTCCTTCATATTCTATATTAATTTAAAACTTGCCATCATTTTATGAACGAATCTCTTCTTCGGCATAATCATCATATGTTTCGCAAATTCTTACTGAACTTTATTTGATATTGGAGGGAAGTTGTTTCTTTAATTTTCTCAAGTAAATACCGGCAGATATTTTCAACGGTTGATTGAAAATCCACAATAACCTTTTTTGATTTCACTTCTCCAAAAATTAAATAATTTCTTTATCTTTTTCATATACCATAAAGGCATGATCCAGTTCTTCAACTAAGGGATTAACAATTTTTTTTAGATCGTAATAATCCATTACCATTCCATTTTCAAAACATCCCCTTCAATCTCAACAATCATTTTATAGGAATGGCCGTGAATATTTTTACATTTGCCGAAATGTTCCGGAAGGCGATGTCCCATTTCCCAATGAAATTCTTTTGCAATTTTCATTATACACCTTTTGTATCAGGATCCCAGATAAATTTATGCATCTGCAGCTGGAATCTACGTTTGACTTTATCTTCTAGCATCCATTAACAACTTGTAAGAGGCTCCAGCTCACCGAAAACAACTGAAAATAGCATTTCACATTTTTCTGTCAAGACCATATTTCCCAATAATTTCTTTAGTCCACTCGTAATCTTCCCTGCTTCCGATTACAAATTTCAATTCATCTTTCTTGTTTTAGATAAGTTAATATTTTCATATAGATTTTTTTTAACCATTCCGCTGGAAGGACATTTTAGATCCATCACTATTTTTACACGGTGATCAATATCTTTTATCGGCAGACTTCCGCCTGTTTCAAGCATAACCTCATAGCCCTCATTGCAAAGCTCTCATTAACAGCCATGATCCTCTTCCTGAACAAGCGGTTCACCGCCGGTAATTTCAACAAGTCTACAGTCATATCCCTCAATTTCAGTTATCATTTCATCTATTGAAAAGTCTTTTCCTTCGTAAAATGCATACTCGGTATCGCACCAGGTACAACGGAGGTTACACCCTGTTAATCTTATAAATATACAGGGTAACCCGGCATAGCTGCTCTCTCCCTGTACAGAAAAATAGATTTCATTTATTTTTAGCATATTTTCGAAACATTTTAATATTTTATCAGGGAATAATTTAGTAAAGAATACATTGACAAAAAATGCCCAATTATCTATATTTATGATCTACTTTTTTATAAGAAACCAAGGATTTACTGCAAAATGGCTAGTCATAAATCGGCAAAGAAAAGGATACGCACTTCTGAGAGAAAAAGAGCTATCAATAAAAGCTATGAATCTATGTTGAAAACTCATTACAAGAAAGTTCTGGAAACAGAAAATAAGGACGAGGCTGAAAAATTATACAAGGAAGCTGTTTCCTTAATTGACAAAGGAGCGAGCAAAGGAATAATACACGGTAATAATGCATCCCGTAAAAAAGCTGCTTTAACCAGGCACCTGAATAAGCTTAGCCAGCCAAAAGAAGCACAAAAATAAATGCTTGTATCTTTTAAAGATTTTAAGAGGCTCTCTGTGGAGAGCCTTTTTTATTATATGGATTTAATGATTCAAAATATATCATTAAATTTGTACAAGAAATATTTTACTTTATTAATTATCCGGGGAGAAAACATGCAAGAAAAAAGTATAGAACTGTTGAATAAAGCCGTTGCTGATGAACTTTCTGCTGTGCATCAGTATATGTATTTTCATTTTCGTTGTGATGATATGGGCTATGATCTACTCGCTAATTTATTTAGAAGAACTGCTATCACCGAAATGCTTCATATAGAAAGACTCGCCGAGAGGATATTGTTCCTTAAGGGAGAAGTTGAAATGAAAGCTGCTTCTGAGGTTCAGAAATTACATGAAGTTGAGGAGATGCTGAAGCTTTCTGCAAAAATGGAGGAAGACAGCGCCCGGGAATACAACCAATGGGCTAACGAATGCGCGGCAAATGCGGATTCGGTTTCCAAGCAGTTATTTGAAGGCCTGGTGGTAGAAGAGGAAACTCATTTTGATCAATATGATACTGAGCTCGACAATATGAAAAAATTTGGTCCCAATTACCTTGCTCTTCAATCAATTGAAAGAAGTAAGGGTAGAGATACAGGTACCGCTCCTGCACAATAAATTATGTAAAATAGTCTTTCTAATTTTTAGAACAGGCAATATTGTAGGTCGGAAATTTAGTCAATGAATGCAAAAAAAAGAGTGTGACATTTTGTCAGTCTCCGGGATAAATCTATTTCATAAAAGTTGGTAATTTGGCTTGTTTTCTGGTGTTTCATTTTGAGTACAACTCCGTTATAAAAGGCCTATAAATACAGTATTAATCCGAGACAAACTTAGGGGGAAAGTAGAGAAAAAAAGTATGACAGAATTGTCATACTTCTGTGGTGGTGTATTCTATTCACCCGGTCCCCTGAATAAAAATCTTTATAACCATCTCCAATTATTTCAAATTTTTCTAACCTTGTTCCGATCCATCTAAAATTCCCATCAAACATCTGAAACAGATTTATGGCCTGAATAATTTGTAGTTTAGCCAGGCGAATGGATTGTGCTTTTGTTCCCGAAGACGTCAGACATCTGAAGCTGCTCCCTTTTTACCTCTCTGTGGGCAAGTTTACCCACTTTGACGACAAAAATGTCAATTAACCTCCAATCAATGACCTATTATTGCTCCTAATCGCAGGAAAACCCATGGCAAAAGTTTTGCTGGATATGGAATAACTAGTTGAGTGGAGGTTTTTATGAACATTGAAGCTTTATTGATCCTGGTACAGGTTTTCATTTTAATTTACCTGGGTCTTAAATTCTATAAAAAGGTTCTGAATAACAGGTTAAGGATAAAATAATTCGTAAATCCGGTGTCACTTTAACCTAGACTATAGCACTATCTTTCTGATATCTTTTTACCAAACTCCTAAAATTTTAAGAAAGGATAGTGTTATGATCAGAAAAGCAACTATCAGGCTGCCTCTATTATTCCTCGGACTACTTCTATTTTCATCTTCTTCTTTCTGCACCAATCATATGGTTGATGTAGCTAATTTTTCTTTTTCACCATCTACGATAAATGCCGTAGTGGGTGACACCATTACATGGAACTGGGTTAGTGGTACCCACACCACAACCTGTAACGGAACTTCAGGAACATCACTTCCGCCCGGGGCAACCCCATGGGATGAACCAATCAATAGTGCCTCGACTTCCTATTCTTATGTAATTGAATTCGATGGAGAATATGACTTTGTTTGCTTGTTCCACCCCAGTATGACTGGTATGATCATGGCGGTTCCCCTGCCTGTTGAGCTCATCTCTTTTACAGCATATCTGAACGATGGGTTTGTTGATCTACAGTGGAAAACAGCAACAGAAAGTAATAACAGGGGATTTGAAATAGAGAGGAAAACCGAAGCAGGATGGGAGAAAGTTGGTTTCACAGAAGGACATGGAACTACTACGCAGGAAAACTCGTATAGTTTCCGGGATGATATAAGAAAGCTTCAATCTGAAATAATTAGCTACAGATTGAAACAAATTGATCTCAATGGAATATACGAGTACAGCACTGAGGTTAAGCTTAATAAATCGGTTCCTTCAGATTTCAGCATTATGCAGAATTTCCCTAACCCATTTAACCCTTCCACTCAGATTAATTTTTCTGTTCCGCAAAGTTCTCATGTACTGCTTAAGGTCTACGATGCTAATGGCAGTGAGATTGCAACTCTTGTAAACCAGAATAAATCTGCTGGAAATTACGTTATCGATTTTAATGCTTCCGATCTGGCAAGCGGCATTTATTATTATTCTATAACTGCCGGATCCTTCAGCAAAACAAAAAAAATGATTTTGATGAAATAGTGCCAATGGCCCTATAGTAAGTAGTATCAAACGATATCCGGGGAAAGTTGCTGGTCAGCCGGTAATAATAGACTTACCGGCTGGTTTTTTTATCACAAACCTGATGTTCCGATTTCACCCTTCTTTTGCACTTCATATAAAATAGTAATTTCTAGCGCAGATATTTGTTTGGGGAACAAGAGTTAAAGCCGAATCAGAAGCAGAAAAATTAAAACAAAAGGGATATAATTCTTTTATGGCACAGATATATTTTGATGAATGGAATGAAATCCGGTACAGGGTTCGTGTAGGTTACTTTAGAACATTTGAAGAGACACATTTAGTGGCTCAAAAACTCAGATAATCTCATTAATCCGGGATTTGAGGTTCAAAGAAGTCCTGTTATTTATTATTATAATGAATGATAATTCCTTTGATGATTTTTGTTAAATAAATAAATTGTTATCATAATAAAATGCTTTTTCCGGTTCAGACAGGAATTTAATCATTTGTACGATTATTTATTAAAAAACATGAGACTGATTTACAGACTTCTAATTTTGTCAATTATTGCTTCTAATTTCACATTCTCACAGTCTACCGCTACATCCCCCTTAAAGGGACGGCTGCTATTATCATTTAATGGGGCAGTTACACTACCCAAAACAGATTACGCAATTACGATTCCGGCGCCAATGGGAATAGGAGCAATCGAATATTATTTTGACATTAATTCAAAGAGTACCTTTGGAGTGCGTTTTTTCGGTGGAATGGGTGTGCTTGAGGGATCAGATAATAACCGGATTCCGGATGAATTTTCAGATGGGATTTTCTTTTTTGGAGGAGGACTCACTTATGGTTATGCTATAAATAACCAATTTGTTCCTTACCTTTTTGGAGGTGCTTCGAATATATGGTACAATCCAATGGATGTTTATGATAATGCAATTATCACAACTAAACCTGTCTCTGAAAATCTTTCCACTATGGCTTATAATTATGAAATAGGATTAAAGATATTCTTAAGTGCAAACTCAACATTAAACATAGGCGGCGGTCAATTCATCAGTCTGGCGGATGATCTTGACGGTACAAGTACGGGTAACCATAATGACATAATGTTTTACGGAACTGTAGGAATATCTATAGCCTTTTTTGGTGAGACTGATAGGGACGGTGACGGAGTCCAGGATTCTGAGGATGCTTGTCCCGATACTCCGAAAGGCGTTGAAGTAGACATTAATGGCTGCCCTGTCGATTCTGATAATGATGGCGTTCCCGACTACATTGATAACTGCCCTCATACTCCGGCCGGAGTGAAAGTTGATGAATCTGGTTGTCTCCCTGATTCTGATAATGATGGTATACCTGACTATTTAGATAACTGTCCTCATACTCCGGAAGGTGTTCCCGTTGATACTCTTGGTTGCCCTGAGGATTCCGATAATGACAGCGTTCCTGATTATTTGGATAATTGTCCGGATACTCCACCGGGAGTAAAGGTTGATTCAACAGGTTGTCCTGAAGACCTGAATCAAAATAGTATTCCTGACTATCTGGAGAAGCAGAAATCTCCACCGGAAACAAAGATTTTCATACCTGCACCAAAAATATCTGTGCCGGAAACAAAGGAAGCAGAACCAAAAGTTGAAGAACCGGGATATTCCTTCGAAAACGAATATTTGATCAAAAATATGATATTCACTGATGGTAAATTATTTACTGCACAGATATCTTCATGGAAAACAAAATGGAAAGCTGAAAGTGAAGCTGAAGAATTAAGAAAGAAAGGATATAATGCGTTCGTCATGGAGTTTTATATTGAAAAATTGAATGAAAACTGGTTTCAGGTAAGAGTTGGATATTATGAGACTTTAAGAGAAGCACAGAAAGCAGCAGAAGATCTCAGGTAATATTCTCATCTGCACACGTATAAAAAAATCTTTATCTAAAATATTTCTTCTTTTTTCCGGGGTAATTAAGTTTAAAATCCGCGGGTTTCTCCTTTAATCATATACCATACTGTCAGAAGAATTATCTGAACATCCAGCCAGAAATTCCAGTTTTCGATGTACCAGAAGTCATATTCAATTCTCTTTATAGTCCTGTATCTATTCAATTCAGGATCTTCAACGTCTCCCCTCAATCCATGAATCTGGGCCCACCCTGTTATTCCAGGCTTTACCCAGCTTCTTATCTTAATTTCTTCAACCATGTTCTCATACACTTTATTAAAAGGCAGAGCATGGGGCCTTGGACCCACAACTGACATTTCACCTTTTAAAACATTAATAAATTGTGGTATCTCATCAAGATTAGATCTTCTTAAGAATTTTCCGAACCCTGTAATTCTCGGATCATTTTCGGTTGAAGGTTTATATGATTCCTGTTCAGGATTTACGTGCATAGTCCTGAATTTATAACATTTGAATAATCTATCATTCGCACCCACTCTGTCTTGTTTAAAGACCAGAGGACCATTTGAGAATATTTTGTTGATAATAAATAAGAGTGGAAATAACCAGGACAGGATAAATATTATGATTAATAAAGAGAAGAGTATATCAAATGTCCGTTTAATAAATCTCCAGTGAATTTCTGCAAGCGGTTCGTTTCTTACCCTGATGATCGGGAAATCTCCCATCATATTAATCTGAAATTTTTTAGAAACGAACCGGAAATAATCAGGTATTATATTTACCCTGATCGCCTGTTTGTTACAAATATGAATAATTTCATCAAACTGATTCGAAGCATAAATGGGGAGAGCTATAACTACTTCATCAACCTTCTTTTCCGTAATGATCTTATCAAGTGCATTGATTTTCCCGATTACTTTTTCAGAACTTAATCCGGTGTCATCCAGAAATCCAACAAAATTAAATCCAAATTCTTTATGCCTTTCAAGCATATCATAGAAACCTTTACCAATATCACCTGCTCCAATTATCAAAAGATTCCAGGAACTCTTTTTCCTGTTCCTGACTGAGCTGAGAATGCTCCGGATTACCATTACTCTTGCACTCACAAACAGGAAAAAAATCACCGCATACAGCAGAATAAAATTTCTGGTGAAAAGATCTTCCTTAACAAAAAAGATAAAAAGGACAGAAGCTAATACCTGAACTATTATACTTTTAAATATGTTCACAATTTGAAAAGTATAATACCTCGTCCTGATATCATCATAAAAACTGACAACATTGGAAACGAAATACCAAAGGAAATTTAATACTGCAAGCAGTACAAACATATAATTCCGATCTACCAGAATTGTGAATGACTGTGCAATGACCGCGGCTAATAAGAAGGCTGAATTCAGGAGGAGAAGGTCCAGAAACAATCTAAGATAATAAACCGATTTCTGGCTGGCAATCATATTTGTTCTTGACCTTTTTTATAAAACAATCTGAATTTCTCACTCACGTATTCTTTCATTTTTTCTTCAAATACCGATCTGTCAAATAGGCAGGCGTATTCATGCAGTCGGGAGGGTTCAAATATATTCTGTTTCTGCTCAAACCTGGTAACTCCGTCTATTATATCAGCAGGTGTCTGCTCATTGAAGTGGATACCTGTTACACCATCCTTAATTGTTTCCGCAGTGCCCCCTTTATTAAGGGCTATAACCGGAGTTCCGCAGGAAAGAGCTTCCAATGGAACTATACCAAAATCCTCTTCAGCAGCAAAAATAAATGCACGGGCCTGCTGCATATAGCCGATCAGTGATTCAGCATCCAGGTAACCTGCAAATTCAGTATTCAATCCAGCTTTCGATTTTAGCTTCTCTTTTTCGGGTCCGCTTCCAACGACAACCAGCTTTTTATCAGGCATTTGCGCAAATGCCTCAACTATTATATCAATTCGTTTATATGGAACAAGCCTTGATGCGGTAAGATAAAAATTTCCTTTCTCATTTGAAACGGGAAATTTATTAGTATCCACAGGAGGATATATTACATCAGAATCCCTGTTGTATATTCTTTTAATCTTTCCTGCAATATGATGAGAATTTGCAATAAACCAGGTTACATTATCAGCAGATTTAATATCCCATTCGCGAAGATATTTTATGATTTTATGTGCTAAACTACCTTTCAATCCAGAATTAAGATTTGCTTCTTTAAGGTAATATTCGGCTTCATCCCAGGCATAACGCATCGGAGTATGACAATAGCAGATATGAAGCTGATCTTTTCTGGTTTTCACTCCTTTTGCAACTGAATGAGAACTGGAAATAATTAGGTCATACCCGGATAAATTAAATCTTTCTATAGCATTGGGAAAAAGCGGCAAATATTTACGGTGAGATTTTTCAGCAAACGGTAAATTTTGAATGTATGATGTTTGAGAATGCTTTCCCTTTAAAATTAGTTTTCTTTCCTGAGGATTCAGGAAATCAACAAGGGAAAATACATCTGCATCGGGCCAGACATTCAGTAAAGATTCTATACATTTCTCTGAACCCGCATAATTTACAAACCACTCGTGTACGATAGCTGTTTTTGTGTCCTGCACCCTATTATTCTTTATTATTTTTAGAATAGTTAATCATTACGTTTTTCAGGAAATATTCTGATAATATCATCCTCGACCGTGAAAGAGTAATTATTCTTTTCACTTAGTACTCTGGTTTTGATCTCTTTCAGTTCCGGATAATCATTTTCGCCATTAAACAGCCTGGCATCATCAATAAGGAGTATGTGATTCTGCTCTGATCCGAGTATTATATCCAGTTCCCTGTTTATGGGAGTCACCAGTTCTCCTTTGGCGGTTTCGAATCCCGAATAGTGTCCATCCAGCCAGAATATAGCAGGTCCGTCAATCTCCGTGATTATTTTTTTTAGTACCTCCGCGCTGTCCCCGGCTATTAAGGTCACATTTTGAAGGTTTCTCAATCTTTTCACGGCAATGAGATGAAGTTCTTCAGAAAGTTCTATCGATATTATCTTATCGAAATAATTTCTCTGGGCATATACCATTTCGCCCCGGAAAGTTCCGGTTTCCACGAGTGTTTTGATGAAATATTCTTTTTGAAATTCCCTGACTGTTTCCTGTTTAACTACGTGCGGCGGCGGCACCTGTTTGCCGGAATTAACCCATTCATTTAATGTCTTAATCCTGTTTTTATCCCGGTTCTCCTTTTTGATTTTCTGCCATATTATATAATTATGTATTTTTTCTAAAATTCCTGCCATAACACAATTCCGTTAATTCTCTTTAATCAAATTATCAAACAGCTCGGTATATCTATCCATAAACTTTTCAATTGTATAATTATTATTCACTGTGTCAAAGGCTCTGTTCCTGATTCGATAAAACTCATCTGTCCCCAGGTTATCTAAACAGTATATGATTTTATTTTGAAGCTCTGTAGTATTTTTCATTTCGGCCAGGAACCCGTTCTCTCCATCCTTTATTAATTCTTTTGGACCGCCTGAGTTGGCTGCGATAACTATTTTCTTATATGCCATTGCTTCAAGAACTGAATATGAGAATGATTCGGGAATCATAGAAAAATTAATCAGGATGTCTATAGATGAATATAATTTTGCTTTATCCTCGACATGGCCTTTAAATAGTATTTTGTCTTCTAATGCATAATCAGTGACTAGTTTTTTTAATTCAAATTCATATCTGATGGAATCGTCATCACCGCCGGCTTCTCCGTATATATGCAGTTCTGCATTTCTGCTTTTCAGAATGCTGTTCAAAGTTTGGATTACCAGGTGTATTCCTTTAATCCTTGTGATGCTTCCGGTCATTCCGAATATTATAATACCGCCAGGTTCAAATTTAGTATCAGGAGATTCCGGAATCCTTATTCCATTAGGGATAGTTATTAATTTTCCGGGATAAGGGTTTTTGATTAAGGAATAAATATTTTCTTTGACTGCATTTGAGACACAGACAATTTTGTTTGTAAACTTCAGGATCAGCCCGACTATTTTCTTTTCAACTGAATCATTTTCAAAAATGAGGTGCTGAATTGTTATTTGTTTTCTCCGTGAAAGTATAACTGCCGGCAACACATAAAAGGCTGCAAATAATCCATTTGCCAGGATAATAGCGGGATTTTCCTTCCTGAAGATACTCAGGAATTTGAACGTGGAAAGTTTAATACTGAATATTATATTAAAATAATCTTTCATACCCCAGCCTGAATTGCGGTAAACCTTCTTTTGATAGTTATTTATAATTGTTCTGATTCCATTGCTTCTGAATTTCTGCTCAGCCTTTCCTTCCGGAGTAATCAAAACAAATTCAAAGCGGCTTAAATTTTCGTGAAGCTTCAGGATGAATTCCTCACCTCCGCCCCAGTTCTGCATTACAGAAACGCAAAGGATTTTTTGGCGATTTCCTCCAGGTGATTTCATCGGCCGAAGTCTCCGTTTTCAAGCCAGCCGACCAACTTATACAGCAGGTAAAACTTTAGATGTATTGTATTCCGGATTAAAAGCAAAAACATCCCTTTTCTTCTGATGTTTTTATAACGGGGAAGTTTTATATTTCTTTTTGCTGCAAGCTGCTGCAGTCTTTTTTCCCGGACATCCCAGCCGGCAGATGACTGTGTGCAATGTATTCTGTAATAAACCTGGATCCTCGGGATGAAACGGAACTCATATTTTTCACTTAATCTTAGCCATAAATCATAATCCTCCACCGCTTTCAATTCAGGATCTTCATCAAAGCCTCCTGCTTCATTTAAAGCTTCCTTCCTGACCAATACTGATGAAAGAGGGATTGTATTTCCTATACTTCTAAGTCCTTTTGCATCTTTTGCAGCCCTGAATGGAAGAGGAAGAAGTTCATAATCTTCAGATAAAAATCCCACCTCGCCAAATGTAAAGCTCATTGAATAAACGAAGGCAGCTTCATTGTGTTTTAAGAGATAGCCGACCTGGTATTTTAATTTATGTCTTGTCCATTTATCATCCGAATCAAGGAAGGCTATCAGGCTGCCCGAGGCTTTGCTAATACCGTAGTTGCGCGGTACAGCAGGTCTGCCTGAATGAGCAATATTATATGGCTTAATCCTTTTCTCAGAGCGAGCTGCAGTTTCTATGATTTTGTAAGAGTTATCCGTTGATTCATCGTCAACTATTATTATCTCGATATTATCATAACTCTGGTTCAGTACTGAATCTAAAGTACCTTCAATATATTCACCCGAGTTATAACAGGGAATAATAACTGAAACTAATGGTAATTTATCTGCTGTTAGTGAAAAGAATTTATTCAATTACTTAAGACCCTATTAATCAAATTACCAAGGTAACCTGCAGCCTTATGATCGTTCTGAGACCTGATATACCCATTATGGGCAATTGTACTTCGCAAGTTCTCATTCCGAATAAAGAATTTAATTTCTTCCGGCAGGTTCTTCACATTTTCAAAGACAGCTATTTCCTTATCTATTTCATAGATAAGATTCAGTCCGGGAACAAAATAGCTCAGTTGAAAACCGCCGCATCCGTTTATTTCATAATGCCTGCCCTTTACCTGTTCTTTATTCTTTTTTAGCTGAATTAATTCCTTCCAGTCTCTTATTGAGGAAAAAGAATGAGCCAGGAAGGAAAGATCGCGGTTTACCGCATTTGAGAGATTAAGATTTATTTTACTTTGGTTGAATACATTTACGACTTCATCCTGGGAAATCCAGTTTCCATATTTTCCCCAGTTCCGGCCGAAGACATCCACCTTTATACCGTATGATATAAGATAATCAATAATCCATCTCCTGTAAGGACTATAATTCCCAACGAAAGACACATCATACTTCTTCTCAGTTTCTGTCTTCTTATAAATCTGGGGATTAAATCCGAATGGCGAATAGATAACATTTGGAATTCCATCCAGCAGATACTTCTGATAGGTATAATAATCGGGAGTGGAGAAAAAATCAAAATACTTTCTCCAGTGACGGGCAAATTCAATCCTCCACGGATCGTCGATGAAATATGATACAGTCTTTGTATAATCGCGAAGTGATGAAACTATTTCCTCATCAAATTCATTTTCAAACAGAGACAATAGGGCGAGGTCCGGCTTTTCCGAAGTAATAATTTCCTTTAGTTTTTTATTCATCCCCTGTTTGCCTGCAGATTTATATTCTGAATAGAAATCAAAAAGGTTAACATTTTCTTTTCCAAGGATGTCGCATATAGGGAGATAAATATTGTAATATTCGTATGAGTACCCCCTCGATTTAATCCCGTAATCATATTTCAGAATAGTTATAAATGCTTTAACCATTGATCCTTACACCGCTTTTTAAAATTCTTCTGTTCACAACTGTAATATAAAGAACATATAACAATCCTATTAGTAAAATTGAATATGATATACCTTTTAGTCCAAAGCCCGAAATAAAAAAGTAATTAACCCCCAGGGAACCAACACCTATAATTATTTTAGGAGCAAGATATTTTTGAGGTTGACTCAATCCCATCCCTAGTAACGTCTGCGCTTGTCCTGTATAAAATAAGCCGGTTCCAAGTATCAAAAACGGAAGTATATACCAGTAAACAGCATATTTAGGTGAACTGATAAGGATTATTATTTCTTCCCCCAAAAAGAATGTTAAAACAGTTGCTGTAATAGTGATTATGAGTATAATTGCCATATTGATTTTAATATAGGTGTACCCGGTTATAATACTCTCCTTGTTATTCATATCTGCAAATTGTTTAAAAGTTATAGGCGTTGTAAACTCGGTGATAATATTGTTAGGAATTACAACCAGCGCATTAACAACTGCCATCATTATGGCATAAATCCCGACATCAGTCACTGACAGTACTCCATTTATAATCCACTTTTCACCATTCATCTGGAACCAGCCTGCTGCTCCCCATATAAGAAAAGGGGAAATATACGCCATAACCGTATGTATGATTTCCTCCCGGTTTTCACGAAGGATCAATGTTTTACCCGTTGAAGGTACATTTTTTCTAAAGACAAAAATTTTAGTCAGTGCAAGGATGAAGGCAATCAGGCTGAATGCAAATAAGATATACAGCAGTATAAGATCATGCTGCCAGATAAGTAACAATAGTACCCCGATCATCAGAGTTCTTTCCAAGGCCTGAAGAAGTGCATTTTCCTTCCGTTTCCTGATAAGATTTAATATCGAATTAAAAAATTCGGAGAGTTTTGATGCGACCACGAACAAACCGGCACCAAGGAGAAATGCAGTTGTATATTCAGTAAAATAAACCGGAAAAAGGATTGAGATCAGGATGGTGAGCAGAAGAAAAATCAGGAGTGTCAGCCCTAAAAATCTAAACATCAGTTTTATTAATTCATCCTTACGGTTTAACTCTTCATAATGATAATAATACCTTAGGAAGCCCTGCAGAAAAGCCCCGTAAAACAGACCAAGTACAGCGGCAATAGTAATTATAAGTGCATATACACCATACTGCTCCGGACCTATTCGTGAAATCAGCTTAATTATGAGAAACCCCAGAATTACGTTAATACTTTGACCGAAGATCACCCAACCCATCTCGGTGGCAGAGTCAAAGTTTATCTTACTTTTTATTATTTGGAAAATGTTGCCGAATTCCTTCATTCAGAGGGGGAGTTTTAATAAGCTGTTATATTTGTTGTAAATATAGATAATATTGCAACGATTTTATAGATCAGAACTTTTATCAGCTTTCTTTAATAATCTGTTTTTTTGTAGATAAATAAACATGATTAATATATGTTAGTTCTGAAGTTTTATCAGTTTTAACATTTCGGGTTCCGGAATTTGAAGTTATCATCGGTTATTATAGCAAAGAATGAAGAAAAAAATATACAGCAATGTATTGAGAGTCAGAATGCCTGTATCGATGAAATTATTTTACTTGTAGACGAGACCTCCGAAGATCATACATTCGAAATTGCCTCTTCCTATCCTTCGGTTATCGCTAAAAAGGTTAATTGGATGGGCTATTCCCAGACAAAACAGTATGGCGTGTCACTTGCCTCGAATAACTGGATCTTATGGATAGATGCTGATGAAGCGGTTTCCCCCGAACTTTGCGAAGAACTCAAGGAATTTAAGAAGTCTGTACCCTCTTTTACTGCTTATTCGATTCCGCGGAGGGCATATTTCCTGGGAAAATGGATACGGCACTGTGGATGGTATCCGGGCCGGGTGGTTCGTCTTTTTAATAAGAACGAAGTCGGCTTTAATGATAATTCAGTCCATGAACAGCTCAGGGTGGAGGGAATTACCGGAAAACTTACTCACAACCTTGAACACTACACTGATCCTGATATCCATCATTATTTTGAGAAATATAATAGTTATACCTCCCTGGCGGCAGTTGAACTTTTTAACAAGGGTAAGAAATTCTCTGTGCTGGATATCCTGATTCGACCGCTGGTTATTTTTATGAAGATGTATATTGTACGTGCCGGTTTTCTAGATGGCCTTCATGGATTCATTCTCTCGGTATTTTCAGCATCATATGTTTTTACAAAATATTGTAAGTTGTGGGAATGTGAAAGACAAAATAAATAAGATCTATGGATAAGGTGAACAGCAAAGAATTTTTATTCATACAGCTTGTAATGCAGAATCAGCAGATAGCCATGATGTCTCTTGGAAAAATGGAAAATCCTGTGACTAATAAAACTGAGAAAAACCTTGAGTATGCAAAAATTGCAATTGATATGCTGGATATGCTAAAGGATAAAACCAGGGGAAACTTATCCGAATATGAAGATCAGTTTTTGATCGAAGCAATCAAAGAATTAAAACTCATTTATATTGAAGAAAATGGTAAAGAATAACTCCCTCTTTTTTGAACTCTTCCTTTCAGGGTATTAAAATGATTATCGGCATTATTGCAAATTCCACTAAAGAAAAAGTTTACGATGTTGTTTCACTGCTGGTTAAAAAGCTGAAAGAAAATGACCTGGATTTTTTAATTACTGATACTATAATCTCCCAAAGAGAATCTTTAACGGAAAAAATAAATAGAAAATATTTTCTCCAGGATAAGAATATTTATAAAAGGAGCGATATTATTATTTCGATCGGGGGAGACGGTACTATGCTGGCAACATCTTACCAGGCTCAATTTTATGATAAACCGGTTCTTGGTTTAAATATGGGCAAACTGGGCTTTCTCGCAGAAGCAAGTCTGGATCAGCTTGACACATTTATCGATGATATCAAGAATAACAGGATTAAGGTAGACAAAAGAATGATTATATGCGGGGAGTGTAGAGGACATAAGGTTGAGACTTTATATGCGATAAATGATATGGTTATAGAGAAGGGGGGCTGGCCCAAGATGATAGAACTAACGGTGTGGGTTAATGGAGAGTATGTCACTACCTTCGGTGCAGATGGAGTTATTGTTGCAACACCTACCGGATCCACGGGTTACTCGATATCTGTAGGTGGACCTATTGTCAGTCCGCTTGCTGATGTTATTACCCTCAGTCCGATTTCGGCCCATAGTCTTTCAGTCAGACCCCTGGTTCTGCCAAGCACCCAGGAAATTGTTATCAGAGCTTCTTCGCAGCATAAGGAAATTCTTGTTAACTGCGATGGGCAAAGAGTATTTTCACTTCCTTCTCCCTTTGAAATTAAAGTAACAAAGAGTGAACGAGCCTTAAAGCTGGCTCATACTTCAATTACGAGTTATTTTGAAACCCTAAGAAATAAACTTATGTGGGGAATCGATTTACGAAATTCGAATTCAAGAAAGTAGGCTGAACTTATGCGTCTTATTATTTCTATTCTTTTTCTCCTATCCTCTGTTTCCTTTATTGCGGCACAGGACAGTAATAAAGTGGTTCAGGATATTGAAACTGGGAAACCTATGCTTATAGGACCCTGTTCAAGAGAGGCTTTCTCAGATACCAGCTTCGCCTGGTGGTTTAAATCCGAATATGAACAGTATAAACCTGACTCTGTAACGGTAAGAGAAATAGAATACAATTACGATGGAACGAAAACTACAATCGTGATGGGTACCTGGTGCAGTGACAGCCATGAACAAGTTCCCCGGTTCTTCAAGGTTATGGATGAAGCAGGCTATCCTCCTGATCATGTAAAAATTATATGTGTCAACCGCGAGAAAAAAGATTCTTCAGGCGTGGTAGATAGTCTTAACATTGAATTGGTGCCAACTTTCATCTTCTATAAGGAGGGTAAAGAACTAGGCAGAATTGTGGAGACTCCAAAGCAGAATATTGAAGAGGATATCTACGAAATATTAACAGGAGACAGATAGGCCCGCCACCGGCAGGTAAATAATAGGGGACCATCCAAAGTGACCTGTTGTATGTTGGTTTATCTGTTGCGGACAGAGAAACTTTCAGTGTTTATTTATTCAACAAGTATGACAAAAATGGCAGGCTCCTATGTATGCAAGAGTTAGCCAGCTGTTTCCAGCCTTTTATCCGCCTTTTATCCGCCTTTTGCACTCAAATGGAACACCGGCAGAAAGAGCGAAAAAACCTAATTTTCAATTGTTAATAAATCTTATAGTATGACAAAATGTCAGTGTCCCAATTTCATACAAAAGCAGGTAGCGACGCACTCAAATCACAAGTAAGGACATTAGACAGTCAGCCAGTCTTATACTTCCACCTCTTCAAGTACAGGTAGTTCAATTTTAGTAAAGTCTATCTCTTTAACCTTGTTCCGGGTGGTTCTGCCGGTATTTTTCCTTACCATTGCGGGCAGTTTTCTGCTCACGGTGTTTTTCTTAGCCGGATTATTTTTATCCTTATAATTTTTATAAACGTATATTTTATTCTTATAATTTCTTAGAATTATCCTGTCCTCATCATGATGAAGTACATACCCGGGAAGCAAAGGTATTTTTCCGCCGCCGCCGGGAGCGTCGATAACAAAATGAGGAATTGCGAGTCCGCTTGTATGTCCTCTGAGATTTTCAATAATATTGATACCGGTTTCAATTGATGTTCTGAAATGATTTGCACCCTTAGTCTCATCAGCCATATACATATAATACGGCCTGACCCTTATTTTCAGAAGCTTCTGCATTAGTTCTTTTACAACTGCAGGGTCATCGTTTATACCTTTCATAAGTACCATCTGGTTACCGACGGGTATGCCCGCATCTGCAAGCATCCCGCAAGCCTTTGTACTTTCAGGTGTAATTTCCCATGGGTGGTTAAAGTGAGTATTGAGGTATACAGGATGATATTTTTTAAGCATGTCGCAGAGTTCAGGAGTTATCCTCTGGGGAAGCACGCAGGGCATCTTCGACCCGAGCCTTATAATTTCTATATGAGGAATTTCTCTCAGCCTGATCAGAATTTTTTCGAGCATCACATCGGTCAGCATCAATGGATCGCCGCCGGAGAGAATAACATCTCTTATTTCAGTATGTTCCTCAAGATATTTGAAGGCGCTTTCAAGGCCTTTCATTGAGATTTTTTCATAGTCGCCCACTTTCCTCTTCCTTGTACAAAAACGGCAGTAAAGGCCGCATTGGCTGGTTACCAGGAAAAGAGCTCTATCGGGGTAACGATGGGTAATGTTAGGAACAGGGCTCATGGCATCTTCCATTAAAGGATCTTCTTCGGCATCGAAGTCCTCCAGTTCAGCCTTATCCGGTACACATTGCTGCCAGATAGGATCCCCGGGATACTTTATCAGGCTTAAGTAGTAAGGATTTATTCTGGCCTGGAAAAATTCGTCAAGATCTTCTGCAACTTTCCTGTCTATACCGAATTTTTCTACAAGCTCATCGACAGTATGAACACTGTCTCTTATCATACGCTGCCACAGTTCCATGACTAGCCCTCGGTTTGTTTATGGTTGACTAAAAAATTTCCCGAAAACAATAAGGTTGTCTCCGATCGAATAAAAATCATTTATCTCAGCTACAATCGTATAATTATTTCTGAGATAAAAATTTCTAGTCCGCGTATAACTTTCCTTGGAAGATGTTTCAGCAAGCAGCCATCTTCCTTTATGCTGTCTAACGAACTCTTCTGCATGTTCCAGCAGTTTTTTCCCGATTCCTTTTTCTGTGGCTTCAGGATCGGCAACTATCCAGTACATATCAAATACAGCATCTGTTAAAGGGCGTTTGCCGGTACAATGATAACCAAAAACCCTGCCATCTTTTTCATATATATAGATATTATAGTCATCCTGTCCGGGGTTTTGTTCAGCAATATTCACCAGTTCCATAGCAACTTCAACTTCCTGCTGATTAAAATTTGATATTCTTTTCAAAATATCTTCCAGCTTTTTCGAATCACCCTGCTTTAACTTGCGTATCACTTCTTTTCCTTGATGATGCTAACTGAGAAATAAGAAATAAAAGCTCAGGGTATTCCATCCCTGCCGCTTTTGCGGCACGGGCAAATCCTGAATCAGTTGATATATCAGGATTGGGATTTACCTCAATGACGTACGGTATATTATTTTTATCAAGCCTTAAATCCACACGCGCATAATCCCTGCAATTCATAGCATCAAAAGCCGCCAGTGATATTTCCTCTACTCTTTTCAGCAGCCTTTTATCAAGCCGAGCAGGGCATTGGGGATTTGTAAACCTGAAGTATGTACTATCCTGCATCCATTTCCCGTCATAAGTAACAATTTTAGGAAGCTGATCAGGAAGTCCCTTAAATACAATTTCAGAAACAGGCAAAACAGTTCTTCCAAGGACCGCGACATTAAGTTCTCTGCCCTCTATAAATTCTTCAATCAGAACATCCTGCTTATAGGTTTTCTGAAGAAACTGCAGATGCTTAGTCAATGACCTGAAATCCTTGACAACGGAAAATTCCGAAATACCTATACTAGCATCTTCGTTCAACAATTTTAGAATGAGCGGATAAGTAAGTTTTATATCTTTTGCAGTAACTTTTTCCGATTTTTTAACTGTAAGGGAAGCGGGTGTACTTATCCCGAATGATCTGAGGATGTTTTTTGTGCGCGACTTATTAAGGCAATTTCCCAGGCATGAAGGAATATTTCCGGTGTACTGGAACCCGAGAAGTTCAAACAAACCCGCCATGCAGTATTCATAAGAAGCAATACCTTCAACAGACTCAACAAAATTGAATATCACATCAGGCTTGTAGAAAGTTATTTTTTTAATTGTTTTCTGAACATCACGGTCTATGGCAAGAGCCCGTACGTTAGCGTAATGTTTTTTTAGACTGCTTCTGATTTTTTTAATTTCTTTTTTAAAACCGTTTTCGGAAAGGTCGTTCAGGGGGTTTTTATTCCCGGCAGGTTTTCCATTGTAAACAGAAAAGATACTAACAGGGGCGTTATAGCAAATTAATATTTTAGTATCAGATATCATACTAAGTTATATCTTTTGGCAGCAGCAAAAAGAACTTTATTTATCATATCATTATAATTTATCCCGGCAGTACGTGCCGCCTTGGGATGACATGAGTTTTCTTCCGGATCAGGCAAAATACCCGGGAGAGGATTCACTTCTATAATATTCGGTACACCCCGATCATCCAGCCTTAAGTCTATCCTGCTCCAGTCCCTGCAGCGAAGAATGTTATAAGTTCTTAATACATTATCCTTTATCGCCTGCTCAAGTTCAGGAGATATCCTTGCAGGGCAATGAAAGACATCAAGAGGATTTTCCTTTGTATCAAGAATCCATTTCGCTTCATAAGAATAAATCGGGATAAAATCATCAGGGAAATCTTTGAAGTTTATCTCAACAATTGGAAGAACTACTGCGTCTGAACCATTTCCCATAACCGCGGCTGTGAATTCTCTTCCCGGGAGAAATTCTTCAATTAAAGCAGACTGTCTGTATTCTGAAGTTATCCTCTCAACTTCCCGGGTCAGTTCTTTCCCGTTTCCAACAAAAGAAGTTGAAAATATTCCTTTGCCCGAACCTTCGGAAACAGGCTTCACAATTAATGGATATTTCAAATCAAGGTTTGTTAACCCGGCAGGACTATCTGCAATCACAAACCTTGCATTCGGTACCCCATAATAAGATAAAATTTCTTTGGTGCGGGCTTTATCGAGACAGGTTGCCAGTGTAAGCGGGTCGGATCCTGTATATGGTATCTCCAGCATATCCAGAATAGAAGGTATTTGAGCTTCACGGCTTACTCCGCTAAAACCTTCAGCTATATTAAAAACAATATCAGGTTTCGTTTCAGTGAATCTGAGATAAGCATTTTGATCCGCTTCGATCATCTTCACATCGTGAAAACATTCTATGGCCTGCTTAACAGCGTTAATGGTATCCCACGTGTCCCATTCAGCAAAAGTGTCTACAGACTTTTTCTGAAGTTCTTTTGGATTGTTTGAATTTGGGGATACTATTTCTTGGAAAGATTCACTTTCTGGTTTGACGTTAAAGGTTAAAGCAACGTTCAACTTCACATTAAAGAAAGAAGAAGATAAAATGTTTTCTCCTTATAGAAATTTTTTTAGCAAATATAACTATTAATAACTCGAAGTCAACAAGTTTTGATTATCATCAAAAAAATATTTTTGATCCTAAAAACTTTTTAAAGAACATTAAATAATTTTTTAATTCGCTCGAACAAATTTCAAACAAAAATATTTATTAATCAACTTTTTTATTTTGCCTGGGTACCAACGCAGTCGGAGTAAGGGATTGCTTCGCTCGCGAACTCGCTCGCACTGACATTTCAGGCAATCTTTATAAACTCAAGCTGACCGGAATAATCAGATGTGAGAGTTTTTTTGATAAGTTTATTCTGTTCTTTTGTGAGATGAGGATCTTCTCCAATGATCCTGAACGCAGTTTCTTTTGCGGAGATTAGAAGTTCTGAATCTTCAATCAGGTTAACATACCTGAACTCAGGAAAGCCGCTTTGCCGTGTGCCGAAGATATCTCCGGGTCCCCGAAGCTTCATATCAACTTCAGCAACTTTAAAGCCGTCCAGAAACTCAACCATTGTTTTCAAACGTATTCCTGCTTTATATTTTTCCAGCCGGGAAGAAGATAGGTATTCGTGATCAGGCGGAAGACGCTCGGCAGCGGCAGCATATTTATCCTTGGTTACCAGTATACAGTAAGCCTGCTTTGTTCCCCTGCCTACCCGGCCTCTCAACTGGTGAAGCTGCGAAAGTCCGAACCTTTCAGCATCATTAATCAGGATTATATTAGCATCGGGAATATCAATTCCCACTTCAATCACAGTTGTAGCAATTAAAACATCATGCTTTTTATGGAGAAATTCCATCATTACAGCTTCTTTATCCCTCCACGACATTCTACCATGAATGAGGCCGACTTTTAGTTCTTTGAGGAAGGTGGATTGTAAATCATTATAGTGTGTTTCAGCAGCTTTAAGTTCCAGTTTTTCTGATTCCTCAACCAGCGGATATACAATAAATGACTGGTATCCCTCCTTTTTCTTTTTATCAACAATAAACTTGTAGATATCAGGCAGCTTATTCTCACCGCGTAAAATAGTTTTTATGGCTTTCCGGCTGCCGGGCATTTCGTTAATTACGGAAACATCGAGATCACCATATAATGTCATCGAAAGCGTTCTCGGGATTGGTGTCGCACTCATAACAATAACATCAGGCGTTATTCCCTTGCTTAGTAAGCGCCCTCTCTGGGCTACCCCAAACCTATGCTGTTCGTCAACTATTACAAGCCCCGGATTCTTAAATTTGACATCCTCTTCAAATAATGCATGTGTCCCGATAATTATATCTGCTTCTTTAAGAGCCCCCGACTGCAGCTTTTTTTCTTTGGCCGATTTTCTCTGTCCTCCCAGCAGCAAAGTTACTTTTATGTCTCTCTGATTATGGACATCAGCAAGTTTCTTCATCATAGCCGAGATGTTCTTCGCATGCTGGTCAGCAAGTATTTCGGTGGGAGCCATCAGGATTGCCTGGAAACCGTTATCCACTGCAATCAGCATCGATATCAGGGCTACAATGGTTTTCCCGCTACCAACATCGCCCTGCAGAAGTCTGTTCATCGGAGCCGGGGATTCCATATCGGATTTGATCTCCCCCAGAACTTTTAACTGAGAATTTGTCAGCTTGAACGGAAGGGTAGAGAGGAAATCTTTCACAAGACTGGTTTTTACGGTAAATGAATTTCCTTTCTGTTTCGTTCGGTAATTGTGTTTTCTCAGGGCAATGAGTATCTGAAGGTAAAACAACTCTTCATACTTGAACCGGTTTAGCGAGGAGTTAAGTTTTTCTTTTGATTCCGGGAAATGAAAATTCTTTACCGCGTTTACAATATTCATCAGCTTCCTGTCACCAATGATATATTCCGGTAAAGTCTCCTCCAGGTAGTCGGCATACTTCTCAACTGCAGATGCGATGATTTTTCTGAGACTAAAATCACCAATGGCGGTGGCTTTCAGTTCTTTCGGGATCCTGTAGAAAGGAATAATTTTCCCTGTGTTAAGCATTTTGGATTCATCTTCACTCAGCCTGTCATAATCCGGATGCACAAACTGCAGGCCGCCATGATTGGTTATCGTTGGTTTACCCGAAACAGCAAAATAATCACCATTATTAAAGACATCAAAAAAGTATTTCGCTCCCTGAAACCAGATACATTCAAAAAATCCGGTTGTATCCCTGAACTGAACCTTAAATATCTCTCTCCTGTTAAACCTTCTTACTTCCTTATCTTCAACCTTCGCAATTACCGTTAGCTCACCCTCATATCCATTCAATATATAACCGTACGCATTGGCCGATGTGAGCGTTGTGGTTCTGTCAAGGTGTCTTGATGGAAAATAAAACAACAGTTTTCTGATGGATGATATGCCAATCTTGTTAAAGGCCTCTGCCCTCCGCGGACCGACGGATTTAATATACTGTACGGACTGATCCAGCATTTGTTTTTTTTCTGAATTCATATCGATTAAAATAAATAATTCGTATTAATCATTCACTCTGCCATAATTTTTATATTTGCAGTGTCTTAAATAAAGAAGAAACTATGAATTGGAATAAATTACTCTCTAACAAATTACTTGGAGACTCAGCATCATCAGAAATAAAATTGAATGACGGGCGGAGCCAATTCCAGAGAGATTTTGACAGGATAGTTTTCAGTTCGGCTTTCAGGCGGCTTCAGGATAAAACGCAGGTGTTCCCTTTACCCGAGAATGACTTTGTGCATACGAGACTTACACACAGCCTGGAGGTATCCTGTGTAGGCAGATCGCTCGGCACTCTTGTAGGTGACAAGATATTAAAACGGAATAAGGAACTTGCACGGAAATATTCGTCCTTCCATTTCGGGGAAATTGTTGCGGCAGCATGTCTTGCTCATGATATTGGTAATCCCCCCTTCGGACATTCGGGAGAGGATTCTATCGCAGAGTATTTCAGGAACGGTAACGGAAAAGCGTTTGAGCGGGAGATCGATGATAATAAGAAGTGGACTGACTTTACGAAGTTTGAGGGTAATGCACAGGGTTTCAGAATCATTACCAAACTGCAGAATCCGAATTCGGGTGGAGGATTAAAACTTACCTGCGCTGCTCTTGCCGCTTTTACAAAGTATCCAAAGGAGTCTGCTCTCAGTCAGAAGCAGAAATTAGGTGCTGAGGAAACTAAGAGTAAGTTCTACAAAAAGTTTGGATTCTTCCAGACTGAAAAGGAACTTTTTGCGGAGGTTGCTGAAGAAACCGGGTTAATCAAAAAAGGATTAAAAGATGATTACTGCTGGAGCAGGCATCCCCTTTCTTTCCTGGTAGAGGCTGCGGATGATATATGCTATAGAATTATGGACCTGGAGGATGGGTTCAGACTCGGACTGCTTTCATTTGAATATACTGAAAAACTTTTACGACCCCTGGTGACCTCCAGCCTGACTTCCTATGAGGGCAGAAGTCAAAACGATAAGATTGGTTACCTGAGGGCAAAAGCAATCAATGATACTGTAACTCAGCTCGCGGATACCTTTATGGAAAATGAACAGGACATCCTCAACGGGAGGCTCGAACGGGATCTTATTTCCCTTATTGATTCATCCCCGTATTTGGAGAAAATTAAAACGATTTCTAAAAGAGAAATTTATTCCTACCGGAGTGTTGTTGAAAGAGAAGCTGCCGGATATGAGGTCCTTGGCGGACTCCTGGATGCATTTATAAATACCGTGAATGAAACTTATTCAGGAACACCTTCATGGAAAAGTAAGAACCTGATGAAGCTTCTTCCTAAACAGTTCCTTGGTGCCGACAGCAGACCCGATGATGATCTTTATATCAGATTGCTTAAGATTACCGACTTTGTATCGGGGATGACGGACTCTTATGCGGTTTCTCTTTTCCGGAAGATCAAAGGAATATCGCTGCCGGGTAATTATAGGTGAAATAATTCAGCAGGATATCTGTCAGATATCCTCAATTGATTCAATACCTTCAGGAGGTGGAAGATAAAACCTGACCGGCATGACAGTATGGTCATCCATAGTTACAGCCCTGATCTTTTTCCTGATAATTACACTGTGTTCAATATGAACAAAATCTTCTATGAGAGAACCGAAGATGTAGCTCGTGCCTTTAATCAGAACATTCTTTCCTATGCGGAGAGGAAATTCGTCGCTGCCGGTCATATTAACACTGGATTCAATCCTGGAACCGTCTCCGATGACAATATTCCCTTTAATTATATCTCCCCACAATATTTCGACATGGTTCCCGATTTTTAATGTCTGGCCGGGAAAACAGGAGAGGTGGACATTCTGAAAAACGGTCACATTCTGTCCGAACTGCACATTTCCGTTTACATAACAATCGCTTTTAAAAGAAATATTATAGTTAAGTTTTACCCCTTTTCCAATATAAACTCCTTTTCCAACATTTATATCCAGAGGCGTTCCGATCCTATCCATTTCAAGGATATCATTTACTACTCTATCGTGAATGAAAAAATCATCGGGATCAGCAATCTCAATTATGTCCTTTAATTCTTCATAAACCTGTGAACTGGCGATCGCGTCCATCTCTTTCAAAACAGATTTGTTGTTAAATCCCATTACAACATATTTTTTTTCGGGAGTACTTGCTGATACCGTAAATCCTTCTCTGTTAAAAAGTGAAATCAGATCAGTAATATATATTTCGTTCTGAGCGTTATCGCTGGAAAGATTCCCTATAAGGTCAGTAAGATGTTTGTACCTGAAGGCGTAGACGCCTGAGTTAAACTCATTATTATCAATCAATTCATCTTTGGTAAATGAATATTCACTTCCGTTGTATTTTGATATGAAAGGCTTATTCTCATCGAGCGCCGTAATGTCCTTATATTCCATTATCCGGATTACCTTGCCTTTATCTTTACCCGAGGATTTTCCTTTAACGTCTTTATCCTTTACTCGTATAATCCTTCCGTAGGAATTTTTTAATGGATCGCCCTCATAAACCCCCGTTAATACCATCATATCTGACTCAGAATCAAGGAAATTTTTTCGGAAAGTCTGAAGTGTCTCTTCATCGATTAATCCCATATCTCCGGGAAGAACATAAACAATTCCGTCAAATGATTTTTTGTCCATCTTCTCCAGAGCAACCTGCACGGCGTGTCCTGTCCCCTTCTGATTTTCCTGGTAGGCAAACAGAGTATTATCCCTCCTGCCTATTACATTCATAACATCTACAGCCTTTATACCAACAACTATGATAACATTTACTTCTTTTATTCCCTCAACACAGGCATTGTAAACACGCTCAACGGTCGGCACCTCCCATATCTTATGCAGCATTTTAGAGGTTTGCGATTTTATTCTTTTTCCGTGTCCTGCAGCCAGTATTACTGCAACTTCTTTATAGTCATAATTTAATTCTGATGATAATTTTTGTACGGTATTTTGAATATCTAAATTCAGCTTATTTTCCATTTATTCCTCTTTTTTCTGAACTATGCAAACTTAGCTTTTCTTGTTATTATAACGTTTAAAAACGGCCACATTAAGTCCGAATGTGAACCAGAGCAGGGTGATAATTTCATGATCAAAGAAATTCATCTCAGTAAGGCCGGCAACCACGATCGTACTCAATGCAGCAATAGTACCAAGGGCGTAAGATGAAGCGAATGGTACCTCTTTCATCTTCCAGTAAATATCAAGATCAATTCTGAAAAGGCTATAAAGCAGGTAGCAGAACGCAAACAGACCGAAAAGCCCCAATGTTACCAGTATATGAACAAAGTTATTGTGCATATGTCCCTGGATTTCCTTTTCATATTTTGATTTGTACTGTTTGTAAAGAAATGCCAGGTCGATATCACCCACACCAAATACCGGATGATCAAGGAACATCTTCCATCCGGCTTTCCATAAAGACAGACGCACATAATTAGACGGCAGGTAAGGATCCCAGATGCTCAATATCCTGCTTCTATGAACGAATGATGTCAACAATGAATCATTTTGCAAAGCGAGAGAGGTGGGGACATATCCGGGATTGCCCAATAACTTCACCGCTGGTGCTGGATCGATATTAATTTCAAAAATGCTGCCCGTCTTATCTGCCGCAAGCAAATCATTGTGAGCTGCTTTCCAGAGATAGATAGTTTCCGGCCCGGGTAAGTCCTTGTCAAAATAAATCGAATCTTTTTCTACGTTGTAAATTTTCAAACCTGTGTCATTGGAACCAAAGAGTTTATGTTTAAAATAAAAAACTGAAGAAATATTATCCGGCCGGAATGTGTAAAACTTCCTGAGGGGAATGCCGTTAAATGTGTCAAATACCTGCAGCCCGCTGTCTGGAGAAAACATCAATAAAAGGCCTGAATCTGCAAAAACCTTATTGTACTTATTAAATTCTCTGTTCCTGTAAATACTTACCAAACGAGAGGGGTCTTTAAATATCGTAAGTCCGCTGTCGCTGTCCAGGGTATAGAGGTAATCTCCGGAAATTGTATGATCTATTGTGAAACCTGGAGGGAGACACTCTGCTGTCTGAAACAAAGATCCATTTTCATCACTCTTATAGCTGATAAACCGAGTATCGACGAAATAGCCAAGCAGATCATCCTTCCATTTCTCAATTGAAACTAACGGCGCAGGAGTTTCCATGTTCAGCAGTTTCTGTGATCCTTTATATTTAATGAGTCCCTTTTCATACTCAGAGACATAAAATTCACCGTCCAGTGAAGTTATATCAAAGGCTCTTCCGTCCGTATTGAAACTGGCTAATTCTTTCAGGTTGCCCTGTTCAATCCTGAATATTTTAATTATGCTTTCATTTTTTTGTACCGCCAGCAAAACAGCCGCAAGGATTAAAAGAGGAATTAAGTATTTCCATTTCTTTTTCAGGAGTATTATGATAAAGAATCCAAACCCGGTCCCGAGCCATCCGGTTCTTTTATATGTAGCTGCAAGTGCAATAAGAGTAATAAGGAGGGCGCCTGCTATTAAAAGTTTCTTCTTCAAACTGTCTTTTTCATTAATCAAAAAGGCAAAGAGAAAAACAGAAGTTATACTTAAAATCTCACTAGATGTTATGGGATACTGAAATAATGAAGGACCGGATTGGGTAATGTTATATAGATTGGCTATAAAATACTGATAGGAGAATACTATATATACCAGCGCGGTAAGTACAGCGGCTGCTATATATGTATTGAAATAAAGTTTTGCTCTCTTAATGTCCGGAACTGCAGCCGCGGTTATATAAATTAGCGGCATCAATAAAATTCGTCGCAAGGTAAACAGCAAAGCCTGGGAGTGGTTGAGTGAAAAAATAAGGGAAAGGATTTCTGCAGCGACAAACCACAGCAATGCCGGTTCAATTTCCGTTCTCTCAAAAGGATTTGATTTTGTTACAATATACCTTGCAAAAAGGGTAAGGAGTGCACCATAGTAGCCAACCTGGTTCAGAAATATGGAATTTGTTATGCTAGCCAGGAAAAGAACCATGAAAAACAGAATGATCCTGTCAATTAAAAGAAGGTTTCTTTTCTCAGGCATGTCTAATCCCTGAACTGCATTTCATACAGTTTCCTGTACAACCCTTTTTCATCCGCAAGCAGTTCATCGTGTCTACCCTGCTGTATAATTTCTCCATAATCAATAACAATAATTTTTGTTGCGTGCCTTATCGTACTCAAACGGTGTGCAATAACAAAAGTAGTCCGGTTCTGCATCATTCTCTCTATTGCCTCCTGAACCAAAAGTTCGGATTCATTATCAAGAGCTGAAGTTGCTTCATCAAAAATCATTATCTCCGGATTTTTAACGAGAGCCCTCGCAATTGAGATCCTTTGTCTTTGTCCACCCGACAGCTTGGTTCCTCTTTCACCGATAATCGTATCATAACCATGGGAAAGTTCCATAATAAAATTATGCGCATTGGCTGTTTTAGCTGCCTCAATAATCTTTTCCATAGGATAATCGTCTATGCCGTAGGCAATATTTTTTCTTATGGACTCATTAAAAAGGTACGTCTCCTGTGTAACAATTCCCATTAAACTTCTCAGGTCCTCAATTCTAACATCCTTAATATCAATACCATCTATGTAAATCCTGCCGGAATCAGGATCGTGAAACCGGGGAAGAAGATCTACAAGAGTTGATTTGCCGCCTCCGCTGGGACCAACAAACGCGATAATCTGTCCTCTTTGTGCAGTAAACGTGATATTCTTTAATACAGGTTCCGTACTATCCTCATAACTGAAGAATACGTTTTCAAGTTCGATATTATCCTGGAACTTTGATATTTCTGTAGCACCTGGTTTATTACGAATGGACGGTTTTGTATCGAGTATTTCAAATATTCTTTCGCCTGCAGCGCTTGCCTCCTGAATCCTGTTATTTACACTTGTTAATTCTTTTATCGGGGGCATCATCTGAAAAATCGCAAATAGGAAGCCGAGGAATTCACTGGCTTTGAGAGATTCCTGCTGGAGTACCATTACACCGCCATAATATATAATAAATACTCCCACCAATACACTCAGAAACTCTGTTACCGGCGAAGCTATGTTCCTTATCCTCACAATTTTCAGCATCATTCTGAAAAAACTATGTGTCTCTCTGGTAAATTTGCGGTTTTCATATTTTTCCATTCCGAATGCTTTCACGATCTTAACTGCCGATATGGTTTCCTGCAGTATGCTCGTGATATCGGCAATTTTAGCCTGAACGACTGTACTCTGCTTCCTCAGTTTCAATCCCACCCCGCCGATTATAAGCATTGAAAACGGCAGAACTATGAAAGCCATCAGCGTTAACTGCCAGCTGATGCTCAGGGCAATGCCAAGGAAGACAATTATAGTTAACGGCTCCTTAATAAGGTTTGAAAATGCTGCGGTGATGCTTGCCTGCACGATGTTTACATCATTCGTAAACCTTGATATTAAATTCCCGACTCTTTCTTTTTTGAAATAACTCATCGGCAGCTGATGAAGATGAGAATAAGCTTCATCCCTCAAATCCTTCATGGCTCCATATTCAACATGTGCCATAAAATATGCCTGAGTATACCCCGTGATGTTCTTAAGGAAAAAGGTGAGCAACACTAGGAAACAAATTCTCATCAATGCTTCTATTTTTGTTCCTGACAGAACGAAGTTGTTGAAAGCATTTGTAACCTTTTCCTTTACATCCTGAACCCAGTCGGGTAGAATACTGGCGGAAGGAGTAACAGGCTGAACCTCCTGAACCTGCTCTGTCCTTGTAGATTCCTGGAAAAGTGTATCCAGCAGCGGTATTGTAAGGTAGACTGAAAGACCGTTGAATACTGCAAATAAAAAAGTGAAAAGGATTGAGGCAATAAGTTGTCTCCAGTAAGGCCTCACATAACTGACAATTCTTAAATATGTATTCATTTATAAAATTCTTGTCATCGGTTAACTAAGCTCCAAAACGCGGAACTTCGGGGATTCCCCTTAGTCCGCATCCGCCTTTAATTTTAATCTGTTTAATAACCTTATCTTCTTTGAAGTTGTACATGTAAATCGAGGAGTTCCTTCCGAATCCATCATCAAATATTAAAAAATCACTAATAGTAAAAAAGTTCTTAAACCCTCCGCCTGTCCATTTTTTGACCACCTTATGCTGCTCAACAGAGTATGCGTACAATGAGGCGGTATTAGGCTTTCCCGAAAAAATGCTGGTGTTGGCGGGAGTAACATCCAGAGTGGAAATAAATATCGTCCCCCTGTCATCACTCCAGGAAATTTCATTTACAGGTTTAGTAATGGACATCATAAAATCAGCCTTTTTTGTCGTTCTCTGGATAAGAAAAACAGAATCTGGTTTACTCTGTGTATACGAAACCTGGTATTTACCCGATGGCGAAAGCGTATCAGGCCTGTTTCCTGGCAGCCTTGGATAGCCATCTGAAGTAATATCGTAAACCTGGTTCTCCTCCTGCAGTATTCTTCCGAAGATGTTGTAGATTATTGTCTTCTGATCGATGTATGTTGATGTTTTTTTATCCCACGAATTGAGGATTATTCTGAATACGGTCTCAGATTCCCACCTCGAGAAGATTTGTATTCCGCTGCCTATATCACTCACAAATTTAGGCTCGGAAGCAGAATCCGGGATAACATAAAGCCGGGCATTTTTAACAAAAGGAAAAATCCCTTCTTTTCCCTGGCTGGATGCAGTAAGAAAGAAAGCAGAAATATGCCCGGGAGAATAGGAAAGATCGACTATTTCTTCACTATCTCCTTTCCAGAATAGGGAGAAAGAATTCTTCCTGACATTGTATTTATAAAGTGCGGGTTTTCTCTGGGACATCCCGGTAAAAATGAAAGAATGAAAATCACGCTTAACTGTATTTTCCGGTGTTTCCTTGTAACTTTTTTCGCAGGAAACCAGTAATAATGACAATATTATTAAAATAATCGCTTTCTTCATCTAAGTCCGGTACTTTTTAGAAACAGTCCAAGGATAAAGTTAACCAAATCCATAAAATAACCCCATAGCGGGGAATAAATGAAAATCAGCAGAATGATAGAACCGTAGAGTCCCAGACTAAGCAGCTTAGCCGTGATTTTATTAGGAAAGATATCAAATAGGATATGGGATCCATCCAGCGGCGGAATGGGCAGCAGATTGAAGGCGAACAAAAATATATTAAAGAATACGCCATACCAAAGGAGATTTATAATGTAGTCAGAGGCAGAGCCTTGATACGTCAGAAAAAAGAAAATGAAGAAAATTATTGCAAGCAGAAAATTGGAGGCAGGACCTGCGAATGAAACAAGTGCATCATCCCGCATTTGATTTTTGAATTTCCTTCGGTCAATAGGAACAGGTTTAGCCCAGCCTATCAATGCAAAGCCCGATGCAAAAGAAGCAATGGGCATAATCAGGGTACCGATAATATCCGCATGCTTAAAAGGATTAAGGGTTAACCGCCCCATCTTTTGAGCGGTATCATCACCCATCCTTTTTGCAATAACAGCATGTGCAAATTCATGTACTGTAATTGAAAGCAGAAACATGGGGAGAAACGTTAAGAAAGAAATTATTTTTTCACTAACCTCAATGCCTGACAAACTAACCTCGTGGATGAAAATCTCTGTGAACCTGTTTTATAAAATCTCTATCGATATGTGTATAAATCTGCGTGGTAGATATATCGGCATGACCCAGCATCTCCTGAACCGCTCTGAGATCTGCGCCTCCTTCAAGCAGATGAGTTGCAAAAGAATGACGAAATGTATGAGGATGTACCTCTTTGTCTATTCCGGCTGCTTTTACATACCGATCTACTATCTTCCAAACACCCATTCTGGAGAGTTTTGTTCCCCTGGTATTAAGAAAAAGATAATTTTCACTTTTTCCTTTTCTCTCAAGCAGAAGGCGGCTCGTCTTTAAATATTCCGTTATCCAGCTCACCGCACTTCTGCCGATCGGGACTAGTCTTTCTTTTGAACCTTTCCCGAAAACGCGGATAACTTCCTCTCTGAAATATAGGCTGGAAATTTTCATGTTTAGTAATTCGCTTACACGTAATCCGCATGCATAAAATAGTTCCAGTAAAGCTTTATCCCTTAACCCGAATTTATTAGTAACATCCGGCTGAGACAGGATAGCATCTACCTCATTTATGGTAAGTACGGAAGGAAGTTTGTGAGATAGTTTTGGAGCAGGAATTTTTTCAACGGGGTTTTCAGTTATATAGTTATTCTGAAACAAATACAGGAAAAAACCCTTTAAAGATGAATGATAACGTGAAGCAGAAGTACTGGACAGACCAGCTTCCTTAAGGAATTTGAAAAAGTCGGACACGTGTTCATATCTTATCTTCTGAGGATCATCAATATTATAATTATCCAGAAACTGGAAAAGGTTGGTTATATCATTCCTGTATGATTCAATCGTATTTTCTGCCAGGTTCTTTTCTAATTTCAGTACCGCAAGATATTCATCCAGAAAGATTTTCATTTCTCTTCATTCTTCTCCGGCTCCCCTTTTTCTATTTCTTCCTGTTTGGGATACCTGATCCTGCGGTGATGCTGTCCGAGCAGAATACTTATAAATGCTTCCTTGATTTTATCAATATCGCTAAAAGTTATAGGTGAATTATCGAGCTGGCCGTCATCAATCCTTCCCTTGATAATTTTGTCAATTACGTTTTCAACTTTTGTCGGATCAGGATCTTCAATAGACCTGACGGCCGACTCACTGCCGTCGGCAAGCATAATTATAGCAGTCTCCTTACTATTCGGCTTCGGTCCCGGGTACCTGTAATCATCTATATTAACTTTTTCTTCACCATAAAGCTTTTTGGCTTTCTCAAAGAAGAATGAGATCACCATCGTGCCATGGTGCATAGGTATAAAATCTACAACTTCCTGCGGCACATTATATTCACGGGCAAGTTCTATTCCCTCCTTAACGTGACGGCTTATCAGCTCAACGCTTTCCTCTGGTGTAAGATTTTCATGTATATTCTGATTATTAAGCTGGTTCTCGACGAAATTCTGCGGAGTTATAATCTTGCCCACGTCATGATAGTATGCACCGACCCTGGCAAGCAAAGGGTTGGCCCCGATTTTCTCTGCCGCAGTCTCGGCAAGAGTTCCCATTGTCATTGAATGGTTAAAGGTCCCGGGAGCCTTCCTCGATAATTCTTTAAGTAACGGTCTGTCAAAATTTGAAAGTTCAAGCAGAGTAAGGTCAGTGGTTATTCTGAAGAATTTCTCGAAGAAGATAAGCAGTCCGTATGTAAGAACAGGACTGATCAAAGCATTTGTCGATGCAAAAGCAGTCTCGATCATCAATGATTCAAACGATGCAAATCTCTCCAGGCCGAAAGCAAAAACTGCAACAAGGTAGCCAAGGAGGATGAACAAAAATGATCTGAATATCTGAGAGCGGTTTTTTATATCACGAACGGTATAGACAGCAAGAGCGCCTGCAAAAATATTCATTGCGGCAAAAGTATAATCATTGCCTCTTAAGGCACCCGCTATCAGCGAAATAATAACCGTAGTATAGAACCCTACCCTAGAATCGAAAATTATTGTGAGCAGCATAGTGGCTGCGGGTATAAAGATCAGAAACTGAAGAGGTACATTTACGCTTATCTGGTTTATTAAAAAGGTAACAAAACAGACGAATACAAGTATTATTGTTATAAGTATCAGTTTCTGGTTGTCAAAAAATATCTTTTTTCTGAAGAGGAAAAGATAGATCGTAAGCAATGAAAGCAGCAGGGATATATGGAAGAACTTACCTACAAACTGCAGCCAGAATCCGCTTACTCCGATCTTCTCTCCCTTGGCGGCCCTGTATGAATCTATTTTAAGTTTAGCTTCCCTGGTTACCCTGTCGTGCTTTGCTATTATTCTTTCATTCTCGTTGACTATTCCAATGTACCTTGATACATTATTCTTTGCCTGTTCAATCTCTTCCTGGGTAGCCTGCTGATTATATATGATATTAGGATTTATAAAATGAACTGCGTATTCCTCCAGCGCACTCTTTAGATCCTCCGAAAGCTTCATCTGCTCAATACCGTTCTTGACTATCTTTTCAGCCGCTTGCACATCGATAAATTTGTCCGATGCTTCAATCCTGTCAATGTTTCCGGTCCTGACGGCAATACTGTCTTTACCTGAAGGAAACTGATTGATTATACCGTTTTTATAAACCTCTGCAAGTATACTGTTTATGCTGCCAAGTACTTCTTTCAGGTTTCTCCGCTGCAGCATATTTCTTTCCTGCCGCCTCAGGTTCAGGAAAGTATTATAAGATGGAGTACTCAGAAAAGTCGGGTTCAGATTCTCTTTTCCCGCTGTCGACAATGTACTGTCAATCATCCTGATAAGAAAAGAATCATAACTCTTCACAGTATCCAGGATCGCATCTATCGTTTCGGGCTGTTTTAAATATACCGGATAAACAGTATTAACAGCCTCATTCAGCTCTTCCTGGTAAGTTTTCTGGTCTTTTAATACCGGGAAGCTGAACTGGGCAATGAGATCGTCATGAATCCATATCGAACCGACCGTAACTTCGGATTCAATCGATTCTCCCTTGGGAAACATAAAGACGATAAGAATTACAGCACTGAAGCCAATTAAGAACTTTAGCCGGAGACTGCCTTTTTTGTGTTCTTCAGTTTTCATTTTCTGCTTGTTTTTGCCTGTAATATCATTTCTATGAATTCACCCACTCCGCCGTTATTATTGTCCTTTGTTGTTATAAAATCAGCCTGCCTTTTTACTTCGGCTACAGCGTTCGATATTGCGACCTTAAATCCGCCTACCTTAAAAAGACTTAAGTCATTATACCAATCGCCTATAACAGCAGCATTTGCCTCTTTAACGTTCAGATCATTCAGGAGTCTTTTGAATCCCATTCCCTTGGATGTTCCTTTATTTCTTATCTCAAGATAATAAATATTATCGCGCCTCTGGGATCTGAAATATGATCTGTCAAGCCCGAACGTATAGGGAAAACCAAGACGGTTATATACATATCTCAGGTTATTCTTATAATCCGAAGCAAAAACAACTTCCAGGGTTCTCTCATAAAATTCATCGTAAGATTCAACTTCCTCGTACCTGGCACCGAATTTATCCATAATCTGCGGGATTACAGAATTTCTTTCTGTATAGTAAATGGCATCATCATGACATAAAGCCACATTAAGCAGAAAAGTATCCGCAAGGGCAACAGCTTTTCTAACATACTTCTCCTTCACGAAAGATTCAAACAATATTTCTCCCTCGGGATGGCTTTTTATAAGTGCTCCATCCATTGAAATCAGCGGGATATCTATTCCAAGATCTGTGGCCAGATCGGTTATAGCCGAATGAAGCCTGCCCGTTGCTACAGTAAAATGAACTCCGTGTCTGGGTAACTCAGATATAAGTTTTTGCGATTCTTTATCTACGAATCCCTCGTCAGTCAATAATGTACCGTCAATATCTGAAACAACAACCTCTATATTTTTCAGTATCTCCGTTCGTTTCATAAAAAGCTGAAAAATGAATGATTACGAAACTTAAAAATAAGGATTATTTAATTAATGTTTTCCAACCTGCTGCACTTAAGTTCTTGTAAATTATGGTGATAGAAACAATAGAGGCAATGATGAAGATTACGGATCTTATTGTATCCCCCAAAAGAATACTCCCTGTTCCGAATAAAAAGGAATATACCAGGACTACACCTGCAAGCCAGTTAATGAACATAATTCCGAATTCCCCCTCACTTTTGATCTCGGGAAGCTGGTCTGATATCTTTCTCCATAAAATTCCCCCGGGATGAATTTTCCGGTAAAATTCTAATAATTTCGATTTTTCTACAGGTTTAGTTAGAAATGTTATTGTGAGCCAGACTATCGTGGTGCAGGAAACAAGGAAAAATAAAGTGTAAGGAAATTCCACACCATACAATTTCAGGACCGGAAAAATAACGAAAGGAGTAATCATTCCAGATATTTCCGACCAGGCATTTATTCTCCACCAATACCACCGCATGATCAGGACCAGTCCCAATCCAGCACCGCATTCCATTATAAAAACCCAGGCTCCCGATATGGTGCTTATAAAAAGCGTCACTATGGCCGAGGTTATCATCAATAAAATTGTTGCCACCCTTGATGCTCTGACATAAAATAATTCATCCCGGTTACGATAAAGGAACCTTCTGTAAAAATCATTGATAAGGTATGAAGTTCCCCAGTTCAGTTGGGTGGCAATGGTACTCATATAAGCCGCGAAAAAAGCAGCAACAAGCAGTCCTTTTAACCCGGCAGGAAGGAAATCATTCATTGCGAAAACGTATCCCATCCCTTTGTCGGATGCTGCGAGATCCGGGTAAAGGACCAATGAACATAAACCAACCAGTATCCACGGCCAGGGACGTATTCCGTAATGAGCTATCTGGAAAAAAAGAGTAGCAAAAAGTGAATGCTTTTCATCTCTAGCCGACATCATTCTCTGGGCAACATAACCTCCTCCCCCGGGCTCGGCTCCAGGATACCACGAGGCCCACCAGATTATCCCGACATATGCAAGGAAAGAGACCACCGAAAGGGAAAATGCCGTTCCCACATCCCCTATGTCCGAAAAAACAGGAAGAAATTTGAAGGTATATTCCGGAAGCTTTTCCTGCAAACCCGCCATTCCGCCGACCTGCTGAGAATTAACCACAATAACAGCGAGGATTATACAGCCTGTCATAGCAATAATAAACTGGAAAGCATCTGTAATTACAACTCCCCATAACCCGGATAATGCTGAATACAATGCAACTATCAACATACATCCGAAAACATAAAAGATAACTTCCGATTCGGGGATATTAAACATTCCGGTGAGAATTGAAGCCATTGCCTTATTCACCCATCCCATGATAATGATGTTCATAAACAGCCCCAGGTAAATCGCCCTGAATCCTCTTAAAAATTTCGCAGGTTTTCCGGAATAACGTAATTCGGCAAACTCTGCTTCTGTCATTATCCCCGCACGTCTCCACAGCCTGGCAAAAAAGAAAACCGTAAGGAGACCGCCGAAAGCAAAGTTCCACCAGACCCAGTTGCCGGCAATTCCGTTTTTTGCAACCAGTTCGGTTACAGCAAGCGGAGTATCCGCGGCGAAGGTTGTTGCCACCATAGAGAGACCGGCCAGATACCAGGGGAGATTTCTGCCTGAAAGAAAAAATTCCTCTGTGCTTTTTCCTGCCCGGCGGGTGTAAAATAGAGCAATAGCCAGAGAAAAGATGAAGTATACCAGAATTATTAAGTAATCAATTAAACTCAAGTACCCTCTCTGTCGTGTTTATTTCTAAATAAAGAGACCACATATCCGGTTAGGAGAGTTACAGCTACACCGATGAAGGTATACCAAGTCCAGGCAACTACTTTGAATGATATTACAAATATCATAACAATTATTGCAAGTGTAAATCCGGTTAAGGCACCACGCTGATCAGCGTGTTTGAAAAAGAAACCAAGCAGAAAGGTTCCGAGCAGTCCTCCGTAAGTGAAAGAGGCAATGCTCAGGGCAAGTTCAACTACCGCAGCGGATGTGTTCATAAAGAATAAAGCCGACAGAGTCAGCATAACCGCCCAGAATATTGTTATAAGCCTGGAAATAAATAATTCGTTCCCCTTTTTTCCGAATATGGGCTGAAACAGATCCATCATTGTAGAGGAGGAAAGAGAACTCATTGATCCTGCGAGCGTCGACATAGCTGCTGCAAATAGTCCTGCGATTATTATTCCTGAAACTCCGGGGGGCATTACGTGTATTATGAAATTGGGAAAGATCTCATCGGGCTTCATATCTATTATTCCGTAATAGGCATAGAGCATAACTCCGAGAATGAGGAAGAGGGCAAACTGGATTATAATTATCATTCCGCTGCCAACGACTGCCTTCCGGCTTTCCTTAAGATCCTTTGCGGCAAGGAGCCTTTGAACAATCAGCTGATCAGTACCGTGGGAGGCCATCGATAAAAAGGCACCCCCGAGTATACCGCCTATAAGCGTGTATGGATCAGTAAAAAAATCATTCAAGGTGCCGGTAAAACCTGAATTGATAACCTGGAATTTATTTCCCTCAGATGCGGCAACGACAACAGAATTCCAGCCATCAGGAAGAAGATTTAATATGAAGATACCTGCGAGAACTGCTCCTGTTATATAAATGAACATCTGGATCACATCAACCCATATGATTCCTTTTACACCCCCGGTATAGGTGTATATAAGGGATACCAGTGCTATAATCATTATTGCGTAAGGGTAATCGATACCTAACAGCAGCTTTAAAGGTATAGCAGTTGCAAAAAGTCTTACCCCGTCAGCTGCTGTCCTTGTAAATAAAAATACAATTGAAGCATAGTTACGGGTCTTCCCGCCGAACCTTGTTTCAAGATAGGTATATGCAGTTTTCAGTTCACCTTTATAATATGCGGGCAGGAATACAGCAGCGACGATTATTCTGCCAAGCAGATAGCCGAAAGTCACTTGGAGAAAGTTTAAGTTGGTCAGATAGGATAATCCGGGAATGGAAATAAAAGTTAAAGTACTCGTTTCAACAGCAACTATCGAGAAACATATTGCCCACCAGGGAACTGAAGTAGAACCAAGAAAATAATCTTTAACTGATTTTTGTCTGCCCCCAGATACTATACCGAAAACCGCTATACCGATTAAATAAATCGCAATGATAAAATAATCGAGCGATCTTCCTTCCAATAAGCTATTCCTTTTTTAACTCCCTGAAAGCTTCATCCACTGTTTCACATACCGGGAGAACACGGTCAAGCTGAGTGATTTTGATAAGAGAGTAAACCTTTTCAGAGGGGGCGGCAATCCTCATAGCTCCGCCGTTTGTGTTGAGAATTCTGTTTGCCACCAGAATTGCACTGAGTCCTGAGCTGTCGCATGTTTGGACCTCGCTCATATCAAGAATTAGCTTGTTAACCCCTTCAACTTTAAGAAGCATTGTAAATTCACCCTTAACCAGTCCCGAAATATTTGTATCTAATCTTTTCTCATTCAATTTAAATATTGTTATCTCGTCGATCCTCTTGATCTCGAAATTCATATAATTTCCTTAAAACATTTTTAAGCAATTTAATAAATTTTTGTATGAATTTTCAGCGTCGGGACTCTTATTTATAACCTGGATATTATAAAATTTATCAGGATCTCCTTTAACAAAACCCAGTTTATACGGCGCTTTAACCCGGTTAACAATGTAGCTGCAGAACATATTTTCCTGCCTGTTCAGGTCTATTACAGTCTGGAATCTCAGCTGTTCAAGTTTATCATTTATCTTCTTTGAAGGAAGATTCAGCCGGCTTATATCATTGACTGTATAGCCGATTGCTTTCTGACGGAACTTGGTGGGCAGCAGATTAACTTTATAGTCATGAGTAAATGCGGTAACGCTCTTCCTGTTATCCTCGAGGTAATTTAATACCCGGAGAGACTGACTAAAATCGGAATCATTTTCGGGCATGACAACAAAAAAATCAAACGAACGCTTAAAGAAATCCCGGAAATTATGCTCCGTAATTTCAAATTCTCGTAATTTGTTCTTTACTAAAATTCCAGCAATTTTATCTTTTAATTGTCCGATCATTTCTCTTCTGATTCATCAAGTTTTTTAAGAAAGTCCTTTTCATTCAATACTGAAACACCTAGTTTTTCAGCTTTTGTCAATTTCGACCCTGCATTTTCACCGCAAAGAAGGAAATCGGTGTTCTTACTTACCGAAGAAGTTACTTTACCCCCAAACATAACAATTTTATCGCTGGCTTCTTCACGCGAAAAACTGCGGAGGGTTCCTGTAAGCACGAAAGTTTTTCCTGTAAAGAAGGTCTCTTTTTCTATTTTCTTTTCTGAAGCAAAATTTAATCCGTGCTTTTTGAGGCGTTCAATTATTTTTCTATTATGGGGATCTCTGAAAAATTTCACTACACTCTGACTAATACTCTGTCCGATATCGTGAATTGCTTTAATTTTTTCCTCATCGGCATTCATTATTTCATCAATTGAGATAAAGTGATCAGCTAGTTTCTTTGCAGCCCCCGATCCCACATACCTGATACCAATTGCAAAAAGTACTTTTGCAAACGGCTGTTCTTTGCTTTTCTCAATTGCACTTAAAAGGTTGTCTACGCTTTTTTCTCCCAGACGCTCAATGGCAACCAGATCATCCCGCCTGTTTTTTAAATCATATATATCGGCGTATGTATGCATAAACCCTTCTTCTACAAAGAGATTGATTAATGCCGTTCCGAGACCTTCTATATCCATTGCACCGCGTGCTGAGAAATGCTCTAACCGCCCTTTGATCTGGGCGGGACATTCGGTGTTCTCACAGTAATAAGCTACTTCACCCTCAGGCTGAAACAACGGGGTTTTGCAGACTGGACATTTTTTCGGGGGCTGAACAGGTTTAGAACCCGCAGATCTTTCTTCCTTTACCACGGAGACAACCTTGGGAATTACATCGCCGCCTTTTTCAATGACTACCTTATCGCCTTCCCTGATATCTTTTCTTCTTATCTCATCAATGTTGTGCAGCGTAGCCCTGCTGATAGTGGAGCCCGCAAGAAAAACAGGTTCCATTTCGGCTACAGGGGTAACCGTTCCAATTCTCCCAACCTGCCAGGTTATTTTATTAAGTCTCGTAACAGCCTGCTTAGCCTTAAATTTGAAGGCTACTGCCCAGCGGGGGGATTTTGCAATATTGCCCAGGATTCTCTGCTGTCTAAGAGAATTAACTTTTATGACCGCACCGTCAACTTCGTACTCTAGTGAATTCCTTTTTTCTTCGAGCCTCCGGCAGGCTTCCAGTACAGCGTCAATGTTCTTGCAGAGTTTGAATTCAGAATTCACATTGAATCCCAGCTTCCTGAGTATCTGAAGATTCTCATACTGCGTTTCATAATTTTCATCAAGACTTATCAATGTATACACAAAAATATTCAGAGGTCTTCTGGCAACCACCCGGGGATCCTGCAGTTTGAGAGTGCCTGCGGACGAATTGCGGGGATTAGCAAATAACTTCTCTCCCTGCTCTTCTCTTTCCCTGTTCAGGTTGATGAAGTCCTGTACCTTCATAAAAATCTCACCCCTGACTTCAATATCATCAAATGAATAAGGAAATGATGTGTTCTTATTCAGTCTGAGGGGGACAGAGCGGATAGTTTTAACATTTGTCGTTATTTCCTCACCCACCACACCGTCACCTCTGGTAGCTGCTGTAACCAGGTGATCGTCTGTATAATGGAGACTAACGGAAGCTCCGTCTATTTTAGGTTCTACCACATACTCCACGGTTTCTCCCGCAGGTAAAGCGTCCCTTACTCTCCTGTCGAAATCGAAAAGGTCTTCTTCGTTATATGTGTTAGCAAGACTGAGCATAGGGATCAGGTGAGTTACAGGTTTGAATTCCTTTGTCAGGTCTGTCCCGACTCTCTGTGTAGGAGAATCAGGTGTTATCAGGTCGGGATTTTCCGCCTCGAGCTTTTCAAGTTCCTTCATTAAGGCATCATATTCCTGGTCGCTTATAGTTGGCTCAGCAAGAACATAATACCTGTGATCATGCTCTCTTAATCCTTCGCGTAACTCTTCTATTCTTTTCTGTACAGATGATATCATTGTTCCTGACCTGTCCGGGGAGGATTATTGAGATATTCGATACCTTTAGTACTTATTTTAACATGAGAAACAGATTTTGAAGACGGCTTAAAATCAAGAGGTTTATTATTAAGCTGAAGCTTTATTGCTGAAGACCTTCCGAAGGTAATCTTAAAATTATTAGCTGCCTTAAGCGATTTCTGGGAATTGGGGAATAAAATAAACTCTTCTTCTTTGGTGTTGTCAAGAATTAATTTAATCCAGGAAGTATCACTTGCCTGTATAAGCAGATTAAGACTGTCGCCTGATACAACATTATTCTGCAAAGAATCTGTGGTTTGAACGGGAGTTTCCTCATACCGTTGCTGTGATTCAGTTACCACTTCATCGTACGGCTTTTCAGGGACTACTATTTCATTACTCTGATTAAAGAATAGATAAATTAACCCGATAATGATAATTGCTCCACCTATTGAAGCGCCTATTATAATTGCATTTTTATTCTCCGGTACGAGTTCGCTTCGTTTAGGGCTTGTTGAATCAAATTTCGGAGGGGGTTTGGAAAAAACCGCATCAGACTGATTTGCTGAATGTTTTACTTCACGATATGTTTCTTTCTTTTCCTCACTTCTTTTTCCGGGTTTATCCATGGACTTCTGACCCATACTATCCCGAGGCTTATTCTTTTCTTCATTTACTCCTGGTGTGATTCCCTGTTCTCCAGACGGCTCTTCATACGGCAGACCTTCTTTAGCGGCCTCATATTTCTTCATCATAATGCCTGGATCCAACCCTACAACATTAGCATATTCTTTAATAAAAGCTTTCACATAAAGATCAGGAAGAAAACTAAGGTTGCCTTCTTCCATGGCCTCAAGGAACTTCAGATCTATCCTTGTTCTTGTTGCTAACTGCTTCAAGGTGAGGTTATTTTTTATTCTTGCTTCTTTTAGCTCTTCAGCTAATTGATCGAACATTTTATTTTACCGCTGTTTGTAAAAACTTAATTACGAACCAGCCTGGCTGCAAAAGCGCCGTCAAGCTGATGCGAATGAGGGAATGTCTGTATGCATCCGTTTGCATCAATAATTTCCATAGGGAAAGAGCCTGAAGCATTTTCAAGACTAAACTCCGGATGTTCAGAGAGAAATTTATCAACTATGTCACCGTTTTCTTCAGGTTCAATTGAACAGGTACTATAAACTACAACGCCGCCCGGTTTAACAAGTGAGGCCGCTTTCTCCAGCAGCTGATACTGCAATCCAGTCATCCGCCTTATATCAAGAAGATCTTTCTTCCATTTAATGTCGGGTTTTTTACACATGGTTCCGGTGCCTGAACAGGGAACATCAGCAAGTACCCTGTCGAAACCGGAGTCATTAAATTCAAGAGCATCCTGCTCAACAAGCTTTATTGATTTTATTCCCAGCCGTTTTGTATTTCTTTCCATAATTCTCAGTCTTGCTTCAAACCTGTCGATGGCTATAATTTCTCCCTCATCATGCATTAAACCAGCGATATAGGCGGTCTTACCGCCGGGAGCAGCACACATATCGAGTACTCTCATTCCTGGTCTCACATCAAGCAGCCGGCAGGCGAGTCCTGCACTTTCATCCTGTATATTGAAATAACCATTAGCATAATATTCCCATGCTGTTATATTAGTCAGGTTCTGAAGCTTAAAAAACTCCGGGAGATACCTTCCAGGTTTGAAACGAAGGTTTACCTTGTTTAAGAGCTGCTTGAATTCATCAGGATTTGTTTTAAGTGCGTTAATCTTTAAAGTGAGGAAAGGTTTTTCATTATTTGCAGTAAGGAGTTTTTCTGTAGCCTCCCTTCCGAACCTTGCAAGGTACCTTTTCACCATCCAGGAGGGGTGAGAATAGTATGCGGTAAGGTAACCGGGCAGGTCCTCTTCAGGATCGGGATAACGGATCCCATTCTTACTTCTTATAATATTTCGGAGAATAGCATTGGTAAGGTCGGCTGGTTTCTGTCCCTGAAGCTTTTTCACAAATTCCACAGCTTCATTCACAACCGCGAAATCAGGCACGCGGTCGAGGAACATGATCTGGTACAAAGCCACGCGAAGCCCGTTTTTCAGGTTAGGGATAGCTTTAGAGAATTGCCCTTTATAGAAGCCGTTCAGTACCCAGTCGAGCCTTCCCATCCATCTTACAACCCCGTGTACAATTTCATATAACAGGGCTTTATCGGGGCCGCTGAGATCACTGTTGCGCATTTCGTTATCGAGCAGTCGTTCAAGGTATGAGTCTGTTCTCTCCACCCTGTTCAGTATCTTTACTGCGAGTCCTCTTACTCCTGAATATAAATCTCTTACTTTATGTTCTTCAAATTGCTCTGTCATTATTCAGAATTCTTCTTTCTGTTCACTTCTGCACAGCGGCAGGTTCATTTGTAAGGTTAAAAATAGTATTAAATAGTTTCTCATCTGCCGGCGTTAAATTAACGTTCCTTCTCTTCATAACTATCTTTGCTGTTTCAATACTCTTCTTTACATCATAGGTTTCTGTTTTTTCAGCACCTCCCCAGGTAAAAGAGGGAATAAACTTATCGGGAAATCCGCTTCCAAAGATATTACAGGAAAAACCGGCAATTGTTCCCGTGTTGAACATGGCATTTATAGCCGTTTTTGAGTGATCCCCCATTATTAATCCAAGAAACTGCAAACCCGTATCAATATGCTTACCATTAAGGTTCACTTTTATGGTTGAGTAGTTATTCTTTAAATCGCTGCAGTTCGTATCGGCACCGATGTTAATCCAGCTGCCGAGGTAAGCATGCCCGAGAAAGCCCGAATGCTGCTTATTGGAATAAGTCATTATTATAGAATTCTCTATTTCTCCTCCAACTTTACAGACCTTTCCTACAGAAACATTTTCCTTTATTGTTGCACAGCTTTTTACAAAGAATTATCGCCGATAGAGACGGGTCCTTCTATCACACTATTTGCATTTACTTCAACTTTCTTTCCGATATAAACAGGACCATTTGACGCATCTATAACCACACCGGGTTTAATTACTGTATCCGCCCCGATAAAAATATCATCCTTATTTATCAGGTGTACTCCCCTGAAGAGCCTGGCTTCTTCTGAAATACCGGGGTCGTTAAGATAATTGAAATCCTGCTTCAATTGATGTCCGTTAATTCCTATCAGATCCCAGATGTAACTAACGGTCTCGGCTTCAACATTCTCCGTGGAAATACCTTCGAAAATTGAAATATCAATCGTCCCGCTGATTTTAGATTTAATTCTGCGGATAGTTTCCGTACTTATTCTTGCCGCGAGCAGCATATCCTCCTGAATAAAGATTCGTTCGTGTGTGTTTTTGTGCAGAATATTAAAAATGTCCTCATTCAGTAGGACTCTGCCGTTTATAAACAGATAATTATCGTCATCTAGTTCATTTACTTCAATACCAGGATTATTCAGTTTTACAGTCTCTTCAAGGTAGTCCCTGCAGAACAGAGTGTAGCTGTTCTCAGGGAAATATCTTAATATTTTCTCCCTTAGCGTCTTCATCCCGCATAATAAATCATATACAGGGTGAGAAAGTGTAAGAGGATAAAAATTATCAGTCTGTTTATCTTCAAATATACAAATATGCATTGGGTACTTTTTCTTAAAGAATGTTCAATAATTTAATATTTTTTAGGGTAAGATTCCCATGAGATAATATTCACTTATAAAGCTGTGCCCTTTATTCAATTAATGGTCTGGAAAATAAAAATGAATAATAATTATTCAGACTTTTCGGGTATTATATTTTTCAGCACGTATGACAAAATAGCAGACGTGCCTTTTATTTAGTATGAATGCCGGGGTATGCGCCTTTTATGTGGTATTTGGAAGGAAATGGGAAAGTGCGAAAATGAGCTGTTTTCGGCTGTCGGAATTTTAAACAGTGTGACAAATTGTCGCGTTTCAGTTTGAGACTGCCCTCTATAAATCCAGATCGTTTACGGAAACGTTTAATTCTTTGTAATGAGCTGTCCGCTTAATCTCAACAGCTCTGTTTCAGCTGACTTGGCATCATACTGAGCCGAAACCAGCCTGCTTTTTGCATCTATAAGCTTACGCTGGGTTTCCCTGAACTCAAGCGGGGTAATGTTTCCGAGCTTAAGTTTTTCAAGTGCAATGTCGACGCTCTCGAGTGCTACTTTCAGATTTTCTTCTTCAAGTTCAACCAGTTGGAGACTGTTTAAATATTTTTTATATGTATTAAGCAGCTCTGCTTCTACCCCGGTCTTAATCTGGTCATAGCTCAGCTGACCATTCTCAATTCCGATCTCTGCGTTCTCAATTTTTCTCCGGGTATTTAATCCGTTGAACAAATTAAGATTTGCAGAAACGCCATAGTTTAGACTATAATTATTATTTGATTTTATAAATCCGGCCTCGGCTTCCGACTTTGTATAATCATAACCTCCGATAAGAGATATCTGCGGGAAAAGCTCCGCCCGTGCAAGTCTGAGGTTTATTTCCGAAAGGTTCTGATTTTTCTTAGCAATCTGCAGTGTGGTATTCTTTTCCAGGGTACGGTCTTTCAGATCATCCAAGTTAAGGTTTTTATCAACCAGAATTGTATCGGCCACATTAAAATCATTGCTTACATCTCTGCCCATAAGTTGATTAAGGTTAACCTTGAGCTGCTCGTATGTTAATTCCTCTTTTAAGAGATTGGAGCGGTCTTCATTCAAGTCCACTTGTGCCTGCCGCAGATCAAACTTGGAGCCGGTGCCCACATCTTTTTTAGATTCTGCAATCCTTACCCTTTCCTGGCTGATTTCAATTGCCTGGTTCAGTACACTAAGCACCTGCTTTTCTCTTATAATGTTGTAATACGTTTCAATAACGCCAGCAATATTTGTTTCCACCTCGTCCCTGAAGTTATCCTCCCCTATTCTGTTCAGCTCTTTGAGCATATCGATATTTGCAAACATCCGCAGACCGTCGAATATTGTCCAGCTCAGATCGACCCCGGCCGTAATGTTTGTCGATTTTGCACCATTCCGGTCCACTGTTCTGCCATCGAAATATTCCTGTTTGGTATCGTTAGAACTTTTTACATACGAGCCCGAGGCATCAATTGAAGGAAGAAAACCCGCATTACCTATATTCGAATTATTATCCGCTATCTTTGATTCATTCCTCGCAATGTTTATCGAATAATTATTTGAGAGAGCGATTTTAACAGCTTCCTCAAGCGAAAGAGTTTCCTGCGGAAAGACCCGGTTATTAACAAAAATGATTAGAACCAATAGAAATAAAATATTAAGAACTCTCATACGCCTCATTAAAATTTATTTACTGACAAGAGCAGCTTCCCCCGCGGGTTCTGCCGCCTCTGTTACGTTTGATACCGTCGCTGTGCTGCGAGACAGGTATGAATAAACTGCCGGAACTATGAGAAGTGTTAAGAAGGTCGAGAAAATTAATCCACCAATTACAGCTATTCCCATAGAAACCCTGCTCTCTGAACCCGCACCAAGTGCAAGAGCAATCGGTAAAATTCCAAGTACGGTTGATAAACTTGTCATAAGGATGGGACGGAGTCGTGCCGCCGCCGCATCTTTTATAGCTTCCAGTTTAGATAATCCCGCTGCCTTACGCTGATTAGCAAACTCAACAATCAGGATCCCGTTTTTGGTCACTATACCGATCAGCATGATGATACCAATTTCGCTGAATATGTTCAGGGTCTGATTGAAGTACCACAAAGACACCAGCGCACCGAAAATAGCAAGAGGTACGGTAAACAGGATTATAAAAGGATCCCTGAAGCTTTCGAACTGCGCGGCAAGCACAAGGTAAATAAATCCGATTGCAAGAAGGAAAGCGAATAAAAGACTTGAAGAACTTTCCGCATAATCCTTTGACGCTCCGCTTAAAGAGGTGGAAAAAGATTCATCCAGCACCTTAGCTGAAATTTTGTCCATTTCCTTAATACCGTCATCTATAGTTTTGCCGGGTGCCAGTCCCGCTGATACAGTCGCTGAAACGTACCGGTTAAACCTGTAAAGTTGAGGAGGAGCACTTTGCTCGCTAAGCTGAACAACGTTGTCTAGCTGTATCAGTTCGCCTTTTGTATTCTTCACATATAAGGATTTCAGATCAATCGGTGCATTACGTTTATCGCGCAATAGCTGTCCGATCACCTGGTACTGTTTACCATCCTTTATAAAATATCCGAACCTTTGTCCGCTGAATGCCGATTGAATTGTCTGCGCAATATCAATTGTTGAAACTCCCAGGTCTCTTGCTCTCTGCCTGTCGATCACCAGCTTAATTTCGGGTTTATTGAATTTCAGATTTGCATCGACAATTGTGAAAGTCGGATCCTTCTGAGCCGCATCCATAAACTTTGGAAGGTATTCGCGAAGCTTTTCAAAATTGGGAGCCTGAATTACAAATTGAACCGGCAGCCCGCCCCGGCTTTGACCAATAGACTGCTGCTGGGTTACAAACACACGCGCTTCAGTCATATCTGATAAGACAGGAGTAATATCATCGGCAATCTCCTGCTGGGATCTTTCCCGCTCATCTGGTTTAGTAAGAATAACAAAAGCAAATCCTGAATTCACTGAACTGGAAGCACCGAAACCCGGAGAGGTAACGGAGATAATTGCTTCTCTCTCGGGAATGCTGTCCTTCAAGGTCTGGACAAGTTTATCCATAAAGTGATCCATATAATCAAATGATGAACCTTCCGGGGCAGTAGCAAATAACCGCAGTCCGCTTCTGTCTTCAAGAGGTGCAAGCTCTGCCGGAATAAGAGTGAAGAAAAGATAGATTAGTCCAAGTGATACACCCATTATCAAAAAGGCTGTCCATCTTTTTGATAAAAATGAATCGAGGGAATTCCGGTACGTATTGTTCATTTTTACGAAGAACGGCTCGGTTTTATTATAGAACCAGTTGTGCTTTTCTCTTCTCTTCAGGATCTTAGAGCTGAGCATGGGAGTAAGGGTCAGTGCCACAAAAGCAGATATAAGCACGGATCCCGCTATAACAACCCCGAATTCCCGGAATAATCTTCCGGTTAATCCCTGCAGAAATATAATAGGAAGGAAAACCGATGCAAGCGCAATAGTGGTTGAAAGTATTGCAAAGAATATCTCTGAGGAACCTTTGCGGGCTGCTTCATCAGGATGTTCTCCCGCTTCAATTTTTGTATAAATATTTTCAAGTACAACGATGGCATCATCCACCACAATACCGATGGCAAGAACGATTCCCAGCAGCGTAAGTACATTTATAGAAAAATTTGCCGCATACATTATAAAGAAGGCGCCAATCAGTGAAATAGGAATTGCTATAACAGGAATTATAGTTGTACGCCAGTCTCTTAAGAAGAGAAAGATTATAAGCACAACCAGACCAAACGCAATAAAAATTGTCTGCTCAACTTCCGATATTGAATCACGGATATAATCAGTTACATCGAATCCGATCCCTGTTTTTATATCCGGGGGAAGATCCCTTTTAATCTGGTCGAGACGTTTATAAAATTCATCAGTAATAGCAATATTATTAGCACCGGGCTGGGCAATCAGAACTATCCCCACCATAGGAGTGCCATCCCTTTTCAGAATTGTCCGTTCATTTTCAGAACCAAGAGTTGCATAACCCACATCTTTTAGATGGACAATATTTCCGTTCTCTTCTTTTATAATGAGGTCATTAAATTCATCTGCATCGTGAAGACGGCCGATAGTCCTTATCGACAGTTCTGTTTTATTTCCTTCGATCAGGCCGGAGGGAAGTTCAACATTTTCGCGGTTGACTGCATTTTTTACATCAAGAGGAGTCAGATGATATGCGGCAAGCTTAGCGGGATCAAGCCAGAGTCTCATCGAATATTTCTTCTCCCCCCACACCTGCACTGAGCTTACACCGGGTATTGTCTGGAACCTCTCCTTAAAAACATTGTTGGCAAGCTCGGTAAGCTGAAGAAGATTCCTTGTATCGCTCTGCACATTCAGGAAAACAATCGGCGATGCATCGGCATCGGCTTTCGAAACAATAGGGTTCTCAACGTCAGGAGGAAGGTTGCTCACAGCACGCGACACCTTATCGCGAACATCATTAGCTGCGGTCTCAAGATCAACATCAATTTCAAATTCAACCGTAATTGTGCTTCTGCCGTCGCGACTTACAGAAGTCAGCGAACGGATCCCTGCTATACCGTTTATTGATTCTTCAAGAGGTTCGGTAATCTGTGATTCGATAACATCGGCATTCGCACCGGTGTAGGTTGTACTTACCGTAATTATCGGGGGATCAACAGATGGATACTCACGAACACCAAGGTATGTATAGCCCAGCAGTCCAAGCACCACAATTGCAATCGACATTACTATTGCAAGGACGGGCCTTCTTATACTTAAGGATGAAAGACTCATTATTCAAACTCTGAAATAGTTACCGGTGCACCGGGACGAAGCTGAAGCATCCCGGACGTAATTATCGTATCTCCCTCACTAATTCCTGAGGTTAACTGAACATTTATATCGGTTCTTATTCCTGTCCCTACCTGCTGGGGAGCAGCCTTTCCGTTCCTGTAAATAAAGACTTTCTGTCCCTTTATATCAGGAATCAATGCTTCTGAAGGTATCAGGATCGCATCCTCAATTTTCTTAAGCACAAGCTGTATATTGGCAAATGATCCGGGAAGAATTTCCCGCCCCGTGTTGGAGCAGAGGGCCCTGATCTGGAGTGTCCTTGTTACAGGATCAATCTTCGGTTCGATTGCATAGACTTTGCCAACGTAATTCTTGTCGCTGCCCGTAATTGAAAAATTTATCTCATCACCAACATCAACCATCGTCGAATATCTTTCCGGTATAGAAAAATCGATTTTAATGGGATTAATATTCTGAAGGCTGGCTATCACCATCGAATTAGTTACAAAGCTTCCTTCACTCACACTCTTTAACCCTATAATTCCACTGAAAGGGGCGCGTATCTCTGTCTTCGCAATCTGTGCCTTAATCAGTTCAACTTCCGCCTCATTAACCTGGAGCTGGTTGGCAGTCATGTCATAATCTTCCTGGCTTATGGCCTCTTTTTCAAGCAGCTGCTTCTGCCTGTATTCTGTATCTTTTTGAAGCTCAAGCCGCGACTTTGCACTCTGAAGCTGGGCCTGCAAATCTGCATCGTTAATTTTAACAAGCAGGTCGCCCGCCTTAACATAACTTCCTTCCTTAAACAGGATTTTTGTGATCTTACCGGGTACTTCACTTTTAAGATCAACTTCTTCGTTGGCCAGTACAGTGCCCGTCGTCAATACCTTATTATCAAGCACCTGGTATTTGGTAATATGAGCTTTTACCGGTAGAGGACCGGTAGAACCAAATCCACGACCTCCTGGCTTGTTTTCTGTAGATTTTAATTTTGGAATAGCCAGAACGATGAGTACAATTATTACTATTCCAATAATAATATATGTTTTTGTATTTTTTTTCATCTGAATTTTCTGTTAAACTTTTGCAACTTAAATAAAACGGGAGTGTTTTTACAATTCAAAAAATTTGACTTCCTGCCGGACTGCACAGCTAATAAAAAAAGCCAGCAAATAACTGGCTTTCCTTAAAACTTCGAAATGAATGAAACTCTTATTTTGTTTCTTTCTTTGCGTATTTTTTCTTGAATTTCTCAACTCTTCCGGCAGTATCCAGAAGTTTCTGTTTTCCTGTGAAGAAAGGATGAGAGGCACTGGAAATTTCAAGCTTTACCAGTGGATATGTATTGCCGTCTTCCCATTCAATCGTTTCGTTCGTCTGGATTGTAGAACGTGTTAAAATGGAATAATCTGCCGATGCATCCTGGAAAACAACAGGTCTATAATCCGGGTGAATTCCCTTTTTCATACCAATATCCTAATTATTTAATTTCTAAAAATTTGAACAATAAAGATAGAAAAGATAACAGAAATTTACAATAATAAAATCAATGATAAGTATTGTATAAGGATTGTCAGACTCACACCTGATAGAAGCTAAAATATAAAACTTCAGTGTTTTATCGTCGTCCCCTCGTATCGAACATGTGTTCCATCCTCTCTTTTAGCTGGTTAAGCTGCATTTTTTGCTCATTTGAGAGGTTTACCTGCCTGAAATTTAATCCCGCCTTGTTAACCGGGTAGTCGGTTATCCTCCCGGAAGTAAAGGTCGCAGTTATAAACCTGTCATTTTCTCTGTTATTGCCGGCAAGGCTTGTTTCCGTGGAGGAAGTGAATCCTTCATTTTTAGCAGTCGATTTCTGAACCGGCTGATCTGTAGTACCTTTATCTTTCTGAATCCCTGAGGTTTGCTCTGAGGATAATGCTTCATCTCTGTCAGCCAGTCTTTGTGACCCCGGGAGTTTATTGGTTTTTGCTGAAATTGTAACGTCCCCACGTTCGCGGGGGGCGGTAAGCAATGGATTATCCGGGATGACCGCGTTATTATTAAGCACAAAAATCAATATTAGAGCGGTTACTGCTAACGCTGCTGCCGGGACCATTCGTGAAGGAATGAAGATATTCTGCCAGAATTTCCTTTCATCCGGAAATGATTCCGTGTTAATTCTTCTCATAAGATCTGATTCAAAACCTGCAGGAGCTTTCACCTGTTGAAGCTGCCTGAGGGTATTAATAACATCCTGGTACTTCATATCATCATTCGGATTCACGTCATCACCTTTCACTCTTTATATATGTCCTTCAGTAATTCCTGTAATTGTGCTCTTCCACGGTTAATGCGGGATTTTACAGTACCGACTGTAATCCCTGTGATCTCGGAAATCTCCTCGTATGATAACTGCTGTATATCTCTCAAAATTACCATTTCCCTGTATGCCGGTGAAACTTTCTGTATGGCCTTCTGAATAATTTCGTCCTTTATTCCACTGTCTGTCTGTTCATCAGGACGATAACTTTCATCCGGGATGTCATAAGTTTCATTTTTTTCTTCGCCGTAGGCATTTATTGAAAAGAACTTTCTTCTCCTGCGTCTCTGGTACTCCGTTCTTGCAAGGTTTCCTGCAATAGTGTAGATCCATGTTGAAAACTTTGCAATCGAACTGTATGAATCTTTATACCGGTAAACCTTTATAAAAGCTTCCTGTACAACATCCATACAGGCCTCGTAATCGCCGAGGAACCTGAAAACATAATTTGTAAGAGGATTTTTATATCTCTCTACCAGAATTTCATAAGCCCGAACAGTATTGGTCTGTTGAAACTCAAGAATTAATTCTTCATCCGTAAGTTCATTCAGATTCTTATCGGTCAATGCGCCTTATACTTTCTAGAGTTTGAATTGTTTCCAGAATTATACAATAAATTAAGTAAAAAACTTTTAATACCGAAAACGAATGAGATTCTTCACATCCGGCCCCGGCTGACTGTCTACTTTTTTATGCAGCGCCGGTTTTTGCTCCTCCCGTAAGTATCTCAGTAAGCAGAATACTAATGATGTTTTTATTGTCATCCGAGGTAGTCTTTACCGAAATATCAGCATTAAGAAGGGCTCGTGATATATGCACCAGCTCATCATCAGAGTATAAGCGGCAGGCCTTATAATACTTTTTAAGATAAAAAGGATGCGTCCCTACTATCCTTGCCGCCTGTGCATCCGGCATATTGGATCCTCTGAGCTCATTTATCCTTAGAATTCCTGTAAAAAATCTTGTAAGCATATGAATAATGTAAACCGGCTCGGCACCTTTTTCCAGCAGGTTGAATGCTATCTTAAATGAATCTCTCTTGTTTTTATCACTAAGCGCATCCTGCAGATCAAAGATACTGTATTCCTTGAATTTCGCAGATAATGATTCGATGCTTTCAATATCAATTTTTTTTGTATCCCCAAGATAAATGAACACCTTTTCAAGCTGTGTTTCAATAAGACTCCGGTTCTCTCCCACCATATCCACAAAGACCGAGGCGACCTCCTGTGAAATCTGCTTCCCGTTCTCCGCTGCGTATCGGGTTATCCACTCGACCAGCGCATTCCCTTTTAATTCAACTGCTTCAAAAATGAAGTTATTCGAAAGAAGCGATTTGTAGGGTTCGGACGACAGGTTTGAAATAGCTCCGTTATGCACCAATACCAGGTAAGTGAAATCAGCAGGTGAGTTTATATAGCCCACAAGATTCTTCTTATTGCTTACTTTTTCAAATTCTTTAATAAGGATAAATTTTTTATCAGAACCAAAGGGAAAAGAGGAAGCTAGCGAGAGCATATCGGTCAGGTTTTTATCTTCAGCGTAGATAACTTCTTTATCAAAATCAGAAGTTATGAAAGGCTCAACAGCCTTTTCAACCTGTTTTATTACTTTATCCAGACTGTATGAATCTTCTCCAAAGAAATAATAAACAGGGAGTAATTTTCCAGCCGATATATCTTTAGAAACATTTAATATCGTCGGTGCTTTTAGTCTACTTTTCGCCATTAGCCTTTTTTATCTTTTCGTACTTCATTGCACGGGTAAGGAAAAATGCGAGGCCTCCCCACACCAGTCCAAGTACCGCAATGAGTGTAATTACTGCTGAAACTTCCATCAGGTTTCTGTACTCCTGTTTAGTGTATATTTCACCATAAGCTTATTCAAAGAAATGAACAGGATTAAAATTACCGCCCACTGAAATACAGCCGTTCCCGCGTTTTCAATGTGAAACGGATTCCACCATTCAGGATCCCAGCCGACCGAAGAAATCAGCCACCACAAAATTAACACAATAACCTGAATAGGAATAAGTATTCCTATCACAAAATTATACCATCTGCCGATCTTTACGTCGCTGCCGTAGCCATTGATGATTTCTGTTCTGAACTTGTTCACTCCGTATTTGATTATAGAAAATGATATGAAGGCGCCGCTTAAGATGAGACCAACTCCCCACACCCAGTCCTGGTTTGTAAAGAAATCAAGGTTAAGCGCGGACGGAATACCGAAAAGAAATCCCGCTGCTGCCACGATTATTATCGCTCTCCTTCTCTTAAAGCCGAAATCGATAAAGGTTCTAGTTGCCAGCTCAACCATAGAAATTAGCGAAGTTACTGCGGCAAAGAAAAGCGCAATGAAGAAGATAGATGCAAAGAAAATATTAATAAAGTAGCTGGTAGACATTTTAGAAAACAACAACGGTAGAAAGATAAAGGTTAAGCCGGTATTTGCCGGGCCCGATTGTGATACTTGTGTCATAGCATCAACTGAACTAAGTGAAAACACAGTAGAAAATATTGTAATTCCCGCTAACAGCGAAACTGAATTGTTTCCGAAACCTATAAGTGCAGCATTTAATGAGATGTCCTCCTTCTTTCTCATATATACAGCATAGGTTAAGATCAGTCCCCACCCCGCGCCGGTATCCCATGCATTCTGAGTAAGTGCATTAAGCCAGACTTTGTAATCGAGAATAATATCCAGTTTGGGAGTAAAGAAATATTTAATCCCTTCAATTGCATTAGGAAGTGTAACGGCACGTATAAATAGTATAACAAGAATTCCCAGCAGAGCGGGGACCATAAACTTTGTAACCTTTTCTATTCCTTTTGTAATTCCTCTGTATACCACAACCGCTACAAACGCCATAGAAATAAAATGATAGAAAAGCGGCTGATATCCTGAAGAAAAATTCTCCCAGTACTGAAGATGATTCGTTGTATCAAAGAGATTCCCGGAGACTGCAGATAAAAAATATTTCAGGCACCATCCGGTTACTACCGAATAGTAGAACATGATCGCTGTAGAAACGAATACGATAAAAGCCCCCATCCATCCGAAATTTTTTCCGGCAGTTTTTGATATCGCACCGATAGGACCAAACCGGGTTGATTTACCCAGTGCAAATTCAGCTATTATAAGAGGGACCGACCAGATAAGAAGGAATATCGCCCAGGGAATAAGGAAGGATCCGCCGCCGTTCTGTGCAACAATCCTTGAGAAGCGCCAGATATTCCCGGTTCCGACTGCAATGCCTATAGTTGCGATTATAAGAGCCCACCGGGAGGAGAAAAATTCTTCCTGTTTCATTGAATCAAGTATAACAAACTCAAATATGAAAAGCCACACTCCCAGCCCTATCCGTCATCGCGAGCGAAGTGAAGCGATCCCTTCCCCTACCCGTCATTGCGAGTTACTGCAGTGAAAATCAATTGCATTGCCGTTGGCTTTAGCCAACGGTTTTAGATCCTTACTCAGTCTAAGCTATTAATCTATAATTACAAAGCGAAAGGATCTTTTCTCCTGTGTAATTAATAGCGGTCCCCCCGTCTCTGGTTCACCATTCACACGCCTCTGGTGGCCTATGGCGGACTGGCGGGAGCGATCCCCTAACAAAAATCCAATTGTTTATGCCTCTTTAATGCTCAGATTTGATCCAGTATTTATGCAGTTGTTTGCTCGTAGTAGAGACGGTTCAACAACGGTTCAATAGCGATTTTGTGGGTTAATTTGTTGAAATATTAAACAGAACTGTTGAAGTTTTCTATTGTTGTTATCCCGAACTTACGCCCTTTAAAATTCAGAATTGCTGAAGTAATTTCATTTCTTAGAAAGATAATATAATATTTAAACCCCAAAAAGAGTTACTTCCTTAAGGTGCGTATTTAATAAGATTATCTGCTAATAATGAAGCGGGTAATTATACACAAACCATCAAAGCTTTGTTACTTAAATAACTTTCTAATTCTAACGTTACGACAAAATGATACGATATGCTTGGGAAACAAGTAGCAGTATTTTAAGCTTTATTTGTGGAGGTGGCGGGAGTCGAGGGTCTAATGACCGCCAAAGTAATGGAAAAAAGAATAATTGATATTGTTGATCTAGTAACTTATTTTTAATCAGGTCAAATTAAAGGAGGTTTATATGAAAAATATCCTTCTCTTAACCGCACTCATTATTTCTTTAACTTTGATTGTTAATGCTCAAAACAGAACTACTGGGGAAATTAATTTAAAATCCTGAATAATACAGGCAAGTTTGTTGAAATTGAAATGGAGTTAATAAGTCCCTATTGCTGGGATGCTACTACATCTGATCCTCACCATCATTATTTAACCAATCTATTCACAGGAGGTTCGTTAAGCACAACAAATTCTGAATTATTATTACAATTTTTATGTTGTTGGGAAACAGACTCATTAAATTACTATAGAACATTTGGGTTAGGATATTATAAATTTACTGCATATATAAACGGAAATGAAAAGGACTTTTTCTATTTTGATTATAGAACTTCAGCAGTGCCCGAAGATTATAATAATGGTGGGAGTGGTGATCTACAAATTGATTTTGACGTATACGAAGAGAAATTTTTTAACACCGCCACACAAATAGAATTTCCAGCATACTCTTCAATCTGGGAACAGAAACCCTGGATACATGCAGAAACTCATGAACTTGAGGATTTTTGGGATCACAGTTTATTTATTATTCCTTATGCGAATCAACATCCTTATATTGTTTGGGGTCCATATCCTTCAGAAGGTAAAATTTTTAGTGTTTCGGGGTATAAAATTTACAGGGCTATTGAGACTTTCGCTGATCCTGAATACGCAAATTTTTCTTACCTAACGTCTGTTTCTGCCAATCAATATAATTACATTGATGAACAATATGACGTGGGAAGTGGATGGTATGGATTTTATAAAATTACCGCTGTTGATCAAAGCACTGAGTCTGATTTTTCGAATATTGCAATCACAGGAATCAACGCTTTCAACAAGGAAAAAGTAGCGAATACACAAGACAATTTTGATTCACAAAATTTTTTATCTCAGAACTATCCCAATCCTTTCAACCCTTCAACAATTATTGAATATAAATTGTCGGAGAAGAATTATACAAGCTTAACAGCGTATGACATATTGGGAAGAGAGGTTTCAACCTTAGTAAATGAAATTCAAGATGCAGGATATCATTCAGTTGAATTTGATGGTAAAAATCTTCCAAGTGGTATTTACATTTATAAACTTCAAAGCGGCAACTTTTTGCGACTCAAGAAAATGATTCTTCAAAAATAAAATATATTTTATCTGATTGAATTATGATAAAATTTATAATCTTAGTATCGATATTACTAGTACAACCTATTTATACCCAACAGCCTCAGCATCATATACCCTGGCCATCGCTGGCTGATTCTCCCTGGCCTGTTTTAAGAGGTGATATGCAGGGAACAGGGAGGTCTGAATATATTGGTCCCAGAACTAATCACGTAAAGTGGATAAAAGATATGCCGCTTGGAGTATTATACGGACCTGTTATAGGCTATAATGATGCATTATATATGGGTGAACGTGCCCTGTCACCTGATACGGTAAACTATTTTTATGCAGTAGATAAAGATGCCAATGATTTGTGGACCTTTGAAACCACTACTAATTATCCGAATAATGGGGGTCCGATCGTGAGAGTTGACAGTTCAGTTTACTTTGCTTCAAGAAATTACAGTTTATATGCAGTTGATCAAGCAGGAGATTTAATCTGGAACCTGGAAAACATATCAGGTAATTTCAGACCATTTACACCGATGGCAAAAAATGGGGATATATACGTAGCAACGCTTGACGCAATCGTTATTGTATCTCCTGAAGGATTCGTAAAAATTTCGCTATCTATTCCTGGTATAAGCCCCGCATTGGTATTCTCAGTTGGTGGAGACACATTATTTTTCACTTCCGGAGGTCCAATGACAAGCGGCAGACCGGGAGCAATAAATGCTGCTGATCTTAATGGCGATATATACTGGACATATAATTTTGCCGGTAATAACTGGGGAATCCCTCTTGTTGATAACCAGAACAATGTGTATGTATTTGGTACGGATAGTATTTACCAGGGAAACTATTTCCTTTACTGCATAAAACCGGACGGACAGCTGAAATGGCGGTACCAATGTGAGGGTTTCTTTGATAATTCAGCGCCAGCAATAGATAAAAATGGGAATATTATTTTGTGTACACGTAAAGTTATTAATGGCCAGGTAAAAGACTGCCTTATTTCCCTCGATTATCAGGGTAACGAAAACTGGGTAACACCGTTTGAAGGTGATTTTTTTGATCATTATATAGATCACGGTTTAGTATGTGATGCAGAAGGTAAAATATATTGCGGGTCAAGTACTGGAGGTTATTTTTATTGCTATGATAATTATGGAACTTTATTGTGGACTTACGATTTGCAGGATCTGGAATATGATTCCTGTCCTGCCATCGGTTCAGACGGAACCCTTTATATTGGGACGCATCTAAGTTCATCAATTCAAAACCAAACCATGAACTTAATTGCAATAAAAGACACAGCAACTTCTTCGGTTGATACTGAAGACAGAGTTTATGAATATGATCTTAATCAGAACTACCCTAATCCTTTCAACCCGGCAACTACTATAATCTTTCAGATACCCCAGACAGGTTTTGTCACTCTAAAGATCTATGATATACTCGGTAAAGAAGTTGCAACACTTGTCAACGAGCAGAAAAACCAGGGAAGATACTCGGTTAATTTCGATGCTTCAAGACTTGCAAGTGGTGTATACATATATCAATTAAGAGTGAACGATTACGTCAGCTCGAAGAAGATGATGCTTCTGAAGTAAATTCAAGTATTCGGAACTACTTCAATTTCGTTACCACACTTTTTTATTTTTATATAAGGGTAGATATGAAAATATTTCTTTTAAGTTCTCTAATAATGTTCCTCACACTCCTGATTTCCTCTTGTAAAAAGGACAATCCTCCTGTGGCCCCGCCGGTAATACCTCCCGCGGCAAGGATAACTGTTACATCTGAAAATGTTTCCTGTACAGAAGTTTGGCTTAAGCTGACGCTTGAGAATTTTACCCTTCCTGTAGATGTGCAATTAAATAAAGATGGAATGTCCCTTGTGCAGGTAAACAATTTAAGCAGGAATGATACTGTCATATATGTTGATTCCCTACTGCCTGGAAAAATCTATAATATTACTGCAATTGTAAACAACACGGAACAGACTGATTCAAGCGATTTGTTAGAGATAGTTACGCTTGATACAACTACTAATAATTTTGCCTGGCAGACCTGGATCTTTGGCGAGCATAGCAGCAGTATACTTAATGATGTTGCAATAATCGATGAGAATAACATCTGGGCTGTTGGTGAGATTTATCTACTGGATTCGACAGGAGTACCCAATCCCGATGCTTATAATGCAGCACATTGGGATGGAAGCCGGTGGGAATTGAAAAGAATAAAAACTAATGCGTGTGGCGGTGTGGTTTATCCTCCAATAAAAGCAATTTTTGTATTCTCATCAGATAATATTCTGTTCGCTCATATAGATGGCAGTATTTCTCATTACAACGGAACTGAATTCACAAATGATTGTTCTTTAATAACACAACTCAATGGATCTGCAAATAAAGTTTGGGGAGTATCGCGAAATGACTATTACGTTGTAAGCAGTAATGGATTTATAGCCCACTACAAAAACAGACTTTGGAGCAGAATAGAAAGCAGAACGGATGTGAATATAAATGATATCTGGGGAAACACTGATAACTCTGGTGAACAATTAATCCTCTGCGCAGCTTCAAATTTCGGAACAAATGATCAAAAGAAATTATTAAGGATAAATAATAACAGTGTAGATACTTTAAGCTGGACACCACAGAGAACATTATATACATTATGGTTTAATTCGGGTGATAAAATATATGCCGGGGGAAGCGGTGTTTTTAATAATGCAGGGGATATCTGGAAAGAAGAAAAGTCATTGCCCCATAATTTCACATTTAGAATACGCGGTAATGATTATAATGATATATATGCCACAGGGGGATTTGGATACTTTGCGCATTTCAATGGTTATAGCTGGCAGGTTCTGTCCTCAATAGCTTTACAGGGGGGTGATTATGAAAGTTTATCAACTTCAGGTAACACAACCTGTGTGGTGGGATATGAAGGAGCTAAGGCTGTTGTTACTATAATTACCAAATAAAAACAGGAGGAAATATGTAGCGGGTGCTTACCATTCATTTAATAATCGTAATTATCTTTTTCTTTTCTACATTTAGATATCAAATGGTTCTGCATTGGATAATATCGGGGGATGTGTATTATCAACCTCAAGCACTCCTTATGATATGGCATTGACCACCACAGCATTCAATCAGGACTTTGCAAGCGGTGAAGGAACTAATAAAATCTCGGATTATATTGATATAGCATACGGCAGAGAAGGCGTCATTGCCAAAAACGGAATAGAATTCCTTTTCGATATTGGCGATATCATCGTCGATGACAGCGTAATAAAGTTCATTGACTGTCCTGATACTGTTGCCTATAGTTCTCAGACGGAATTAAACGACCTGGTTAGGTCAGAATCTTTTGAATTAAACCCGGGATCAGAATTTTATTTTACAGATTTTTACTATGTGCTTGATCGGGAAGAGGCAGATTCTCTTCTTACCGAAGATGATATTGTAAACTTCAAAGCTGAACTGGTAAGTGAGATGTCCGGAGAAGTTGTGGGAACTTTCGATAACATCACATACAGTAGAGAACAGCTTGATAAGCATTCAAATATATCCTACCAGGTTGACTGCAGCAGCCTTACTGCAGGTGATTATTATTTAAGGTTAACAACATCAGTACAAGGAGATGCTGATTATTTTCTTGGTAATGTTCAGAATGGTGGTGAACAGTTAAATAAAAAAGGTTACAACCAGATAAACTTTGACGGCACAAAATTACCCATTAGTTATAACCTGTCTCAGAACTTCCCGAATCCCTTCAACCCGGCAACAACAATAAACTATCAGATACCTCAGGCAGGATTTGTGACCCTTAAGATCTATGATGTACTCGGTAAAGAAGTTGCAACCCTGGCCAACGAGCAGAAGAATCAAGGAAGGTATTCAGTTAATTTCAATGCTTCAAGACTGGCAAGCGAAGTATACATATACCAGCTTCGTGCGAACGACTTCGTAAGTTCGAAGAAGATGTTATTGCTGAAGTAATGGATTAACAGTTGAGTGAATAAAGGAAGAGGCTGTCTCAAAGGCAGCCTCTCGCATAAAGTTTATTGCTGGGTGCGTTTTTCGATTGTTATGTTTTCTATTACTACATCGGTCAGTGGTCTGTCCTGGGCGTTTCTTTTAACCTGCGATATTGAGTTTACTACGTCCATCCCGCCGATGATCTTTCCGAAAATCGTATGATGGCCATTCAGCCATGGTGTGGGTGCAACGGTGATAAAGAACTGGCTTCCGTTTGTGTTGGGCCCGGCGTTAGCCATCGCAAGTATGCCCGGTGAATCAAACTCAAGTCCTGTGTTTACTTCATCTTCGAATGGTTTGCCCCAGATGCTCTCGCCGCCGCGGCCTGTACCGGTAGGATCGCCGCCCTGGATCATAAAGTTGGGAATTACGCGGTGAAAGCTAACGCCTTTGTAATATCCTTTTTCGGCGAGACCGGTAAAGTTCTCAACGGTTTTGGGGGCTTTATCCGGATAAAGCTCGGCTTCAAATTTTCCCATATTGGTATTAAAAACTGCTACAGTCGTTGTGTCGTTTTTTATTTCCACTTTAGCATTCTCACTATTTGTTGTTGGTTGATTATTTTTTCCGTCCGTACTTTTCTGATTGCATCCTATAAATGCGAGTACCGCAAAGATTAATATTTTTTTCATCATATCTCCTAAGGTTGAATAATATTTAAACCGATCAGAACAAGAATGATTATACCGGCGATTATCCTGTAATAAATGAAAAGGAATGTTGAATGTTTTCTAAGATATTTCAACAGGAAATCAATTGCAAGGTATCCGCTGACAGCTGCGGCAATAGTTGCTATTATAAGGTTAACCCACATTGTGCCGTTTAAGAGGCTGAGAGACTGGTAAAGCTCCAGAAGTCCACTTGCCAGCACAGCCGGCACACTTAAAAGAAATGAAAAGCGTGCGGCATCCTCTCTCTTTAGTCCTCTGAATAAACCGCCGGTAATTGTTGTTCCTGATCTTGATGCACCGGGGATGAGAGCAAATGCCTGTGCGATTCCGATAAAAAGAGAATCAAATAAGGAAATTTCTTTTTCTGTTTTTACTCTTTTGCCGACCTTCTCAGCAACTGCCAGAATAACAGCGAATACAATAAGGTTTATCGCTATGACGAACAGATCTTTGGTGAAGGCTCCTTCGATAACATCCTTGAAAAGAAGTCCTATAAACACTACGGGGAGCGTGCCTACAATTATGAACCAGCCGGTTCTCGATTGAAACGACTGCTCTGCAAAACCTACTCTTCTGATTACATTTTCCTTCCAGAAGGAAATTAGTATGTGAACCAGATCGTTCCAGAAATAGATCAGGATTGCCAGCATAGTACCCAACTGGATTACGGCGATAAAAGCGGTCCATTCCTCCGGCTTGTCTGATGATATCAGGTTCATCAGCTTGCCGGCAACTGTAAGGTGACCAGTACTGCTGATAGGTAAGAATTCTGTTATCCCCTGTATAATTCCAAGAATGATAGCGTCAAGTATATTCAATAAGATCTCCTAAAACATGTATGTAATTCCGAGACTGACTCCCGCAGAAAATGTATTCAAGTTTACCTGGTTGTAATTTGTACTGTGATTTTCCTCCCAACCTTTAAGGTCGCCGTTTAGATCATACCTCAGATCACCGGATATATAAACATAAAATCTATCACTGAGTCTTGTATTCCCAGCGGCTCTTAACAGGAAACCAAATCCTGTTGAAGTAAAATTTTTTGCTGACGGGGATGACGGGAATGATTCGTCGGCGCTCACAAGACGTATTCCAACACCGCCTCCGAATTTAAAGTTGTATCCTTCTCCTCTTATAACGTAATAGGATGTAATTGTCGGCATTATTACGTGGTATGAAAAATCATATGTACCGTAAGAGCTGAAAGTTACCGAGCTGAGGAGATAGGCAACTTCAAGACCGATATCATAGGTATTCGAAACAGCGTGATCATATTCTGCTGAAAAGATAACAGCCGAATTAAAGCTTGCCATTTCATCATACCCCGCAATTTGGTTGATATAATCCTTAAGCGAAGGAGTACTTCCGAAGTTTATACCCATACCGGCATGGACTTCATTTTGTGCATAGCCCTGCGACAGATACATCATCGCTGCCAATACTGAAAATAAATATTTCATAACTCTTCCATTTCTGTTTCGACTACATTAATTAGATTATCGTGCTGCCTGTTAAGTACAAAGAAAATAAGTAATGATAATATAATGAACAAAGAGTATGATATAATATGCGTTAGAAATGCATAAGCGAGACTTATAACCTCGCCGTATCCGAAAAGTAAAACCAGGGCTGACTTTGCAAGAGCATGGTATGAACCCGTACCTCCCGGCGTAGGGATAACCACCCCGATCGCGCTGATACTCATCAGGATCCAGGCCATTCCGAAAGTTACATGAGGAAGTCCTATCATGATCATTCCCACGTACGCATTCAGAGCATAAAAAACCATTATTAATACGCTGAACAGGAAAGTAAAAAAGTAGTTACGAGTCCCTTTAAGACTGGTAAAACCTTCGGTTAGCATCTTAAAAATATATCCTGCTTCATGTGCAAGTTTTTCCGAAAATTTACCGAGAAGATTTACTATTACCCCGTAAAACTTTTCCTTGAATCTGACAACAAGCAAAATAAAAATTAGAAATATAGCAATCAGCGCGGAGGTAATATAAAGTGTGGTTTTAAGCCATGGAAAACTTAGGTAAATGTTCCCGCTGTATATTAATGCGGCAACTATAACAGAAAGGCCGAGGAATATTATATCAATTACCCGCTCAACTATAACAGTACCGAACATTGAGGATCTGGATATTCTTTCCCATCTGCCCAGAAGAACCGCCCGCGTTATTTCACCCAGACGGGGTATTACGCAGTTTACACCGTAACCAACCATAAGAGAACCGAACAGATTTTTCATGGAAGCGTCAGGTTTAACAGAACTTATAATTACTTTCCATCTGACAGCGCGGAGATAATGTGATAATAAAAGCACGATTATGAAAACCACTATCCAGAAGATAGACGCCTTTGAAGCTGTATCAAGGACTTCACCAAAGTTCACATCGTAAAAAGCGATATAAAGGAAAACCGCAGTTAAGATAAGGGAGATACCAAGGTTAATTATATCTCTCTTCGCAATATGTTTTTCCTTTTTACCTGAGGTCAATGACCTTAATTCCTTTTGCGGGTGAATATGAAAATTCGGAATCGGGAATATCCGGGTTCAGTTTATATCCCGATAATGTAATAGTTGATTTACCTGAATTGCTGTCGATTATAACTTTTTCTACCAGGTTATCGTTATTTATATATAATTTGGCACTATTAAAATTGAGTCCTGAGTTTTTCGGTTCGAGGGTTAGAGTCTTATAACCTCCCTCTTCACCTGAACTTACATCGCTCTTAGACGGGTAAACCTGTATAAAGTTGTTAAAGGAGAGCTCAGTAGGTTGCTCAGCATCATAATTATTTATGATGACTTTATTTTCCTTTTTGTTATAATTCCAGAAGGTTTCGCCGTCCGTTACTATTGTATTGTTCTTCAGCTCGATCCTTAATTTATTTTCTTTTTTCAGGTATAATTTTCCGGAGAAATCTTCCTTGCTTCCCGACATCTTTATAAAATTAACAGAAAGAGTTTTAATAGAATTGTATTTCGACTGAACAGACTTGAGCAGCTCATTACCGTTGTCCTGTCCAAATACAGTTACCCATAAAAACATTGATAATATGATTAAAAGTGATTTTTTCATAATTAAGCCTTTCATGATCGCAGAATTGCGACTTCGAATTTAAGCATAAATGCAGTTATAAAAAATTGAATTTGGCATAGAACAGGGATATACCAGGGAGGTTTACTACAGTGATCTGAGAATTGTTTCGAGTTGTTCTTCGTTTTCGACGAGAACGGTGCGGGCTTTGCTGCCGTCATTAGGACCAACAATACCTGCTTCTTCAAGCTGATCCACAATCCTTGCTGCGCGGGAATAACCCAGCTTTAATCTCCTCTGAAGCAGTGAAACTGATCCCTGCTGATGGCGCACAATAACCCTCGCAGCATCCTCAAACATAGGATCCATATCGGTCAGGAACCCGCTGCTGTCCTTTTTCTTCTCATAAATTGAAGGAAGGAAATAGGGTTTAGAATATCCCGGCTGCGAGTAAATGTAATTTGTGATGCGTTCAACCTCATCGGTAGAAATAAACGCGTTTTGAATGCGTATCGGTTTAGGCTGACCGGTCGGCAGGAATAGCATATCGCCTTTTCCAAGCAGCTGTTCAGCTCCGTTCATATCGAGGATCGTTCTTGAATCTATTTTGGTTGCGACCTGGTAGGCAACTCTTGCCGAGAAGTTCGCTTTGATTACGCCGGTAATCACATTAACCGACGGTCTTTGTGTAGCCAGCACCAGGTGTATGCCCACAGCCCTCGCCAGCTGTGCAAGTCTAGCTATCGGCTCTTCCACCTCTTTGCCGGCAGTAATCATAAGGTCAGCAAGCTCGTCGATTATGACGATAAGGTACGGCAGGTAATGGTGTTTTATTTCATCTGTATCATGAGGCCTTTTCTTCGGATCGGAAACTTTTTTATTATAATCAACGATGTTTCTTACACCCGCCTTTGCAAGGCGATCATACCTTTTCTCCATCTCGATCTCTACGCTCTTAAGCAGGAGCACGGCGTTCTGAGGATTGGTGATGATTTCTTCTTCAAGGTCAGGAGAAACGGCAAGGTAATGTCTGCGCAGCTTATTATAAAATGACAGTTCAATCTTTTTGGGATCGATCATAATCAGCTTCACGTCCGCCGGTTCTTTTGTGTAAAGAAGACTGCTTATGATCATATTTATACCGACGCTCTTTCCGGATCCCGTAGATCCCGCTATAAGCAGGTGAGGCATCTTTGACAGATCGGTGATGTATACCTCGCCGCTGATGGTTTTCCCGAATGCCATGGGAAGTTCCATCTTTGAATCGGTAACTTTGTTTAAAACAGACCGGGCGTTTACAAGTGATGCTTCGGCATTCGGTATCTCAACACCTATCGCACTTTTCCCCGGGATCGGGGCAATTATCCTGATTCCCCGGGCGGCAAGTGCAAGCGCAATATCGTTCTCAAGTGAAACGATTTTACTGATTTTAACCCCAGGCGCCGGAACAATTTCATATAGAGTGACTACGGGGCCGGGAGTAACAGATATATCCTGTATTTCAATATCAAACAGCTTAAGCTTTTCTTTAAGCAGCTCGGCATTTCTTGTGAGTTCTTCCTCGGCTACCTTAAAATCCTCTGCGGGAGCGGGGTCGAGCAGATCAAGTCCTGCTTTCTTAAAATTTAATTTCTCATCCCATGGATCAGGCAGTTTTTCATCCTGGTCATGTTCGGGATTTCTTTCAGGCATCTCGCCTGTTTTTTCGAGGTCGACTTTTTTTGTTTCACTCTTCTGCATCACATCTTCATCTCTTATCTCAGCCTTCGGTTTCTTTATTTCCATAGCAGTTTCCTGTCCCGCATCATTCCTGATAATCCTTATTCTGGTCTGTTCCTGCTCTTCCTCTGCCATCAATTCTTCAGGACTGATAATTTCATCTTTGCTTTTTTTCCTCTTCTTCTTTTTATCCTCCCCTAAATCCTTAATTTTCTGAAGATTTTTTTCTTCAGCCTCGGGTCTATTTATCCTGATTTTACCTGTTTGTTTTGTTTTTTGGAGGATGAATTCTTTGAGGAAAGCAGTGACCTTTTCAAGATCAATTTTGAAAGCCAGGATAATAAGGACCATGAACAAGGCAAACAAAAATATAATACTTCCTGCGCCGCCGAGAAGTCTTCCAGTACCTTCACCAAGGAAATCGCCTATTGCTCCTGATATTTCATATGTATTGGAAAAAAGATCGAACCTTGCCCTCAGCACCCCGAAAAATGAGGCTAGTATTAATCCTGCTATCAGAAGGAAGTTAAAGGCACTGATCATCGTCTTGAAAGAGATCTTCTTAAAGTAGGAAAATCCCCAAACGAAGATTATAACCGGGAAGATCGCGGAGAAGATACCCAGGGTGTTGTTAATAAAGAAATCCGCAAGGTATGCACCTGTGATACCTACAAGGTTGTTTGTTCCTCTGAAGTTGGTTTCAGGATTAAATACCCTGAAGAGGTCTGAAAATTTGTAGTTAAGAACAGCCTGGTCATACCTTGAATAGGAAAGTAGACTTAAAAGCAGAAAAACGGAGAATATAATTAGAAATAGTCCGAGCAGCTTTTTTTTATTCTTCACTAATAAAGGTTTATCTTCGGCAGGCTTTACCTTTCCGTTTCCGGGTTTCTTCTTCATTCGAATTATCTCTTATTTAGAATCGTGACTGCCGGGCAGCGATTTTAAAACATTCGTAGAAAAATAAGGAATAACAGCCGAAGTATCTACACCGGCGGCATATTTAAGATCGTCTTCAAAACCATTCTGCAGCAAAAGTTTTCCATGTTCGGTTTCTTTCAGCATTTCAAGCGGATCTTTCCCAAATGAATCATCAAGAGAGACTGTTACTCTGGCAGTATCGGTAAGTATGAGCTCATTGTTTTTATCCATCACTCTTCGGATAAGTCTGCCAGCACATACAGAATCCTCAAGCGAAAATGTATTTGATTTACCCGCACATAGAATTTCAAAATCCTTTCCTGTTTTTATCAGCTGTTCAGCAATAGCCCCGAGATTCAGATATGAGCAGATATAAAGGTTCTCAGAAAATTTAGCTTTCACTACTGCCTTGGAACCGTTTGTTGTGTAAAGTATTATCGTTTTGCCGGTAACAATTTCGGGAGTGTACTCGAGGGGAGAATTTCCGAGAGCAAAACCTTCGACTTTCTTAGTGTTTCTTTCTCCACCGAGGAGTGTCTGACCCCCGAACATTCCGCCTGAGATCTTAACGCCGAATTCAACTGTAGCAACCGGGACAATCTCCCTGGCCCCGTTCTGCAGCGCCGTAACAATAGTGGTAGAAGCCCGCAGCACATCAATTACAATAACGGTTTTCCCGGTGAAATAAAGTTCATCGGCAATAACCGGGGAAAACAGAACATTAACCCTCATAGATCTATTTATTTTCCTTTTTAATGAAAGGTAATTTAACAACTACAGCAGGTATTTCCTTGCCGCGGATGGAAAAATTAATTTTCGATCCTTCCGCTGAATAAGCTGTATCGACATAACCCATTGCTATAGGTTTATCTAAAACAGGACTCACGGTACCGCTGGTAACTGTCCCTATCTTCTTTCCGTCAGCAGTGAAATCGTATCCATGTCTCGGAAATGCTTTTTCATCAGTACTTACAGGAACAAGTTTTCTCTTTAATCCCTCTTCTTTTACTTTAAGCAAAGCTGCTTTTCCGATGAAGTGATCCTTCTTAAGTTTGGTAATCCAGCCCAGTCCCGCCTCAAGCGGATTGGTTGATTGATCAATATCATTTCCATATAAACAAAATCCCATTTCAAGCCGAAGCGAATCCCGGCATCCGAGTCCTGTAGGTTTAATAGCAAATTCTTTTCCTGCTTCCATTACAGCATTCCACAGATCCCCGGCAGTTTTTTCATCACCTTTAAAATAAAGTTCGTAACCAAGCTCGCCGGTATACCCTGTCCTGGAAACAATCATATCAATGCCGTTTACTTTTGTTTTTATGAAATGGTAGTATTCCATATCCAACGGATCAGAAGTCAGTTTTTGAACAACTTTCCTTGAATCAGGACCTTGAACTGCGAGCAGGGAATATTCATCGCTTTCATTCTTAAGTTCGACACCGGGATTGTTTTTCTCCATCCATTCGAAATCTTTATCGATGTTTGAAGCATTTATAACCAGCATAAATTCATTTTCAGAAAGGCGGTAAACAAGAAGATCGTCAACAATTCCTCCGTCGTCATAACACATTGCTGAGTACTGTACGCGGCCGGGTGTAAGTTTCGATGCATCGTTTACAGTTATATTCTGAACGAAATCAAGAGCCTTGTCTCCTTTAACAAATACTTCCCCCATATGTGAAACATCAAAGACACCGACAGAATTTCTGACCGCTTTGTGCTCTGCAATAATTGAAGAATATTGAACAGGCATATAATAGCCTGCAAATTCAACTAATTTAGCCCCTTCTTTAACATGTACGTTGTAGAATTTTGTTTTTTTCATGGCTGTGTAAGGTTAAGTTTATTTCTCCCCGGATTTTTTCCAGTCGCTCAAGAATTTCTCAAGACCAACATCCGTAAGAGGATGGTTGAATAATTTGTTTATTACATCGAAGGGCATTGTACATACGTCGGCACCCATCAATGCTGCTTCAACGAGATGAAGCGGGTGACGTATGCTTGCGACAAGCACTTCGGTTTCATAATTATAATTTCTGTATATCTGTGCTATCTGAGAGATCAGATCCATTCCGCTGGTGCTTATATCATCCAGACGGCCGACGAAAGGACTTATATAAGAAGCGCCGGCTTTTGCAGCCAGCAGTGCCTGCGAGGGTGAAAAGCACAAAGTAACGTTTGTTTTGATTCCCTGGTCCGAAAGAGTTTTAACAGCTTTTAGTCCTTCTTTAATTAAAGGTACTTTCACCACAATATTTTTATGAATAGCTGCAAGTTCTTTTCCTTCTTTTACAATGCCGCTATAGTCGGTGGAAATTACCTCTGCGCTGACAGGTCCGTCGACAATCTCAAGGATTTCATCCAGAAGTTTCCGGAAATCTTTACCTGTTTTTGAAACAAGGGATGGATTGGTGGTAACCCCGTCCAGTATACCCAGGGATGCAGCTTCTTTTATTTCTTCAATTTTTGCAGTATCAATAAAAAACTTCATATAGACTCCGCGGGATGATATGGTTAATTTATTTCTTCTGTTAACTCTTTCTGGTTCTTCTTTGAAAAGAACCTAAACTGACCAACCGGAACCGATTCATCCTCTTCCAGCGTAATCTTAACGAGATATTTAAACTGCAGCTTTGTCAATCCTTTTATCTTTCCTTCTCTGAGTTTTCCGGCTACGGAAGGATGACACTTTACTATTATTGAACGTTCTTTCGAAATTCTCCTGAATTTCTTCATCCAGTCTTCGAGATCATAAACAAGGTGCGAACCCTTAGTCAGGAGTCCCGTACCCAGACAATAAGGACAAACCTCCTTCATTGCTTGCATAATATTCTGCCTGATCCTCTGACGCGTAATCTGAACAAGTCCGAAATCCGACATCGGAAGCACAGAAACCTTTGCCCTGTCTTTCCTGAATTCTTTTTTCAGTTCATCGTAAATTTTCTTGCGGTTCCTGTCATCTTCAAGATCAATAAAATCGATAACTATAATACCGCCGATGTCCCGAAGTCTCAGCTGACGTGCGATTTCACGGGAGGCCTCGAGATCGGTCTTTAAGCTGTTAAGCTCCTGTTCCTTGCTCTTTGCATACCGTCCGCTGTTAACATCTATTACCACCATGGCTTCAGTGTGTTCTATTATCAGATATCCTCCACTCGGAAGCGATACTCTTCTTCCCATGAGTACTTTAATCTGCTCTTCAATCTTAAAGGCATCAAAGATAGGAAGATGCGATTTGTATGGTTCTATTTTATCGGCCAGTGAAGGCTGTACAAGCTGAACGTATTCCTTTATCTGGCGAAACAATTTTTTTGAATCGATAAATACTTTGGAAATATCGGGAGTGAAAAGATCACGAATAACGCTGGAGGTAGTGCTTAAATCCTGGTAAACAAGTGAAGGCGGTTCTTCACTTTTAACTGTGGCTTCAATTTCCGCCCAGGTTTTCAGAAGGTTGCTTAAATCCTCTCTGAGACTTTCCTCCGTCTGGTTCCTGGCAACGGTACGGATGATTAAACCGTAGTTTTTGGGCAGGATGCCGCGGGCGATATGCCTTAGTCTCCTTCTTTCCTTGAAATCGGAAATTCGTTTTGAAACACCGATTTTATTATCAAAAGGAAGGAGAACACAAAATCTTCCCGGGAGGGAGACAGATGATGTTACGCGAACACCTTTATTGTTTACAGGTTCTTTTGTGATCTGAACGATGATATCCTGTCCCTTATGGAGGTGCGGAACGTTCGATTCACGGCTCCTGTAATTCTGCTGGTTGTTATTTCTCTGCTGCTGAGGTGATTCATCATCGTCCTCGTCATCAACATCGGAATCATCCTCACCGATCATATCCTGAAGCTGTTTAGTCGTTTCACCTATATCAGAGAAATGAAGGAAGGCGTCGTGTTTCATGCCTATATCTACAAAGGCAGCCCTTATACCTGGAAGCACACGGGCTATTCTTCCCAGGTACATGTCACCAACCATCCTGCGGTTTTCAGGGTAATCAACAAAAAAGTCGACTAAATTTCCTTCTTCGGTGATCGCTACGCGGGTCTGGGTGGTAGAAGAATTTATTATAATTTCTTTTGTCATAAAGGACAAACTCTTTCAATGAAACAAGATATTTCATTTTAAAAAATTTGATGCATCCCTCGCTTAGAACGTAAGCCGGCAGTGCTCCTTCTGAACCAATGCTTTCAGCAGAAGGAAAATAGGCACTGTTTTTCAGAACGAATAGTAAAACCAAAAACCTGATACGATTTAAATACACGGTTTCCATTCCAGGCGAATATTGTTATTTAAAAATATACCGGATTATTCATCCGGCAGAAAATCTTACTTAGCTTGCGTATGGCTTTCTTTACTGTTTTCCTTGAGAAGTTCTTTTCTGCTTAAAGAATACTTCCCGTTTTCTACCTTCAAAAGCTTTACCGTAACTTTGTCGCCTTGTTTAAAGTAATCGCTTACTTTATCTACTCTCTTGTTATCGATCTGAGAGATATGCAGTAACCCCTCCTTACCGGGAAGAATTTCAACAAAGGCTCCGAAGTCCATTATCTTGGTAACAACACCGTCGTAAATTTCACCGACTTCAGGTGTTGCCGTTAATTTTTTAATATGCTCTTTGCATCTGGCGGCACTATCGCGATCAGGTGATGCAATACTTACAGTTCCGTCATCTTCAATATTAATATCGACACCAAACAATCTCTGCATTCCCTGGATGGTCTTTCCGCCGGGTCCAATTATTAGACCAATCTGGTCAGTTTCGACTTGTATCTGGATTAACCTTGGAGCATAAGGAGAAAGATGTTCACGCGGCTGACTGATTGATTCATTCATAATACCGAGAATATGCATTCTTCCATCTTTTGCCTGGTTAAGAGCTTTTTCCATAATTTCAAAGGAAATTCCTTCAATCTTAATATCCATCTGGAAGGCGGTAATTCCTTTTTCTGTTCCGGCAACTTTGAAGTCCATATCTCCCAGGTGATCTTCATTTCCAAGGATATCGGAAAGAACGGAATGTTTTTCTCCTTCTTTTACCAGTCCCATGGCAATTCCTGCGACAGGTTTTCCCATAGGTACTCCCGCATCAAATAATGCAAGAGAGCCCGCGCATACGGAAGCCATTGATGAAGAACCGTTTGATTCCAGTATATCGGAAATTATCCGGACAGTATAGGGAAAAACCGATTCTTCAGGGAACATAACTTTCAATGCCCGCTCGGCGAGGTTCCCGTGTCCGATTTCCCTTCTTCCGACACCGGTCATACGTCCGACTTCACCGACACTGAAGGGCGGAAAATTGTAATGAAGCATAAACTTTTTGGAGTATTCCTCAACGAGACCATCTACGGTCTGCTCATCATTTTTAGTTCCGAGGGTTACCGAAGTTAAACTCTGGGTTTCACCCCTGGTAAATAAAGCCGAGCCGTGAGTTCTTGGCAGTACACCTGTTTCCACGGTAATAGGTCTTATCTGGGTAGTGTTCCTGCCGTCCAGTCTGATTCCTTCATCGAGTATCCTCTTCCTCATTAGATCTTTCTCGATATCGTGCATAATATTCTTGATGATCTTTTCAGACTCGGGAAAGGCTTCACTCAGCTGCTCAACCACTGAATTGGTAAGCTCTTTGTTTTTAGCGCTTCTTTCTTCCTTGGACAAAACAGAATGAACAATTTCCTTAAATGGTTCAAGTGCTTTTTGCTTTACAGCAGTTTCGATTCCTTCAGGAATTTCTTTTACAGGGACTTCCCGTTTTGCCTTTCCAACTTCCTGCCTGAGTTCATTCTGAAGATTAATTAACTTTTTAATTTCTCCCTGTGCAAACTTCAATGCACCCAGGAGATCAGCTTCACCAACTTCCTTTGATTCGCCTTCAACCATCATTATCGAATCTGCTGTTCCGGCTACTACAAGTTCCAGGTCGCTCTCTTTCAACTGCTGGTGAGTAGGATTCGCTACGAATTCACCGTTGATCCTTCCAACCCTTATTTCACTGATAGGCCCGTTAAAAGGTATATCGGAGATCAGCAGTGCTGCAGATGCACCGGTAGCAGCAAGTACATCTGAATCATTCTCACCATCATAAGAGAGCACGAATGCTATTATTTGTGTCTCGTTAGTGTAATTATCGGGGAACAAGGGACGAATAGGACGATCAACAAGACGTGCACTTAATATTTCTTTTTCAGAAGGTCTTCCTTCTCTCTTAATATAACCGCCGGGGAATTTACCTGCAGCTGATGTCTTCTCCCTGTATTCGACCTGCAGGGGAAAAAAATCCTGGTCTTCTTTAGCTTCTTCGGCCGCAACTGCAGTAACCAGAACCATTGTATCGGCGTATCTAACCATTACCGCACCATTAGCCTGTTTAGCAAACCGGCCGGTTTCTATAGAAAACTTCCTTCCGCCGATCTCAACTTCTTTTGAAACAAACATTTTTAACCTTTAATTCTTTCTTAATTTCTTTTTATTTTCTGATGTTTAATTCCTGGATTACCGCCCTATACCTGCTGATATCTTTTTTCATAAGATAATCGAGCAGTCTTCTTCTCTTACCAACCATCATCATCAATCCTCTTCTTGAATGGTGATCTTTTTTATGCGTGTTAAAATGGCCGGTTAGTTCGTTAATTCTCCCGGTAAGAATTGCGATTTGAACCTCAGCTTTACCTGAATCTTTTTCATTGCCGCCGAATTTTTTAATTATACCGAGTTTTTCCTCTTTGGTCATTATACTATCCTTACTTTTTATTATACGATGTAACCCCAGTCGTAACCGGGATTAATTATTTATTAAATATTAATTTTTGTTAACGGGTTCCAGTGTTCTGATAATTTCAATTCCGTTCTTTTTATCAACCTTCATCTGGGCAACCAGTTCATCAGCGGACGAAAATTTTTCTTCTCCACGAAGCCGTTTGAGAACGGAGACTCTCACCTTTTCTCCGTAGATTTCTTTGTCAAAGTTGTAAATATAAACTTCGGGCACTATTTTACCTGAATTATAAAAGGTCGGCCGCTTACCAATACTTAATAGCCCGTAGTGTCTTTCATCCCTGACAAAAAATTCAACCAGGTAGATTCCAAGATCCGGCAGAAGCTTATGTTCATTATCGATTATTATATTAGCAGTCGGAAAGCCGAGTTCTCTTCCGCGTTTGTCTCCCTCAACTACGAGACCGGAGAACTCGTAATTACGGTCAAGGTATGCACTTGCCGTCTTAATATCTCCATCAGCAAGGGCCTTTCTGATCTTAGTACTGCTTATAATTTCTCCTTTCAGGCGGAATGCCTCAACAGTTTCAACTCCGAAACCGTACTGACCACCCATTTCTCTCAGGGTCGATTCATCTCCTCCCCGTCCTTTTCCGAAATGATGATCATATCCGATTATGATGTCTTTAATTCCTATTTTATCTATTATATAATTCTTAAAAAAACCCTCTGCTGTTTGCTGTGAAAATTCCTTTGTGAAATTGATAACCAGCAGGTTCATTATACCGAGCTTTTCCAGCACAGCAGCTTTTTCAGTGGGGGTGCTTAGTATCTTAAAATCAGTATTTTGTGAGATAACATTCCGCGGGTGAGGGTGAAAAGTGATCAGGAAACTTCTCCCGTTTGCACTCCTGGTCTTACTGATTAATCTATCAATAATTTTTTGATGGCCCAGATGCACACCATCAAAAGTTCCCAGCGTTATAAAAGTATTTTCATCTTTATTTATGTCAGAGATATCGTTAAATATATTCATACAATACTTAAATCAAACAATAACCTTTAAATATAACTTATTTTAATAGAAAATAAAATATTTTTCCTGTAAGTCATATACCGGCAATAAGTTAAGAGATCAGGCAATTCTGCCTGCCGGGTTTAACTTTTCAATAAATTCATCGGGAAGTAAGGCATCATTAACATCATAGCTGCCAATAGCTGTTCTGCGAAGTCTGCTTAAGAGGCCTCCGCATCCTAGATTATTTCCCAATTCGCCGGCAATCGATCTTATATATGTGCCGGTTGAACATTTGATCCTGAAGAAAATGTCGGGAAGATCTATTTTTTTTATTTCGAACTCATAGATCTCAATCTCCCGGGGTTCTCTCTTTATTTCTTTTCCCTGTCTCGCCAATTTGTAAAGAGGCTTGCCCTTTACCTTTAAGGCTGAGAACATTGGAGGAACCTGTTTTATTCTGCCTGTAAATTTTTCCTTTTCTGCCAGGATCATATCTTCTGTTATACCTTCTAAGGATTTAACTTCCGTTATTTCTGTCTCAGCATCCATTGACGGTGAGGATTTGCCAAGTGTAATCGCACCTTCATAAACCTTATACATTCCCTGGTATTCAGAAATTGATTTTGTTTTTTTGCCAGTGCAGATAATCAGGAGACCCGTTGCCATCGGATCAAGTGTACCGGCGTGACCCACTTTCTTAACATTAACAGTACTTCGGATTGACCTTACCGCCTTAAAAGATGACCATCCTTTGGGTTTATCGATTAAAATTACTTCTCCGGCCTGAAAATCAAAATCTTTATAAATGGTCTTCTTTGTTATCATTCTCGTGAATTTTTTTAATCAGGCCTTCAATTTTTTCAACATAATCAAGAGTATCATCAATAAAGAACTTTAATTCAGGAATAAACTTGATCCTTATCCTGTGAGCCAGCTCTGTCCTTATAAATCCTGTTTTGTCCCTTATCTTTTCAAGGACAGCTTCTCTTTTTTCCTTTTCGAAGACAGATATATATATCTTTGCTATCTTTAAATCATGACTCACCTTAACATTAGTTACAGTAAGAAGTCCGAATGCAGGATCCTGTAATTTATACAGAAATATCATGCTGACTTCTTCCTTTATAAGGTGTTCAAGTTTATCAATTCTATAAGCCATTCTACCATCCCGCAGTGTTCCGTTTATACTAAGCTAATCTTTTCTTCGTTTCTACAATTTTATATGCTTCTATAATATCTCCAACTTTAACATCATTAAAGTTGTTGATATTAAGTCCGCATTCATATCCTGCATCAACTTCACGGACATCATCCTTGAATCTCTTAAGTGAACCAATCTCACCTTCGTGAATTACGATTCCGTCCCTAATGAGTCTTATTTTATTGTTACGTATTATCTTGCCGTCCTGTACGTAACATCCTGCAACAGTTCCGGATTTAGGAACTTTGAAAGTGTCGCGTACTTCAAGCGTTGCCACAACTTCCTCTGAAAGTACCGGGGAGAGTAGTCCTTCGAGGGCCGACTTGACTTCATTGATTGCATCATAGATTACGCTGTATAATCTTATATCAACATTTTGTGTTTCAGCAAGTTTTCTGGCATTCAGGTTAGGCCTGACATGGAAACCGATAATGATTGCATCAGAAGCAGAAGCAAGCAGAACGTCACTTTCGGATATGCCGCCTACGCCTTTATGAATTACCTGCACAATTACTTCTTCATTAGAAAGTTTCATAAGCGAGTCAGATAATGCCTCTACAGAACCATCGACGTCGCCTTTAACAATAAGTGCAAGCTCTTTTACACCACCGATACTGATCTGTTTTGCAATTTCGTCAAGCGTAACATGTCTGACTTGTTTCTGATCCTGTTCTCTCTTAAGCTGCTGTCTCTTTATTCCGATTTCTCGTGCAGTTCTTTCTGACTCAACAACGACGAAAGTATCACCAGCCTGGGGGGATCCTTCGAAACCAAGTACCTGAACCGGAGTGGAAGGACCTGCTTCTTCAACTTTATTTCCGCGTTCATCAAACATTGCCCTAACTTTGCCCTGGTAAATTCCGGCCACAAAAGGATCACTGATTTTAAGTGTTCCTTTCTGAACCAATATAGTCCCCGTTATTCCGCGGCCTTTATCCAGTTCTGATTCAACAACAGCACCTCTGGCGGCCCGTTCGGGGTTAGCTTTTAATTCGAGAAGTTCAGCCTCCAAGAGGATTTTCTCAAGAAGAGTATCGACATTAAGACCTGTTTTGGCAGAAATCTCAACACACTGATTCTTTCCGCCCCAGTCTTCAACGAGCACTTTCCTTTCAGCCAGCTGCTGTTTTATCTTATCGATATTAGCACCCGGTTTATCAATTTTATTTATAGCGATAACAATAGGAACTCCCGCAGCCTGGGCATGATTTATTGCCTCTACTGTCTGAGGCATCACGGCATCGTCAGCAGCCACAACAAGGATAACAATGTCTGTCAGCTGCGCACCTCTCGCTCTCATTGCTGTAAATGCCTCGTGACCGGGGGTGTCCAGGAAAGTAATATTTTTCCCGTTTCCGACATCGACTTTATAAGCTCCTATATGCTGAGTGATACCGCCGGATTCACCTGCAACCACATTCGATCTTCTGATATAATCAAGAAGTGATGTTTTTCCGTGATCTACATGCCCCATGATAGTAACGACCGGGGGCCTTGGTTGTAAATTTTCAGGTTCATCAGGAGTATCTTCCAGCGCCTCCGCAGTATATTCACTCTGAAATTCTACATCAAATCCGAATTCATCGGCAACAAGTGTTATAGTCTCAACATCGAGTCTCTGGTTAATAGACACCATTAGCCCCAGCTCTATACATTTAGCAATGACATCCCCTACAGGGACATCCATTAAATTTGCCAGCTCATTAACTGCAATAAATTCGGTTACCTTGATTCTCTTATCTTCAAGCGATTTCTCTTCGAGCCTTCTTTCCTCTTCAGCTTCCCTCTCTTTTCTCTTTTTCTTTCTTGAACTTGCTCTTCCGGAAGCAACGGAATCATCCATACTGAGAAGCGTTTTCCTGATAGCCTCTTTAACTTCCTTTTCATCTATTTCAAATTTCTTAACTCTTTTCTTCTTTTTTGAAACAGGAGTTTCTTCCGGAGTAACCTCAGCTGATTTCTTTTTCGCTCTTGGTTTCTTCTTCCTTTTCAGCGGTTCAGGTTTCGTCTTTTCTCCTGCTACTTCTTCAGTCTTTTCAGTTTTAGGTTCAGATAATTTCTTTTCATCGAGATCTATCTTCCCAACGACCTTTAAGCCTTTTCTTTTGCTTGCCTCATTCTCTTTAGGAGAAACGAACTGATCTTCTTTCTTCTCCTTCTCTTTTTCCTTCGGCTCTTCAGGCTCTTTGACTTCCGCCGGTTGATTTTCAGCCATCACAGTTTCTTCGGAAACCTTTTCAGGTTCGGGAATTTCAATCTCCTCAGGTTTTTCCTCTTTGACCTGTTCCACCAAAGCAGGAGACTCAGTTTCTTCAGCTTTTGCCTCTTCTTCCTTTTCTTTCTTCTTCTCTTCCTCTTCAGATCTCTCAATTCGTTTTTTATTGAATTCAGCAATCTTTTTATAATGTTTTTCTGCTTTTTCAATATCCTTTTTAAAGTGGTCCTGGATATCCTTGAGCATATCATCCGATACGAGGGACATATGAGACTTTATCTCATGCCCTTTTTTCTTAAGAAATTCTATGAGCTGCTCAGCCGATAAATTATATTCGGAAGCTAATTTGTAAACTCTGATTTTTTTTGATTTGGCTTCAGCCATAATATCCTTATCTGTTTAGAATCCTATTCTTCTTCTTCAAACTGTTCTTTAATTAAATCGATAATCTCATTAATCTTGGCCTCATCGAGTCCTTCGATTTCTTTAAGTTTTTCAGGTCCTGCCTGTAGAACTTCCAGCGCAGTATCATAACGGTGGTTTATCAATAATTCATAAATGTCAGCACCAAGCTCTTCTTTAAGGTCAATAAGCTCAATATCCTCTTCATATTCCTCAAGCGGTCTTTCTTCACGGAGAATCTCTATTTCATATTCAGTGAGCTTCATAGCAAGCCTTATATTAACGCCATTCCTTCCCACTATCAGGGAAACCTGGTCAGCATCGGCAGTTACTACCGCTTTCTTGTCTTCATCATCGACTTCAATTTTTTTAAGCTTTGCAGGAGCAAGTGATCTTTGAATGAATACTATTGAATCTTCAGAATAATTAATAACATCGATGTTTTCATTATTCAATTCTCTGACTATTGCGTGGATTCTTACGCCTTTCATTCCAACGCAGGCGCCGACAGCATCAATTCTGTTATCCTGGGACTCAACTGCTACCTTGGCCCTTTCACCAGGTTCCCGTGCAATCGCCTTAATATCGATAATTCCGTCATAAATTTCAGGGATTTCTATCTCAAACAACCTTCTAAGGAACATATTGTCAGAACGTGAGACAATAATCACAGGACCGCTGTTTCCTTTGCGAACTTCTTTTACAATCGCCCTGATGGTCTCACCTTTTTTGTAACGTTCGTATGGTATCTGCTCGTTGCGCGGGAGAACAAGTTCATTCTTATTATGGTTAATCAGTATATCGCTCTTTCTGATCTGGTATATATCTCCCACAACGATTTCACCAAGAAGTTCTTTATATTCGTTATATATAATATCCTTTTCAATCTCCCGAATTTTCTGATTCAGACTCTGTTTTGCCAGGGTTATTAACCTTCGTCCGAGGGATGCCAGTTGGATCTTCTCAACAAAATCGTCTCCGACCTCCAGTTCCTCCTCATTTCCCTTGCGGTTAACCTCATCTATACTCACCTGTAAGTTAGGATCTTCCACCTCATCAACGATTTCTCTTTCAAGAAAGATTTCAATATCACCCCTGTCCATATTTACAACAACATCGTATTTTGCCTCATCCCCGTATTTTTTTCTAACCAGGAGTCCGAAGATCTCTTCCAGTATTCCTGCTAATACGTCTTTATCAATACCTTTATCCCTCACCATCTGGGCAAAGGATTCTACAATCTCTGAATTCATCTTTCTTTTTTCTCCTCTAGGAAAAACTGATTATTACTTTGGCTTTTATAATATTGGAAAAATCAATTTTTAATTCTTCACGGTTACTTTTGAGAAACACCAGGTAGTTACCTTCGACACTCTTTAATGTTCCTGAAAATTTCAGGACACTGTCCGAATCCCTGTAAGTTATATCAAATTTTCTATTAGTATGCTTTGGAAACTGCTTTAAATATTTTAACGGTCTGCTTATACCCGGGGAGGATACTTCAAGCCGGTAACCTGATTCAAATATAGTTTCCTCTTCAAACTTTCTGTCAATCTCGCGGCTTATAGCGGCACAATCTTCTGCCGAAACATTCGTTTCAGAATCAATATATACTTCCACAACGCGGTTTTTTTTCTCGCCTCTGATTATTAGGTCGATCAAAAAAAATCCGGTGTTAAGGACTACCTGCTCTACCAACTCGCGGATATTTTTATCAAAAAAGTTCATAGAAATAAAAATCGCCCTTAAAAGGGCGAATCAATTAAACTAATTTACAATCAATTTAACCAATAAGCAAGGAAGTATGGAATTTCACAACTTATCGTATTATCTCATTATCAGGCTTTTTATCGCGTTTTTTCGTAAGTAATTCATCATTTTTCTCACGTTGGGGCCTGTCAAATAGCTTGGCAATAATGAACCCGAAAATAACACCAAGAAGTCCGATGAGCGAAATTAATACTATAATTGACATCTGGAACTGCCAGAAATATGCTCGAACTGTAACGACTTCGGTGTTCTGAGAAACGAATACTGTAAATAATACAACCAGAATCATTAGAAATATGATTTTTGCCTTCATTCAGGACCTTTCTCAGGAAGTTTTAATTTTTAATTCGTCATTCTTTATATGAAGATCCCTCTGCGGGAAAGGAATTTCAATATTGTGCTCTTTGAACTTTCTAAATGCAGCATAATATATCTGACTTTTAAGTACATCCGGCCTGTTTATATACTCTCTTGTCCATATCCTCAAAATAAATACAAGAGCACTGTCGGCATATTCCCTGAACAATACATCCGGCTTCGGCTGCTGAAGTATTCCTTTGTTCTCATCTGCAACTTCAAGCAGAAGTTTCCTGATTATTTCCGGGTCTTCATTATAGGATACCCCGACAGGGATATTAAATCTGATATTTCTGTCGGTGTAACTCCAGTTGATCACTTTTGATGAGATAAAATCAGAGTTAGGGACTATTATTGAGATATTATCATTAGTTACAATAGTGGTTGATCTCATTGATATAGTTATTACATCGCCACTCACATCGCCGACTTCAATTCTATCGCCCACCTTAATAGGTCTCTCAAAGAGTATTATAATCCCGCTAACGAAATTATTAGTAACATTCTGTAGTCCGAATCCTATCCCCACTCCAAGAGCCCCTGCCAGCACAGTAATCGCGCTAAGATCCAGGCCGATAGTCTGCAGCACAATTATAAGGCCTATAACAAGGACGATATACCTGAGTATAGTTCCTATCGCAATCCTGACGCCAAGGTCAGTCTTGCTGTTTGCAAGGAGTTTATAGACTACCCATTTTCTGATCTTTGCTGTAACATAGAACAGGAGGAAAATGAGTAGCAGGAAATAAAGAACTAACCAGAGCGTTAGTTCTGTTGTACCTATCCGGGTAATAGGGATATCCAGAAATTCTTTAATGTTATTTATAAACTCTCTCATAATCAGTTTCCGTGAAAGGGAAAGAATACAGGAATAAGCAGACTCGCTAGGAGCCAGAAAATAATATCAAGCGGCAGCCCTATCCTTAAAAAATCTGAAAATTTATAATTCCCCGGCCCGAAAATCATTGTATTTGTCTGATAGCCCACCGGGGTGGCAAAACTTAATGACGCTGCAAAGGTTACAGCCATTAGAAAAGGTCTGGAACTTACTCCCACTGAATCGGCAGTAATAATTGCAATCGGGACAATTAAGGCTGCAGTCGCATTATTTGATATAAAATTAGTGAAAAGAAGAGTCAAAAAAAAGAATGCTGAAAGCAGGGCTGTTGGACCAAAACTACCAAGGATAGATAACAGGGATGATGCGATCAGGCCGGCGGCCCCGGTTTTTTCCATTGCAATCCCGAGGGTCAGAACACCTGCAAGAAGAAAAATGACCCGCCATTCGATTGACCTATAGGCTTCCTCAAGAGTAAGAATGCTAAATAAAATATAAAGCACACTCCCTATTACAGCACTCGTTACTATCGGGAAAATCCCAGTGGCAGCAGCAGATACCACAGCGATGAGGATTATAACTGCAGGAATAATCTTTTCTTTTTTCTGTTTAAGGGGATTTACCTCTGATACGATGACAAAGGCATTATTCCTTCTGAGCTGGGGCAGCCAGTCTTTTTTCACTTCAATAAGGAGAACATCCCCCGGAATAAGGATCGTATTTCCAAGATTTTCACGCATCAATCTTCCCCTGTGTCGGATACCCAGCACCGTTGCGCCGAATGTTTCCCTGAAATTTATATTTTTTATGGTCCTTCCCCGCAATCTGCTTCCGGAGGTCACCACAGCTTCTACCAGTCTTGATTCATCAAGGTTAAGATTCAAGTCCTTGAAACTTATTTCGGATTTCAGAACAATTCCTTCACGTGTCTGCAATTCCTTTAATTTTTCAATATTACAGCGTACTCGGAGAATATCATTGGGCATAATGATCGTATGCGGGGAAGGAAGGAATTTATTTTTCTCTCCCCGGTGAATTTCAATAATATCCAGATCAAGATCCCCCATAAGGGGAGAATCCTTTATTTCTTTATGCACAGATTGAGATTCAGGAAGTACGATTATTTCGGTTATGTAATCCTCAAGATGAAATTCCTTCGATAGGTTTCCGGCTTCTTTCCTGTCAGGAAGAAGACGTTTAGCGGTTGACAACAGATAAATTATGCCTGTACAGAGGATTATGATCCCGAAGGGAGTCATTTCAAACATTCCGAAGGGTTTTAAGCCATGCTGAAAAGCAATTGAACTGACCAGGATGTTGGTAGATGTCCCTATAAGGGTATTTACTCCTCCGAATAATGCCCCGAATGAAAGGGGGATTAGGAATTTAGAGGGACTGATTCCTGATCTGTTCGCTATCTGGATTACTACAGGCATAAAAATGGCCACTACGGCGGTTACATTAATAAAAGCAGAGATAACCGAAACGATCAAAAGCATTGTAACTAAACCTGTGAGATAATTTTTTTTCGTCATCCTGGTCAGAAATTCGCCTACAAAATTAAGAGCCCCTGTATTAAATAATCCCGCACTCAGGATAAACATTGCGGCAACAGTGACCGTAGCGGTATTACTAAATCCCGAAATACCTTCCTCCGGGGTTATAATACCCGTAATTAGAAGCGAGGCCATAATAATCATTGCTGTAAGATCCACCGGGATTTTATCTCTGCTGAAAAGGATAATTGCACCGGTCAGTATTATAAAGACTATTATGATATCTGCGGACATATAATTCTGTTTTTAATTATAAAAATAAGTCTATGACGAATATTAATTATTGATCTGAATTAAAATGAAAAATCCTGATTGAAAGGAGATTTTCGGATTCTATTATGATGAGTAATTTCTATTATTAGGAAGATACTCAGAAACCTAAGTTATAACAATACTCGAAATGGGGATTTTATTTGGGGATGATTATATACATGTATTTTTGCTATTTTGAGGCTTGCAGATACAGATAATTTTCCATTTCCCCAACTATTTTTCTTTTTACCGGTCTAAAGGATAAATAAGGAATATAATGACGAAAGAATTAGTTGAAGAAAAGCTGGAATTAACATGCAGGAACTGCGGGGAAACCATTTCCAAAGTGTGGATTTGCAAACTTGAGGTTCCGAAGGTCACCAGGTACGTGTTTTTCTGTACCAGTTGCCAGAGATGCCTTGGAGTATCGGACAGTAAAAATCCTCAAAGCCTGCTCCAATCCACTGACAGAATTCCACCAGCCGCTTATCAATTATAAATCATTATTACTTAAGCCACTCAAGCCAGATTTCAGGTGTATAACCTATGGTTGAATTATTTCCGTTTCTGACAATAGGTGTTTTTATTAAAACAGTATCATTTAAAAGTTCCTCTTCGATATTAAAAATCCTATACCCCATTCCTTTTTCTTTATACCTTTTGCTGTCAGTGTTGGTTAATTCTTCAGGCTTAACGTTCCTCTTAATATTCTCCAGCTCTCCTCCCGACAATCCTTTTTCAGTCAGATCCCTAAAATGATAAGGAATTTTCCTCTCCTTAAAAAACCGCATGGCTTTTTGTGATCCCTGCACTTTTTTGTGCCTATTATCTGGATATTCATAGCCGTTTTTATTCTTCGTTAATCAGGTACAGCCTGGTATCTTCAACCTTGTAAAGCATCGGTGCTATAGTAATTTTAGGATATCTCATTCTCAGCCTCTTAGCTTCACTTATTACAAAATCAATTTCATTCCCAATCTCAAACATCGGTGCAAAGTGCATAAAATGCTCCTCGGCCCATTCACGGTTCCATCCGGCCTTTTCCACAAGGCCGTCGATAAACTGATCTTTCCGGGCAATAAGGTTAACCATCCCGCAGTTATTGTGACCGATTAAAGCTATATGTCCCACATCACCTACAGAGATTGCATATGACACTTTAAATTCACTGTACCTCAGGTTTGCTCCGCCTGCTCTTATAATGTAGGCAAAGTTATCGGGAATATTCAGGTGCTTCCGGTTATCCATACACATCCCTACAAGGAGCTGGGCCTTACTATATTTATCGGGAGTCCGCTCAAGATTGTGGTATTCCAGAAGCAGACCGATAGGGGTATCCCGATACTTTGGAAAAATATCTTTCTTTCCTGTAATGTGAACAAGTCTTTTCAATTATGTTCTCTCTTAATGATTAAAATAATTCAGAAAATAATAAATCCTGATTTAAGTTTTTTCTGTATTCACCAAATGTTCTATTCTTTTATCCGGAATAAGCCAAATTAAAGCTACCAGAACGTATAACAATTCAGCAAGGAATGGAACAAGGAATGAAACAGCAATACCGACAAGATAAAATATGGGTGAAGATTTTCCTTTAATATCACGCCCTACTGCCTTTGCCAGGAGAGAATCCTTTCCCTGGGTTTTTATTATTACGGTCTGTAAAATGAAATAAGCTATAGCAGCAAAGAACAGCACAATGCCGTAGAGAGCGAGCGTTGCAGGGGAAAAAGAATTTTCTCCCATCCACCATGTTGTAAAAGGAAAAAGCGACAGCCAGAATAAGAGGTGTAGGTTTGCCCACAGGATACCGCCGGTAACATACCTTACTGTGTGGAGCATATGATGATGATTATTCCAGTAAATACCGAGGTAAATAAAACTTAAAATATAACTTAATAATATCGGGATAACCGGCCTGAGCGAGGCAAAATCAGAACCCTCGGGAACTTTTAACTCAAGGACCATTATTGTAATGATTATAGCCAGCACACCATCACTGAATGCTTCAAGCCTGTTTTTACTCATATTTTATTAACCTTGAGAATTAAGTTCAAATAATTCAACCGGGTTTCCTGAAGGATCTTCGATAATAACCTGTTTCGCTCCTATACCGGTAATTATGCCGCTCCTGAATTTACCATCTGATTTTCCTAATTCGTCTGCAGTCTCTTCAAGGTTTTCCACCTGTAATTGTATTCTGTTCCACCCTCCCGGTTCGGGCACGCTTTTATCGGGCATTGGCTGTGCTCCGCCGCCGGGTCCAGCAGGAGTGTTGATCATTAATCTGAGTCCTTTCCGGGAAAGAATCGCAAAATGTTCATTGGGATTCATTTCAACATTAAAGCCAAGAGAACCGCTATAAAACTCCAGAGCTTCAGGGACATCATTAATGATATACCGGAAGCTGAAATTCAGCATTTCCATTCTATATTCCTTATTTCAATTACCAAAGCCGGATGGAATAATAGAAAAGGAAGAAATTAAATTCAAGAACATTAATTTTTTAACTTTTTAATCAAATGATAAACCCCTTCGATAATAAAGGGCGTTAGAAAGATTGCGGGAAGTATGTACGGTGATTTTTTTATAAACCCTACAAGAAGTTGTTTATCACTGCTGAGCAGAGTGGCGGCCCCTACCCACATACCCACCCATAATACTGCTCCGATTATATTATATAGAATGAATTTTTTCCATCTGACGTTACTTATGCCGGCCACTATTCCATTGAATTGTCTCAGACCCTGGATAAACCTTGCCACTGTAATGATTAATCCCCCCCGTTTGCGGAAATATCCTTCCAGTTTCTTTAACCTCTTTTCGGTTAGAAACACATATTTGCCCCAGCTCAAAATAATTTTTCTTCCGCCATAATGGCCTATTGCGAACCCGGTATTGTCACCCAGGACAGCTCCTGAAAATCCTAGAATGCCTACCAGTACTATATTCAGCTTGCCAAGCGCAGCAAATAACGAACATATTATCAGCACCGTTTCACCGGGCATGGGAAGTCCGAAATCTTCAAGGAAAATTGCAAAGAAGATAACCCAATAACCATATTGAGTTATATACGGCATCACCGTTTTTATATAAGGTGCAATTGAAGGAAATTGTTTTAAAAGTTCATCCATAAATGCCATTCTTTTTCATACAGGAAGGTATAAAAAGAACCGTTTTTAAGTAGTTAGTACTGTCATGTGATTTTTGCTCCTCACATTAAGAGAATAACCGGCTGGAAATAAAAAACCCGGCCACCGGACCGGGTCTGATTAAAGAATTGAGGATTAATTTTATTTCAGCAGAAGCATTTTTTTCGAAGAGACAAAGGTTTTGCTATCTCCTTTTGCTTCTATTCTGTATACATAAACTCCTGATGGTAACCCGGAGGCATTGAAATCTACCGACTGATAACCCGCATTAAAGGTGTTTTTAACAGCTGTTTGCACAAGTTCACCCACCACATTGTATATACTTATTGTAACAACAGCCCTTTCAGGTAGTGTAAAACCTAGCGTTGTTGCAGGATTAAATGGATTAGGATAATTCTGTGAAAGTGAGTAATACTGCGGGGCTTTGACCTCCACCTTAACTTCACTGCTGAAAACCGACTGTCCGCCGAAATCAGACTGCCTGAGCTTGTAAAAATATGTTCCGGGTTGTAAATTTTTATCCTCGAAACTATAGCTGTTTTTTTCAGTACTGCTTCCGGAACCGCTGATATATCCCACCTTGATATATTCACTTTTAATTCCTGTGAGATTATCCAGGGCGGCTCTCTCAATTTCAAATCCTTTATTATTCAATTCACTCGCTGTGATCCAGTTTATTATGACAGCATTATTTCTTGCCTCGGCATTGAAGGAAATAAGTTCTACAGGAGTAACTCCATTAGATACTTCCGTTACCGGGTTAAAAACATTAAGTCTTCCTCCCGTTGCAGTTATTCCTTGAAGTGATGCAATAGGATCAACACCATTTAACAGATAGCTCCTGAACTGAAGAGCTCCTGATGCGGGATCATTTTTATAGTTGTTCATCAGACCTGAATCTGCCGCTGCATACATTAATGCTATTGCACCAGTCACTTCTGGGGTGGCCATGGAAGTTCCCGTAAGGTTGGAATATGAGTTGCCAGGAACGGTTGAAAGTATGCTGGTACCGGGTGCACCAAGATCAATACTTTCGAGACCATATGCTGCTCCATTATTCTTAAGATCATACCTTGTGGTATTGGTAACGGAAATAAGAAAAGGACTCGGGCAGGCTGTAGGTACATCCCCAAGTTCATCTATATTAATATTAAGATTAGCGGTAGCAGCACAGCTTAATATTCCCTGGATGCCCATCGAATCATACATTGCGCACCATATCGGGTAATTTTCGGGCTGACCATAATCAACTCCGAATGAAGAGTTAGTTGCAACTACAAATGCCCCTTCAGCACCGTTCGATTCATTATACCGTGCTCTCATTGCAAGGACGTAAGAATATCCGGCAACTACCACTGCCTCCGTCCCCGATGATGCGGCAACAGGCATTACCTGTGCATTCCAGTTTATTCCCGCAATTCCAAGACCGTTATTTCCATGTGCCGAAGTTATACCTGCTACATGAGTTCCATGATAATCTGAAGGAATATTGCCGTTATTGCTATATGCATTCCAGCCCCGGTAATCGTCTATATATCCGTTGTTGTCATCATCAATTCCGTTACCCGGAATTTCATTAGAGTTATGCCAGTAGTTGAGGTCTTCATGATTAAGATCGCAGCCTCCGTCGACGATTGCTATGACGATCGTGTCTCCAAGGATTGTTGCTCCTCCCGTTGTTATATCCCATGCTTCAGGCGCATCGACATCAGCATCAGGAGTACCGCCTGACTGCCCTGTGTTATTAAGTGCCCACTGCTGGTCAAACATCGGATCAGACGGGAAATTTTCCAGGATTTCATTTCCATTCCTTTTCCGGATATAATGGTTGAACTGAATAATATTAACACTCTTATTCTGCTTTATCCTGAAGAGAACATCTTCCGGGGATATTTTTTGAGTGTTGTAATTAAACAGCCATATATTCATCCGTTTTGAAAGCAGCCGGCTGCTCTTCAATCCGATAGTACTGAATGAATTCTCAAAATATTCCAGTGAAGTATTCGGTTTGAACTGGATGATCAGCTCACCATTAATAATGTTGCTTTCCTGTGGAAATAGAGGAAATGAGATGCAAATGATGAGGAATAATAAAACGGTAGATTTTTTAATCATTAAAATACCTTGATTAGTTTTGGCGGGGGAAAATATATTTAATAACAGAAGTTAATTATTTTCCTTTAAGAATGTAAGAAAAAAAATTATACCCCTCCTGTTTTATCAGAACAGATATACCTGTAATTAAAGAAGAATTATAAATACATTCGGGCGGAGTTTTCCGCCCGGTACAAATTATTGCATTGGTGAATGTTATGAATAGAAACTTTTTCTGTTTCTTCCCTTTCCCATGCCTATATGCTTCGGCAGCAGTTCATCTTCATATTCATTTAAACCAGATTTTCCGTCACCTTCTACCGGAGTTCCATGGATCTCAGGAATGCTTGAATAAGAGGCACGCGCAGCATTTATAGCTGACCTTAGACCGGCAATTTCCTTTTCAATAACAGCGAGAGGCTTCTCTATTTTCCCGTTTGCATAGTTTTTTATACTCTCCATCAGATCTTCCGCTTGTCTTTTTAAAAGTTCTCCGGTTGATTTTGATCGATTAATCAGGGTTTCCCGCCTCAACTTTACCTCTTTTAAATAATTATCTGTCTGGCGTTTGATATCTGTTCTCAATTCTTTTCCACTCCGGGGAGTAAAAAGTAATGATGCAGAAGCGCCGAGAATACCTCCTACGAGGAAGGCAGTCAGACTAAAATTTTTATTCTGATTTGACATGATTCCTCCTGTCATTAAACTCTTCTACATGTAACATAACTCATAAAAAGAACAAAATCTGTGTTCTATTGGAAAAATTGAACTTTATTACACTGAAGTGTACTAACCATTTGAAAAATATGTTTTTACGATTGTGGAATTTAATTTTAATTAGATTATTTTATATCTGATATTCTAAATCTTACCAGAATCAAAGTTTTATTCATTCACAATTGAGGGAGATTATATGTGGAAAGAATTTAGAGAATTTGCAATGAGAGGGAATGTTATTGATATGGCAGTTGGTATCGTGATAGGTGCTGCCTTCGGAACGATTGTTAAATCTCTTGTCTCCGACATAATCATGCCACCAATAGGTCTGCTGCTTGGTAATGTCGACTTCGCGAATTTATTCGTAGTCATAAAAGAAGGGATGGTTGCACAGGGACCATATGCTACAGTCGATGCCGCTACTAAAGCCGGCGCTGTTACAATCAATTATGGCATTTTTATTAACACGCTCATAAGCTTCATTATTGTAGCCTTCGCTATATTCATGGTTGTAAAATCTATTAATAACCTGAAGAAAAAACAGGAGGAGATACCTCCGGAGGCTCCAACTACAAAGAATTGCCCCTATTGCTTTGAAAAAATTTCTCTCAGCGCCACACGCTGTTCCCACTGTACTTCAGAGCTTCCAGCGTCATGAACAGATAAAATTCATTTATTCAGGCAGCCTCATCCAGCTGCCTTTTTTAATTCCTTCAGATAATTTATTTCGGTTTCGGTTAAATGCATAACATCCCCGGGATTCATTTTTCCTAATTCAACCTGTTCTATTCTTGACCTTATGAGCCTGAGAGTCGGGTAACCAATTGATGCTGTCATTCTTCTCACCTGCCGGTTCTTTCCCTCAGTAAGAATTATTCTGATCCAGGTCTCAGGAATATTTTTTCTTAATCTTATGGCCGGATCTCTCGGAGGCACTGGAGGTTCCGGGATGATTTCAGCATGTGCCGGAAGAGTTTTCCTGTTTTTTATAAGAACACCTCGTTCCAAAGCTTCAATATCTTCTTTATCAGGACGTCCTTCGACCTGAACCAAGTATTCTCTTTTATGCCTGTTTGAAGGATTCAGCAAAGCATCAGTTAAAGATTTATCATTTGTTAATAAAAGGAGACCTTCACTATCGGCATCAAGTCTCCCCACAGGATAGACATTTTGGGGAAAGCTGTACAGATCTTTTAAGGTTGATCTTCCTTCGGAATCAGTGAATTGGGAAAGCATTCCGTACGGTTTATAAATTTTATAATATAGGTATTTGTCAGGGAACATAATTATGTGTGATACTATCTTCTATTTCCCTGTGATAAATATATGTTGGAATATCAACTTTCTGCACCTTAAATAATTTCTCAGCCCGCACAAGAAATTCGGAATCTTCACTGTATATATTTTCTCTAAAACCATTTAAAGATTCAAAAATACGGCGTTTCCCGAAAAAAGTGGCGCCAACTGTACATTCTGAGAGATGAATAAAGCAGTACCTGTTATCTTTGTCCCTCACAAATTCATCCCCTATGATCATAACACCTCCGTGAATCAGGTCTGTCTCACGGTCTTTTTCCATAAATTCTACTCTCTCCAACAGATGATTTTCTTTGTATTCATCATCGCTGTCAAGAAATGTGATGTATTTTCCTCTGGAAAGAAATATTCCCCTGTTCCGGCTGAAAGCCAGTTTCCTGTTTTCCTGCTTAAAAACTTTGATACTACCAAATAGTCCTGCATATTCTTTAAGTACTGTGCACGAACCATCGGTGCTGCCGTCATCAATAGCAATCAGTTCCCAGTTCCGGAATGACTGCGCTACAAGTGAATTAAGCGATCTCCGGAGGAAATTCTGCCGGTTGTAAACAGTTAAAACTATAGAGACGAGGGGTGTATTCGAACTTTTCATTCATTAATTCCACAATGTGAACTTTTATAAAACAAAACCGTCAAATATTTCGTTCCGGGGGATGAATATTACAAATATAATTCATGGCTTATAAATGTTCACCTGTCATGTCAATAATCTGTTTTTTGAGAGATTTAATAGTTAATTTGAAATACAAATTTTCTATTTCCTCAAATAATCACGGAGGAGACTTTGGCATTCAGAGATCAGCAGAAATACCTTGAGGCTTTAAGGAGATACGAAAGGAAGTTCACGCGGGAGGAAACTGAGATGTACAAAATGTTCCAGAAAATGCATAAAGATGAAGAGGATTTTGATTCTGTTTCTCTAAGGAAACTAAAGGACTTGTACGATAAATATTATGTTCCGGCAGACAGGACCAAACTGGATAATTTATTCAAAAAGAAAGAAGAATAATTCTATCTCCATTTTTTTTAGATCTGCTATTATCCGCTTCTGCGGAAAGGGGAAAAGTGCATATTGCATTCGTTTTTACCATTGATAAATAAAATCATTGTAAGTAATTTTTAATTCTTTTCATTTTGAGGTAATGATGAATTATAAGGTTCTTCACAAAATATTTGCTGCCGTTACTTTCCTGATATCGCTGTTGGTGCTTTTCTCAACGGTGCAGCCGTCGGTTTCCTTCTGGGATTGTGGTGAGTTCATCGCGTCAGGCTACTATCTGCAGGTGCCGCACCCTCCGGGAGCCCCTTTCTTTCTGCTCCTGGGAAAAATATTCTCGATGGTGCCTTTTGTGGCGAACATAGGACTAAGGTTTAACACGATCTCCGTACTTTCCAGCGCCCTTTCTATTTTTTTCCTTTATTTAATCGCCGTTAAGCTGATTGAGAACTATAGAGGCAAGACACCTCAGAGCACACTGGATGCAGTAGCAACATACCTTGCGGCTTCTATTGGAGCACTTTCATTCTCTTTCAGTGACACGTTCTGGTTTAATGGTGTTGAGGCTGAGGTTTATGCTTTCAGTACCTTCCTGGTTGCTTTTCTTACCTGGCTGATAATCGTATGGAGTGAGAAGGCAGAAAATCCGGATAATGAAAAATACATTCTAATGATCGCCTATCTGATAGGAATTGCGACGGGAGTGCACCTGATGGCGGTCCTTGCGATTGTACCTGTAGTGATGATAATTCTGTTCCGGAAGTATGTTACCGATGAGGAGGCACTAAAGAAAACCGGATATATATTCCTTGCTCACGCAGCTCTTCTTGTAGTTATTTCCCTGGCAATGTGGGCGAGCACTACCTCCACTACACCGCCGACACCCGAAGAGTACCAGGCATATGATACAAAGTTCAAGCTGATTGCAGTGGGTATAAGCGCACTGATAATGGGTATCTTTTATAAGAAAATATTTACAAGAAATTCATTCTATATGCCGCTTATAATCGGCGGTATCGCTCTGTTTGTTACCTACCCCGGAATGGTTAAATTCTTTCCCGAGGTTATAGCAGGAATAACTGGGGATAACAGCTTTCTTGCCGTTGTGGTTCTGGCAGTAATAATGGGAGCGTTATGGTACGGAGTTATGTACGCAAGGCGAGAGAATAAGCCTACGCTTCACTTATCTCTTATGTCGTTCATATTTGTGCTTATAGGGTTTACGACCTTTGCGATGGTGATAATCCGCGCTAATATGAAGCCCCCGATGAATGAGAATGACCCAGATAACTTTACAGAACTTGTAAGCTACCTGAATCGTGATCAGTATGGAGATTTCCCGACCTTCAAGAGAAGGTTTGCCACAGAACCTCATCAGATGGTGGTGTATAACAATTACTCAAGCGATCTCGACTTCTTCTGGCGATACCAGATGAATCATATGATGACAAGGTACTGGTTCTGGAACTATGCAGGACGTGAAGGCTGGCAGCAGGATGATGGTCCCGATATCGCCCCCTTCAACCAGATTGGCAACTTCTTCGGAAATATTCTGGGAGGCATCCACTTCGATGGAAGCACAAAGGACTCACTTTATGCCATTCCTCTCCTGCTTGGACTGCTGGGCATTTACTTCCATTTTAAGAAGGACTGGAAGATGGCCGCAGCCTTTATGGTGATGTTCATCCTTATGGGCTATCTTACCGCTTTCTACCAAAACCAGCAGCAGCCTCAACCCAGGGAAAGGGATTACTTTTATGTGGGAGCATTCTTCGTCTTCTCCATCTGGATAGCCATAGGTGTGCGCGGACTGATAGATCTGGCAATGGAGAAGATAAGCGCTGAGAGTGTGAGAACTGCCAGCATAGTCGGTATAATGGTATTCGGAGTGATTTTTGTTCCTTACAATATGTATAAAACCAATTACTTCACCCACGACCGCTCACATAACTGGGTGCCCTGGGATTATTCATATAACCTGCTTCAAAGTTGTGCACCTAATGCGGTGCTCTTTACCAATGGTGATAATGATACATTCCCTCTCTGGTACCTCCAGGATGTGGAGGGAGTCAGGCGTGATATTAGGATTGCTAATCTCAGTCTTCTTAATACAAACTGGTACATTGAACAGCTTAAGAATAATGATCCTTATGGTGTGGGTACCTTAAATATCAGGATGAGCGATGATCAGATAAACCAGCTAAGGCCGGTACAGTGGGAACCTCAGAAGGTTACAATACCAGTACCGAAAGCTAACACCCAGCAGGCACTTAAGGATGTCTACCAGATATATGATATATCTGATTCATCTGTAATGAAACAGGGAGCCATACAATTTACGATGAAAAATACACTGACCTTCGGACAGGTTAAGGCTGTCAGAGTGCAGGACCTTATGGTTAAGGAAATAGTTGAGGCCAATAACTGGCAGAGACCGATTTACTTTGCAGTAACCTGTAGTGATGATAGTAAAATTGGTCTGCAGGATTACCTGAAGATGGAAGGGATGGCTCTCCGACTGGTGCCTGAAAAGAGGAAACCGGGAGTTGAGTTTGTAAATCCTGAAATACTTGAAAAAGAACTTATAGAGAATCCCGGATACAGCAAAACCTATAAACCAGGCTTTAAATTCCGGGGTCTCAATAATCCCCATATTTTCTTTGATGATAATCATGTAAGAATGACACAGAATTATCGTAATGCTTTTATGAGACTCGCCATCTATGATATAAATACAAACAAGGATCAGAAGGCAATTGCTGTTCTGGATGAAATGGAAAAGAAGATTCCGAGGGAAAATATTCCGATGGATTATGAGATACTCTTTGAGGTAGGCAATATGTATTGGAATGCCGGGGCTATGAAACAATATAAAGACATAGCTGCGGAGGTTGAAACAGAAGCATTAAAGAGACTGGAACAAAATCCGAATGATGTTCAGTCGTATTATAATCCTTACCGTATTCTGATTGAAACCTATGAAAACCTTAAGGACTACAGCAAACTACTGGGAATCTGGCAGAGACTCGGTGCGATGTATCCAAACGATCCTAACGTAAAAGCCAACATTGCTAAATATGCTAACCTGGCTAAAAAGGATCGTGTGGAGGTTGATACGGTTCCTAAGCCTGACACCGGCAAATAGCATATTAAGATAATTATTTTATAAGCGGCCTTTGCGCCGCTTATTTTTTTATAGATTAAACTATAAGTAAATATTGATGAAGATACTTATCCTCGCTCTATCCGGAATCGGAGATGCATTGATGTTTACTCCGGCGCTCAGATTACTGCGCAGTGAACTGCCGGAAGCCCGGATTGAAGCCCTCGTGATGTACAAAGGGGTGAAGGATATGTACGACCGGAATCCCGACCTTGATGAAGTATATTATTTTGACTTCCTGAAAGAAGGCGCAGTACGTTCGCTGAAGTTTCTGCTTGGCCTTAGGAAAAGATATGATGCTTCAATTAATGTTTATCCATCAAACCGCAAAGAGTATAATGTTATTAATTTCATAGCTGGTGCGGAAAAGAGAGCGGGAGTAAAATACCTCCGGAAAGATCTTCAGAACCTGGGGGACCTGAATAATATCAGGGTTACTGAAAATGATAATACTCATAACGTACAGACAAACATTAAGCTGGTAGAAAAACTGCTGGATAAAAATCTTAATGAAGAACCTTCCCTCAGCTTTCCATTGACTATGGGCGACGAGAACTTTGCTCTCAATTTTTTCTCAACGAATAACCTTAATGATTCTGACCTTATAATCGGTTTCCACCCGGGTTCAGCAACGTTAAAAAATCAAGAGAAAAGAAGATGGGAGCCTGAGAAATTTGCGGAACTGGGGAAAAGACTGATCAGAGAAAACGGGGCGAAGATCCTGATCTTCGGTGGTCCGGAAGAAACCGGCCTTAAGAATAAGATCAGAGATGAAATAAAATCAGATAATGCCCGGGTAATAGAATCAGGAAACCTGGCTGAGAGCGCTGCAATTATGGCGAGATGCAATGTTTTTGTTTCAAACGATTCAAGCCTTATGCACATTGCCTCAGCACTGAATCTGAAGGTCGTAGCTATTCTGGGTCCTACTAATCCGCATTATATACATCCATGGAGGACAGAGCATAACATAGTAAGGTTAAATCTTGATTGCTCTCCATGCTTCATTTATTCTCCCCGTCCCTTAATTTGTTTCAGAGACGATATTCTCTTCAAATGTATAAAAGAATTAACCGTCGATATGGTTTACGGTGCAGTAAGTGATTTCCTTAATCAGTAAGCTCATCAGAAATATAATCGGCTATCTCTTCAACGGTGTTAAAATTCTTTACCAGTCCTGTTACCCTTTTTTCCAGTGTAAGCTGTCTATCGATTATTTCAGCGATCTTCTTCCACATCATTGAGTGTGAAATTATTGGTTTTACCGGAAGTATCTTTTTATTAATCAATTCCCACACAAGGGCAAGTTCAAGAAGTGTCCCTGTTCCGCCTTGTAAAACAACATAAGCGTCTCCTTTCTCAATAAGTTTTTGAAGTCTTTCATTTAGGTCCTCACATTTCACTTCTTTTGTCAGGTATTTACTGGGAATTGAACCCCATCCCCTTACAGTAATTCCAGTTACTTCTGCCCCGCCTTCTTTTGCACCCCTGCTTACGGCATTCATGATTCCCTGGTATCCTCCGGTACAAATGTTAAATCCCTTTTGAGCCAGCTGTTTTCCAAGTTTGTATGCAGTAATATATTCTTCCTCTCCTTCTATGGGCCTCGAACTTCCGAAAACAGTTATGGTTTTTTTCATTTCTACTCTATATGATTAAATCATCCGCAAATATAAATATCTGCGTAATCATCACCCATAATTCCCCGAAAAAAAGCTAATGAAGGGAATAAGAAACGTATGTGGAACGTATGTTGAAAAGTGTATAAACTGCAACTAAAGCTATGCAGAAATTTATCTTTACGAATTTAAGTCCGTTATGAAGGGGAGCAGATGGAAGCATCCTGGCGCTGAGATTTTCCTCCTCTGCCAGGTCAAAGTTACAATATCAAGCCATGATTCAGCCGAATATCTAAGAGAGCATTTGGAATACTTCGGGTCATCCCCGACTGAAAGAAGCAAACAACTACAATTCCGGAAATATTATAAGGATACCTTATCTGAACCGACAAGATTTACAGTTATTTCTATTTTCTCGGCCACCCTTTTACCGAGGAGCATATGTCTTATGTTATAATCGGATAATTTAATATCAAATTTTGCCTGAACTCCCAATAAATCTCCAGGCATCCTCTGCTGAGTAACCGGACTTTCCTCGAGGTAGGTTATGGTAGCTTTAGCCGTATCCTCTTTTGTAACCCCATGCAGGAAAAAATCACCTATAACGTCAGCTTCTATCTTTCCGTCAGATATTTGTTTGATATTAACGGCTTTTTTAACCTTAAAAGAAATTTCGGGATACTTTTCTGCATCCAGCCACGAATCACTTCTCAAATCCTTAACCATCTTGTCGATCCCGGTATTTAAAGATAGAACGGGAAATGAAATTTCACCATGAACAGTGCTGAAGTCATTTACATCGAAGGTGACTGATCCGCCGATCTCTTTAGTTAATCCCTGTACATCCTCGAGAGTAGTAGTGCTATAAAATGATGCCTGGTTCGTGCTGCCGGATTTAAAGATGAATGTCTGTTCTCCTTTCGTCTGTACATTAAATCCCTGTGCCGGGATTAAAGCCGTGAAAAGGATTATAAGAGATATGGTATTTATAATAATTTTCATTGTGTTACCTTCTTTTTTCTGAATACAAAAAATAATACACCGCATACCAGCACAGCTGCTCCGGATACATACAGGGTGTAGTCGAGTCCCCATATAAACTTATCCTGCCATTCCTTGTAAGTGGTGCCAAAAAGTTCATCTTTTTTCTCTATTAAGACCTGTGTTTTTGTAAAAAGTTCTCCACCGAATGAAATCCACACAATAAATGCGGCAACAATAATCAGGAGTCCCGCCAGCAGGGTAATTTTTTGTTTTCTATTCATAATTACTGTTTTGCTTATTGATTTAATTCCTGTCTCTTTAATGTTAAAGTATTTCAAAATACAATTTAGTGACACCCGAAATAGTGCATAAAGTTTAACATAAGTGTAAATTTACAGTCACGAAACGTGAATTTTCAAAATGAAACCTGATACAAATAGTGATGTAATCATAATCGGGGGAGGAATAGTCGGTCTGGCTTCTGCATTGCTCCTGAAACAGACCTCAGGTTACACGGTTATGGTAATTGAGACAGAAAATGAACCTGCCTCCCACCAGACTGGAAATAACAGCGGTGTAATTCACAGCGGTCTCTATTATAAACCCGGTTCTCTTAAGGCAAAAAATTGTGTGGAGGGTAGAGAACGGATGTACCGTTTCTGTGAACAGAATGCTATCAATCACGAACGCTGCGGGAAAATCGTTGTTGCAACTGATGAAACAGAGATACCCCTTCTTCAAATGCTTGAGGAGAGAGGGAGAGCAAACGGCTTGAAAGGAATTAGAAGACTCCGCGGGGATGAAATTAAAGAATATGAACCGCATATACAGGGTATTGCAGGATTGCTGGTTCCCGAGACCGGAATTGTGGACTATAAACAGGTTACAAATAAATATCTTGAAATATTTAACGAAAACGGCGGTGAGTTCATACCTGGCTGCAGATTTTTGGCTTTGAAGAAAAACAGTAATAAACTTACATTAGAGACAACCAGGGGTGAGTTTAACTGCAGACTACTGGTAAACTGTGGCGGACTGTACTCTGACAAAATAGCAAAGCTGTGCGGAGTTGATCCGGAGCTGCAGATCATTCCTTTCCGCGGTGAGTATTATAAACTTAAGAAGGAAAAAGAATTCCTCGTTAAAAACCTGATTTATCCCGTCCCCGATCCCAAATTCCCTTTTCTTGGGGTACATTTCACCAGGATGATGAAAGGAGGAGTCGAAGCAGGTCCAAATGCAGTTCTTGCTTTCAAACGGGAAGGGTATGCTCGAAGTGATTTTTCTTTAGGTGATGTTCTGCAAATGGCAGCCTTTCCGGGATTCTGGAAAATGGCCATGAAACACTATAAAATGGGGTTCAAAGAGTATTACCGTTCTCTCGTCAAGACTTCTTTCGTACACTCCCTTCAAAAATTAATTCCTGAGATAACCGGGAACGATATCGAGCCCGGAGGAGCGGGTGTTCGAGCCCAGGCCCTGGAAAAAGACGGTAGACTGACCGATGATTTCAGAATCGTCGAAACAGGTAATATGGTTCATGTTCTAAATGCACCTTCACCAGCTGCCACAGCATCTTTAAGTATCGGAGATAAAATTTCCAGGCTGATTAAAAAGAAACTTCAGTAATTCCTGTTTATGCTATCACAAAACTTTTCCTCATTCCCTTCTATTTTTTCAAATAAAATAGAAAGGAATAGCCATGCCCGGAACTCCCAGATGTCGAAAGTTTCAGAAAATATTTTAACAGGACTTCCCTTCATAAAAAAATTCAGAAGGTTGAGGCTTATACGAAGAGAATGCTGAAAGGAGTTTCTTTCAAATCCCTGCAGATGAATTTGAAAAATGATAAGTTTAAGAAGACAAGCCGGCATGCTAAATACCTTTTTGCACATACGAATAATGATAAAATCCTTGGGCTTCACTTCGGAATGACCGGCCGTCTTCAATACTACAAAAATGAGGATGAGAAACCTGATCATACAAGGATGCTGATAAACTTTTCAAATGGATACCACCTTGCGTTTGACTGTCCGAGGAAATTCGGCAAAATCTTTTTAATAGACAACAAACAAAAATTTATCGAAAAGAAGAAACTTGGTCCCGATCCGGTTGCTGATAATTTTAATCTATCAAAGTTCCGTGAGATTCTTGATGGAAAACGCGGAGCCATTAAATCCACATTAATGGACCAGAAAACCATTTCGGGTATAGGTAATGTCTATTCTGATGAAATACTTTTTAATGCCGGCATCCACCCCTCTTCAAAAACAGAGAAGCTGAACGGAGACCAGGTTGCGAAGATTTATCATATGATGAATAAAGTTCTTAATAAAGTTATAGATGTTGACACCGATGTAAAGAAGATGCCGCGAACTTACCTGCTTCCTAACAGGGAACCAGGGGAAGACTGTCCAAGGTGCAGCGGAAAAATCAGGAAAAAAACAATAGGCGGAAGGTCGGCCTATTTTTGCGACAAACATCAGAAAAAAGTAAGCTGATAGTTATCAATCACAAAAGATATCGGAATTCTCCCTTTTTTCCTTTCTTGTGTGATACAGCCAAACACTCCTTGGGCATTCAATTCGTAAGTTCCTATTAAGAAATAAGTTGCGATAAATAACGGCAGGAGGAACTATGCTACGCAGCCTGAAAGAAATGGAAGGATTTAAGATAAAAGCAATAGACGGAGGGATAGGCAAACTTCACGAATTCTATTTTGATGACCAGACATGGATTATCCGGTACATCATTGTTGATACAGGAAGCTGGCTAGCTGAGAAGCTGGTACTTATATCACCTGAATCATTTAAGTCGCTTAACTGGGAGGAAAAAATCTTCGAGGTAAAGCTGGATAAACAGCAGATCGAAGATAGTCCCGAAGTCGATAAGGAAAGACCAGTATCCAGGCAGAAGGAAACCGAGCTGATTGGTTATTACGGCTGGCCGATGTACTGGACAGGGATCGGGGGACCCACAATCGGAGCCTTTCCGCCTGCAAATACTGCTATAACAAAAACTGAAGAGGAAATCCTTGAGAAGAGGAGAAAAGAAGGTAAAGATGATCCTAATCTCAGAAGCAGCAGGACAGTAATAAACTATGGAATTCAAGCAAGCGATGGACATATAGGGCACGTCGAGGATTTCCTTGCAGATGAAGACACATGGAATATACGTTACCTTATCGTCGATACCAAAAGTCTGCTTCCCGGAAAGAAAGTTATAATCGCTTTAGACTGGATTGAAAAAATAGTATGGAGTGAATCAGACCTCTATCTCAAACTGACAAAGGATGAAATAAAAAATAGTCCTGAATACGACCCTTCCAGCCCGGTTGAACGGAAATATGAGAACCGGATATATGAACATTACGGTAAAAGGAAATATTGGGAAAATAAATAGCACAGGAATGAGTGATAATCACATAAGACAGAATAAGGCTACGAAAGAATGGGTGATATTTGCACCGGACAGAGGAGACCGTCCTAAGGACTTTAACAACCAAAAGAAAAAAAATGAACTTCCTGAATATGATAAGGACTGCCCTTTCTGTTCGGGTAATGTGGATAAACTGACATCTGTACTTATGGAAATGCCTGCTAAAAACGGAAGCTGGCAGACAAGAGTTGTTCCAAACAAATTCCCCGCTTTGATTCCCGAAGGCGATCCCCTTAGAGAAGCAGCGGGTATATATTTAAAAATGAATAGTTATGGAAGGCACGAGGTAATAATTGAAAATCCTTATCACAATAGAGACATTCCGCTGATGTCTTCCGATGAAATTCACCGCGTGATCGAAACTTACCATAAGCGTTACCTCGATGTCATGAAAACTAATAAAAACCTTGTTCCCCTTATCTTCAGAAATCATGGAAAAAATGCCGGTACTTCATTGCTCCATCCTCATTCTCAGTTGATTGTAACCGGGTTTGTTCCGCACCATATAAGGTGGCATGAAGATAGAGGCTCAGCGGTATCACGATGAATGGGGAAAATGCGTCTTCTGCGAAATGCTTGAATATGAACTTAAAGAGAAGATCAGGATCGTAAAAGAACTTGAAACGATGGTTGCTTTTGTGCCTTATGCTGCTGATGTACCGTTTGAGGTCTGGATAATGCCTCGCAGGCATAGAGCCGACTTTGGTAAAATAAGCGACAGAGAGAAATCAGACCTTATAGTTATTCTTCATAGTATACTTAAAATATTTTACGATAAACTTAATGATCCTGATTATAACTATATGGTAAATACTTCGGCAAGGTACGAAGCGGGTGAGCCGCACCTTCACTGGTATTTTCAGATTCGCCCAAGACTGACGACCAGGGCTGGTTTTGAGATAGGCTCAGGTATAAGTATAAATCCTTCTGTACCCGAAGATGATGCGGCTTACCTCAGGGCAGATTGACGTTTATAATGTGATGCAACTATCAGAAAAGCAAATGATAATTGCTTTTAGGAAACAGTATTCCATTAATTATAGTCGAAACTAAAAAGGAAATTTACAATGGGTGAAGAAAAACAGGATAATAACCGGAAAAAAACGGGACAGGAGTACCGGGTTCCCCAATCAACCGGGTGGTGGAAATATCTCATAATATTCTTCGTCTTCTGGATGCTCATTTCATATTTCTTTAATATATTCACTGGAAATCCCTCCGCTTCAATTTCATACTCAGCATTTAAAGACCAGGTAAAAAAAGGTAATGTTGACTATGTTACAATGAAGGGAAATGAGATCAGCGGTAAATTCAATAAGGAATTCCTTCCTCCTAATCATGCAAAAAATGATACAACTGAATACCGGTATTTTTCAACTATCAAGCCGGCTGTTTATGACGATGAGCTGATGAAAATCCTCGACAGCAATAATGTAACAATAAATGCTGAGGCCCAGGATAATTCATGGCTCACATATATGCTTATTATGATAGTTCCCTGGATCCTCATCTTCGGGTATTTCTTCTATATAAGAAAAAAAATGCAGGGGCAGATGGGAGGAATGGGCGGAGGAGCAGGCGGCCTGTTCGGAATCGGTAAGTCGAAAGCCAAGCGCTTCAGAAGACAGAAAGCGGGTGTGACATTTAATGACGTTGCAGGACTTGAAAGCGCAAAGCAGGATTTAAGGGAAATAATAGATTATCTCAAGAATCCCGGAAAATTTACACAGCTGGGTGCAGACATTCCCAAAGGTATTCTCCTGATGGGACCTCCCGGTACCGGAAAAACTCTCCTGGCAAGAGCAACGGCAGGAGAAGCAGAGGTGACTTTCTACAGCATAAGCGGATCCGAGTTTATTGAGATGTTTGTCGGCGTTGGAGCTTCACGCGTGAGAGATCTTTTTGAAAATGCTAAGAAAGAAGCCCCTGCTGTTATATTCATCGACGAGATTGATTCTGTGGGAAGAGCAAGAGGAACAGGATTAGGCGGAGGACATGATGAGAGAGAACAAACACTTAACCAGATCCTTTCCGAGATGGATGGATTTGAGAGAAATGAATCGGTAGTTGTTATGGCCGCTACCAACCGTCCCGATGTACTTGACCCTGCGCTAACAAGACCGGGAAGATTCGATCGACGGATCACCCTTGAATACCCTCAGAAAGGTGCCCGAAAAAAAATATTGGAGATACATACCCGTCGTGTTCCCCTGAATGAGGACGTGAACCTTGAAAACCTGGCAGCTAGAACAGTAAGTTTCTCCGGGGCGGATCTTAAAAATCTGGTTAATGAAGCAGCACTGCTGGCCGGTAGAAAGAAAAAAACTTCCGTTAATATGCAGGATTTTGAAGAAGCACGCGATAAGATTCTGCTCGGAGCTGAACGCGAGGAAATGATAAATGATGATGAGAAAAAAGTGGTTGCCTACCACGAAGCCGGTCATGCACTTGTTGCCAAACTTCTCCCTAATACAGACCCGCTTCAGAAAGTTACCATAATCCCCCGGGGACGCTCATTGGGAATAACCGAACAGATCCCGGAAACCGAAAGGTATAATCTGAAAAAACAATATCTGCTCGACAGGATAGCTGTTGCCCTCGGCGGAAGAGCGGCAGAAAGAATTGTATTCGATGACATAACAACCGGTGCGGCGGAAGACTTCCGTCAGGTAACCCGTATTGCAAGGAAGATGGTATGCAACTGGGGAATGAGTGAAAAGCTGGGACCAGTCATGTTTAAACAGGGAGAGGAACATCCTTTCCTTGGAAGAGAGCTCGCTCAGCAGAAAGATTTCAGTGAGCACACTCAGCAGATTATCGATGAAGAAATTCAGAAGATCCTTATTGAAATGGAGCAGAAAGCCGAGAGCTTGTTATATGATCACAGAACGATGCTCGATGCACTCGCTGAAGCACTTCTTGAGAATGAGACGTTAGATAAGAAGCAGATCGACTGGATCCTGGATAAAGTAACAGGCAACGGAACCTCCGGTGATAAACAGGATAATACTGTTAAAGAGAATGAAAAAGTAAATCAATAATGTAAATAGTTAGCAGGTCGCATTCTTTTATTCCGGGATTGTAGTAAAAAGTTTTCCTGAAGCGGGTATTGATTAAAATAACAACCGCTTGGCATACGGAGAGTTAAGTTTATTAATTAGTCGATTGGATTTTGGAATAAAAGAAATTAAGAGAAGAGGATAGGATGAAAAATTTAACGAAATCTAACGAAAAGATTTCCATCGAAGAGATGACAATAAATACTATACGTACCCTGTCAATGGATGCAGTCCAGAAGGCTAATTCGGGACACCCGGGTACGCCTATGGCCCTCGCCCCCCTTGCATATGTGCTGTGGAAAAGAATTTTGAAATTTAATCCTAAAAATCCTGAATGGTTCGACCGTGACAGATTTATTTTATCCAACGGTCATGCTTCAATGCTCTTATACTCCATTCTGTACCTTACAGGTTATGATATCTCCCTGGATGATATTAAAAATTTCAGACAGTGGGGCAGCATAACCCCCGGCCACCCGGAATACGGAAGAACTCCCGGCGTAGAAACAACCACTGGTCCGCTGGGCCAGGGTATAATGAATTCCCTGGGTATGGCACTGGCTGAAGCTCACCTGGCAGGTAAATACAACCGGGAAGGACACGATATAATCAATCATTATACATATGCTTTCTGCAGCGACGGTGATCTTATGGAAGGGGCCTCAAATGAAGCTGCCTCATTGGCGGGACATCAAAAACTTGGAAAACTAATATGGGTTTATGACGATAACCATATAAGTATAGAGGGTAATACTAAAATAGCATACTCAGACGATGTTGCCCTGAGGTTTGAAGGATATCACTGGCAGGTTCAGAATCTTGGTGAAAGGGCGAATGATATTGATGCACTTACAAATGCATTTGAGAAGGCAAAAGAAGAGTCGGATCGTCCCTCCTTAATTATCATCCGTTCTCATATAGGATATGGCGCTCCGGAAAAACAGGATACGCCTGAAGCTCACGGTTCTCCTCTTGGTGAAGAAGAGATAAAAGCGACGAAGGAATTCTATGACTGGCCTTCCAAGGATTCTTTTTATGTACCCGATGAAGTTATTGATCATATGCGGGATGCGGTTCAGAAGGGTGAAATTGAAGAGAATACCTGGAATGTTAAGATGGAAGATTACAGGAAGAAATTTCCTGAACTTGTCGGTAAATTTGAAAATGACCTGAAAAGAGAACTGCCCGACGGATGGGATGAAGATTTTCCTCATTTCAAACCGGGAGACGGTCCTCTTGCCACAAGGAAAGCATCTAATAAAATTATTAATAGTTTTGCTTCACATATTCCCTGGCTTATAGGGGGGAGCGCTGATCTTGCCCCTTCAACAAAGACCCTTATTGACGACTCAGATTATATAGAAGCCGGCAGTTATGAAAACAGGAACATAGCATGGGGCATAAGAGAACACGCAATGTGCGCCGCGAGTTCGGGTATGTACCTCCACGGAGGCGTAAGGCCTTTTGCATCTACGTTTTTCATATTTTCTGATTATGCCCGTCCGGCAATAAGACTTGCTGCCTTAATGGAACTCCCTATTATTTATGTTTTTACACACGATTCCATCGGACTTGGAGAAGACGGACCAACACACCAGCCGGTTGAACAGCTTGCCTCTTTCAGGGCAATGCCCCATATGTGTGTTATCCGCCCCGCGGATGCCAATGAGACCGCATATGCATGGAGAGCCGCTTTAACAAGGCAGTCGGGGCCCACAATGCTTGTACTGACAAGGCAGAAACTTCCTGTATTTGACGGCAGAAAAGTTGAAAATCCTGAAGGTGTACTGAAAGGCGCTTATATAATTTCAAAAGAAAGCGGCGACAAACCTGATATTATTCTTATGGGCTCAGGAAGTGAAGTCTCACTACTCCTGGATTCAAAAGATAAACTGGCTGAAGAAGACATTGATGCCCGTGTTGTAAGCATGGCAAGCTGGGAATTATTCAAAGAACAGGAAGAGAGCTACAGGAATACCGTGCTTCCCCCGGAAGTCACAATAAGGCTCGCTGTTGAAACAGGTACTTCTTTCGGATGGTGCGAATGGGTTGGAAACAAAGGCGCAGTGATTGGGGTGGATAAATTCGGAGCGAGCGCACCATATAAGGATATTTTTGAGCACTACGGATTCACGGTTGAAAATGTAGTTAATAGATCTAAAGAATTGTTAAATAAATAGTTGAGCTGTTAAATTTACGACGGAGATTAACAGATAAATTTTCAAACAACCTTAACGGGCGCTGATTTTCTGAAAGGAGAAAATTGATGAGCGTTTTAAATGAACTTATTAATTATGGTCAAAGTTATTGGCTGGATAACCTGACACGCGGAAAAATCAAAAAGGGTGAAATTAAGAGAAGGGTCAAAGAACAAGGCCTGAGAGGGATAACATCAAATCCAAGTATCTTTAATAAAGCTATATCAAAAGGAACCGACTACGATGTCCAGATCAAAAAGCTGGTCAAAGAGAAAAAAGGTGTACAGGAAATCTATGAGAGTCTGACTGTTAAGGATGTCCAGGATGCATGCCGATGTACTCAGGCCGGTTTATGATGAGGCTGACGGGACGGATGGATTTGTAAGTCTTGAGGTATCACCCTACTTGGCCCGCGATACAGAGGGATCGATTAAAGAAGCCAGAAGATTATTTTCAAAGGTTGACAGACCGAATTGCTATATAAAGATTCCAGGTACGCTTGAAGGAGTCCCTGCAATTGAACAGTGCCTGTATGAAGGGATAAATATCAATATAACCCTGTTATTCTCTATACAGAGTTATGAGGATGTAGCATGGGCATATATAAAAGCTCTGGAAAGAAGACTCAATGAAGGAAAGGATATTAAAAACATCTCTTCAGTTGCAAGCTTCTTCCTGAGCCGTATAGATGTTTTAACCGATCAGCTGCTCGGACATTATATTATCCCTGAAAAAACCACAGGCGAACCAAGACCGGAAAACTTATTAGGCAAAGCTGGAATAGCAAGCGCTAAAATTGCCTATAAGAGCTTTAAGAATATATTCAGCAGCGAACGTTGGCAGCGGCTTGCAGATAACGGTGCAAAGCTACAAAAACCCTTATGGGCAAGTACCAGTACAAAAGATCCTCTCTATTCCGATGTCCGTTACATCGAACCACTTATTGGTCCTCATACTGTAAATACGCTACCCGATGATACCATAGATGCCTTTGCCGACCATGGAAAGATTTATGATAATTCCATTGAAGAAGGTATTGAGGATGCAGAAAAAGTATTTGATGATCTAAGGAAAGTTGGAATAGATATAAATTTTGTAACCCGCCAGCTGGTTAATGAAGGCATTGAGAAATTCATTAAACCCTATGATAACCTGATGAAAACTCTGGCAGCGAAGAGACTTGATTTCCTTTCAGAAAGAGCAGGCAATCAGGAAATTGAATACGGTGAAAATGAATCTGAAATTAAATCGGCTTTCAGTTCTCTGGACGAGAAACAGATTGCGAGGAGAATTTTTTCTAAAGATCCTTATGTATGGAAATCCGGCGAAGAAGAAACCAAAGCTATCAGGAACAGGCTGGGATGGCTTAATATAGATAATTTTATTAGCCGTGCTGACGATATTATTAATTTTGCAAAAGAGATTAAGAACGAAAAGTTTAAATATGTAGTACTTCTTGGGATGGGTGGAAGCAGCCTTTGTCCTGAAGTTGTCAGGGAAACATTCGGCTCAAAACAAGGTTACCCGGAGTTAATCATGCTCGATAATACCGATCCGGCAGCCGTTAAAAATGTTGAATCCCAGGTTGACCTGAACAAGACCCTGTTTATAGTGGCGAGCAAGTCAGGAACAACAACAGAAACGCTGAGCTTCGATCATTACTTTTTTAACCGTATTAAGGAAAATGAAATTGAAGATCCCGGCAACCGGTTTATAGCAATCACCGATGAAGGTACTCCTCTGCAGGATGAAGCACAAGAAAGAAATTTCAGAAAAGTATTTACCAATCCCGAAGATTACGGCGGAAGGTATTCTGCATTATCTTATTTCGGACTTGTACCGATGGCATTGATTGGTGTTGATATCAAAGAGATATTGTATAATGCGCATCAAATGGAGATAAACTGCGGACCATTTATTCCTGCTGAATCCAACCCCGCAATTTCACTTGGCACTGAAATCGGGATAAATGCTAGGCTCGGAAGAGATAAGATAACTTTTATCCTTTCGGAGTCTATTAGAGCTTTCGGCTACTGGGTTGAACAGCTTATTGCGGAAAGTACCGGCAAGGAAGGAAAAGGAATCCTGCCTGTTGAAGGAGAAGATCCAGGTAAACCTGAAGTTTACAGCAGCGACAGGATATTTGTTTACCTGCATTCGGGAAATGATGAAAAACAAAAAGAGGAAAGAAAGCTGAATGCCCTGCAGAAAGCAGGTCACACAATCATAAAGATTGACTTAAAGAATAAGACTGCTCTCGGTGCTGAATTTTTCAGATGGGAGCTGGCTACGGCAACAGCCGGAAGGATAATAAACGTAAATCCCTTCAATGAGCCGAATGTTTCCGAAAGCAAAAAGAACAGTAAAGACCTGCTGAGTGAATGGAAAGATAAAGGCAGCTTTGGTGAAGGTAAACCTGCTGTTAGTCAGAATGGTATCTCAGTTTACTACAACACAGAAGCAGACTGGGCGCCCAAAGGGAAAAATCTTTCAGCATTTCTTAATTCTTTTACGAAGCTTGCAAAGTCGCCTGATTATCTGGCTATACTGGCCTATTTCCTGCAGACGCCGGAGAGACAAAAGCTTCTTCAACGGATCAGAATTAAACTGCGTAATAATCTGCACACTGCAACCACACTGGGTTATGGTCCCCGTTATATGCATTCAACAGGACAGCTTCATAAAGGCGGTCCTAATAGAGGAGTATTCATAATGTTCACCTATGAAGCAGAGGATGATCTTTCCATCCCGGGTAAAGATTACGGTTTCGCAACGCTGCAGAGAGCCCAGGCACTGGGCGATTTCCGATCCCTGAATGATAAAAACCGCCGCGTTATCAGGGTACATCTGGGCAGTAATATTGAAGAGTCGTTGAAACAAATAAATGAAAGTTTGAAGTGAAGATGATCTCAACCATCTTCTTTGATGTCGGAGGAGTATGTCTAACCAATGGATGGGATCATATTTCCAGGGAAAAATCAACAGTCCGGTTCTCCCTTGATTATGAAGAAATGGAAAAAAGACATAAGCCGGTATTTAAAAAATTTGAGAAGGGAAAGTTCACATTAGATGAGTACCTTGATCAGGTAGTGTTTTTCAAACAAAGGAATTTTTCGAGACAGGAATTTACAGAATTTATGTACGCGCAATCCCTACCATTTAATTCTACATTAAAGCTGCTTGATAAACTTTCCTCCGGAAATAAATATCAGCTCGCAACATTAAATAATGAATCACGTGAACTGAATAAGTATAGGATAAACAAGTTCGGCCTTGATAAATATTTTGATTGCTTTTTTAGTTCCTGTTACCTTGGAGTAAGGAAACCTGAACCTGAAATTTTTTATAGAGCTCTGTATATTCTTCATAAAGAACCTGGAGAATGTCTTTTCATTGATGACAGGGAGGAAAATTATCAATCAGCAAGGTCGTCCGGAATAAAGGCTGTCCTGTTGGAAAAAACGGAAGACCTTGCAGAAAAACTTAAAGAGTTTAACATCGAAATCTGAGAAGGAGATAAAATGAAAATCGGTTTAATTGGCCTGGGAAAAATGGGCGGTAATATGCTCAAAAGATTGAAAATAGATCAGCACGAAATTGTAGCTTTTGACCTCAATAAGGATTTTATAAAGAAAGCGCAAGAGGACGGTGGAATCGGTGCTTATTCAATTGAGGATCTTATAGCGAAGCTTGAAATGCCCAGAAATGTCTGGATAATGGTCCCACACGGCAAGCCTACAGATGAGACCGTTAATAAACTTCTTGAACTTCTGGATAAAGATGATCTGATTATAGACGGCGGAAATTCCCACTTCACTGAATCTATAAAAAATTCGGAAAAGTGTAAGAAGAAAGGAATCCATTTTGTTGATGCGGGTGTAAGTGGAGGGATCTGGGGATTAAAGATTGGTTATAACCTGATGGTCGGGGGCCCCGCAAAAGCCGTAAAGCGTGTTGAACCCGTTTTTATTTCACTTGCCCCGGAGAACGGCTATGCTCACGTAGGAGGAAGCGGAGCCGGCCATTTTGTAAAGATGATTCACAATGCTTTGGAATATGTAATGCTCCAAGGTATCGGAGAGTCATTTGAATGTATGTACCGGAGTGACTTTAATATAGATCTTCAGAAAGTTGCTAATCTATGGAATAACGGCGCAGTCGTAAGAAGCTGGCTCCTGGAGCTTGCTTCAGATGCATTTAAAGAAGAAGGAAATTCTCTGGAAAAAATCGCACCTTATGTGGATGACTCGGGAACTGCAAGATGGACGTCAGAATATGCCATACAGAATGCAATTCCTGTTCCCACAATTACACTCTCACTTTATGAAAGATTCGCTTCAAGGCAGGATAATCCTTTCTCCGCAAAGGTAATTGCGGCACTAAGAAACCAGTTCGGAGGACATGCAGTGAAGGAGGAAAAATAATGGCAAATAAGAAAGGCAGTAACGAAAATAATAATAACATGATTGAAGTTCAGCATCTTGGAATGCTGAAAGGTAATCCCCCGGATCCCTGTATTGTTGTTATCTTCGGTGCATCTGGAGATCTTGCGCATAAGGAATTAATACCCTCCTTGTTTGCATTGAACTGTCAAAATCTGATGCCCAAGCAATGTGCTGTTATTGGATTTTCCCGCTCTGAATTTTCGGATGATGATTTCAGGAAGGAAATGTTTGAAGCGGTAAAAAAAGACAGCATTTGCGGTGAAGATCAGTGGAATGAGTTTGCCAAAAATCTTTTTTATGTATCAGGGAATTTTAAAGATGATCCTTCTAAGTCGTATAAACGGCTGAAGGATAAAATTTCACAGCTGCAGAAGAACCTTAATATTCCTGACAATATTTTATTTCACCTTTCAACAGCACCTTCTTTTTATTCCATAATCGTTAAAAAAATTTCTGAATCCGGACTTGCAAAAAGCAACGATGGCTGGCGTCGCGTTATTGTTGAAAAACCTTTCGGTACGGATGAGCAGTCAGCTCGTGAACTTGACCGGGATATCCATGAAGTTTTCGAGGAGAACCAGATATTCCGTATCGACCATTTTCTTGGGAAGGAGACAGTTCAGAATATGGTGGTTTTCCGGTTTGCCAATCCCGGATTTGAACCAGTATGGAACAGGAATTATATAGATAATATCCAGATTACAGTTGCAGAGGATATCGGTATTGGTTCCAGGGCAGGCTTCTACGAAAAAACAGGGATCATAAGAGATATGATACAGAATCACCTCTTTGAGCTTCTCTGCATGACTGCCATAGATCCGCCTGTAAATTATGACGGACCCTCTTTGAGGAGTGAAACGCTTAAAGTACTTAATTCTATTTGTAAGATAAATATTGAAAAAGATGTAGTGCTTGGTCAGTATGACGCAGGAAAGATCGGCAGAAAACAGGTTAATGCCTACCGTGAAGAGGAAAAAGTTGATGAGAAATCTATGACACCTACCTACGCGGCTATAAAGGTCACCCTTGATAACTGGAGATGGGCAGGCGTACCTGTTTACTTAAGGACAGGTAAAAGAATGAAGGAGAAGCTGTCTGAAATAACTATAAAGTTCAAACCAACACCGCATCTTATGTTTCCAATTAATACTGAAGATGAAAAAAAGCATAACCTTTTAACATTCCGGCTGCAGCCTAATGAAGGAATAATATACACCTTTACCGCGAAACAGCCTGGAGCTGAACTTAAGCTGCGCCCTGTTAATCTGAACTTCCGTTATGATAGGGCATTCGGGATTAAAGAGCCCCCAAGTTCATATCAATGGCTGATCCGTGATGCAATGCAAGGGGACCAAACACTGTTTCCCCATGCGGAGTGGATTTATAAATCATGGCAAATAGTTGATCCAATTATAAAGAAATGGGAATCAGATCCCTGGCTGGATTTCCCCAATTATATATCCGGAAGCTGGGGACCTAAGAAAGCAAACAAACTGATACAAAAAAATAACAATGAATGGAACGTACAATAGAAGTATTTATGGACAATATCACTGAATATGATGCAATCGTTATAGGAACGGGCCAATCCGGCGTACCGCTTGCAGAAATGCTTGCCGGAGAAGGATGGAGAGTGGCCATTGTAGAAAGATATTTGGTGGGGGGAAGCTGCATAAACTACGGCTGTACTCCTTCCAAAACAATGCAGGCAAGTGCTAACGTGATCCACCTGGCGGGAAAAGCTGAAGTTTATGGTGTACATAATTCTAAAGCGGAATTAAATTTAAAAGAAGTGATCGGCCGGAAGAGAAAAATTGTGAGTTCATTCCGGGAAGGTCTGGAGAAATGGATTGAGGGGACAAAAAATCTTACTCTTATCAGAGGTGAGGCCGAATTCACGGATAAAAAAGTGATCAGTATAAAATCAGACCAGGGTACCAAAGTTATTTCGGCTGATAAAATTTTTATTAATACAGGCGGAAGTCCCTTTATACCTCAAATTAAAGGAATCGATTCTGTAGAATATCTCACTTCCACAACAATCATGGAGCTTGAAGAACTGCCTTCACATCTTATGATCCTTGGAGGCGGGTATATAGGTGTTGAGTTCGGACAGATGTTCAGGAGGTTCGGCAGTGAAGTCACAATTATTCAGAAAGGCTCTCAGCTGCTTTCACGGGAGGATGAAGACATTGCAGGTGAGCTGGAGAATATCCTGAGAAATGAAGAAATAAATATATTAAAAAATGCTTCCGCAATAGAAATCAGCAAAACAGAGGGCGGTAATATAAAGCTGAAAGTTTCTGTCGGCGAAAAGGAAATTCTTTTAACGGGCTCACATCTACTCGTTGCTGTCGGAAGGAAACCTGCTACCAAATCTCTTAATTTAGAAGCGGCAGGAATTAAGACCGACAATCAGGGATATATAAAAGTAACCACTAAACTTGAAACAAATGTAAAAGGCATCTACGCAATGGGTGATGTGAAAGGCGGTCCTGCGTTTACCCACATTTCATATGACGATTTTCGTGTTATCAGAGACAACCTCTTAAAACAAAAAAACCACACCACACGGAAAAGGGTTGTACCTTATACTGTATTTACTGATCCGCAGCTCGGGCGGGTGGGATTGACCGAAAAAGAGGCAAAGTCAATGGGACTCAACTACAAAGCAGCTAAGATGGAAATGAGCGATGTCACCCGCGCCATTGAACTTGGCGAAACTGGCGGAATTATGAAAGCTATTGTAGATGCTGCTTCAGGAAAGATTCTTGGATGTGCTATACTGGGTATTGAGGGGGGAGAAATTGCTGCAATGATCCAGATCGCAATGATGGGGAACTTAAAATTTACAGATCTGAGAGAGGGTATATTTACTCATCCAACACTCGCCGAGTCCCTTAATGACCTTTTCAGTAAGTTAAATTAACGCCTGTTCTGCAACGTTTGATTTAACTCATTACTGCTTACAGCTATAAATGCTAAGTTATTTTATTATAAACGTAATGAGGTAACATTATGGCTGTAACTGACTGTTGCGGAAATGATGATTCCTTAAGCACAGGAGGTGATTTTTTAGTATGAAACTCAGAGGAAGAAAAATAGCAATATTCGTTGAGAAAATGTTTGAGGATCTGGAATTCTGGTATCCTTATATACGTATGAAGGAGGAGGAAGCAGATGTGTGCGTAGTTGCTCCTAAAGTTGAAACATATGAGGGAAAACATGGATTGACTGCCAAAGCAGATCAGTCCATAGTGGGCGTTAAGACCGATGAGTTTAATGCTCTTATCATTCCGGGGGGCTACTCTCCCGATCATATGCGGAGGACTCCTGAGATGGTTGAGTTTGTAAAGAAAATGAATGACGAAAAGAAACCTATTGCAGCTATTTGTCATGGTCCTTGGATGCTTGCCTCGGCTGAAATCATTAATGGAAAAAAAGTGACGAGTTTCTTTTCAATAAAGGACGATCTGATTCATGCGGGTGCTGAATGGATCGACCAGGAAGTAGTTAAAGACGGAAATATAATTACGTCGCGCAACCCGAATGACCTTCCGGCTTTCTGCAGGAAAATAATAGACACGCTGGAAAAATAAAACTGAGACGTATTTGGTGACGCGACAATAACTATACAATAAATTAGGGAGGTTGATTTGCTAAAATTAATAAATCTTTTAACGGTGATATTTGCTTTGATCGTCTTTGGGGCAGGCTGCCAACCGAATACCGAAAGACAGATGCCGTCCACATCTTCTGATACATCCGCCGCATCGATGAACAATCAGCCGGAGATAACAAAAGCTGTTGCCTCACTCCACGGTACTAAAGGAAACAACGTGACCGGAACGGTTACTTTTACCAAAGAAGCTGATGGAATAAAAGTGGTTGCTGACATAACAGGATTGAAACCGGGTAAACATGGCTTTCATATTCACGAGTACGGCGATTGTACCTCAGACGACGGAGCTTCAGCCGGCGGTCATTTCAATCCTGATAACGTGAAGCATGGAGCTCCGACCGATTCAGTCAGGCATGTGGGTGATCTTGGCAACATTGAAGCCGGGCAGGATGGGAATGCACACTTTGAAATAACCGACTCTTTACTGAGTTTTTCCGGACCTCATTCAATAATCGGAAGGGGTGTAATTGTGCATGGCGGTGAAGATGATCTAACATCCCAGCCTTCAGGCAATGCAGGACCCCGTGCTGCATGCGGAGTTATAGGAATAGCAAAACCCTAAAAACCTCAGGGTTGTTTGCTTTTTATATGACAACTTGCGACATTTAAAGCGTTTAGTGAAGAACAAACAAATTATTACGCTGCTGTATTAGTGTTATCAACAAACGATAATAGAATAAATTATTTTAAATGGTCCCTTACAGCTGTGTCTCTATTTCTTCTCTCTTTAACATCTCTCAGCTGCGGCGGCACAGAAAAGCAGTTTACAATCTGGATCGGCGGCTCACCTGAGGAAATAAATTTTTGGGAAACTATAGTAAAAGAATTTGAGGATGAATATCACTGTGACCTGCAGCTTGTAAGACAGCCCACTTATTCGGATCAGCGAAGACAGGCACTGGTTGTTTCACTTGAAGCCGCACAGCCGAACCCGGATCTTTTTTTCATGGACGTAATCTGGATAAATCAGTTCGTTAAATCAGGATGGCTTGAACCGCTTGAAAGCTTCGCCGAAAAGGACAGCTTCTCTACGAATCAGTTCTTCAGCAAAACAATCAGGCAGGCTGACAGCTATAATAACACGTTATACGCTCTTCCGGTTTTTATTGATGTTGCTCTGCTTTACTATCGAAAAGATCTGCTTGACAAGTATGGCTACGCCGGTCCTCCGAAAACATGGCAGCAGCTTCTTGAGATGAGTATAAGGATTCAGGAAGAAGAAAGAAAAACTAATCGCGGCTTCAATGGTTTCGTATGGCAGGGAGCACAGTATGAAGGACTTATATGTACATTTCTTGAATTCTCCGCCTCGATGGGCGGCGGAATAGCGCAGGGCGATTCAATAAATATAAATACAACTGATAATATAAAAGCGCTCGAATTTATGCGGAACCTGATCAGGAAGTATAATGTCTCTCCGGAAAATACTTACACGGAAATGAAAGAGGAGGAAGTCAGAAGAACCTTTCAGAGGGGTAATGCATTGTTTGAGAGGAACTGGACCTACGCATGGCAGCTTCATCAGACGGAGAATTCAGATGTTAAAGGTAAAACAGGAATCACGTTACTGCCCCATTCCCCCGGCGATAGTTCGGTATCTGCCTTGGGGGGTTGGCATATAGGGATATCAAAGTATTCAGATATGAAGGATAAAGCACGGGAGTTTGTAAAGTTTGTTACCTCTTTCAGGATACAGAAGGAAATGCTGATGAGAATCGGATGGAATCCCGGAAGAAAAGACGTTTATGAGGACAAGGAGTTAAAGGAAAAGATACCCCGTGTTAAAATTTTAAAAGCAGCATTTGACCATACAGTCGCACGACCGGCATTACCTTATTATCAACAGGTATCGGAAGTTATTCGGAGATATATAAACAACTGCCTGGCCGGTAAAGAAAGTCCGGCGGATGCTCTTAAGACGATAGCAAACGAACTTGGAGAAATTGAAAAACTTTATGAAGATTAAACCAGATTATAATCGGGAGGAAATAAAAACAGGTTTTCTGTTTAATGCCCCGTTAGTAATTACGGCTGTAGTCTTTATACTCATTCCTGTTGCAGGAACTATTATCACCAGTCTGAACCGGGATGTTACTTATCTTCCTTCTGAGCTTCTCGGACTAAAAAATTACAGCAGGATGTTCGGCGATGCTCATTTCTGGCAGTCTGTGCGTTTTACTCTCTTTTTTGTGCTTGCTTCTGTTACACTTGAACTGATTTTCGGTTTAATATTTGCACTTGTACTTAATGAAGCACTTCCTGCAAGAGGTCTTTTCAGGGTGGCAATACTTATTCCCTGGGCAATTCCTATAGCAATTTCAGGCAGAATCTGGCAGCTGATTTACGATTATGAATACGGTTTATTTAATTACCTGGTTCAGTTTTTCGGAATCACGAATGCGCCGGTCAGCTGGCTGGGTTCATCTTTCGGAGCATTTGCCTCAGTTGTTATAGCCGATGTCTGGAAGACAACACCTTTTATGGCTATTATCATCCTTGCTGGTTTATCCACCATTCCGCGGGAGCTTTATAAACAGGCAATGATTGACGGTACTAATTTCATTCAAAGGTTTTTCAGAATAACTCTTCCTTTGCTGAGATCTGTAATTGTAGTGGCATTGCTGTTCAGGACCGTTGATGCCATAAGAATTTTTGACCTGGTTTATGTCCTGACAGGAGGCGGACCAGGCGGCAGTACCACGTCAATTTCGCTTTATGCATATAATTACTACGTTACAGGAGATTTCGGATATGGATCTGCCGTATCTGTTACTGTTTTCTTTTTAGCAGCACTTCTTGCAGTTGCCTACATAAAGCTGGGTAAATTCAGAGAGGTGGTTAAATGAGAGAACAACGAATCATAACTCTGTTCAAAGTATTCGGGGCAGTGTTTCTTTTGTTTTTTTGCTTCTTCCCTTTCACATGGATGATAATTATTTCTTTGACAAAAAATCCGGATTTTCTTGCCTCCGGCAATTTGGCGTCGTTTACTATTACCAATTATACAGATCTGCTGCAAAGCGGTTCAACTCATCTGCTTGATTATCTAAGAAACAGTCTGATAATCTCCATTGTCTCCGCTGGTTGTGCCACAGTGTTCGCAGGCTTGTCAGCTTATGCAATCACCAGGCTTACGTTCCCCGGAAGGATGGTAATTCCCCTGGCGCTGCTTGCATTTTCTATGTTTCCCCAGATCAGCATTATAGGATATCTCTTCAAGCTGATGACCTGGCTTGGATGGATAAATACATATTATGCTTTAATCTTTCCTTACATTACTCTGGGACTTCCACTCGCACTATGGATTATGCTTAGTTACCTGTCGCGTGTTTCAACTGAACTTGACAGGGCGGCACTGGTTGACGGTGCGACACGCTGGCAGATACTGCGGAAAATAATTTTCCCTGTAGCTCTTCCGGGCGTATTCTCAACTTTTATGCTGATACTAATTTATTCCTTCAACGAATTTCTTTTTGCGCTAATGCTTACAATCGATTACAAAGCCCGAACTATTCCCGTAGGAATAGCCCTTTTTGAAGGACTCCATGGACAGGTTCCCTGGGGTTACATAATGGCCAGTGCAGTAATTGCGGTAATACCTTTAATTATACTAATAGCATTCTTTCAGAAATATATTATCCAGGGATTGACTGAAGGAGCAGTTAAAGGATGAAAAATGTAAGCATCAAAAATATAAAGAAAAAATTCTTTACGGTCAGAAGAGGTACCGTGGACGCGCTGAAAGGAATTAATATAGAGATTGAGGAAGGTAGATTTTTTGTTCTGCTCGGACCAAGCGGATGCGGTAAATCGACTCTGCTGAATATAATTGCAGGGATCGAAAGGCCTTCTGAAGGAGAAATCAGATTTGGGTACAAAACAGTGGTATCCGTAGAACAAAAATTATTTTTATCTCCCCGGGAACGTGATATAGCTATGGTTTTTCAGAGTTATGCACTTTATCCTCATCTGAGTGTGAGAGAGAATATTTCTTTTCCGTTAAAGATTGCTAAAATGAATAAAATAGAAATTAAAAAGAAAGTGGAGAAAGCTGCCGGAATTCTTGAGATCAATGAAATCCTCGAAGCAAAGCCTGGTGAATTAAGTGGCGGACAGAGGCAGCGGGTCGCCCTGGGAAGAGCTATTGTCAGAGAGCCCAATGTCCTCCTTCTTGATGAACCTCTTTCTAATCTTGATGCCATGCTGAGAATCACTATGAGAAGTGAATTAAAAGAGATACAGAGAGAGTTGAATCTAACAACAATCTATGTGACTCATGATCAGACAGAAGCCATGTCTCTCGGGGATTCAATAGCAGTTTTAAGAAAGGGAGAAGTGCAGCAGATAGGAACACCCTATGAAGTTTACAGCGAACCCGAAAACCTGTTTGTGGCAAAGTTTATCGGGTCGCCTCCTATGAATATTCTCGATACGGAAATAATAAATAAGGCAGCCAGGAAAATAGGAAGACTTGCCGGCTGGAAAGATAGAAACCTGATTGCTGGGTTAAGACCGGAAGACATTAAAGCGGTTCCTGAAAATGAAGGAATATTGAAGGGAAAACTCAAAATGATAGGGCCTGTCGGCGGAGATTCTCTTCTCTACCTGTCAGTAGAGGGCAAAGAGCTGCTGGCGAAGGTTTCTGAAAGGCCGCTATTTAATGAAGGCGATAGAATAGGTATAGATTTCGATGAAAATAAGCTTCTTCTTTTTGAAAAAGAAAAGGAGAATAGAATTGAGGAATAAATATGGCCAAAGGCAAGATATACATTGGAACTTCCGGGTGGAATTACATACACTGGAAAGAAAACTTTTATCCTGAAGGCCTGCAGCAGAAGAATTGGCTGGAGTTCTACTCTGAAAGATTAAAGTCCGTTGAGATTAATAATTCTTTCTATCATCTTCCTGATACGAAAACCATTAAAAACTGGAGAGATATAACACCTAAAAATTTTATTTTTTCTGTAAAAGGGAGCCGGTATATAACTCATATGAAAAAGCTGAAAGCTCCGAAAACCAGCAGCCGGAAGCTTTTTACACGCGTAATGCATTTAAAGAAGAAAGCTGGCCCTGTCCTTTTTCAGCTTCCCCCCCGCTGGAGCTTCAATAAAAAAAGATTTCAGAATTTCATTAGAGCTATGCCCGATAAATATAGTTATGCGTTCGAATTCAGAAAAAAATCATGGTGGAATGATGATGTTCTGAACTTACTAAAAGAAAATAATGCGGCGTTCTGCATTTATGAGCTTGCAGGAACTTTGACACCAAAAGAGGTAACAGCAGATTTTGTCTATATACGTTTACATGGTCCTGATGGTAAATACCAGGGAAATTATAGTAGCAGACAGTTGTCGGGCTGGGCAGGAGCCATTACTGCATGGCAGAAAAAAAACAAGGACGTTTATATTTATTTCGATAATGATGACAGTGGATATGCCGTCAAAAATGCCTGGGAATTAAACGAAATGCTGTCAACTTGATTTTGATCATAAAGATAAAATATTAATATGGTTAAATATCATTTAACAACCATCTACAAATAAGGAGAAAATGGAAACTTTACACACAGACGTGGACCTGAATTTATGGCACCGCCTGAGCATGACAAGAAAGAAAAATAATGGTTGAAGTTATTCATCATCTCTGAAACGGTAAAGATGTGTAAACGGAAGGAAAAACATGGGCTTCAAAAAAATAGCTAAAACAGGTGACCTTAAAAACGGGGAAATGAAATCATTTAAAATAGACGATGAACATAATGCGCTGTTATGCAGAATAAACGATGAATTCTTTGCAGTGGGGGCATCATGCACACACTATGGAGCTCCTCTTGAAGAAGGGGTGCTTAAAGGAGATACCATCATTTGTCCCTGGCATCATGCCTGTTTCAACGCTAAGAACGGAGATCTCCTTGAACCTCCCGCGATGGATGCACTCCCGGTATTTGAATTAAAAATTGATGGTGAATCCATTCAAATAAATGTCCCGGATGAAATTGAAAGTTCCCGCCTACCCGGTATGGTAAAAAAAGACAGCAGCACGGATAACCGGACTTTTGTAATCCTCGGAGCCGGAGCATCAGCATATTCAGCTGCTCAGTCGATGCGTGAGAACGGTTTCAGAGGAAATATAGTTATGGTGACTAAGGAGAATCGGAAACCTTATGACCGTCCCAACCTGAGCAAAGATTACCTGGCGGGAAACTCTGAGCCGGAATGGATGCCTCTTCGCCCAGATGATTTTTTTGAAGAGTACGGAATTGAAATCAGACAGACTGTTTCGATCAGGGGAGTTGATTTTCAAAAAAAACAGGTATCCTTTGATAACAATGAAAATCTGAAATATGATAAATTATTGATCGCAACAGGAGGAATTCCCAATCAGCTTAATGTTAAAGGTTCTGACCTGGAAAATATTTTCTATCTAAGGAGCTTTGATGATGCAGACCGGATTATTGCCTCACTCAAAGATTCTAAAAATGCTGTAGTGATAGGTGCCGGCTTTATAGCTATGGAAACGGCTCATAGTCTTACAGAAAGAAAAATCAATGTTACGGTTATAGCTCCTGTGAAAGTCCCTTTTGAAAGGAACTTTGGTAAAGAAATCGGCGGGCTTTTCAGGAAAGAACATGAAAAAAACGGGGTGGTTTTCAAATTAGAATCAAAGGTTAAAGAATTCAAAGGAGCAGAAAAGGTTCAATCTGTGTTGCTCGAATCGGGGGAAGAAGTAAAAACCGACTTGGTTATTGTAGGGATAGGAGTAAGACCTGCAACCGGTTTTCTGAACGGTGCTGAACTCATGGATGATAAAAGTCTTAAAACCGATGCTTTCCTGAAGGTAAGAGAAAATGTTTATGCTTCGGGTGACATTGCATCGTTTCCTGACTTTAGAACCGGAAACCACATCAGGATTGAGCATTGGCGTCTTGCTGAACAGCTTGGCCGTACGGCGGGCGCTAATATGGCAGGGAAAGAGATCAGGTTCAGCGGTGTTCCGTTTTTTTGGACACAGCAGTCGGGAATGAACCTAAGGTATGTCGGCTATGTAAAAGACTGGGATGAAATTCTTATCGATGGAAATATCGCTGATAAGAAGTTTATAGCCTACTATATTAAAAATAATAGTGTAATGGCGGCCGCAGGCCTAAACCGCGATAAGGAGATGGATGCTGTGCATCTTCTGATGAAGGAGCAAAAGCTCCCTGAAGTCGAGGCTCTAAGAGATAATTCAGCGGATATTTTGGCTTTAACCTGAGTGCCATTTAACACATAATATAACCTGTTTAATTCTAAGCACACCTTTCAGGTGATTCTTCCTCATTTTGATCACAGTACAATTCTATGGTTGATAGTATCACAGACGAAACTCCTTAATACGATATATTGTAGTATCATTTTCTTGAATAACAAGACGGAGAAAAAAGATGTACAAAAAAATCGTTTATATAATAATTATGGCCGTAGGTTTTATGTCATTTATTTACGGACAGGAAAACAGCGGGGCCAAAGATAGTCAAAATTACAGAACGAGAATTCATAATCCTGTGGCAGTCGGTATTCAGGGGGGATTTCAGAAGGCAGCTGACGCAGATAACGGAAAATATATGTTAGGCGGTCTGGTAAGGGCTTACCTAACCAATGCAGTAGCTTTTGAAGCTTCAATAAATTACCGCCAGGAGGAATATAAGGATGGAGCTATTAAAGTAAGCAGCTGGCCTGTACAGCTTTCAGGACTTTTCTACCCGGTTGAGTACCTGTACGGTGTTGTCGGAGTAGGTTGGTATAATGCAAAGATAGAGTATTCCGGCGAACTTAATGATTTACCTGATAAAACTTCACAAAAGTTCGGATGGCATTTCGGTGCAGGACTTGATATACCGTTAGGTGAAAGGGCATTTTTATTCAGCGATTTCAGGTATGTATTTCTTAATTACGATTTTCAGGATGTACCGGGCGGAGGCGAAATCAGCAGTGATTATTTCCAGATAAACGCCGGTCTAATGTTCGTTGTTAATTAGCACCTGATCTTTCTTTTTAATATGCTGTATCGTACTTTATTGCGAATAAACTACACCCTATCTTGAATAAGTACGATGCAGCAATTATTGATTCCGGCTCTAATGGTTAGAGGCCAGAATTCTTCTTATTAAAGGCAGGTCTTTCCGTAATTGCTCTCTCAGAATATCTCCTTATTCGATGTCATTGGAAAGATTAGATATCTGTTCTTCATCAACTCCTCCCGGAGGAGGCGTTCATGGCATTTGCGGTTTTAATGCTACAAAGAAAATTCTCAGGGATTAATTCTTCTTTTTTCGGTAACAAGGAGTTAAATTAGTACAACGATAAAAATTTTAATCCTTATAAAAAATGTTTGTTACTAGGGGGCAGCATTAAAATGATAGCATTCGAATTGATCGATGATCTCCAGAATATATTAAAAAATAACCGGCTGAACTCGGTAAAGAAGCAGGTTCGGCAGCTTATTTCTCAGGTCGATAGTTTTGAGAATGAACTGGTTATTCATTCAAACGGTGAAGTCGATACAATCTCCAAGCTTTACCTGATGAGGGAATTAAACCAGATATTTGATACACGGACTATTGAAAGAACACGTTATTACATAAGAAGATTAATAAAAAGTATCTCCCAGCGGAAAGAAGGAAAAATAAACGATATTAACCTTAACCGCTGGAAAGAATATGAAGACCTTCTTACCGACAGCCTGTGGGTACTCGATAAAAGAGATCGCGGAGGAGCACATAGCGCCGGTTACTGGGGTAACTTTATTCCGCAGATACCCAATCAGTTCCTCAGGAGATATACCAAGAAAGGCGAATGGGTGCTTGATCCATTCCTTGGAAGCGGTACAACTCTAATCGAATGCAGAAGGCTGGGAAGAAACGGTATTGGAATAGAGCTACAGCCCGAAGTTGCCGCATTAGCCGGAAAGGCCATTGCAAAGGAAAAGAATCCATTTAAGACTGCATCTGAGATAGTAAACGGTGATAGCAGCGTGCTAAATTTCAAAAAAGAACTAAAAAAGTATAAGTGCAGTTCCGTCCAGTTTTTACTAATGCATCCTCCTTACTGGGATATTATCAGGTTCAGCGAAAAGAAAAATGACCTGTCTAATGCAGAATCAGTAGATGAGTTCCTTAATTTGTTCGGAAAGGTAATCAAAAAGACTATGCCACTGCTGGATGAGGGCAGATATGCAGCTGTCGTAATAGGTGACAAGTATTCATCCGGAGAATGGATTCCTTTAGGATTTTATACAATGCAGGAAATGATTAACCATGGATATAAATTAAAATCCACTATTATCAAAAATTTTGATCAGACCACTGCTAAAAGGAATCAGCAGAAACTATGGCGCTACCGTGCCCTTGCAGGAGGGTTTTACGTTTTCAAGCATGAATATATATTTCTTTTTCAGAAATAGATGAGGCAGGGAATAATGTATGATTATGAAACCCGAAATTTCACAAATAGAATCGGAACTTAAAAAAAGGCTGGTTTATCCTTACAAATGGGGACGGAAACAAAACGATCGGTATGATAAACTGACAAACTTCGTTTACCAGGAACTTGTATTCGATAAAGTACTTTTTGAAATCAAAAACAGGTTCGGTAAAGACGACGAACATGAAAATATTTCTAATTATGCTTTGAACAGGTGGTATAACTTCTGGTCGGCCTACGCAGTTGAAAAAATATTCTGTTCAATGCCCGGGGTTGTTCCCGCATTAGATGAAAAAGACCGGCTGGTTGATTTTACTATTCAGGGAGCGAAGTTCGATCATAAAACTTCAGTTTTCCCGGAAGGATTTCCTTACAAAATAAATGAAGCAATCAGCAAAACAGATGAACTTATAAGGTGGCTCTACAAAAATCAGTCGCAGCAGCAGCGAAAACATCTTAAAAACAAACTCATAATTGTGTTGTACTCGGAGGACGGCAATCACTGGCAGCTTAAGTCGGAGATCACTTGGCTTAAATCCATTATCGAAAGATATATGCTCGGATTTAATCCGAATTATCTTCTAAAATTCTCTTTTGAGCCGGGCGTGACAATTATATCTGATGTTATCTGGGCAATAAAAGAATAAACCGCCTGAATTTTATTACCGCTTTACCCCCTTAAGTCCCAGTCATTCGGTTACTTAAAATAAAATGTTATATTGGTTCATCCATTCTAAAACAGGAAATCAATTGACTGAAAAATTTATTATTAGTCTATCAGCCATTGTTGTAATAGGAGTACTCGCTCAATGGATTGCCTGGAAATTCAGGTTCCCTTCTATTCTTCTGTTGTTGATTTTCGGGTTTATTGCAGGACCTTTAACCGGATTCATTCATCCTGATTCCTTTTTCGGAGACCTGTTGTTTCCTTTTGTTTCTATCTCGGTAGCCATTATTCTATTTGAAGGTGGGATGAACCTGAGATTTTCCGAACTGAAGATTGTAGGTTCATTGATCAGAAACCTTATCACAATAGGCATCCTGATTACCTGGATATTGACTACTCTTGGAGCCTATTATATAATGAACTTTTCATTGCTGCTGTCTTTTTTGTTCGGGGCAATCCTTGTTGTCACAGGTCCCACTGTAATTCTTCCTATTCTCAGACATGTCAAACCCAAAGGACAGATAAACTCAATACTTAAGTGGGAAGGAATAATTAATGATCCCATAGGAGCCCTAATGGCTATCCTTGTGTTTGAGGCTGTATTTGCAAGCGGTGTTCAGGAGGCAACCCTGCAGATCGGTTTTGCGCTTTTGAAATCAGTAGTGCTAAGCAGTTCAATCGGACTGCTTGGCGGATACCTGATTGTGTTCTTAATAAAAAAGGATCTCATTCCTGATTTTCTTCAGAACCCTGCCAGCCTTACTATGGTTGTCCTTATCTTCACAATGTCTAACCTGGTTCAGGAGGAGAGCGGTCTTTTTGCGGTAACAATAATGGGAATTTATTTAGCTAATCAACGAAAAATAAACATTAAGCATATAATTGAGTTTAAGGAGAACTTAAGGACTCTCCTGATATCTGTGCTTTTTATCGTGCTTGCCGCACGTCTCCAGGTTGATGACCTGGCCAGTTTAAACCTTGGAAGCTTCATCTTTGTCGCTGCTTTAATTTTGATAGTACGACCGGCAGCAGTTTTTATTTCCTCAATCGGAAAAAAATTCAGCTGGAAAGAAAAGTTGTTTCTTTCGATGATGGCACCGAGGGGAATTGTTGCTGCAGCAGTTGCCTCGGTGTTTTCCATCGAACTGATAAATATGGGTTTTAGCGAAGGCTCACGGCTTGTTCCTGAGATGTTTCTTGTTATTGTGGCCACCATAACCGTGTATGGGTTAAGCGCTGTACCGCTTGCAAAATGGCTGGGTCTCTCAAACCTTAATCCTCAGGGCTGTCTTGTTCTTGGAGCTCATTCTTTTGCAAGGGAGATTGCTTCTGTATTGAAGGACAGCGGCTATAGAATTTTGATGGTCGATACAAACAGGCATAATATAACCGAAGCAAGGATGAAAGGATTTGAAGCGCACCAGGGGAGCGTCAACTCCAGGAGCTTTCTTGACGAGAATGAACTGAACGGTATTGGAAAGCTGCTGGCCCTGACACCAAATGCAGAAGTAAATTCACTCGCTGCACTCCATCTCTCAAGGATATTCGGAGGAAGTAATGTCTACCAGTTAACTGTAGAGGAAAGGGAGGAGGAACAGGGGAAAGCAGTCTCTGAGGAACTGAGAGGAAAAATCCTGTTCGGTACAAATTATTCATATTACTTTCTCCTGAGAAAATTTAATCAGAATTCAAAGATAAAATCGACTCCTATTACAGAAGAATATGATTATAGAAAATTTTTAAGTGAAAACGGAGGGGATGAAGTTATACCAATGTTTTTAATCAGTAAAGATAAAGATCTTATTGTCTATACTTCTGAAAATAAACCTGAGCCGAAACCGGGACAGACTCTGATCAGCCTTGTTTCAAAAGATAGCCCGGTTGAAAAACGGAAAGAAGCTGAACTGCTTGAAAGGAAGGAATGACAAGGTTTATCCCGTTAGGGGGAGCAGGAGAAATCGGCGCCAACTCATACTACCTGAATATATCGGGAACGGGGATCATAATTGACTGCGGTATGCACCCCCAGAAGACGGGAACAGAAGCTCTTCCTGATTTTGATTTACTTCAGGATAAGGAGGTTGATTATGTTCTGATTTCACATGCACACCAGGATCATCTGAGTGGACTACCATTCCTGGTGCAGCGTCATCCATATTTAAGAATAGTTGCAACCCCCCAAACCAGAGCCCTGGCTGAACTAACCCTCCACGACGCAGTATCAATATTATCACGGCAGGTCACAGGAAACGAACTTAATATTTACTCTCATAAAGAAATCGATCTGCTCATACAGTCAATTGAATACAGAGCCCTTGGAGAGACATTTGAAATAAAAGGATATACCCATAATGATAATGAGCCGATAAAGATTACCTTCCACGACGCAGGGCATATTCTCGGATCAGCTTCTATCATGATTGAGCATAAAGGTTCCCGGATATTTTATTCGGGTGACATAAACCTGAAGCCACAGTCATGGATGCAGGGAGCTCTGCTGCCGAAAACCAGGGTGGAAACTCTGCTGATGGAAACAACATACGGATCTACCGATTCCTCTAAAATCAACAGCTGGAGGAAGGAGGCTGAAAGATTTGCATCCGCGGCTAACAGGATCATAAATGAAGGCGGCTCCATATTAATCCCTGTTTTCTCGTTAGGTAAGATGCAGGAAATACTAAAGCTAATCTGGCAGCTGATGGAAAAAGGTAGGCTTGTAAAAGTTGAAATTTATTCAGGGGGAATTTCCAGGAAAATCAGCCGGGCGTATGACTATAACCGCTACGTTGTTAATTGTGAAGATCCGGAATTTGAATTAAGTGCGGTTCCACAGAAAGATCTGTATGAAGTTGAAAATCTTCAGGAATTTTTCAGACACCCTTGCATAGTCCTTGCTTCCAGTGGAATGATGATAGAGGGGACTGCCTCATTCAGGCTGGCGCAGCGGTGGCTAAGGCAGAAGAATTCTGCGATTTTTACTGTGGGTTATATGGAAAAAGAAACTCCCGGGTTCGTTGTATCCACAGCGGAAAAAGGAATGCAAATCAGGTTATCTAAATTAAGTCTGGAGACAGAGGTAAATTGTACAATCAGGAGCTTTCGCTTTTCAGCGCATTCTATAAGAGAGGACCTGCTTAAAGTAGTCAATAAGCTGAATCCGGAGAAGATAATCCTCATTCATGGTGACCCCCCTGCGATTGACTGGGTCGGGGCGTCAATCCTTAAAGAAAATAAAAACCGAAGGGTGTACGCTGCTGAACCCGGAAAAGAAATTCTGCTTGATGCCTGAGGGTGGGGTCTATAATGGGTCTTGAAATCACAAATAAATTTGATTCTCTCTCCCACAGGCTATAAGTTTCAGTTTTCAATTTTAAATGATTTTTTATGTTTTATGTAAAGGGGAGTCAAAAAAACCACGATTTTTATGATTAAGATAAATATACCCGGATTATTCGTGCCGGGAGGGCGGTTATGAAGAAAATTGCAGTTGTTGCCCTTGGCGGAAATGCTCTTATCAGGGGAAATGAGATAGGAACAATTCAACAGCAGGAAAAGAACACATATAACACTTTAGTTAATCTCGTTGAGCTTTTAAAGAAGGACTTCAATATTGTAATCACCCATGGCAACGGTCCCCAGGTAGGAAATATCCTCCTGCGGAATGAAGCAGGTTATAACCAGTATAAAATTCCGAAGATGCCTCTCGATATCTGCGTAGCCGATTCACAAGGCGGTATAGGGTATATGATTGAACGTCAGATGAAAAATATTCTGACAGAACATAAAATAAGACGGAATGTCATCACTGTAGTAACAGAAGTTTTGGTAGATATAAATGACCCCGCTTTTAAGGAACCCACCAAACCTGTAGGTGCTTTCTTTTTGAAAGAGGAGGCAGAGTTACTTGCAAGAGCGAACAACTGGGTTATTAAGGAAGATCCCCGTAAGAGGGGCTGGCGCAGGGTTGTGGCTTCACCCAGGCCGCTCGAAATAGTAAATAAGAGAATTATCAGAGACCTTGTGAAAAAAGGAGCACTGGTTATTGCCGCCGGCGGAGGCGGTGTACCGGTATACAGGGATAAGAAAAAATACCTTCAGGGTATCGAGGCAGTTATCGATAAAGACCTCGCCTCTTCCCTCCTGGCTAATGAGATAGATGCCGATGCTTTTTTCATATTAACTGATGTTAAAAATGCATATATAAATTTTAATAAACCGGGACAGAAAGCACTAGAAACAATATCTATAGATGAAGCCAAACAATACCTGGAACAGGGCGAATTTTCCAGGGGAAGTATGGGTCCCAAAATTGAAGCAGCTATAGAGTATGTTGAACATGGCGGTAAAGAAACTATAATAACCGAATCTTCTGCATTATCAGATAATGATGCGGGAACGAGAATAGTAAAAGAAAAATAATTAAAATAAAAACAAGGAAATTTTATGGCTGTCTCAATGAAAGGAAAAAATCTCATCTCGATCAATGACCTTACTCTTGAAGAGATGTATCAGATATTCGATGTCAGTAAAACTCTTAAAGAATTACATCACACCGGTCAGCCACACAAATGGCTTGAAGGCAAAACACTGGGAATGATCTTCGCCAAACCTTCAACAAGGACAAGAGTTTCTTTTGAAGCAGGTATTTATCACCTTGGCGGTATAGGAATGTATTTTGGACCCAATGACCTTCAGCTTAAAAGAGGAGAAACTATTTCCGATACTGCAAAAGTGCTTTCACGTTACCTTGACGGAATTATGATACGCACATTCGATCACCAGGATGTAGTCGATCTTGCAAGGTTTGGTTCGATTCCTGTTATCAACGGACTTACCGATCTGCTGCATCCATGCCAGGTGCTGACAGACCTATTTACAATCCTTGAAAAGCGACGGGAGCTGAAAGGGTTAAAACTGACATACATCGGCGACGGAAATAATATGGCTCACAGCCTTTTGAACGGATGCTCCAAGGTCGGTATGAACATAAGCATTGCCTCCCCTTCCGGTTATAAACCAAACAAAGATATTGTGAATGACGCCAAAGCCAATGCTAAGTATATGGGAAGCAAAGTGGAGATACTTGATGATCCGGACGCGGCAGTAAAAAATGCTGATATTATTTATACTGACGTCTGGGCAAGCATGGGACAGGAGGCAGAAGCTAAGGATCGGCAGAAAAGGTTTAAAGGTTTCCAGGTAAACAGTAAACTTGCCAGTAACGCAAAGGATGATTACCTTTTTATGCATTGTCTTCCTGCCCACCGCGGTTTAGAAGTTGCCGCTGAGGTAATAGATTCAGAGCATTCAATTGTATTCGATGAAGCCGAAAACAGGCTGCATGTTCAGAAAGCCGTGATGGCGCTGGTTATTTAACCTGGACAGATATCTCGTCCTCAAAATCCTGCGGGAAAGCACGCCTGCAGAATTTTCTATTATCGAGCTCCCTCCTACCCTATCACACCTATATTGCCCAATCATGAATTTTATATTATTTTTGTTGTAGAAAAAAACGAAGACTTATTTTTTAGTTACAACCACATATCAATTTACCCTCCAAATGCCGGATATTGCTTAATACCCCGGTAAGTTCAGTGCTATATCCTTAACGTACATTCATTTATAAAAAGCATTTAATGCTCAAATTTTTAAAGGAGAATAAAATTGATTAACATCGAACAATACGGCTTTGACCCTTTTTTTGCCCACGAATTTGAAACCTTTCGGAGATCCGGTTTTGAACCGGGACGGATATCCGCCGAAGATAAGCAGCGCTACCGCGTCATAACCAGGTATGGAGAAATTCCGGGTGAAGTAACGGGCCGCTTTTTGTATGATACTGAAAATACTTCATCTTTTCCTAAGACGGGTGACTGGGTTGCGCTCATGTATTTTGAGAGTGAAAATAAATGCATCATCCATAAAGTATTGAAAAGGAAATCGCATTTCTCGCGAGGTATGCCTGGCAAAGAAACAAGCACCCAGGTTATAGCGGCAAATATAGATTATGTGTTTATTGTACAGAGCTTTAATGCAGATTTGAGCTTAAACAGATTTGAGCGTTATATAGTTATGGCGGAAGAAGGCAGCTGTACGCCTGTAATATTAATTAACAAGAATGACCTTGCCGATAACCCTGAAGATTCGTTGAACAAAGTAAGAGAACGTACAAAGGATCTTACTGTTTATTCTATCAGCTGTGAGACTGGCGACGGATTTGATGAATTAAGAAGCTTTATCTTACCAGCAAAAACTTACGCCCTGACGGGTTCTTCGGGAGTCGGGAAATCATCGATTATCAATTTTCTTACAAATAATCATCTGCAGAAGGTTTCTGATATAAGGTTAAGCGACGGTAAAGGAAAACATACTACAACCAGGCGTGAACTTTTTCTTCTTCCTGGTGGAGGAATTATTATAGATACGCCGGGAATGAGAGAATTTGCTCTCGCAGATAATAATATAGATAGCACAGATATTTTTAGTGATATTTTTAAATTTGCTGCGGATTGCAGATATAAGAACTGCACTCATATTCACGAAACAGGTTGTTCTGTTAAATCTGCAGTACAAAATGGAATAATCACAAAGGAACATTATGCTAACTATCTCAAACTGAAGAAAGAAAGCGAATATTATGATTCATTAATTGATAAGAATATTTATCTTGAGAGAAAGAAAAAAGAAAAGAGACTCCACAGAGAAATTAAAAGATATTTTAAAAGAAAAAAAACCTGGAGATAAAATATGAAGTACCGTATCATTAACATTGGGTATCCCTCTGCTAATTCTGATGAATGCCTGTTGCCAGGTGAGCAGTAGTTCAACAAATGCCGAAAAACTAATGGGCAAATGGGAAGCTGTTGATTCAACATCTTTCCGGGGAAAGGAAATAGAATTCCACCCCGACCACCAGGTTACTTTAATACTTGCAAACGGCGGACGGCAGGAAGGTCAGTATGAATTAAAGGATAATACAATCACTTTTTCTATCGGCGACGCTCCCCCGTTCACGATGAATTATAGATTTGAAGATGATGAACTTTATTTATCATCCCCTGACCGGACAGAAACCAGATATAAAAAACTGCAGGAATGATTGTGCATATTTTTTGCTAACTCACAGAGTCTGATTAAGTTAGGGTAACCAAAAAATTGATATTAATAATAGGCACGAATCTTTAAACCAAAGGTGAAAATATGTTTAAAAGAATAATACTGCTTTCAATATTAACAGCCTTTTTGAGCCTGGACGGTTTCTCACAAACGGATAGCAGTGCTATTCCCGGAACCTGGCAGGGGTTATTGAAGGTCTCCGGTTTTGAGCTGCATATAGTTTTTAGTGTTAAAGATACCCTCGGACAACTTACATCAACGCTCGATAGTCCTGATCAGAATGCTTACGGCATCAAAGTAGATTCAACTTCATTCAAAAATGACAGCGTATATTTCGGAATACCCTCTATCAAAGGATTTTTTGATGGAATCTTTCAGGGGGACAGCATACCGGGAACATGGCACCAGGGAGGAAGCGCATGGCCTCTTATTCTCAAAAAAACAGAAAAGGCTGAAGGGCCCAAGCGCACTCAGGTTCCTCAGAAACCCTACCCGTATAATGAGGAGGAAGTTACATTTGTCGATAAAGAAGCCGGGATAGAACTTGCCGGAACATTGACTTTTCCTAAAGAAGACGGACCCTTCCCTGCGGTTGTGTTGGTAACGGGATCCGGACCGCAGGACAGGGATGAAACCCTGCTAGGACACAAACCATTTCTTGTTCTTGCCGATTACCTGACCAAGCAGGGAATTGCGGTATTAAGATATGATGACCGCGGTGTTGGAAAATCGGCCGGAAACTTCTCCACTGCAACCACACAGGATTTCGTAGATGATGCTCTCGCAGCAGTTAAGTATCTGGAAAACAGGAAGGATATAAGAAGAGATGAAACAGGAATTATCGGACACAGCGAAGGCGGCCTGATTGCTCCTCTCGCAGCAGTAAAAAGCAGTGATGTCAATTTTATTGTTCTTATGGCTGGGACAGGTGTAACCGGAAGAAAAATTTTGATTGAGCAAAGTGCTCTCATCGAAAAATCGATGGGGATGAGTGAGGAAAAAATAGAATCAGGTACTGAACTGGCAAAGAAATTCTATGATATAGTTGAGAACGAAAAAGACAGCGCTGCTGCTGCTGAAAAAATAAAAACAGTTTTCGGAAATTATTATACATCCCTTGATTCAACTGAAAAAAAAGAATTCGGAAATGATCCTGAAACTGTCTTCAATCAACAGGCAAAGACACTTTTGACTCCCTGGTTTAGATTCTTCCTGACTTACGACCCCAAACCGACTCTTGAAAAAGTTAAGGTGCCTGTTCTTGCAATCAACGGGGAAAATGATCTTCAGGTACCTCCCCAACAAAACCTTCCTATTATTGAGGAAGCCTTAAAGGAAGGGGAGAACAAGGATTTTAAGGTAATTGAAATACCAAAACTGAACCATTTATTCCAGACTTCAGAAACGGGTGCTCCTACAGAGTACTCAAAAATCGAGGAAACCATATCCCCCAAAGCGCTGGAGATAATCGGAAACTGGATTAAAGAACATACAAAGAAATAATTCTTATGGGTTTAACCGAGCTAAGAAAGGACTTAAAAAAGGAAGCGAATAAAGAACAGGCAGTCAATCTTCAGAGATTTTTCAAAACGGGGAAAGGAGAGTACGGTGAAGGTGATATCTTTTACGGTATCAAAGTCCCTGTCCAGAGAGAGATTGCTAAGAAGCATCTCGAGCTTACCCAGCCTGAGCTTCAGGAATTACTAAACTCCCCCATTCATGAAGAAAGACTTACTGCTTTATTTATTCTTGCAGATCAATACAGCAAAGGGGATGAGAAAGAGAAAGAAAAGATTTTTCGCCTTTACCTCAAGAACGCACGTAAAATAAATAACTGGGATCTTGTTGATTTAAGTGCACCTAAAATTGTGGGTGCACATTTGTTTAACCGTGATAAGAGCATCCTATTCAAACTGGCAGTATCTTCCGACCTGTGGGAAAAACGAATCGCCATTTTATCAACGATGTTTTTCATTAAAAACCTTCATTTCGAGACTACAATTCAAATCGCCGAAATTCTCTTAAACGACAAACATGATCTTATTCATAAAGGTGTTGGCTGGATGCTTCGTGAGGTTGGCAATAAAAATCTCGATGAGGAGGAAAAATTTCTTAGGAAATATTATAAACTGATGCCAAGAACAATGCTTCGTTACGCAATAGAAAAATTCCCGGAAAATAAAAGGAAGGATTACCTGAAGGGTAAGATTTGATTTCTAAAAATATCGAGGAATGACAAATGACGGAAAGAACTAATATTTCATCAGGGGCTAAGTGGGAAGATATTGTTGGATATTCCAGGGCTGTAAGGATTGGCAATATGGTAGAAGTTTCCGGCACTACAGCTGTTGAAGGAGAGAATATTATTGCTCCGGACGATGCCAATGAACAGACGAAATTTATTCTGGCTAAAATAGAAAGGGCTCTTATCGAAGCCGGTGCATCTATAAAGGATGTCGTGAGAACAAGAATGTTTGTCACAGACATTTCAAGATGGGAAGAAATAGGCAGAGCTCACAGTGAATTTTTTAAGGACATCAAGCCAGCATCAACAATGGTCGAAGTAAAGTCGTTGATCTCAAAAGAACTGCTTGTTGAGATTGAAGCCACAGCAATTATAAATTGATACTAACTTTATTATCTTTAGGTAATTAATTTTATATGCCTGAAAGTAGTAATGGAAAATAAAATTCATCCGGATACAAGGATAGGTCATATTCATCTGACAGTGTCAGACCTCGAAAGGTCACTGAAATTTTACAGAGATTTACTTGGATTCGAGGTAAGTGCATGGTATGGGGATTCCGCAGTATTTTTATCAGCGGGAGGTTACCATCATTATATAGGATTGAATACCTGGGCAGGAAAAGATGCAGTACCCCCGCCTAAAGGCCATACAGGTTTATATCATTTTGCCATCCTTCTCCCGAGTCGTAAAGAACTTGCTAAAATGTTTAAAAGATTGTGGGAGGTAAACTATCCCCTTGAAGGTGCATCGGACCATGGTGTATCTGAATCCATCTATATTACAGATCCTGATGGAAACGGGGTCGAAATTTATGCTGACCGGCCTGAACCGGAATGGCAGAAGGATAAATCAGGGAATATTATTATGTATACCGAGACATTGAATCTTCCTGATTTGCTGTTGGAGTTAGAATAATTTATTATATCAATTACGTAAGTAATTACTATTATGGCAGCAGAAGATTTAATTAAAGAATTGGGGGAATTAGGAATGGCAACCCGGTTAAAAAGACTGGGGGACAGGCTTTCCCAGGATGTAGCCAGGATCTATAAGAACCGGAAACTTGATTTTGAGCCCAAATGGTTCACGACTATGTACGCATTATATAAAAATGAAACAATGAGCATCCAATCTCTGGCTCAATCTTTAGGGTTCACCCACCCCGCAATTATTCAATTCGTAAACCAGATGAAGAGAAAGCATCTTGTTGAGGCCAGACCTGGTGAAGATAAACGGGTAAACCTTATCTCTCTTTCGCCGAAAGGACGGGAAACATTTGAATCGATTCGTCCTCTGCTAACCGATATTGAAGAAGTTACTTCCGAGGTTATAAATTCAACAGGACTCGATATGCTTCTTCTTCTCGACAGGATTGAAGAAACCCTTGATCAAAGAAGCATATATGACAGGATTTTAGAAAGAATAAAAGAAAGAGAATTAAAGGAAGTCAGGATCATCAGTTTCGAACCTGAGTATAAAGAAGACTTCAAACGGTTAAACGAAGAATGGCTTAAAAAATATTTTTCTGTCGAACCCGAAGATGAACGAATATTATCCTCTCCTGAAGAAATAATAAAGAACGGCGGAGAGATTTTCTTCGCATTATACGACAATGAAATAGCAGGTACATGTGCAGCAATAAAAATTGATAAAAATACATATGAGCTTGCAAAGATGGGGGTCACAGAAAAATACCGGGGAAAACAGATCGGAAAGAAACTTGCGCTTACAGTAATAGGATTTGCTGTGGCAAAGAATGCCAAAAATATTTTTCTTGAGACGAGCAGCAAACTTACTGCAGCCTGGAACCTGTATAAACAGCTGGGATTTGAACAGGTTCCTAATGAACACCCAGAAAAGTATGAGCGCTGTACAATTAAGATGAAACTTGAAGTCTGAAAGAAACCTCATATGAAAAAACTGTTTGTCTTTCTTCTGCTACTTTTATGTCCGGAGTTTATCCTTACGCAGAGTTCGCTGAATATGTCGAATTATTTTTATAAGAGGTTCGAAGGGAAAATAAATGATACTCTTAATATTCAGATGAATCTTACGCGGATGGATTCCATACTTGACGGCGACTATTTTTACAATAATATCGGTGAGCCTATATATTTTCAGTACTACAGTTATATGAGAGATGACGGAAATATTCACATAGAGGAAGAAGGCGGATATGATGAAGAGTATAATACCATAATTACAGGAATTTTTGACGGAAAATTTACCTCCCTTGGTGAAATCGAAGGCAGCTGGATAAGCCCCGATTCCGGCGAAATTTACAAATTTATGCTTAGAGAAAACTATCCCCCCGGCAGTGCAAAATTCGATATAAAGGAGTTGCATGAGAATTACGGGGAATCGGATTTCGCAGATTTTGCTGCTTCAAGTGAATTAAGCTATCCAGTTATGATAAATTATCCGAATGAGACCGTACAGCAGAAAATAAATTCCTTCATTGTAGATTTTTATGTTAACGGCTCGATGCAGGGAAATAATGGTTATGCTGATATAAATGACAGGATGGAATCTTTCATTGAAGATTACCGAACCGAAATCGAAGCAGATGCAGAAATTTTCAGGGACTATAAACCCATATATGAGAATAACCAGTTTACTAGCATTGCCTTTAATTCCGACAATATACTTAGTCTGGAAATTAGTGAGTATATATATACAGGCGGGGCGCACGGTAATTCATCTTTTTCGCTTTTCAGTTTTAACCTTGAAAATGGAAACAAAATAACCCTTGGGGATATTTTTAAAGGGGATTATAAATCAAAGTTAAATGAAGTCGGGGAAAGAATATTCAGGGAACACTACCAGGCAGATCCTTCCCAATCGCTTTATGACCAGGGATTTTTTGGATTTGAAAACGGCTTTGCCCTTAACGATAACTTCGATCTGTATGAAGGGGGAATAAAATTTCAATTTAATCCCTACGAGGCAGGGGCATATGTGCTCGGGGCTCCCGAAGTTTTTATCCCCTGGTCAGAAATCAGCAATATTATCCGTGATGACAGCCCGCTCGGAAATTTAATCGGAAACTCTCAGTCGAGGTAAAGATAGAGGTACAGACTCAGAGCGAACATCACGATCACTGCGGAGATAAACATTACCAGGAATGAGTTAAAAAATAATTCCATAGTTAAATCCTCCGCCATTAATATGGCTTAATTCTCTTAATTTAGCAAGTAATTCTTAAAAATCGGCATTTATTCTGGCCGTAATCAGTTTAAAATCATGCTCGTTTATTTCAAAAAGTCCGAAACGGAATTTGTAACCCCATGATTTTGTATTTTCTATAAACTGAAGTTCCCCGATAAGGGGATGGATTGGTGTCTCAGCACAATTAAGATACTCGGCCTTTCTTCTGAATGGTTTGAAAGTTTCACTCAGGGATACCTGATAGATATCATCATCTATTATTTTCGCGAGCGCAGTAAAAGCCTGAAGAGGATAATCGTCATTTAAAAGAAGTTTTGGGAGAATAAAATATTACGAAATCATCTTTATGAAGCTTTTGGAGCGGACCTTTCTTTCCATGTCCAGCCTGAACAATTCCATTGTGTCTTCCGATCAGAACGTGGTCTTTTGATACTGTATTGATGAAATATTTCATGAATACCTCATACTAAGATGGGATTTTAGAATTAAATTGTATCTGAGAAAACTGATTTAGGCAGATCCCTCAGGTTGTATTGAGATGACATTACCTCACCATATGCTCCGGCTGTCCTTATAGCAATAATATCCCCGCGCTCTGTTTCAGGGAGCATCATTGATTTTCCGAAAGTATCCGATGATTCGCAGATCGGGCCTACTACATCGTACTTTTTTTTCTTTCCTTCCGAAGTCAGGTTTTCAACTTTATGATAAGCCTGATAGAGAGCAGGACGGATCAGCTCAGTCATCCCGGCATCCAGAATTACAAAATCAGTATTAACGCCTTCTTTAACATACAACACCTTTGTGATCAAACTTCCGCATTGGGCGATAAGAGCACGGCCCAGTTCAAAATGAAGCTTCTGTCCCTGTCTTAAATCAAGGATATCATGAAATATTTTGAAGAATGACCCGAAATCATTAACGGGATATTCATCAGGCTGCTCATAATCCACGCCCAATCCCCCTCCAACATTCAGATGCTGAAAATCCAAATTGTGTTTTGCAAACCAATCCTGTATTTCATTCACATGAAGGCACAGACTTTTAAATATTTCAAGATCAGTAATCTGCGAACCAATATGAAAATGAAGTCCTATAAGATTTATATTATTAAATTTCTTCAGCGCATTAACGATCTTCTCAAGCTCCCAGCGGTTAATACCGAATTTATTTTCCTCCAACCCTGTTGTAATATAATGATGTGTTTTAGGATCAATATTCGGATTTATTCTTAATGCAATGAAGGCTATTTTATTTCTTCTACCGGCCAGATCATTAATTACCTCTATTTCCTGCAGCGATTCACAGTTGAAGCAGAAGATATTGTTGTCCAGTCCTGTAATGATTTCATCATCCGATTTTCCCACCCCGGCAAAGACAATTTGTTCAGGCGGAAACCCTGTTTCAAGAGACTTTTTTATTTCATTACCGCTTACACAGTCTGCCCCGAATCCGTACTCCGTTATAATATTCAGAATCTTGCGGTTAGCATTAGCTTTAACAGCATAATGAACCTCATAGCCGTAAGCATCAATCTCCTCTTTTACAGAAGCTAATGTCGTTCTTAACAGATCCGTATCGTAGTAATAGAACGGAGTTTTTATTTCTCTGAACTTATTTACAATCTCCTGATCAAACATGGCCTAATCCGAAAACAAGTTTGTATGAAGCGACTGAAGGACTTCTTTTTTGTCTTCTGATTTTATCAACAGAGAGATGCTGTGTCTGCTTCCGCCGTATGAAATCATCCTGACGGAAATATGCTTAAGCGCTTCAAATATTTTACTGATGTGCCCTTTCTGTTCGACTATTGTATTTCCGACAAGGCACACTATAGTATTTTCCTCAGAGATCTCCACAGAACCATATACTTTAAGCTCTTCAATGATCTTATCCAGATAGGTCGTATCGTCAATTGTGAGTGAAACAGAAACCTCTGATGTTGAGATCATATCTATTGGTGTCCTGTACCTCTCAAATACCTCAAAAACCTTTCTCAGGAACCCGTATGCCATAAGCATTCTGCCTGATTTGATCTTTACGGCTGTGATACCGTCTTTAGCTGCAATTGCCTTTATACCTCCGCCCGTAGAACCTGAAGATATCAGTGTTCCCTCATCATCGGGCTGCATAGTGTTTTTCAATCTGACAGGTATTCCCTTCTGCTGTGCAGGGAGGATGCTTGAAGGATGCAGTATTTTTGCTCCGAAATAAGCAAGCTCTGCAGCTTCATCAAAAGTAAGGCTGTATACGGGTTTTGTATCGTCGACGAAGCGAGGATCATTATTATGCATTCCGCTGATATCTGTCCATATCTGTATCTCTTCTGCACCGGCGGCCGCGCCTATCAGAGAAGCCGAATAGTCGCTTCCCCCTCTCTTCAGGTTATCTACCTCGCCATAAAGGTTACGGCATATGTACCCCTGAGTTATAAAGAGATCATCCCTGGGATATTTCGATAAATCTCTCTCGAGGTTTTCTTTTATATAGAAATTATCAGGCTCCTGATTGGTATCGATCCTCATAAAATTCAATGCCGGCAGCAGTACTGATTTTACTTTATTTTCCTCCAGATAAAACTGAAATAACGCTGTCGATATAAGCTCTCCCTGTGCAAGCACAGCCCGTTCTTCGTACCGTGTAAAGATATCCTGTGTAAATGACTTTATATAATTGAAATGGGATAAGAGCAATTCCCGGGATTTATCCAGGTACTCCTCTGAAGAAAAAAGTTCCTTAATAACACCCGAATAAACCATTTCAAGTTCTTCTATTGCCTGAACAGCGTTTTCATTCTCTTTCGCATAAAGATAACCTGCAATTTCAACAAGTTTATTTGTTGTTCCGGCCATAGCTGAGAGAACGACAATTTTTTTATCATTCCCGGAAATAAGGCCGGCCACTTCTTTCATACGCCGTGCTGATCCTACCGATGTACCGCCGAATTTAAGTACCTTCATCTGCTTCTTTTATATTAAATATTGGGAAATTGAAATGAATATAGGAATTAATAGAGTAATATTTGAATAATTGTAACAACTCATTTTTTATACTGTTTTGGATCAAAAAGAAAATTTATCTTAAGACCATAAAAATTAAAATTATTCAGGGAAATATCAGATCATAATACAGAAGAAATTATTTTTCGTTTTATCGGTACTGGCGGTGCTTTTTTCATCTTCTGCTTCCGCACAAAGCAGTGATAACGGGGCTTTTGCCGCACCTGTATTAAAGTTTACAAAGATTTCAGGTCATACGGGAGTAATAACCGGGGGAAGAGCAGGATGGATAATTAATAAAAAACTCGTTCTTGGCGCCGGTTATTATACCCTGGTAAATGAGGTAAGTTCAGACTATATGGTACAGCCTGTCGGTCAGGAACTGCTGGTTGACTTTAATTACGGAGGATTGGAATTCGAATATTTATTCCTTTATGAAAGTACATATAACCTGAGTTTAAGTATGTTTTTGGGCGGCGGCGGAATAAATTTCTATCTGAAGGATAAAAACACAAAATTCTCAAATCGTAATTTACTGGTCTGGGAACCTCAGGTAAGTTTTGAAATGAAGCTTAATGATTGGCTTCATGCAGGTGCAGGGATAAGTTACCGCATGATATCATCTTACACTGATGTCTATGATGTTTCACGGAACGATTTGCAAGGAGTAACCGGTATATTGACGCTTAAGCTGGGAGAATATTGAAACGGGCACTAATTAACAGGACTAGTTATCCAAGTATTTCTTTCATCACTAATATCGTGCTGATTATTCTGTTGAGTTCGACAATTAGCTTTGGACAGAATTCCGACACTCTTTCCGAATCCTTACAAACCACTCCCTCCCTCTATCTCTCTGCAGAAAAATTTACTTACGCAGGCGAAAGAAGATATACACTTGACGGTATGCTCCCCAATGCAAAAACAGAGATAAGGCCGACAAGCGCAGCAATACTTGGCGGTATTTATCTCGGTACTGCAACCTGGCTTCATTTTCACCAGGCTAACGCATGGTGGAGTAAAGACCGCGGTAGTTTTCATTTTGAAGAGGACTGGGTTTACGCGCTCCAGGTTGATAAGGCGGGACATTTTTACGGTGGATATCTCATCTCTTATCTGCTGAGCGAAGGTATGATTGCTTCCGGCTTTTCCTGGGACGATGGGACAATTTGGGGAACGGCTCTGGGAATTGCATACCAGACATACGTTGAAACAGAAGACGGCTTTGCCAAAAGCTGGGGATTCAGTCCCTCCGACTGGTATGCAGATGCAGCTGGCTCTCTATTTTTTCTTGCTCAGCACTATGTACCTGCACTACAGAATATTACCCCCAAATGGCAGTACATTCCTTCTGAATGGACCGGGAAACCAACCCTCAGCACCAGGCCCAGAACCTTCATAGATGATTATAACAGTTCAACTTTCTGGTGGTCGGTGAACGTATATGACATCCTTCCGGAAAATATGAAAAAATACTGGGTTCCGTGGCTGGATATTTCTTTCGGTTACGGGGCTGACGCGATAGATGCAGCCTCAACAACAAACGGTCCTCCTGATCAGCTGGCAACTCGGAGATATATGATCGGATTGGACTATAACCTTGTAAAACTTCTGCCTGAGGGCGGCTGGTTCTGGAACTGGTTCCGTCAATCCCTTAATTATATTAAATTCCCTTCTCCGGCAATTGAATTTAAGAATCATGTCACACGGTTCTACCTGATGTATCCATTCAGGATATCCATCGGCAGCCTCAGGTTGTAATCCATCCTGATCTGACTCCGGATTATTTTAACTCATTCAATCAGGAATATTTCACGGTATCCGCCGGTAATCAGGTCCATGTATCCCTCCATAATTTTAACGAGCTCTGGATTCATTGTCCCTCCTTCACGGAGTTCCTTTGCAAAATCTCCAAGGTCTTCTATTTCTGATTCAATTACGACTGTCCAGTAAGGTGCTGCAATGTCTGTCATCACCTTAGAACCTTGCATCCCCTGCCTTTCCATAAATGGTAAAGCTTGTTTAAATTTTTTCACCAGTTCTTTTGCCTTCCCTGGTTTTGCATGAAAAACATCTCTTATAAGATACATATTTCGCCTTCGATTTTTATTTTAAACATTAGCTGTTCCACCTTTCGGTTTTTTATAATGTAGAGCGATTGCCCCGGAGTTAAATTTCTTTGAATCTATCAGTTGAAGATTATTTACATTAATAATCCCCTCAAATAATCGGGGGCCTGTACCCGCTATTACGGGATGAATAACGAACCAGAACTCATCAATGAGATTATGCTTAAATAACTGCCCGGCAATGTTTATGCTTCCGGCAAAAATGCTTTTCCCGTTTTCTTTTTTTAGTTCAAGAACCGTCGAGAGAAGATCTTTCTCAGCAAGAACCGAATTTTGCCATTCAACATTATTAAGAGTATTTGAAAAAATTATTTTCTTCATCGCATTAAATTGATCAGCAAATCTTTTCATACTCTCAGTACATTCGGGATCTTTGTGTGCAACCGGCCAATAGCTTGCCATCAACTGGTACGTTTTTCTTCCCATCAGACTAACGTCACTGTCATTTAGCAATCCCGTAAAAAAATCATGCAGTTCTTCATCGGCAATTACGGTTGTATGATCTGCAAATCCATTGATAGTACTGTTAATAGAAAAAACAACTTTTCTCATTTATCCCCCTTGATCACATATCAGAAGGCTGCAGTATACTTAGGCGGTTACCTTCAGTATCTTTGAACGAGACATACATACCTATGCCCGGAATTTCCATTGGTTCACCAAGTACAGTACCGCCGCCCGATTTTACCTTTTTGATAGATTCATTAATATCATCAACCGCAATTACAACCGACGGATGATCGGCTGAGCCATCCTTTGGTTTCTGATAAAACCCTCCCCCGATATTTCCGGGTCTAACAGGGTGTCCCTTTCCGTCAGTTTCTGATGTGGAGACAATCATGTAATCACCCATTTCAGCACCAAGCTGCTGAATACTCCATCCGAAAGTCTTTGTATAAAAATCTGCCATCCTCTTTCTGTTTTCGGCGGGCACTTCAAAATGTACCACCGGGTTCATCTTTGACATATAATTCTTCCTTTTGTTAGTTATTATTTTATTCTCATTTTAAAAACACTTTAGTCACCTGAATTATTAAGAGCAAAGGAACCTGTTTTTAATTCACCCGCAGACTCATAAGTACTAATAACCACACCTGTAGATGATGCTTTACTCTCTTTAAGCGTCCAATTCCCCGCTATAGTACCATCTCCAAACAATCTCTTCCCCTTCCCGACAGTTACAGGAAATACCCAGAGATTATATTCGTCGGCAAGATCATTTTTGAGAAGAGTCTGTATCAGATTGCTGCTTCCGTGAACCTGAATCTCAGGACCCTCTCCTTCCTTCAATTTTTTTATCTGGTTTACTACATCAGTCTTTATTAAAGATGAATTATTCCAGTCAACCTTTTTTAAGGTGGTTGATACAACATATTTTTTAATAGAATTAAGCTTATCTGCAGTCGGCTCATTCTCAATTTTCGGCCAGTGAGCAGCGAATATTTCGTATGTTCTTCTACCGAGCAGAAGATCAAACGGCTGTGACATAAATTCGTCCATAGTCTTTCCCATAAGATCATCCCAGTAATGGAAAGACCAGCCTCCGTCTTTAAAGCCGCCGTCAGTATCCTCTTCGGGGCCGCCGGGAGCCTGCATAACCCCGTCGAGAGTAACGAAAGTATTAACCACCAGTTTTCTCATTTATTCTATTCCTTTCTCTAGGATCCGTATGCTTTTTGTAATTCTGCTATATTCAGCTTCTTCATTTTCAGAACCTGTTCCATCACTTTCTGACTCTTTTTGCCGTTACTTAATAGCTGCGGCAGAACTGAAGGGACAATCTGCCAGGATACTCCATATTTATCTTTCAGCCATCCGCACATTTGTGCATTGGGATCTCCGCCTTCGGAAAGTTTATTCCAGTAATGATCAAGTTCTTTTTGATCATCACAATTAACTACAAATGAAACCGCTTCATTAAACTGAAAATTATGTTCGCCGGCGCCATCCATTGCAGCAAATAATTTACCTTCAAGAGTAAAGTCAGCAAACATTAAAGCTTCCGGGTCGTTAGGTGGAGAATCCGGGCCGTATTTGAATACATTTTCTACTTTAGCATTCTTAAAAATAGATGTATAATAATTGATTGCTTCGTTTGCTTTTCCGTAAGCTTTACCTGTAAATAACAACGATGGAACTATATTCTGTTTAAAATCGTTTTCCATCAGCATGAGCTGCCAGGACACACCGAATTTATCCTCAACCCAGCCGTATTTTTTGCTCCAGTCATATTTATTTAATTCCATCAGAACTTTTCCGTCGTCAGAAAGTTTTTTCCATAGATCATCAATTTCTTTTTCATCCTTTGAATGAATAAAAAATGAAATTGAGGGATTTATTTTAAAAACGGGACCTGCATTAATTGCTGTAAGACTATAACCATCGATTTCAAATGATACTGTCATGACTGAGCCAGCCTGCATCCCTGAAGCTGCTGCGCTTGCATCGTTATATTTCGTTATACCTCCCATTTTGGAACTCGTGAAGACTGAAGTATAAAAATTGGCAGCATCTTTAGCCTCTTTATCAAACCATAAAAAAGGACTTATCTTTTGCATCTCATTTCCTTCCGTTTAATAATTTAATCAAAGTCTCATTTAATCTATTTCGTAAGTCATCACTAAACGACAACGCCATTATGACTGTTTCGAGGTGTAACTTACCATCCACTGCATTCCGAATTTATCGTTCACCATTCCGAAATATGAGCCCCAGAAAGTATCTCCCTGAGGCATAGTTACCTTCCCGCCTTCCGAAAGTCCTTTAAATATTTTGTCTGCTTCCTCTTTGCTTTCAGTTTCAACGGAAAGAGAAAAATTGTTACCGGCTTTTAATGGATGTCCCATTGATTCAAGAGCATCAGTTGCCATGAGTGTATTTCCCTTCCCGATCGGCAGCGAAATATGCATAAGCATTTCTTTTTCTTTTGTATTAAGTTTAGCTCCATCCGGAATGTCTTTGAACCTTGTAAGTCCCGCAAATTCTCCTCCGAAAACTGATCTGTAAAAATTAAAAGCTTCCTCGGTATTTCCCGGGAAATTTAAATACGGATTAATCGTTACCATTTTTTTATCTCCTTATGATTTTATTTTTTATTTAACTTCTTCCATTATTGAAATAAAATTACCTGCAGGATCTCTGAGCCAGGCTATCGTAGGGCCCGGCCCGCGGCTAATACCTTTGTTATCAGTCTTTAAATTCTCCTCATTATATATCTCAAACTTTACACCCTTAGCCGTAAGCTCATCAACAGTCTTTTCAACATCTGGCACCATAAAATTCAGTACCGTGAAAGTTGCCGGCTGATGATTAGGCTTTGGATAGATCATCACATTTTCATTGCCTTTTATATGAAGGTTGAGGAGCCCTTTCATTTCTGGTACCTCCGTTACTTTAAGTCCAAGTTTATTTGAATAGAAATCTTTTGCTTTCTGTGAATCATTAACTGAAAAGCTGCTGAATGCTTTACTATACTTAACCATATCCTTATCCTTTCATATTTATTAATAAAATATTCACGACCTGTTTTACTCATTCACAGAAGTATCCACAATATAAGATGTCATTTCACGGATCCTTCCATTTATAATTTTGTAGATATCACAGTTAGCGGAATTACTATTTCCTCCTGCGCTTTCTACGACGACGAAATCTTTCTCAGCAATTATGTTCGTTGTTCTTCCGGAGGCGCTGTTTATGAATGATGATTTCCAGAGTTCCATCATTTCCATTGCCTGAAGAAAATTCTGTTTTCCGCTGATGGAGGGCATACCTACAATATTCCATCTGATATCATCAGTTAAATAGTTTATACAGTCCTTTTTATTGCCCCGAATAAAACCGTCAAGGAAATTCATCACTAGTTTTTTATTTCTTACAGACATAACAATTTTAGTATTTAATTATCCATCCTTCGGGGACCAGTATACAGGATTTCATAAATACGTACGACTGTTCCCTGCGATATTCAGTTTGTCGTACTGATATCATTTCAAAAATTTTTTATTTGTATTACTGTCCTGATCTCAATGCAAATCTAACTGACATACTCAAAACATGTTAGGTGTAAATCCGTCATTTTTAAGGGGGAAATGCGACAATCATTAAACTCAGCGGAATTTGGATATTTTTTAATGTATCACAGGTGTTTTATCTCAAAGGGGATGTAATTACGACAGCTTAAGGGGTTGATTGCGACAGGCCGGATTTCTATATTTATTATTATTTAACCAGATTTTTAAAAACCCTAATTTCATAAATGACTTATGAAACACATATCTATATTAATTCCGCTGGGTCATACCAGCATGGTCAATATTGAAGGAACGTACCAGATCTTTTCTGAAGTTAACGAATTGCTTAAAGAAATGGACAGAGAACCTATATTTGACATACACCTTGCAGGAATATCAAAAGAGACCAGGCAATCGACAGGCCTGTTTACTATAAACCCTGATGTTCTCATTAGCAACATCAATAAAACCGACTTAATAATTGTACCTGCTCTTTTCGGTGATCAGAAGAAAGCTATCGAAAGAAATAAAGAATTTATTCCATGGGTCATAGAACAGTATAAAAAAGGGGCTGAGATAGCAAGCTTTTGTATTGGATCATTTTTTCTTGCGGCCACAGGACTTCTGGAAGGCAGACGGTGCACAACCCACTGGAGGTTTGCTAATGATTTCAGAAAAATGTACCCGACGGTAAATCTGCTTGATGATAAGATAATGACTGAAGATACGGGAATTTATACAAGCGGCGGAGCCTATTCGTACCTGAATTTACTGCTGTATCTTATAGAAAAATTTTCAGGGCGAGAAGTGGCCGTATTGATTTCGAAAGCATTTATGATTGACATTGACCGCGACAGCCAATCTCCTTTTATAATGTTCCGGGGACAAAAGGAACACGAGGATGAACAGATTAAAAAAGCACAGGAGTTCATCGAAAGTAATTACCACGATAAAATTACCGTCGAACAGCTTGCATCAATGCTTGCACTCAGCAGAAGAAACCTTGAGCGTAGGTTCAAGAAGGCCACCGCTAATACAGTAGTAGAATATATTCAGCGTGTTAAAGTGGAAGCAGCCAAAATGAGCCTGGAAACTTCGATGGAAAATATCAGTGAGATAATGTACAAGGTGGGCTATACAGACACAAAGGCCTTCCGAACAACATTTAAAAAGATAACAGGATTATCACCCGTCCAATACAGAAATAAATATAACCGTGAGCTGGCAGCTTAGCATATTTGATGGATACAAAACAAGCATATAACCTCTGGTCGGAACGATATGACACAGACGCGAATAAAACCAGGGATCTTGAAGCAAGAGCCTTCAGTGAAACGCTTGCTGAATCCAGTTTAAGTAATTGTCTGGAGATCGGATGCGGAACAGGAAAAAATACGGAATGGCTTCTGCAGAATGCAGAGCATATAACCGCCGTTGATTTTTCAGAAGAGATGATTGCCAGGGCAAAGGAAAAAATTCATTCTGACAAAGTTCAGTTCATCCAGTCTGATATCAGAGACGGCTGGGATTTTCTAAATAGCTATTACGACCTGGTGAGTTTCAGCCTTGTGCTCGAACATATACAAAACCTCGAGCATGTTTTTAATGAAGCATCCCGGACTTTATCACCAGGAGGGTATGTTTATCTCGGAGAACTCCATCCCTATAAGCAGTATTCCGGTACGAAAGCAAGGTTCGAAACAGAAGGGGGTCTGCAGGTGCTGGAATGTTTTAATCATAATATTTCAGATTTTATTAATGCGGCTAAAAAGTCGGGACTTGAAATATCTCACCTGGATGAATTTTTTGATGGGGACAACCCATTCATCCCAAGGATTCTGGTGATAATATTTAAAAAATCCTGACCATCTTTCCTGAAAGGTTCATATCAAATTTCCACATGGTTCAAATCTTTACATATTTACTTATAACCCGTTAGCTTATATTTGCACCTCCTTTAATTTCGTATAATTTCAATTTATGGCCGATAATATTGCCCCTGTTATTCTAACCGCGATGGAACTTGAAGTTCATTTCGGAGAACAGATCATTTTAGATAAAGCGTCCCTTAGTATTCACGAAGGAGACAGGATCGGACTGGTCGGAAGAAACGGTGCAGGGAAATCAACTTTCCTGAAAATTATTTCCGGACTCATGATCCCTGACTGCGGGGAAGTTGCCAAAAAGAAAAATTTTGTAATTGGGTTTCTATCGCAGGAATTTACTCTGGATGAAAACAGGAATGTCTTTGATAATATTTTATCAGGGGCAGTCAACGAACTTGATTTGATTAAAGAATATGAGCAAACTTCATTCAACTCGCTGCAAAAACATCATCTCGAAGAAACTATCCTCCGCCTTGATTCCTGGAACCTCGAAAAACGGATTAAAGTACTGGCTGAATCTCTTGATGCTCCCGGGATAGAAAGGAATGTTTCCAATCTTTCCGGGGGAGAAAAAAGACGTGTTGCGCTCTGCCGTGCGCTTATCTCCAAACCCGACCTGCTTATCCTGGATGAACCTACAAATCATCTCGATACAAACTCAATAGAATGGCTGGAGGATTTCCTTGCCGGTTATAAAGGCACCTGCGTTTTTGTTACTCACGACCGGTATTTTCTCGACAGGATAGCCAACAGAATTGTCGAGCTTTCTTCAGGCACATTTTATTCTCATCAGGGTAACTATACAGATTACCTTGTAAATAAAACCGAAAGACAGGCGGTTAAGGGAGTTGAGGAACGTAAACGTCAGCAGTTCCTGAAACGTGAACTTGAATGGGTAAGACGGGGACCGAGGGCAAGAAGAACTAAGGCTAAAAGCAGGCTTGACAACTTCTATGAAATCTCCTCACAGGGACCTGCTGAAAAGGAACTTGATGTTGATTTAATTATTCCTCCGGCTGATCGTCTGGGTAAAAAGGTTGTAGAGATAAAAAACCTTTCAGTTAATCCGGGCGGAAAGACGTTATTTGAAGGATTCAATTTTAATTTTGAGCCAGGAAAAAATATTGGGATCGTAGGGTCAAACGGGTCAGGGAAAACAACTCTCTTAAGAACTATCCTGGGTGAAATACCTCCGGCAGAAGGAGTAATTGAAGCCGGGGAAACAACAATATTTAATTATGTAGATCAGTCAAGACTCCTCTTAAATGATGAAGATACAGTCATCAAAGCGATAGGTGAAGGAAGTGAAACAGTCAAATTCGGGAAGCAGCAGATCAGCATATTCACTTACCTTAGAAGATTCCTCTTTACGGATGACAGAATAAATACAAATGTAGGTAAGCTTTCCGGCGGAGAGAAAAGCAGACTTACACTTGCAAAGATCCTGAGCAGCGGTGGGAATTTTCTGATGCTGGATGAACCGACCAATGACCTTGATCTCCCCACATTAAGAATACTTGAAGAAGCGCTGATCTCTTTTGAGGGCTGCGTTGTGGTTGTTAGTCACGACAGATATTTCCTGAACCGTGTCTGCAGCGGAATAATTGATTTGGAAGGAAACAAGGAGATCTATTATAGTGAGGGGGATTACGATTACTATCTTGAAAAGAAAAGAATACGGCTTAAAGAAAAAGAAGCTCAGCAGTCAAAAGATAAAAAGGAATCCGGGGCCAGTCCAGCTAGAGCAAAATCGAAACCAACCAAACTTAGTTATAAAGATGCATTAGAACTTGAGCAGATTGAAGAAAAGATAATTGATGCTGAATCTGAAGTTGATAAAATTGAAAAGATATTCGCCTCTGCCGATTTTTATCTGAAATATGCAGAACAGACTAATGAACTGAACCAGCAGCATGAAGATGCCAAATCCAAAGTTAAGCAGCTTTATGATAGATGGGACGAATTGGAAAGAAAAAAAGAGGAACTCTCTTAAGAATCCTGTTCATCTCCTGAATCTGAATATTTTTTCTTCTTACTTCCCTTATAACTATCTATTTGAAGAAGCACACCCTCAAGCTTTCCGTTATCAAGCGGAATTCTTTTGGTGGTTTTTAACCCGATGTTTTTACGGAGCTCGGGATTCCCGGTATAAATGAAAGCTGAAGTACCTGTACAGTTTGTTTTAAGAAAGTCGCCTAACTCTTTATAAAGTGCCTGTACTTCCTCTTTTTCTCCAAGCCGTATTCCATAAGGCGGATTAGTGATCAAAGTTCCGTTTTCAAAACTTTTTACCTCCTGAAATGATTTACGTTCGATCCCAACAGAATCAGAATAAGGAAGATGAGAGAGATTTTCCCTGGCAACGTCTAAGGCTTTAGGCGATTTATCAGTCCCACTTATTACTTTTTTGGGCAAAGGGCATATCTTACTATCATAATCTTCCTTAATACTTTTCCAGGCATCGCTGTCAAATTCGGGCAGATTAAAAAAGCCGAACTTTTTACGAAGGTACTGAGCGGGTATCCTGCAGTAATGCATCAGAGCTTCGCATAGGATTGTCCCGGACCCGCACATCGGATCCCACAAAGGATTTTCTCCATCCCATTTACTGATCCTTATTATAGCCGCGGCAAGGGTCTCCTGCATCGGTGCTTCGCCCGCCAGCAGCCTGTATCCCCTTTTATGAAGAGAATCCCCGGATGTATCAAGACTGATTACAGCAGTATCCTTTTCTATATGAAGATTCAAACGGACATCAGGATTAACAATTTCAACATCGGGACGTTTGCCGTATTTATCTCTGAAGTAATCTGCTATTCCATCCTTCAGACATTGTGAAGCATAAAGAGAATTTGTAATCCTGCTTTTAGAAACAGAAGAACTGATCGCAAATGTTTTTTTAACTGAAAGGAAATCCTCCCAGTGTATTTTCTTCGCTCTCTGAATCAGAATATTTGTGGTATGACAGGGAAACGTCACTAACGGAGCAAGTACCCTTGAAAGAAGTCTTGAAGTATAATTGATTTTGTAAATCGTTATAATATCAGTATTAAAATAAACGCCTTTATAATCCGGTTTGATATCTGTGGCGCCAAGTTCTGCCAGTTCTTCTCCGCACAGGTTTTCCATCTTACCTGTTGCCTGTCCAAAGTAACCCTTTTCCAAATAATCGTACATAGAATTAAAATTTAATCAGTTATTAACAAAGAATAAATCGCCGAATCCAGGAACTTCCCGTTGAAATAAAAGTTTTCCTTAAAGTAGGCTTCCTGCTTAAATTTATTTCTTTCCAGAAGTCTGATAGATGCCGCGTTACCGGGATTAACATTTGCCTCAATAGAATGAAGCTTCATAGAGTTAAATCCGTAATCAATTACCGCCCGGATAGCTTCCTGCATTATACCTTTTGCCCAATAGTCGGGATGAAGATTATATCCCACTTCTGTCCTGTAATGTTCTTTCTGAATATTCCAGAGACAGATCGTGCCTATCAGTTTATGCTCATTCTTAAGTGCTATTCCCCAGGTAATGGCGTCAGTATTCTTTTCAAGTTCAGTTATCTTTTTAATAAATTCATACGCCTCATCCAGGGATTGCGCAGGAGCCTTGTCGATATAACGCATCACCCTTTCATCAGAACGAAGTACAAATATTTCATTAACATCATCGTTATCGATCTGGCGCAGAAGCAGTCTTTCGGTTTTTATAATGGGGAAGGGAGCAAAATTTAATTTAAGCATTTTATTTATTGGCTAGTTTTTTAATATTATCTAGTTCAAGTATTTTTTTATCATAACCTTTTATAACAGAATTGATCATCGCCTGTCCTATTTCTCTCAGACTGCAGACATACCCCGGAAAGAATAATCTGACTAGTGGAATCAACGGAGCGAAGATCTTATACATCGTTAATGTATTTTTTAACCCTTTTGTAGGAGTAATTAATGCAGGACGAAACATATAGGCATCCTTAAAGCCACGGTTAAGGATATAATTCTCTGTTTTTCCTTTAACCCTGGCCCACATAAGCTTACCTTTTTCAGAACTGTCAGTACCCGAACCTGAAACATAGCAGAAGGTCATTCCCGGGTTAAGTTCATAGAAAGTATCCGCGAATGTCTTTGTAAGGTCAAAAGTAATTTTGCGGTATTCATCTTCTTTTTTACCGACTGAAGTGGTACCGAGGCAGAAAAAACATCCATTATAACCAGTAAGCTGATTACGGATAGGAGTAAGGTCATAAAAATCATTATGAATTATTTCCTTCAGCTTAGGATGTGTTACATTACAACTCCTCCGGTTTATCACCAATACAGATTCAACATCAGGATGGTTAAGGCATTCATGAAGAACACCTTCACCTACCATTCCTGTTGTTCCGGTTATTACAGGATTAACTTTCATATAATAATATTCTATTTTTTATTTCTTACGTAAATCAATTTAAATCTTCCCTTTTGAGTCTCAGCTATTTCGAATTTATTAATAGAATTTATTAAAGGCGTCAGTTTCTGGAAGCCGTAATTTCGTGGATCAAAATTAGGCTGCTTCTTCTGAAGAAGGTTCCCGACATCACCAAGAAAAGCCCAGCCATCTTCATCTGCAAGATCTGAAACTGTACTTGCAATTAATTTGATCAGCGCTGGAGTAACCTTTTCTACCTCATTTTTCTTTGCAGTTTTATCTTTTGAAACATCGGTTTCACTCTCATCAGTCCTGTTCTTAAGGATCTCTATATAAATGAACTTATCGCAGGCAACTATAAAGGGCTCAGGTGTTTTTCTTTCACCGATGCCGTAAACTTTCATACCCGCCTCACGGAGCCTCGTTGCCAGCCGCGTAAAGTCGCTGTCGCTTGAAACCAGGCAGAAACCATCAACCTTCTCAGAATATAAAATATCCATAGCATCTATGATCATTGCAGAGTCAGTGGCATTTTTTCCTGTAGTATAACCATACTGCTGGATAGGAGTTATAGCATTTTCAAGCAGCAGGTTTTTCCACCTTGTGGGGTTAGGTTTTGTCCAGTCGGCATATATTCTTTTTATTGTGGGACTACCATACTTTGCAATCTCTTCCATCATTTCTTTTACATATGCAGAAGGGATATTATCGCCGTCAATCAGCACAGCCAGCTTCAGATCTGTTTCCATTTTTTATCGCTTACTTTTTGGGAATTATTTTAAGTGGAAAATAGGAAATAATCCGCACTTATTCCCCATTTATGGGTTAACAACCGGGGTTCGGGTTTTCATTCTTTCTTTTCAGCCAGAATATTACCCTTGTGGCCAAACAAACGTAATCTATTCAAGGTAATTCTTAAGTCCGCTTCAGATAATTTCCTTCCAGCCGGCAGATTCATTTATATTTACCTCCTGGATAACCGACTTATTTCATCTTACCGAGATTTAATCTTTTAATCATTCCACCTTTAGTATCTTTAATATTATTCTTAATTATGAAGGCCGAAGGATCGATCCTGTCGATTTCACTTTGAAGGCGTGCTATTTCAAGACGGGTTACAACAGTGTAAATTATATCGACAGGCTTTAATTCACCGCCGTCAGGCGCATAACCCTTTTCTCCCTTATATATGGTAGTGCCATGACCGAGATCCTCGGTTATCATTTTCCGTATCCTGTCGCTTTTATCAGATATTATAGTAATACCGGTATATTCTTCGATACCCTCAATAATAAAATCTACTGTTTTTGCCGCAGCATAATAAGTAAGGATTGCATATAGGGCTGTCTCTACGGATAAAACGTATGCACCTGCAATGAAAATAAAAACGTTAAAAATCAGGATAATATCGCCGATTGTTAGTCCGGTTTTCTTACTCAGGTAAATAGCGAGAACTTCCGTTCCATCAAGCACACCCCCGCCCCTTACAGTCAGACCTATCCCTGCACCAAGAAAAAAACCTCCGAATGCTGCAACCAGGAGCTTATCTGATGTTACTACCGGATAATCAACAAAATACACTGCAAGCGCTAAACCCAAAATTGCAAGAATGCTTTTAACGGCGAATTGCCGGCTGATCTGTTTATATCCTAAAATAATGAAAGGAAGATTTATTACCACCAGAAGGACGGAAAGAGTAATCTCGGTAATCTCTCCAACCAAAAGTGAAATGCCTGTAACTCCCCCATCAATGAATGAATTAGGGAGAAGAAAACCTTTAAGACCGAACCCCGCAAGCAGAAATCCAACTGTAATTAGCAGGAATTCTTTAATAAACTGAAGAGTTCTCTTTTTCATCATATCAATTTCTCTGATGATGCTGTCCTCATCCACCCTGGTCTTTTTACCGCTCAAGGCAAAACGTGCAAATATTGTTTGAAATATCGGGTTCATAATATGCTGATCCAGGTTGAAAATTAATTCTGAATCTGAAGATAGTCTGAGGATTATAAATAAGCAATCAGATTAGATTCGCACCTGGGATAAAATCTTAAAACTTCATCCTGCCGGCGGAATCTACGCGGTGTTTGCGGCCGCATTTGGGACAGGTGATTTCGGGTTTGTTCATCCCGAATCCCGGCGGCATCTTTATTTTTAATCCGCATTCGCAGGTAATCGATGAATAATCATTCACCGCCATCATTATATTCCCCAACTTCCTTTTTTCTTCAACAGCAGTCTGCGGTCCTGCCTGATCCCCGGCAGCTCTCAAAGGAATAACAGCACCATCTCTTAATCCCGAAGGAGGGATAATTGCAGTTGCGGATTTTTTCAATGCAGAAAAAGATTTTTGATAATCACTATATCCGGCTCCGTACATCATCCCCCGCAGGATTCTTATCCTCTCAGTAATGGGCGGATGTGTACTCGTCAGGTCTGACAACTTCATTCCCTTTTTCTTTAATGGATTTGCAATATACATTGCGGCAGTGACTTTATTGGCTGAAGGAAGATCGTCACGGCAGTCGGCTATTTTTTCAAGTGCTGATGCAAGTCCTTCCGGGTACCGGGTTAATCTTGCCGCTGATGCATCGGCAAGGTATTCTCTTTTCCGGGACAAAGCAAAATAGAGCAGCCTTGCCATTATAGGGGCTAAAATTGCAAAGATTACTGCAATGGCAAGAATAATAATCTGTGCCTGTCCCCCGCTGTTCTTTGATCTCGGACCGTACCTTCTGCCTGCACCTGAAAAGAACATTCCTTTAACGAAAATTTCAGAGAGAATTACAATTGTTCCAAGCATAACGGCAGCATACGTTATAAATTTGGTATCGCGATTCATTATGTGAGATATCTCGTGGCCAATTACTCCCTGCAGTTCATCCCGGTTGAGCTTTGATAATAAGCCTGCCGTAACGGCAACGGCGCTGTGTGAGGGGTCCTTCCCGGTGGCAAAGGCATTAAGTGCAGGACTATCGATTATGTAAACTTTTGGCATCGCTGGCAGTCCCGCAGCTAATTTCATCTCCTCAACAACATTAAAGAGCTGCTGGTGAACTGCAGGGGTTACCTCTTTTGCCTGGCTGATTGATAGCACCAATGAACTGCCGGACGTAACACTGATGATGGATAAGACTGTCCATATTATAATGGCTATGGAAAGACCAAATACTCCTCCGCCATCGGGATAGAATGCACTTCCGATAAAATAGCCTAGAAGAATCAGTGTTACTGCCATCCCACTAAAGAGAAAAATGGATTTTCTCTGATTAGATCTGATTAATTCCCACATTTAACTAAACTGTACCTATGAAAAGCTAACCTTCGGGACTTCTTTTTCAGATTTGTCTTCGACCTCGAAGAAGTCCTCTTGTTTGAAGTTAAACATACCGGCCATTATGTTTGACGGAAACATCTGAATCTTATTATTATAAAATAAAACCTGGTCATTATAACTCTGGCGTGAAAATGAAATCTTATTTTCTGTTGATGTCAGCTCTTCCTGTAATGCGAGGAAATTCTGGTTGGCTTTTAGATCGGGATAATTTTCGACCACGAGGTTAAATTTCCCGATAGCGTCAGTTAACCGTGCCTCAGCCTTTGCTTTTTCTGAAACGCTCTGTGCACTTACTGCCTGACTCCGCGCATTTGTAATATTTTCAAGTGTGTTGCGTTCATGATTCATATAACCTTTTACAGTTTCAATCAGATTGGGGATAAGATCATGTCGCCGCTTAAGCTGAACATCAATCTGTGCCCATGCATTTTTTACCTGGTTTCTTAATCCTACAAGTGAATTGTACATGGAGATAAAAAAGAGTACAGCCAGAACCAGCAGTACAATTACAATTATTCCTATTACCATTTTAACCTCATTAATTATTTAATTTATGAGCAAACATTTCCTTCAGCAGATTTATAATCTTATCCTGCTTATCAAGTCGTCCCATCTCCACAACCTGTTCAAGCTCTCCTTCATTGAACCAGATGCCATGATCTTTTTTACATTTATCTAGTGTAACTTTATTGTCAATCCCGGAGGTAACTTTTTCCATTTTCTTCCGGCAGATAGGGCATTTAAGGATTTTCTCGTCCGAAATTTTATTATCAGAGAAGGAATTCAGCAGCTGTGTTTTTTCTTGTGTATTCTTCAGCAGCAGCTCCAGTTCTCCGTTATCAAGCCAGATACCATGACATCTTGTACAGTAATCTATCTCTACCTGGTTCAGTTCGAGGATAACCAGCGGGTTATTGCAAAAAGGACAGTTCAATCACCAGACTCCTTTAATATAGAACAAACTTAGTGAAAAAGATTTTTTGAATCACGATATTTTTATATTATTTACAATAAGAAACGGAAGACTTAATGATTTGACTTTGATGCCTGGATGAACTAATATTTATTAAAATAATTGCGGGACTTCAGTAAACGGCGGATCCAGATCAAATTTTGAACGGGGAATAAATGATCCTGTTTATTCAGACTGGTACAAGATGATGAACAGCGGGTTATCACATATCTGTACAGTAAGTAATACTTTGGTTGATTAACCCCAAAAAATAATTTACGTTTAATCAGTGCTAATTTAAGGGAAACAAATGTGGTATAAAGCAGACACATCTAAAACAAAATCTCTTGCTTTAACTATTCTATTCATAATTCTATCATTTAATAATTCTGTTCTTTCACAAGAACTTCAGTGGAATAGTTTGAATGGACCTATGGGAGGGGTCGTAGGTGATATAGCGATAAATTCTAATGGAGAAATATTTGCCGGAATGTATCCTTTGCTTCGGAACGGGCTGTATAAGTCAAAGGATAATGGCAGCAGCTGGGAGAAGATTAAAACGCAGTTTAATGACTTTGCAGTATATACGATATATATAGATAAAGAAGACCATATTTGGGTTGGAACTCAAGAGCAGGATAGAATCTATCTTTCTCTTGATGAGGGGCAAACCTGGCAGAAAAAAAATAACGGGTATCAACCATTTGAATGCTGGACAATCGGAGAAAGTAAAGAAGGGACTATGTTTGCAGGAGATGCAGATGCTGGTTATTTGTGCCGTTCAACTGATAATGGTGATAACTGGGAAATAATTGATAATATCGGTCCATTAGCATTTGCGGCCGATTCAAATAATACCATTTACTGCGGAACTTTTAACGGCTTGTATCTTTCCACTGATGACGGAATAAACTGGATATATAATAATTCCCTTGGAAGTTATGCTGTTCCAACAATTATAATCGACACAAATAACAATATTTATTGTGGAACTGGTTATTACGGTTACGGAAATGGAGTGTTTTATTCCGATAACGGAGGAGGATCCTGGACACAGTTAGGATTAGCAGGAGAGGTCGTATTATCTTTAGTTTTTAATTCAGAAGCTAATCTGTTTGCTGGCACTTTGAATGATGGGTTATATAAAACATCTGATATGGGAACACACTGGAAACAAATTCAAAATGGTCTCTACAGGAAAGACGTATATAGATTAAAAATAAATCAACAGGATGATATTTTTGTTGGTTCTGAAGGCAATGGGCAATCGGGGTATGGCGATGGCGGTATTTTCCGGTCAACTAATGGGGGTGATCAATTTGATCAGGTTGGTTTGCCCGTTTCACTTGTCAGGAATATTGTATTTAGTGGAGATAGTGTCATAATAGCAGCAACACCTTCTGGCGTGCAAATGTATAATAGGCTGACGCATAATTGGAAAAATGAAGGATTATACAAAGTAGAAGCGTAACAATAACCCCATCAAATATAATTTATGCTGCCACACAGGATGAAGGTTTGTTCAAATCTACTGACTTGGGTAAAAGCTGGACATTAACGAACCTAACAGCCGATACACTGATGCCGGTTTATAATGTTCTTGCGGTAAATGATGATACATTATTTACCTCTACTTTTTATAACCTTAGAAAATCAACTGACGGTGGTAATAGCTGGGAAGTTCTTCCAATTAAAACCGGAGAAAGTGCAAAGGCTTTATTTTATAAAGACAATATACTCTGGTTAATAGGTGTTCAATCCTTTCAATTAGTTTTATATAAAACTACTGATCTTGGGAATTCATTTACATCTTTATATTCTGGATTTGATACATTTGAAATAAATAATTCTATTTCCGTTTTAAATAATGGGTATGTGTTTCTATCCAGCAGGAATATAACTTTAGCTGGGATAACTCGTTCAACAGATTTTGGATTAGAATGGGAACAGGTTTTAAATAATGAAAATACAGTACCCATAGTTTATGCAAATGATAGTGGATTAGTAATTACCGGAACGACTGTTTTTTCAAATAACGATACAAATAAGGTTTATCTTTCTACAGATTATGGTACAAATTGGGAGTTTTTTGTACAACCAACTATTTTTGGGACTGCCATTACAGATATAAAACAAGATAATAATGGCATATATTATTTTGGTACTTCTAGTGAGGGCTTATTTAAGGTTGATATCATTACTGATATAGCAGGTGAACCAGACTATAAATACAAATTTTCTCTTTCACAGAATTATCCCAATCCATTTAATAATAGCACGGTAGTGCAGTATGAAATATCTGTCTCCGGGTTAGTAACTATAAAAATTTATGATGTGTTAGGAAGAGAGATTAAAACGCTGGTAAATGATATAATTAAAACCGGAAAATATTCAATTAAATTTAATGCGGATAATTTACCAAGCGGAGTATATTTTTGCCGGTTAAAATCTGGCAACTATGTTCAAACAAGGAAAATGATTTTGCTCAAATAAGGAAGATCTTCCAACATAGCTGAAAAATATATTAACAATCATTTCAGTACATTTTTGGAATTAAAGGAGGTTCCTATGAGAAGGGTTATTTTTCTTTTATCTATAATTTTAGCCTTATCTCCGATTTCCGCTAACCCTTCAACTTCAATTTCCTACAGCTTAAAGAATCCGGAATATGTTACTTTGAAAATTTTCGATATGCTTGGAAGGGAAATTGCCGAATTGGTGAAGGAAAACCAGGCAGAAGGAAAATATACTGTAGAATTTAACTCCAAGGATCTCCCATCGGATATTTACATATATAAGCTGGACGCCAGTAAATTTAGTGATATGAAGAAAATGCTGTTAATTAAGTAGTGATCCGTTTTTCAGGGGTAAACTACGGGGTTTACCCCTTTTCGCTAGTCTCAACATTATCTGCAGGTTCGGGGTTTTGCTGTTTGAACAGATCCATTACTTCCCTGCTGAAGCTGATAAGAAAGTCGAGAAGTCTCTCGGGGGATTCGAAATTGTTCGGGATTGAGAACTTTAATACTTCCTTCTGCTGATTGAATTTTATCTTGTCTTTATAATTATCCATAATGAAGCGCATAAGCTCAACGAACCTGTATTTGTAATAATCTTCTTTATCTCCTTTGGGCAGGATAATAAAGATGTTTTTTCTCTGGATAATTATCCTTTCGAATAAGGCATAGGAAGAATAAAGTTTGAGGGATGCCGCAGCAAGCAGTCGCTGAACCAGCAGGGGTAGAGGTCCGAACCTGTCTTTCATTTCTTCAGTGAGTTCTTCAAGCTCTGAAATTTCACTAATAGAATAGAGGGAAGTATAAAAATTCAACCTGTCCATCTGCTCCGGCATATAGTCTTTTGGGATGCCGATATCGAAATATGTATCAATAGTAGGTTCGGTTCTCTCTTCCTGTTTGGGCAGACTCTTAAATATTTCTTTGAATTCCTGGTACTTTAGTTCTTCTACCGCTTCATTGATCATCTTTACATATAAATCGAACCCAACTTCATTAATAAACCCGGTCTGTTCCGTGCCCAGAAGATTTCCTGCTCCTCTTATTTCAAGATCACGCATAGAGATGTTAAAACCGGCGCCCACATCTGTAAATTCTTCTATTGCCTGAAGTCTTCTTAATGCTTTTTTGTTGATCCCGTTAAGCGACGGAACTATAAAATATGCATAGGCTTGTCGGTTTGATCTTCCTACTCTTCCGCGAAGCTGGTGAAGCTCCGCAAGTCCAAACCTGTCGGCACGGTTTACGATGATTGTATTGACATTGGGAATATCTATACCTGATTCGATGATCTTTGTTGAAAGCAGAACATCATACTCCCTGTTTAGAAAACCGTGAATAACGTTCTCGAGCTGACTTGCCTTCATCTGTCCATGTGCAATTGCCACCCGGATATCAGGAATGTATTTGTGGATGTAGCCTGCCAGCTTTTCAATTGAATGCACGCGATCATGCACAAAATAAACCTGTCCGTTCCTCCTTAGTTCGGTCATTATCCATTCTTTGATTTTATGGATATCAAAAATTGCAACCTGTGTATATATCGGCTGCCTGTTCGGCGGAGGCGTTGCAATGATCGATAGATCCCGCGCACCGAGGAGAGATAGATTGAGTGTACGGGGAATGGGAGTTGCGGTAAGTGTCAGCGTATCAACATTGACTTTATAAGAACGAAGCTTCTCTTTGGCCTTGACTCCAAACCTGTGTTCTTCATCGATTATTAAGAGACCAAGATCCTTGAAAGCGATATCCTTAGAAAGAAGACGATGTGTACCTATTACTACATCAACCTTTCCCTCCTTCAGACTGCCTGCAATTTCCGTCTGCCTTTTTTTAGACTGGAACCTTGACATCACCTCAACGGAGACCGGGAACTGGGTGAGCCTGTCTTTAAATGTATTATAATGCTGTTCTGCAAGGATGGTCGTAGGCACAAGCACCGCAGCCTGTTTTCCATCCTGCACTGCTTTAAATGCAGCACGCACTGCGACTTCAGTTTTACCAAAACCAACATCTCCGCAGACCAGCCTGTCCATCGGGTTCTCCGCTTCCATATCGGTTTTTATCTCTTCGGTTACTTTCTCCTGGTCGGGCGTATCTTCATAAAGGAATGATGCTTCAAGTTCCTTCTGCCACACTGTGTCTGTACCGAAAGAATACCCCTGCGTTGCTTTTCTCCTGGCATAAAGCTCAATAAGCTCGCGGGCTGCTTCTTTAATTTTCTTCTTTGTTTTAGTCTTGGTGTTTACCCAATCGGCTGTACCGAGAGTTGAAAGAGCAGGACTAAGATTATCATTTGAGGAATATTTTTTTACGAGTGTAAGGTAGTTGAGGTTAACATAAACAATTCCCCCTTCTGCAAACTGGAGCTTCATCGATTCCTGTTCTGCCTCGCCTATCCGTATTGTTTCAAGGCCCGTGTATCTGCCGATTCCATAATCTTCATGAACAACAAAATCCCCTCTCTTAATTGATGCAAATGCTTTAGACTTAGATTTTTTGTATTTACGCGAAGTTGGTATCTTCGTTCTATATGGTTTATTGAAGATCTCGTAGTCGGTAAGGATAAGCAATTTTTCTTCTTTTAAAAGGAACCCCTTCTTAATTGCGAGGGTCTCAATTTTTACTTTGCCGGATTCGATTAAAGCGGCGAGTTCCTTTTTAAATTCGCTTAAAAGATCCCTGAGACGTGACGTCTGCAGCGCATTCTCTGAAGTAATAATGATCCGGAAACTCTTCTCTGCATAATCTTTAAGGGTGTTAAAGAGTATCTCATAATTCGAATTTATTGATGGGGAATCGGAAATTCCTGTTTCGATCCTCCCTTTTCCTCCTCCCAGCTCTTCTTCGAGTACCCATTTTGTTCCCGGAACAGCCAGGTACTTCTTATAATCTTCAGAATGATCTGCTTCAACGGTAATTAGTTCTTCTTCATCCTCCTGTTCGGCAGGAAATTCATCCACATTAGTTGTGTCATCGGGTACTTCAGCCGGCGGCACTTCGGGTTTAACGGGATTCAGTTCGGCAAAACAATTGAACCCATCAGATTTATTATTCTTAAGTTCAAAAGAGGAGGCAAGTATTAATGGATCATCCAGGTATGAAAAAATATCTGTAAAACCCCCGTCGTCACTACTGCTTAATGAGGCTGCAAGAGTAACCTCTGCAATCTGTTCAATTGAACGCTGACTTTCAGGATCGAAGTACCTGATCGATTCAAGGAAGTCACCGTCAAATTCGAGTCTTACCGGATTTTTCTCACTATACGACCAGAAATCGATAATTGAACCACGCTGCGAATAATCTCCCGGCGCTTCTACGAATTTATCTTTTTGGTAATTGAGCAGATTCAAGTATTCAATTACATCGTTATAGGACAGATTTCCACCTACCTGGATATGCGTGGTCTGCTCACTGACTCTTTCCCGTGAAGGAAGTTCGCAATTAAGGATATTATACGTGGATAAAAGAATAAATTTATCGCGTTTTGTAATTTCTGTTAGGGTTTCCTGGAGAGGTTCGGGACGAAACTCATTTACAACAAGAAGCTTATCTGATAGTCCCAGAACGGTTAGTTCAACCTTGAGTTCGTCTACTGCTTTTGAATCGGGCAGAAGGATAACCAGCTGTTTTTCTTTGTTTGAAAGTCCATTTATGAGAAAACTTTTAGATGAGCCGTAAAGAGGAGATACATAAAAAGGTTCTTTATCTGCGGAACCGGACGTAATTATCCACTGGATATTCTTGATAACCTTAGTGTCTAGAAATTCTTTAACTATGTAATTCATAAATCCGTAACTGCCGCAATCACCGCCGGCTGCAATTTCGGGCCTGGATATTTATCAACGTCGCTTTTAGTTGCTACTAACAACTAATAGAAATCTAATAATGTACAATATTATACTCTAAAAGTTCGTATTTGTTGCTTAAAGCTTTAAGTATTTAATCTGCTGCCAATAATTTCTTAATTTCATCTTCGAAAAATATTCTGATGTCAGTCAGAGAAACATCATATGCCGGACTAAGATGTTTTATATTCTCATCTTCGATATCCTCGGTATATACCAGTTGCATAGCGAAAATCTTTTTTGTCATGCCGGGAATATATTCTAATGAAATTTCTAATACTTTGTTTATATCAAATACTTGTTTTGTGATCACATATAAATCATAATAATCACGAAACCTTGCCCTCAAAGAAAGTGCATTGGTTTTCATTGCGGTGATTAATTCTAATCTACCAATGAATGATTTGTTTAATAAACTTTCTCTCTCCTTTAATTTATCCCAGTAATTTGCAAAGAATGTTACTTTAACGCCATTAATGCTAAGATCTAATCCATCAGAATAATTATTAACTATTTTTGTGGGATATAAGGCGGCAATAGCTTTTAAAATAGGATCAATACCTGCAGCATCTAATTTTTGATGCCATGTAAAAAAATCCAGATCCTCTGAAATCCGATGATGTAGATGTAAAGAAAGAGCCGAACCGCCGACTAATGTAAAGTTTTTAATTTCCTCTATTTTGGAAAGTGAACTTAAAATTTCGGCTGTTTTAGGATCAAGGTATTCTTTAACCTTAAATTCCTCTGTCTTCATAAAACTTATCTTTGATTAATAGAAAGACTAACTCTTGTTCCTGGCAAGTTCGGGTTTTACTTCTTTGAACCTCCATCTCTGGTTTTCTTCTAAAAATTTTAGAATCGTGTTTCTATCGGATGAAATATTAAAAATGAACCTTGCGAGGAAATAATTTAATTTCTTAAATCTTACGTCTGATATTATTTTTTTAATCCAGATTTCTCTGCAGTATTCAGCACCGAATTCTTTGATGACTTCATCAATTTCATCCAGGTCGCCGTATTTTAAGATAAACTCGATCTTAACCGGGATGGGAACGCTTTCTTTATCGTAGCTCCAGGTATAATTTTTCATAGACCCAGAAATTTGTTGTTATATTTCAATAGCTTTTCTTACAAAGCCGGCTACCTTTTTCAACCGGCTGCGTGCATCATCTGCATCGACTTTAGCCAGTATCATCACCAGGGCCGTTTTTACGTGGCCGCCGGCTCTCTCAAGATACTCTTCTGCGGCTTCATATGAAAGTCCGGTAATAGTCATTATTATCCGTTTCGACCTTTCAACCAGCTTCTTGTTAGTCATCTGGAGATCGATCATCATATTTTCATATACCTTGCCGAGGCGTATCATTGAAGCTGTTGTAAGCATATTCAGTACCAGTTTCTGAGCTGTTCCGCTCTTCATTCTTGTAGAGCCCATTACAACTTCGGGACCCACGTAAGGACAAATAGCAACGTCAACTTCTCTAATATTAAACTCGCTCCGCGGATTACAGGTAATATAAAGTGTTTTGGCACCAAGCTGCTTTGCCTTTTTAACTGCACCGATTACATAGGGAGTTCTTTTGCTGGCGGCAATACCACATACGATATCATTTTTATTTACTCCGGCTTTAACAACATCGGCAGCACCATTCTCTTCATAATCCTCAGCTCCCTCCTGCGCCCGGAACATCGCTTCTTTTCCGCCTGCAATATACCCCTGAACAAGTTCAGGATCAGTGCCGAAAGTTGGAGGGCATTCGGCTGCATCTATAACGCCAAGTCTTCCGCTTGTACCGGCTCCAAAATAAACCAATCTCCCCCCTGCTTTAAAGGAAGCAGTAATGAGATCCACAGCTTTTTCGATATAGGGAATTTCTTTTTCTACAGCGGAAGGAACAGTCTTATCTTCGTCATTTATAATCTTAAGAATTTCACCGACAGAAGCTGTATCAATATTCCTTGAAGCAGCATTACGGGCTTCTGTTTTAAGTGAACTTATCTCTTCGAACAACTTCTTCTTATCAGGGGAAGAACTCATTTATGGAGTTCCAGTAAAACTAACTTCTTTCCTTTCTGGTTGCGGACGTTCGTTGGTTTATAGTAAAGTTCAAAAATGGTTGACTTCTTGATGTAAGATTTATATTTCATCTCAGCCTTCTGATATTCTGTATTGAGATCCCCCCCTTTTATTGCAAGCATGTAAGCTTTCTCTTTAATTAAAGGAAGAGAATAGCGGAAGAGAATAATAAGAGGAACAGAAGCACGACTGACAATAAGATCGAAACTGTCTTTGTATTTTTCAATAAACTCGGGACTTTCAACCCTGTCATTCTCTGCCATAACGTTTCCGAGTTTTAATTTATCTATAAACTCTGTTACGGCGTTTATCTTTTTATTCGTTGAATCGACCAGAATACCCTGGAGTTCAGGACGAATAATTGCGAGCGGAATCCCGGGGAATCCGCCTCCTGTACCGATATCCAGAAAACGTGTAGCTTTTTCCGGAACAAACTTAGTAATATAGGAGCAGAGAAAAACGTGATTCTCAATTATATTACCTATATCCCGTCGTGAAATCAGATTTACTGACTCATTTTTTTCGGCAACTAACTCAGCAAAATAAGCCAGACGTTCAATTTTCATGATATCGGGAGTAAATGCGTTTTCCCAATAAAATGACTGCAATTCTTTGAGGTATTGTTCCTGGACATCCACCATAAAAGTTCCCTAAAATTAGTTTTTCAAATATACCAATAAAATAGAAATATCTGAAGGTGTAACTCCTGATATACGGCCTGCCTGCCCTATGGAGCGAGGCTTGACGCGGTTTAGCTTTTCACGGCCCTCGGTTGATAATCCTTTTATCTGTGAATAGTTTAACGTTAAAGGAATATTAACTTCTTCATATCTTTCCAGTCTTAGGATATTTTCTTCCTGCCTTTTCAGATAACCCTCATATTTTAATTCGATCTCGACTTGATTAAGTGAAACCGGGTCATTTAGTAATTCCTGCACCAGCCTCTCTCCGCCGAAGCCGTTTACCCTGAGAAGCTCATCGAGTGTAAGCTCGGGACGCTTGCAGAGTTTTGAGATGGTTTCGGTAGAATCGATGCCATTAAGCCCCTTATTTTTTAGAAGCGGATTTATATCCCGCGCATGCAGCTTCAGTGTATTTAAAAGATTTATACTTTCGTTTATAAGATTATCTCTCTTATCAAGGTCTTCATATTTATCTTTTTCAATCAACCCAAAGTCACAGCCAAATTTCATAAGCCGGCGGTCTGCATTATCCTGCCTTAAAAGCAATCTATATTCAGCCCTTGAAGTAAACATTCTGTAAGGTTCATCGGTTGACTTATTAACCAGGTCATCTATAAGCACACCGATATAAGCTTCACTTCTTTTCAAAACGAATTCAGGACGGCCCTGAATTTTCAGTGCGGCATTTATACCGGCAACAATTCCCTGAGCTGCAGCTTCTTCATAACCGGAAGTACCGTTTATTTGTCCCGCAAAGTAAAGTCCTTTTACCAGCTTTGTTTCCAGTGTCAGATCTACCTGGTGGGGAGGGAAGAAATCGTACTCCACTGCATAACCGGGGCGGATCATTTCGACGTTCTCCAGACCTTTTATCTGCCGGATTGCTTCCGATTGGATTTCCGCCGGCAGGGAGGAGGAGAATCCATTTAAATAGATCAGGTCGCTGTCTAACCCTTCTGGTTCAAGGAACAGCTGATGCTGCTTTTTCTCTGCAAAGCGAACTATCTTATCTTCAATAGAAGGGCAGTACCGCGGTCCTACTCCTTTAATCCTCCCGGTAAACATAGGGGAATCATTAAAGCCCTTTTCAAGGATCTTATGAACCTTCTCACTTGTATACGTAATATGACATGGAACCTGAGGCAGATATGGAAAATCGTTTTTATCTGTCTTAAAAGAAAAAGGCTGAGGATCCTGATCCCCCGGCTGAACGTCTACGGCATCCCAGTCTATGGAATCTTTAGCCAGTCGGGGAGGGGTTCCGGTTTTTAATCTTCCCGACTCAAAACCCAGTTTTAATAAAGTTTCAGTAATTCCAGTTGCGGGTTTTTCACCGTAACGTCCCCCGCTTGTAGATATGAGTCCCGTATGCATCAATCCGTTCAGAAATGTCCCTGAGGACAAAACCACTGCTTTGCATTTAATCTCTTTTCCTTTGGCCGTGAGCACGCCTGTCACAGAACCATTTTCAGTCAGAATATCTATTACAGCGTCTTCCACGATCTCAAGATGCGGGATACTGTTTATTTGTCTATATGCTTCTTCCGAATAAAGCTTTCTGTCAGATTGGCAGCGAGGAGACCAAACAGCAGGACCCTTGGATTTATTGAGCATTCGGAACTGAATGCCTGTTTTATCAGCGATTAAGCCCATTAAACCGCCAAGGGCATCAATTTCCCGGACCAGGTGACCTTTCGCTGTTCCTCCGATTGCGGGGTTGCACGACATTCTCCCAATGGCGTACCTGTCCATAGTCACAAGTGCAACCGAACATCCCATATTTGCAGCAGACGCACTGGCTTCAATGCCTGCATGTCCGCCGCCAACTACTATTATATCGTAATTATTCATCATAAAATCATTTGTTTCACGTGGAACAAAATGAAAATTAAAATCAAATTATCCTTAATTGTTTCACGTGAAACTATTTGCCTATACAGAATTTTGTAAAAATATTGTTCAAAATATCGTCAGAAGTCACAATTCCTATGATTTCTCCAAGATCATCAGCGGCTTTCCGAAGATCCACTGCAATAAATTCCCCGCTCATTTTACCGGAAATAGATTCTTCTGCCTTTTCAAGGCTCTCTTTTGCTCTTCTTAAACAATCATAATGCCGGAAATTTGATACAACTGCATTTTTCTCGCTGTATGAGGAAGATCCGAGAGCCTTTTCCTTCATTATCTGAAATAGTTTCTCAATGCCTTCGCCAGTCATTGCTGAAATCCGGGCGTCATAGCTCCCTGGAAAATCATTTCCCAGATCAATCTTATTCAGAACCGACAAAATTTTCCCGGGATCCGTAATTGAAGATATTTCCTTCAGCAGGTCACCGGCATTCCCCTGTTCCACATCGTTTATAAGCAGGACTACATCGGCATCGATTACGGCCTGTCGGCTCCTTAAAACGCCTTCTTTCTCTATGATATCCTCAGAAATCCTTATTCCTGCGGTATCATACAATCTAAAAAGTATTCCGTCAATTGAAACATCCTCCCGGATTATATCGCGTGTAGTTCCGGGGATATGACTGACGATAGCCCGCGACTCCTTGAGAATATAATTCAGCAGAGAAGACTTGCCGACATTTGGTTTTCCGACCAGGGCAACGTTCACTCCATCTTTTATAACTTTTCCAAAAGAATAACTCTTAAGCAGAGTTTCTATCTCAGATTTAACTTTTTTTATCCTGGCGCTTAATTCATCCAGGTTTATAAACTCAACATTTTCTTCTGCGAAATCCAGTTCAAGTTCCACAAAAGAAGAAGCGTTAATCAGGGAGTTTCTTATCTCGTCAACTTTTTGGGAAAGCAGTCCATCCAGCTGATTCCTGGCACCACGCAGCGAAGCTGCAGTTCTCGAGGAAATTACGTCTGCCACAGCCTCAGCCTGAGCGAGGTCTATCCTGTTGTTAAGATAGGCCCTTTTGGTAAATTCACCAGGCTCCGCCAGGCGAACGCCATAATGAAGCAGCAGTTCAATAATCTGCTTTGATATTAAAGGATTCCCATGTGTACTTATCTCTACAGAATCTTCTCCGGTATATGAATGAGGATTCCGGAAGACAGAAATCAGCACATCGTCTAAAACTCCGTTTTGGCCGGTAATCTCACCGTAATGAATTGTATGGGATTCAGAATCGGATAACTTCGATTTCCCTCTGAAAATCTTATCAGCTGCGTCAATAGAATCCGGCCCGCTGACCCTGATTACAGAAATTGCCCCGACTCCCGAAGGAGTTGCAATCGCAGTGATAGTGTCTTCGGTAAATTTTTTCATCTGGTTTAATTCGCAGAAACGAGTCTGCAAAAATATGTAAATAATTGAGGATTAACAATTCAAAGAAATGACCCTAATACGGAATTATCAAAGCATGGGCACATTCAAATATTATCTAAACCCAGTCTGAATACGTTCTGAATACGTTGTGAATACGCTTTAAATACGCTTCAAACTTCAACTGGTGCATTCTGATTATGCTTATAACCCTACTAATGAATCAGCTGCCCGCTCGTAGATCGTAAAATTCCTAAATATGATTTCTAAGAATCCCTGTATCTGTATAGACATAACGCCAAGGTCCGGATCCTGGTCCCTCTGCAAAATTTGTCTTGCATCTTGCCATTTTTATAATCCGGACTATCATTTTGTTTATAAAGTCTGCCATTTTGTCATACTACTATAAACGGGTTGTATCCCCATAACTCCTTTAATAATAATCAGTTATGAGAATTTTAGTGCTCTGGCACTTTAGTTGTTTAACCAATTATGACAAAAACAGAAACAAATGAAAGGAGGAAAAAATATGGCAATCGTAAGATGGAATCCTTCAAAGGATTTATTAAATATTGAACGGGAGTTCAACAGGCTGTTCAATTCTTTTAACAGCAGATTTGGTTTTGGTGATTCAGATGATGATCTGGCCGAATATGAAAGTGCTGTATGGGCGCCTTTGACTGATATTAGTGAAAATGATGACGCTTATACTTTAAGGCTTGATCTTCCGGGAATCAAAAAGGAAGATGTAAAGATACATTACGAGAATGGTCAGCTTACCATCAGCGGCGAAAGAAAGCAGGAATCTGAGAAGAAGAATTCCAAGTACCACAGGGTTGAAAGAGCCTATGGGAAATATTTCAGATCTTTCAATCTTCCATCAAAGATCCAGGAAGATAAGATTGATGCAGAATTCAGAGATGGTCAGTTAACGATTATTGTTCCGAAATCTGAAGAAGCAAAACCGAAACAAATAGAAGTAAAAGTAAAATAAGCTTATCTGAAATTCAGGAAGCCGGAATTATATGATTGCTGTCAGGGCAGCTGAAAGTATTTTCGGCTGCCCTTTTTGTTTAGTATCAGAAATTTAATGTCCTGTTCTGATTATATTTTGAATACAGGTAATAAAAACATGGATTTTAAAGATTATTATAAAATACTTGGCGTTGAAAAAGATGCCACCCAGGAGGAGATAAAGAAGGCCTACCGTAAGCTGGCTTTGAAATATCATCCTGACAGGAATCCTGACAACAAACAGGCTGAGGAAAAGTTCAAAGAGATCACTGAAGCTAATGAAGTGTTGAGTAATCCCGAAAAACGCAAAAAATACGATCAGCTCGGTGCTAACTGGAAATACTACCAGCAGCCCGGCGCCGGAGGTCCCGGTATGGAGGACTTCTTCAGCCAGTTCGGAGGACGCGGGGGAGGCGGAACAACTTACCAGTACTCGGGCGATCTTGGCGATATGTTCGGAAACATCGGCGGGTTCTCAGATTTCTTTGAAAGCTTCTTTGGAGGCAGAGGAGCCGGAGGACGGAGCGCATCATTTACAAGTGCACGGAAAGGTCAGGATTACGAGGCAAATCTGAACCTGACTCTCGAGGAGGTATTTAATGGAGGTGAGCGGCAGATCAGCGTGGACGGGAAAAAGCTAAAAGTGAAGATTGAACCCGGTACGAGAGACAGTACCAGGCTGCGTCTGCGCGGCATGGGAGCTTCCGGTAGTCACGGCGGTGAAAAAGGAGACCTTTACCTCAACGTTCATGTTATCGATCATCCTTTTTATGAGGTAAAAGGGAATGATCTTTATTACAACCTGGACGTCGATTTGTATACTTCCGTACTCGGCGGCAATGTGCAGATACAGACGCTGGATCATAAGACATTAAGTATCGTCATTCCCCCGGAAACAGACAACGGAAAGCTGTTAAAACTTCGCGGCCAGGGAATGGTGAGCAAAGAGAATAAAAGCAGTCGCGGGGACCTTTATGTGAGGGTACTGATTCAGATACCCAAATATCTTTCGAAAGAAGAAAAAGAATTATTCAGAAAATTATCCCAGTTAAGAAAGGACTAAAGGAGTAAAGAATGAGTAAAACTTCAACCTCCAACAAATATGAATTTAAAGCTGAAGTTAAACAGCTTCTCGATATTCTTGTGCACTCACTCTATACAAGCAGAGAAATATTTTTGCGTGAATTGATATCTAATGCTTCGGATGCACTTGATAAACTAAGGTTTGAATCAACCAAAGGTTCTGAAATTGAGGATAAGGATCTTCCTCTTGAGATCCATGTGAACTTTAATGAAAAGAAAAAGCTTCTTACTGTTTCGGATACCGGTATCGGAATGACTAAAGATGAACTTATAAAAAATATTGGGACTATTGCTAAATCAGGTTCCTCCGAGTTTATTAAACAGCTGCAGGAGAATAAATCAGAGGCAAATAATATTATTGGAAAATTCGGAGTTGGATTCTACTCTGTCTTTATGGTAGCAGAAGAGGTTGTAATAAAAACCAAATCATACAGAAAAAATACGAAGGCAGTTGAATGGAGATCGGACGGATCAGGTGATTATGAGATAATGGAGCCGGATGAAAAACTCAAAAGAGGAACAACAATCGAAATCCATCTTAAGGATGATGCGAAAGATTTTGCTGATAAATACAGACTGGAAACTGTTATTAAGAAACATTCAAATTTTGTGAACTTCCCGATCTACCTTGAGAAGGAAAAAATAAACACAGTATCGGCGATATGGCGCGAACCTAAAAGCAGTATTAAAAAAGAACAATATAATGAGTTTTTCAAGTTCCTGACTCACGATCCTGATGAACCTATGGATGTGATTCATAACTCGGTAGATGCTCCGATACAGTTTCACAGTCTGCTTTTTATCCCGAAAAAGAATTTTGATCTTTTTGGTTTCGGGAGGGAGGACTATGGTCTGGATCTTTACGTAAGGAGAGTCCTGATCCAGCATCAGAATAAAGATCTGCTGCCCGAGTACCTACGCTTCGTGAAAGGTGTGGTCGAGTCGGAGGACCTTCCTTTGAATATATCCAGAGAAACGCTCCAGGAAAATATCATTTTCACCAAGATATCGAATACCATCACCAGCCAGGTTCTATCCTTCCTTATCAAGAAAGCTAAGGACAAACCAGAAGAGTACACTGAATTCTGGAATGAGCACGGCAAGTATCTAAAGCTCGGCTATGGTGATTTTACCAATATGGATAAGATAAAGGAGCTGCTGAGGTTCAACTCATCTCATAATGGGGATGAGAAGGGACTAACCTCACTGGAGGATTATGTCTCAAGATTCAAGGAAGGGCAGAAGGAAATCTACTATGCGCTTGGATCGGGAAGGCAGGCAATCGACCAGGATCCGCATCTTGAGATATTTAAGAATAAAGGGTTGGAAGTACTCTACCTATATGACCCTGTAGATGAGTTTGTACTTTCATCGCTAAGAAAATATAAGGACTTTGAGTTTAAGCCTGTGGATTCGGTTGACTTGAAGAATATCGATTCCTTTAAGGAAACAGGAGAGAAAAAGGAGAAGCCTGTTGAATTGAATAAAGACGACCAGCTGCATTTCGACAGTTTGATTTCAAGGATTAAAGAGATACTGGGAGATAGAGTAACCGAAGTCAGGAAATCAGACAGGCTGAGCGGGAGTCCCGCCATACTTGTAAATCCCGACGATTCTATGTCATCCTCAATGCAGAAGATGATGCGGATGATGAACAAGGATATGGAGGTACCTAAAAAGGTCTTTGAAATAAACAGGGACCACAAGCTGATAAGGAATCTGCTGAAAGTATTTAAGGCAGACCGTAACGATGAATATATAACAAACGTAGTTGAGGAATTATTCGAGTCGGCTCTCCTGCTTGAAGGAGACCTGATGGATCCTCATAAATTAGTAAGAAGAATAAACCAGATGCTTGAGCAGTCGAGCGACTGGTACACAGAAGTTAAAAAAATAAACTGAGTTGATAATAAAGTTCAGATACGATGAAATTTATGATCAGACTCTTAACAAGGAAAAGATAATATGCCGTTTAATTTTAATAAACTAACTGTTAAAGCACAGGAGATAGTTCAGACAGCGATTGAGATCGCACAGAACTATAATAACCAGATACTGGAACCCGTACACCTGCTTGCGGCAGTAATCCAGGAGAAGGGAAGCATTGCAGATTCCATTCTGCATAAAACCGGAGGGAATGTTAGTGCTATCCGCCTGAAAATTAATGAGCTGCTTGAGAGGCTGCCAAAAGTTTCGGGGGCAGGTATCGGCAACCAGCAGATGTCGACCCAGACCGGTAAGTTATTTGATGCTGCAGCTGAAGAGGCCCGGAATCTGAAGGATGAATTTATTTCAACGGAACATTTGCTTCTTGCGTTATCCAAATCGGATGATAAATCGGGTCAGCTTTTAAGAGATAATGGGATCTCACACGATACCATACTTGAGGCTTTGAAAGAAGTACGCGGTTCACAGCGTGTTACTTCCCAGAATCCCGAGGAAACTTACCAGTCGCTTAAGAAATACGGACGCGATCTGAATGACCTGGTTAAAGAAGGAAAGCTTGATCCTGTAATAGGCCGGGATGAAGAAATAAGAAGAGTGCTGCAGGTTCTTTCGAGAAGGACAAAGAATAACCCGGTGCTTATTGGTGAACCGGGAGTTGGTAAAACTGCTATTGCAGAAGGAATTGCTCACAGGATTGTGGCGGGTGATGTTCCGGAAAATCTTAAGACAAAAAGAATTGTCGCGCTTGATATGGGAGCGTTGGTCGCAGGCACGCAGTTCCGTGGTCAGTTTGAGGAACGGCTGAAGGCGGTAATTAAGGAAGTACAGGAATCGAATGGCGAGATAATATTGTTTATTGATGAGCTGCATACGCTTGTCGGTGCGGGCGCGGTTTCAGGATCGATGGATGCAGCAAATATCCTTAAACCCGCCCTTGCAAGAGGCGAACTTCATGCAATTGGGGCTACAACTCTTGATGAGTACAAAAAACATATTGAGAAAGATGCCGCCCTTGAGAGAAGGTTTCAACCCGTGCTGGTTAGCGAGCCTTCGGTGGAAGATACAATTTCAATCCTGCGAGGATTAAGAGAAAGGTACGAAGTACATCACGGCGTTCGTATCACGGATGCCGCAATCGTTGCAGCAGCCCAGCTTTCCCACAGGTACATAGCCGACAGGTTCCTGCCGGATAAAGCAATCGATCTTGTGGACGAAGCCGCTTCCAAGCTGCGGATTGAAATTGATTCAATGCCGGAAGAACTCGACAGTCTTGAACGAAAGATCAAACAGCTTGAGATTGAACGTGAAGCCCTGAAAAGAGAAAAGGATGATGCTTCTGCAAAGCGACTCGAGGAACTGAAAAAAGAATTGGGTGATCTCGAAGAGGAAAGAAACACACTAAGGATGCATTGGGATCTTGAAAAACAAAAGATACAGCAGATCCGCAGTATGAAGAGTGAAATTGATAATGCTAAAACTCTGGCCGATCGTTATGAACGTGAGGGCGACCTTGGAAAGGTTGCAGAGCTCAGGTATGGCAAAATAGCTACTCTTGAAAAGCAGCTTAAAGAGGAAACTCAACAGCTTTCTGAAGTACAGAAAGATAAGAAGATGCTGAAGGAAGAGGTGGATGCCGAGGACATAGCCGAAGTGGTTTCAAAGTGGACAGGCATTCCTGTAAGTAGAATGCTCGAAAGTGAAAGAAGCAAACTATTAAAGCTTGAAGATGAACTGCACAGACGTGTAATCGGGCAGGATGAGGCTGTTTCTGCTGTGGCCAATGCCATCAGGAGATCAAGAACGGGACTGCAGGACGTTAACAGGCCTCTCGGTTCGTTTATCTTCCTGGGAACAACCGGTGTCGGAAAGACTGAGCTTGCACGTGCACTTGCAGAATTTCTCTTTGATGATGAACATGCCATGATACGAATTGATATGTCGGAATACATGGAGAAGTTCTCTGTTTCCCGTCTCATAGGTGCGCCTCCGGGATACGTCGGTTACGAAGAGGGCGGTCAACTTACAGAGGCAGTGCGTCGAAGACCATATTCAGTAGTGCTGCTTGATGAGATTGAAAAAGCTCACCCTGATGTATTTAACATACTTCTCCAGGTTCTTGATGACGGCAGGCTGACAGATAACCAGGGCAGAACGGTTAATTTCAAGAATACAATTATAATAATGACTTCCAACCTTGGGTCACAGATTATCCGGGAGAAACTGGAACACGTTAAGGACGATGAGATAGAAAACGCTATGGGAGAACTCAGAGGCCAGATGATCGAGCTGCTGCGCAGAACGATCCGACCGGAATTCCTTAACAGGATTGACGAAGTTGTTCTGTTTAAACCGCTTACCCAGTCGGAGATCAGGGAAATCGTTGATATCCAGATCAGGAATGTACAGAAGATGCTTGATCAGAAAGAAATAAAAATAAACGTAAACGATGAAGCAAAGGACTGGCTTGCAAAGCTGGGATATGATGTTACCTTCGGCGCAAGACCTTTGAAAAGAACGATTCAGAAATATCTTATAAACCCTCTGTCACAGGAACTGCTTATGGATAAATTCAAAGATGGAGATACAATCTCCGTCTCCGTTGCAGATGGCGGCAAACTCCAATTCGATAAGATGAAGGAAGCGGTAACGAAATAATCAACGCAGTAAAATCATTTTTTTTACTGAGCTGAAATTTCCCGACTGTATCCTATATAAATATGTTCCGCTTGAAAGAGCTGAGCCATCGTCATTAAATGCAGAGAATTCAACTTCATAAACTCCCGGCTGTTTTTCACCGCTGACCACCGTCCGGACCTTATTACCGAGAATATCATAAATATCTAAAGTAACATGTTGAAGAGTTTGATTTCCTGATAATCCCGGAACCGTGTATTTAATCGTTGTTGTGGGATTAAAAGGATTTGGGTAATTCTGATATAAGGTGAATTGTTCTGGGATATTGCCTGATTGTACTTCGAGTACTTCTGAGAATTCAAATGTCCCGTCATAATCAATTTGTTTCAATCTGTAAAAGTGTACACCTGCTTCGGTGTTTTCATCAATAAAGTGATATTGGTGATTTTCAGTGGAAGTTCCATTGCCTTTAACAAATCCTATGGGAAGCCAGGAAGTTGTGGAATTCTTACCGGCTGTGACTGATTTTTGTACTTCGAATCCCTTATCATTAGTTTCGGTTGCAGTCAGCCATTCAAGTCTAACCTTACCCGAGACAATTTCTGCAGTGAATGAAGTGAATTCCACGGGCACGGATTGATCATAATAAAATGCCCCCATATCTGTTATTGTTCCATCTGGATCCGGGGGATAATTTGGATCACCCGCATCAATACAGGGTGAATTTTCAAGCAGATGAAAGTCATTATTATTATCAACGAATAATGGATTCTGATCTATAATACCGCCCAGATCATTATAGGTTGCATAACCGATAAGTTGTATAGGACCATAAATATCTGAGTACCCGATGCCGATAGTTGTGGTTCCGAATGATGTTCCCTGTATCTGTACAGCGTAAAGCTGATTATAAGCAACAATGGAATTCAGAATTTTGGGATAGCCCCTCGTATCGAAATACAAGCCCCCGGGGTTGTTATTAGTAACAGTAATATGATCAAAAACAGGTGCCCCCATAAAACAATCAATTCCACCGTAAGCGGCAGCAGAATTATTAGTAATTACACAATATCTTATTACTGGTTCGCAGAGCCATACAAATATTCCGCCGCCAAAGTCATCTGCTGTATTTCCGGTTACTATCAAATCTTCTATAATGGGATTGGAATCATAAATGAAGAGTCCGCCGCCCTCTGAATTAGGCCAGGGTGGCAAGGCATTTCCATTGGTAATTGTAAAACCTCTTACAACTGTTGATGTATCAATTATATTCAAGACATCAATTCTTATGACACTTGCCTGGTTACTTCCGTCAATAATTGTGTTACCCTTACCCGAACCAAACAGCTTTATACCATTAACTTGAGGCCAGATAATGTTTTCATAGTATGTCCCTGGCGCCACCAGAACTGTGTCACCGTAAACCGCGGCGTTTAGCCCCTCCTGAATTGTGGGCTGATCACCTGGAACATTAATTATATTTCCATAAACAGTAAGAGTGACCAGAAGGGTGATTAAACAAACCGAAAATATAGTCTTCATAATTACTCCCGTGTTAGATAAAAACCGATACCGAATCAGAATATGGCGGCATTGGTTAAAAATTGCTCTTATTAAGAAGTAAGTGATATTTCCTCACAAATGTGTCACGAAAGAGTAAATTATCATCTTTCTGTAGATTCCACCTCATTTCCTGAATATAAATTGGCGCAGCTTATTTCTTAGTATTTCAGAATTAATAGTAACTTTAAATTTAGTCTGGAATGGTTTTTGAAACTATCTGGATGTTAACGATGTTCAATTATAAGGTAAAATTTGATTTTGTATGATAGCTTTAATACAATGCGCAGATTCATCAGTAAATGAGCTTTCCAGGGTCCTGCACCAGTTAGAAGCTCCATTCCGGATTACAAGTTCTGAAGCGGATATTTGCAAAAGTGACAAAGTAATTCTCTATGGCAGCGGATCAGCCAAACAGAACATCAAACAGCTGCACCTTCTTAACCTTTTTTCGATGTTAAGAATGATTAAAAATCCAATCCTGGGAATAGCACTCGGTGTTGAACTGATGTGTCAGCATACATCCGGGGAAGGTTTATCCTGCCTGGGATTATTCCCCGTTGATTCTAATAAGATAGAGGATGAAAAGGTCCTTGTATCTCACTCAGGCCTGAAAAAGATTGATATCCTTAAACCGGGAAAACTTTTTGAAGGAATAAGCACAGGTACCGAATTTTACTTCTCCGAAAATTATTATCTGCCTGAGAACAAGTTTACCACCTCGATTGTAAATAACGGAGGCACATTTTCAGCCTCGGTTGAAAAAGAAAACGCTTTCGGGGTACAGTTTCATCCTGAAAAATCAGGAGAGGCAGGACTTTCTCTTCTGAAAAATTTCATCAATCTCTGACCGGTATACATCACTTCTTTGTTATACTCCTGTCATTTGTATCCCTATATTTTTATTTTTCATTTTGATTTCAAAATTTTTTATCCTTTTGAACGATTGCTAAAGTTCACTTGTTGATTATATGGAGATACGATGATATTGATACCTACAACTTGATTTTCGATAATAAAACAGGAGATAAATTATGCACGATTTCCTTCAACAGACATACTTCGGAAATACTACCCTCAATTACTTAATAGCACTTGGAATTTTTATTGTTGGAGTAATTGCGATCAAAATATTCAAGTCTATTGTTCTTAAAAGATTGAAAAAATGGTCTGAGGCAACCGAAACCCAACTAGATGACTTCCTTGTACGCGGTATTCAAAAAACGGTTGTGCCGCTTCTTTATCTGGGAGCGTTCTACCTGGCTATTGAATATCTGAAAATTGATCCCGCTACTATGGGGATCATAAATAAAATTACCGTCATAATTTTCACTTTTTTCCTACTCAAGGCTATCTCTTCAGTTATCCGTTTCTCGCTCAGTGCCTATGTAAGAAGAAAAGGGGGAGAGGAATCGGGATCACGGGAGAAGGAACTCCGCGGAATTTCAACAATTATAGGATTGGTTATTTGGACTGTAGGTCTGATCTTCTTACTGGATAACCTCGGATTCAGAGTTTCGGCGGTTATTACCGGTTTGGGTATTGGAGGTATCGCAGTAGCTCTAGCTGCACAGGCAATATTGGGTGATCTGTTTGCATACTTCGTAATATTTTTTGATCGTCCATTTGAGATAGGCGACTTTATTATTGTCGGGGATAAGCTTGGCTCCGTAGAATATATAGGATTAAAGACGACAAGGGTCAGAAGTCTTAGCGGCGAGCAGCTTGTCTTTGCAAATAAAGACCTTACTGATTCCAGAATTCATAACTATAAGAAGATGGAACGCAGAAGAGTAGTATTTCAGCTTGGAGTAATTTACCAGACAACTCTTGAACAGGTGAAGGAAATTCCAGGAGTGGTGAAAAAGATTATTGAGGAACAGGAGGATGCCGCTTTTGACAGAGGACATTTTGCAAAATATGGTGACTTCAGTCTGAACTTTGAATTTGTTTATTATGTTCTCAGTTCGGATTATACAAAATATATGGACATTCAACAGGCCATTAACCTGGCCATATATAAAGCCTTTGAAGAAAAAGGTATTGAATTTGCTTATCCAACACAGACATTATTTATGTCGATGATGAATGGGAATGGTTCAGAGCAGAAAGAATTGAAATCCTGACGACTGACCGGGGAAAATTATTCTTTTCTTAGAATTATGACTGTAATTTCAGGAGTAGAATTGTATCTCATTGGCACAAGGGACATACCCAATCCTCTTGTTACAATCATCAGCATATTCCCGAAATGAAAATCACCGCGGACGAACCTTGTCTCAAGAAGGGTAGGAGTAAGGTTTATAAAGGGAAATAAGAAAGTTACCTGTCCGCCATGTGTATGTCCAGCGAGAAACAGGTTATACCCGGAATCAGCAGCTTTCTGAACTGCCAGTGCACTGGGCTGATGAATTAACATTATTTTCAGGTCAGGATGATTCTGTGCATAAACCAGACTGTCAAGTACTCCGGCACTGAGATGCTCTACATAGGTACTTGTCAGGAAGGTTATTCCAATGGTAGAATTTTTTATCTTCAGATCTAAATTCCTGTCATTATACATCTCAACATTATATTTTTCCATCGCCTCCGTTACTTCTCTGAGGCTCCGCAAGTAATCATTCCTGTAGGCCCAGTTATCATGATCTCCTATACAGCAGTAAACACCGTATTTCGATTTTATTTTTCCGACGTATTCAGCAGCCTCATCAATATAATCGGGAGTTGAGGTTATCATATCCCCGCCTATTAAGACAAGGTCCGGATCGGTTTCATTTACTCTTCTCATATATCTTCCCAGCCTGGAAGCATCTGTGTAGGCATCAGCCTGGATATCCGAGATAAAAGTTATCCTGAAATTATTTAACCCTGCAGGAAGGTCCTTATCCTTATATTCTACAATCCTGGTTGATATCATATAATAATCAACAATCACCCTGACAGGAACATAAATGATGAAGAACGCCAGGATCACAAGAACTATTTTTGCTTCTATGTTTTTGAACCCCTCCCTGTACTTACGGTACAACGGCAATATAATTAACTTAATAATCTCAATAATTAAGTACAGAAGTATGCACTGAACCACAAGAAAAGTCCAAAGCCAGAAGGGATAAAGAAGAAAATAATTTAGTATCCAGCTGTCGGGTATTTGCGGTCTTGATTGTCCTGTGGAAGATGAAAGAAATATATATGCGCCAAGTAAAAACAACGGGTATAGATTAAGGAATAACAGCAATACCCTGACAACTCTTTTGAGAGTTCCGGCAGAAACCTTTGGAAAGATCCTGAGAATTGATTTATAAACCTTCCTGACGAAATAAAATTGTATCAGGAAAATGAGAATAAAAGTTATAAATATTACTACGATAAAGCCCATTGCGCCTGTTTAAGTTTAGAGTCTCCCCTGATAAGAGAGCATCAATCTGAGAGCAAACAATTTATAATATTTAAAACAAATTTTAATTATAAATCATTCCTTAAATGTTCAATAAATTTAATCATTTTTTCATAATGAGTTCCCCTCCAGTATATCTTATCGCAATTCTCACAATACCAGAACTGATCCTGCCATTCTTTTACTTTCGGAGGAAGCCTGTCCTCTATCTTATGTTTTTCAACCGGGATAAGTATACTGTTGCATTCGAGGCATCGCATAAATTCATTTATATTTTCTTTGAGGTCAAACCTTTCAATAACCTCCTTTAATTGACCCTCGATGCTATCATTACGGATCCAGTAGCCATGGGTGATCCTGTTATTCTTTAAGAGATCCCTGTCTTTTGTCAATATGGCACGCCGCTCCTGCAGGGCAGTCTCAATGATCTCTTCATCTGAAAGATTATTCTTATAAAAGACATCGAAACCAAGCATACGCAAATATCTTGCAAGTGAACCTAGGTGAACATCGGCGATAAATTTCGGCTCCCTTAAAGGTTTATACCTTAGGTGCTGAACATTGGAAATATCCAGCGACTCAAATACTGGATATACACTTATTTCATCTTCATTCAGAACAATATAGTTAAAATCCACTGAACCACCGTTAACAAGGACCATATCAATTTCTGAATGCGGTACACCCAGCGACTCTATCATATCCTTCACAGAGGTTCGATCTATAAACTCGTATGTAAATCTTACTTTTCTTTTTTCCTCAGGCAGGAAGTCGTTTAATTCCTCATAGAATCGAAAGAAAGCCTTCTTGATCATCTTTCAGAAAGTTCTTTTACAAAAGTTAAAAATATTATAGTCTGTAAGATGTATTTTACAGCAAAAAGCAGCTTACGTAGAGAGGAAATCTTTTTTGCCAGCAATTATATCAATTGCATCTATCTGACTTTTATATGCAGTTCTTTGAGCTGGTCTTCGCTTACCGGAGAGGGAGAATCATCCATTAATGAGACGGCGCTGGCTGTTTTGGGAAAAGCAATTACATCTCTGATAGAACTTTCACCTGCAAAAATCATTACCATCCTGTCGAACCCGAACGCAATTCCGCCATGAGGAGGAGCTCCGTATTTAAATGCATTCAGAAGGAAACCGAATTTCTGTTCTGCCTCCTCTTCTGAAATGCCTAAAGCTCTGAACATTCTGGACTGTAGTTCCGCATTATGGATCCTCATGCTTCCGCCGGCTATCTCAGTTCCGTTCAGAACGAGATCGTAAGCCCGTGCCCTTACACGTCCCGGATCGCTTTCCATATATTGAATGTCATCAACGACAGGTGAAGTGAAGGGATGGTGCATCGCATAAAATCTTTGTGTTTCGGCATCCCATTCAAACAGGGGAAAGTCGGTGGTCCACAATAAAGCCGGCTCAGTGTCTTTGGTAATCAGCTCAAGTCTCTTAGCCATTTCCATTCTCAGATAGCCCATTACAGTGAGGCTTTTGATTTTAGGACCGGATATAATCAGAATTAAATCACCATCCTTTGCGTCCATTACCGAAATAAGATCTTTCTTTTCTTCATCAGAAAAGAATTTTGCGACAGGCGCTTCAAGATCATTACCCTTAACTTTAAGCCATACCAGTCCCGCAGCACCAAGATTCTTAACAAAATCGGTTAATGTATCCAGCTGATTCCGTGAGTAACCCGCGCATCCTCCGGCCAGCAGTCCTGTAATTATTCCTCCTGAATTAATCTGCTCTTTGAACACCTTAAATTCACTCTGACTAAAAACATTGTTCAGGGTTTTAAGCTCAAGACCGAACCGTGTATCGGGTTTATCACTTCCGTATCTTTCCATCGCCTCATCAAATGAGAGCCTGGGAAGAGGGAGATGCAGTTCTTTATTCCATATTTCTTTGAAGAGCATCTTCATGAACTCTTCAATTATCTCAAACACATCTTCGCGATCCACGAATGACATCTCAACATCTATCTGGGTAAACTCAGGCTGACGGTCAGCCCGGAGGTCTTCATCCCTGAAGCACTTAACAATCTGGAAATACCTGTCGAATCCCGATACCATTAACAACTGTTTATATGTCTGAGGTGACTGCGGCAGAGCATAAAACCTGCCTTTATGAAGCCGGCTGGGAACCAGGTAATCGCGTGCACCTTCGGGAGTACTTTTCATTAAGACGGGGGTTTCTATTTCCACAAATTTATTTTCATCAAAATACCGCCTGGTCAACTGGGCCAGCCTGTGCCTTAACAACATGTTCTTCTGAAGCGCAGGTCTGCGTAAATCGAGATAACGGTATTTTAATCTCAAATCCTCAAATGCATCAGTGTTATCTTTTACAGCAAACGGCGGAGTATCAGCTTCATTTAAGATTATAATTTTATTAGCAAGAACATCTATCCTGCCGGTTTCAAGGTCAGCATTAACCGCATCGTCGGGTCTTTTTCTTACTTTACCCTCAATAGAAATAACAAACTCATTCCTTATGTCTTTTGCGATATCGAATGCTTCTTTATTATCCGGTTCAAAAGCAATCTGGGTAATTCCGTAACGGTCGCGAAGCCAGATGAAGATCAATCCGCCGAGATCTCTTCTTCTGTCAACCCACCCATTCAAAACTACATTTTCACCGTCATTATTTTCACGAAGTTCGCCGCAAGTGTGAGTTCTTCTTTCAAATTTCATTTTTGTAACTTTGCTCCAACAAATAAATTTCAGGCGATAAAAATAATTAATATTAAAAGGGCATACAAATTAAATAATAATGCTCCTGAAGGCATAAAACTACTATGAATCCTGTCGAAATCATACGAAAAAAACGCGAAGGAGACTCTCTCTCTTCTGAAGAAATTAAATACATGATAAATGGTTTTACCAAAAACAAGATTCCAGACTACCAGTTCTCGGCTTTCCTGATGGCGGTGTATTTCCGGGGAATGACAAATAAGGAAACTTCCGTGCTGACTGAATCGATGCTCCACAGCGGGAAAGTTGTTGATCTCTCAAAGATAGAGGGAATTAAAATAGATAAACATTCTACCGGCGGTGTGGGTGATAAAACGTCACTTATACTGGCTCCAATTGCAGCAGCCGCAGGAGTAAAAGTACCGATGATTTCAGGCAGGGGGTTAGGTCATACCGGCGGAACCCTGGACAAGCTGGAATCAATACCGGGATTCAGAACAGACCTGGGACTGAGTGAATATAGGTCAGTTCTGAAAAAAACAGGTGCTGTACTGATCGGTCAGACTAAAGATATCGCACCGGCTGATAAAGTAATTTATTCTCTTCGCGATGTCACGGCAACAGTAGAATCTGTTCCCCTGATAACTGCTAGCGTCATGAGTAAAAAGCTGGCGGAGGGTATTGACGGACTCGTACTTGACGTGAAGGTGGGATCGGGCGCTTTTATGAGAACCACGAAAGATGCCCTCGAACTAACAGAATCTCTTGTTAATACTGCTAAAGATTTTAATAAGAAGGTAATCGCCTTTATCACTGATATGAACCAGCCCCTCGGTACTCATATAGGAAACTGGCTGGAGGTTGTTGAATGTATAAATATTCTCCGAGGGGATGTAAAGAATGACCTGTATAAGTTGAGTATAAAGTTGGCAGGAGCTATGATATATCTTGCTGAAAAGGTTAAAAGCATAGAAGAAGGAACAAAAACTGCAGAATCACTCATAGCTAATGGTAAAGCCCTGGAAAAGTTCAAAGATATGGTTAAGGTCCAGGGAGGAGATATATCATTTATAAATGACCCCGGAAATTATCCGGATTCGAAGCATAAACAGAGAGTCATTTCTGATAGATCGGGTTATATCTCTGCCATGGATACATATGAAATAGGGATGTCTTCTGTTGAACTTGGTGCAGGAAGAAGAACCAAAGAAGATAAGATTGATCCCAAAGCCGGTATAATTTTCAAAATTAAAATCGGGGACAAAGTTAAAAAGGGAGATATAATTGCTGAACTTTTTTCTGATCTAAAGGAAGGGATCGACTCAGCTAAAGATAGAATAATGAATGCGGTAATAATCGACAGAAGCAAACCTCCGGCATTGAAACTGATTAAAAAGATTATTAAATAACTTTTCAATGTTATCGCAGTTTCACTGTTGAACCACTATTTATCATCTGCCGGAACTACCGAAAAACTCACAGGATCCGGGATAAAGTAAAATAGTAGCTAACGAGGTAGCAAAAGATGGGTCTTTCACTATTCTTAAAAGACAATCTGGAGACATATATTTGACCAGAGAGTCATTTTATTCTTGTTTGATATTTATCAAATGCCTAATTTTGTACCCGTAAGTCATATATGAGATTATAATGAAGGATCTAATAGATTTTCTTAACATACTGCTGCCTGTCCTTTACATAACTACTTTCATTTTCTACTATGTAGATTTCATGAAAGGCGCAAAGGTAGCTGCAAGCTCCAAAAGGCTGCTGCTTTTTCTTACATTGATTTTTCACCTGTTCTACCTGCTTTTCAGAACGCTTTATTTTGAACATCCTCCTATTACAAATGTATTTGAGATCTTTACAGTGCTGGCATTTGCAGTTGGATTTTCTTATTTCATTTTGGAGCTGGTAACGGATATACGGGGAACAGGTCTTTTTATTATAATTATCTCAATATTATTCCAGCTCATCAGTTCATTTTTCATCCAGGATCTTGTTGCAGTTAAGGATGTACTTAAAAGCAACCTGCTCGGTATCCACGTATTCAGCGCACTTCTGGGTTATTCCGCGATTACAATTTCTGCAGTATACGGATTTCTCTATTTAATCCTTTATAAAGAGATAAAGCTGAATAAATTCGGATTGATATTTAACAAACTTCCCAGCCTTGAGGTACTTGAAGTTTTGAGTTTTTACTCGGCGGTGATCGGATTTATTCTTCTGACTTTTGCTATTATAATAGGCATTATCTGGCTGCCTAAAGCCTTTCCAAATTTCTCCTATGCAGATCCCAAGCTTATCGGAACATCGATGGTCTGGATATTATATGGTATCGGAATAACCAGTAAGATCTTTGGGAAGTGGCGCGGCAAGAAAGTAGTTACCCTATCAATTATCGGGTTTGTTCTTGCAATAGCGTCTACTATGCTTACAAACTTTTTAGCACAGAGTTTTCATTCTTTTTATTGAGCCTGTATGAATATATCAGCGATATCAATAAATCACCGTTCAGCTTCGGTTGAGTTAAGAGAAGCTCTTCATCTGAGTCAAGAGGAAATCACTGAGCTTGTAGCTAAGATCAAAGGCAGCTTCCTAAGTGAAGGATTAATTATATCAACCTGCAACCGCACAGAGATATACGGCTTCCCGGCTAATAAGAAGATAACCCTCCCCGAACTCCAGAAAGTACTTATTGAACATAAATCCGTTCCGAATATATCTTCGGACAATTTTCAATCATTTCACTCTTTCTCGGCAATTGAGCATTTATTCAGAGTGGCAACAGGAATTGACTCCCTGCTCATAGGCGACAACCAGATATTCAAACAGGTGAAGGACTCATTCCAGCTGGCAGATGATCTCAGCTTCACAGGTGTAATTACAAAGAGAATATTTGATGCGGCTATAAAAACAGGCAGGCGGGCAATAAATGAAACCCTGATAAGTGAGGGTGCTGTGACTGTAAGTTATGCTGCAGTTCAGTTAATAGAAAAAATATTCTCAAACCTTAGTAAAAAGTCGGCGTTGGTAATAGGTGCAGGTGAAACAGGCGAAATTGCGGCAAAGCACCTGCGGGACAGGGGAATAGGAAGACTCTCGATCACAAACCGAACAATAGAACGAGCCGAAAAGCTTGCTTCTTCACTTAATGCAAAGATAATCCCGTTCGATAATTTCAAAGATTATATATATGATTATGATATAATAATCAGCGCAACAAGTGCCCAGAATCTGATCCTTGGCAGGAAGGATATAGAGGCTGCAATGAAGCGCAGGAATTATTCATCACTGGTTCTGATGGACATTGCTGTTCCTCGGGATATTGACCCCACTTCCAAAGTTATCGATTATGTATTCTATCACGATATAGATTCCCTTAATATAATAGTAGACCAGAATCTTGCTAAAAGAAGAGATGAAATACCCAAAGTTGAAAAGATAGTTAAGGAAGAACTGGAAGATCTCATACGCTGGTATAATTCCCTTGAAGCAGGTCCGACGATAAAAGAACTGCGTGATTATTTTGAAAAGATCCGTGCTGAAGAAGTTGTGAAGAATAAGAACCGTTTTACAGATGATGACCAGGAAAAGCTGGATATAATTACCAAAAGAATAATAAATAAAATCCTCCACCAGCCTATGGTTGAATTAAAGAAACTTACCGGTGAAGGAAATGCTCCGGATGAAATGGCAGCCAGGATCAGTATTATCAGGGAGATTTTCGGTATCGATAAAAAAGACGGCAATGATAATAAAACAGAATAATTTCAGGGATTAAATTGAAACAGAAAATTGTAATCGGTTCCCGTGGAAGTGAGCTTGCTTTATGGCAGTCGAACTTTATTAAAAAAGAACTGGAAAAAAGAAACAAAAATATTTCGGTTGAGATAAAGATAATCAAAACCAAAGGCGACAAGATACTGGATGTCGCTCTATCCAAAATAGGCGACAAGAGTCTCTTCACCAAGGAGCTCGAAGTTCAGTTGTTAAGCAGAAAGATAGACCTTGCTGTACACAGTCTTAAAGACCTGCAGACACAGCTGCCGGAGGGCTTAAAGTTATCGGCTGTTTCAAAGCGTCATCCTGTTGAGGATGTTCTGATAGCGAGGAAAAAAGGAACGACGATTCACACTATCAGGGAAAATGGTCATGTTGCCACCGGATCCCTCAGGAGAAGATCTCAGCTGCTCCACAAACGTCCCGACCTTATTATACATGATTTAAGAGGAAATGTTAATTCACGCATCAAAAAGTTTCTTGAATCCGACTGGGACGCAATAATACTTGCCCGTGCAGGTATTGAGAGATTAAATCTTAAAAAATATATCTCTTCATACATAGATAAGGAGGATATGCTGCCTGCAGTAGGACAGGGAGCTCTTGGAATCGAAATTCACGAGGAGAATAAAATTGTTGATGAAATACTTCAGTCAGTTCATCATGAAGAAACATATAAATCTGTACTTGCTGAGAGAGCTTTCCTGAGAATACTCGAAGGCGGATGCCAGGTGCCGATTGGAGCCATTGCTGAAGTTAAATCTAATGGCATCTACCTGGATGGCCTTGTGGGTTCTGTCGACGGGAGTCTTACTTTCAGAAAAAAGATCAGGGGCAGCAGCAAGGATCCTGAAAAGGTTGGTATAAACCTGGCGAAGGACTTAATTAAAGCAGGGGCAATGGAAATACTGGATGAAATCTACAATAATGTGAGGATCAAATGAATTTTAATTCTATCGGAAAAATTTTAATCGCTATTTTGGCAGGACTCGTAGGAGTAACTTTTTTAGCCTGCTCCTGCAGCTATACTGATTCACAGTCGAATGTTCCGGAAAATGTTTTGAAACGTTCAAACAGTTTTATTGTTTCTAAAGTGGGTCAGGAATTTTTTGACAGTTATATAAAGCCTGATTTCCAGGAAACAAAAAAAATCAACTCAAAATATTATATGGTTTATAATTTTAAGATACCCGATAAACCTTATGTTGACAACAAGATTAAGTTTGAAGTAGACTCAACCGGACGCATAATTAATCAGGGAAATATTATAGGACTTCCTGATTGCAATGCAGACCCGGGGAAATGTGAATTCAATATAAATGAAGAACAAGCCACACAAATTGCAAAAGACAATAATTTTGAAGAAGGAATAAAAGCCTGGAAGGTAGAATTCAAATGGACTCCGAAATATAACCAGTATGTATGGAGCATCCGTTCAACTTTTGAAGAAATGCAAAACTCAAACGGTATACGGGCTAAAGGTAAGGTTATGCTGATTGACCCGAATTCAGGTAAAGTGATTTCGACAGATATATGGGGAATAATGTAACTAGGCACGATTATGATAGTAAAAGAAAAAAGACAAAATGGTAAAATTCTGAAGCGGGGAAAGATAATTGAGGCTGCATCGCTTCTTTTCTCTCAGAAGAACTACCATGAAGTTATGGTTGAGGATGTTGCCAGGCTGGCATCACTGGCAAAGGGAACAGTTTATAATTATTTCGCTTCCAAGGAAGAATTATATTTTTCAATTATGCGCCAGAGGATGGAAAATCTTATAACTTCGCTTAAAAATAAAATTGCTGACGAAAAAACAAGCATTGATTCGCTGCATTCTTTCCTCGTGCATACCTATATGTTTATGATGAAGTATCAGACATTCTTCCTGATGTACCAGAAAGAATCTCTGAAGGCGGAAAATGAAATATGTTCCGAACTGTGTGATCTGGAAAAAGATTTGAAAGGAATGCTAAGGACAATCATCAAAAACGGAAAAAATGAAAACCTCTTCCGTGAAATTGATGAAGACTTTGCTGTTGACCTGATACTCGGAAGCATTTATGGTTCGGTTTCAAGAGGGATTGAAAAGAAATATTCTGAAGAAGAAATGGTGAAGGACCGTGAGCGGGTATATGAATTTGTGGTTACCGGACTTTTCTCCGGCTTTAATAATAGTAGTCTGCTGCCGCTGAAAAATAAAACCATAGTAATTACCCGTACACTGGAACAATCGAAAGAATCAGCCGAAATCTTTCAGAAGCTCGGTGCTGAAGTTCTTACTTTCCCCACGCTTGAGATAACACCACCCGATTCCTGGAAAGAATTTGACACTGTTGTAAGCAGGCAGTCAAAGATTGATTTTATAATATTCACAAGCGGTCATGCGGTCAGGATGTTTGTTAAAAGATGTGAAGAACTTTCCCTTAAATTCGACTTTAACAGGATAAAAGTAGTTGCAGTGGGCAGCAAGACTTCAGGAATGTGCGAAAAAAATAATATTCCTGTGCATATAGTACCAAGTGAATTCAGCGGTGAAGGAGTGATTGACGAACTTGAAGAATATGATTTGAAGGGTAAGCTCATCTTCATCCCGCGTTCAGCTATTGGAAGGGAGGAACTTCCGGAAGGATTAAAGAAAAGAGGAGCAAAAATAAAAACAGCATCTGTGTATAATATAGGTCTTCCGTCAGATGACACAATTTTTGAGTATCAGGAAAAACTGAGGAATAGCAATCCTGATTTATTTGTATTTACCAGTCCCTCAACCTTTCAGAATTTTCTTGAGATCCAGTCCATTGCTGATCCCGTCGGCTACTTCAGGAACCTGACTGTCGCGGTGATTGGGCCTACTACTAAAGCAGCTGTTGAGAAGAAGAAAGTTAAGGTTGACATAATACCGTCGGAATATACAATAGACGGTCTTGTTAATTCCATCGTTGAATTTTATCAAACGGAGAAGATTTGAAATTAAAGAATGATTTGTTTTTGAGAGCATGTAAAAAAGAACCGGTTGAAAGAACCCCTATATGGATTATGCGCCAGGCAGGGAGGTATCTACCGGAATACCGCGCTGTAAGGGAGAAAGCGGACTTCCTGACTATGTGCAAGACACCCGAACTGGCAGCTGAGGTAACGATTCAGCCGGTTGACATAATCGGAGTGGATGCTGCAATAATTTTTTCCGATATTCTTGTAATTCCTGAAGCAATGGGGCTCGTACTCGAGATGCACGAGGGTAAAGGTCCTATTTTTCATAACCCTGTAAGGGATGAAACCGGCGCGAAAGCTCTGATGAAAATAGACCCCGAAAAAGATCTGAAATATGTAATGGATGCTGTTAAACTTACAAAAAAAGAACTCGATGGCCGGGTGCCGTTGATAGGTTTCAGCGGATCTCCATGGACCCTTCTGACATATATGGTTGAAGGAAAAGGTTCTAAGAATTTTGCTCATGTTAAAAGATTAATATATAATAATCCCGGACTTGCTCATAGGATTCTCGAACAGATTACGGATGCTGTTGCTGAATATCTTTCAGCCAAAATTGAAGCCGGGGTAGATGCGGTTCAGATTTTCGACACCTGGGGCGGAATTCTTTCTCAACATGATTTTAAGGAGTTTTCTTTATCATATATAGAAAAAGTTATATCGAAAATAAATAGACAAAAAGAACCTGTAATTGTATTTGCCAAAGGTGTTCATTTTAATTTACAGGATCTTGCCGGCTGCGGCGCTGATGTGCTTGGACTGGACTGGACAATGGATATTGGCGAAGTTAGAAGAACAATCGGTGATAGGGTGGCATTGCAGGGCAACCTGGATCCTACTGTATTATTTGCAGAAAAAGAAGTTGTACGGAGCGAAGCAAAGAGAGTACTTGAATCGTATGGAAACGGATCAGGACATATATTCAACCTTGGTCACGGTATACTTCCCAATATGGATCCTGAAAAAGCAAAAGCACTGGTCCAATTCGTTAAAGAAGAAAGCTTTATATTTCACCGGGAGGACACAGAGTTAAAATATTAGCATTAACCCGGAATTTATTCCCGGTTTAATATAACCATAGATCAATGGTTAACCGTTTGACGGTTTTGATGTGAAAAGAAAAGGAGACAGATATGTTTGAAGTAGATTTAACAAAGTTTAAGAAATATGATAAACCAGGTCCCCGTTATACCAGTTACCCTACGGCTCCGCATTTCAGCGATAGCTTTACGCAGGAAGAGTATCTCGATGAAATAATTAAAACCAATTACGGACAGAACCTTCCCGATCTTTCATTATACTATCATATTCCTTTCTGCGATACGCTATGCTACTTCTGCGGCTGTAACATGATCGTAACCAGAAACCGCGACCGGGTAAAAGAATATCTTAAGTATGTGAAAAAAGAAATCGATATGCTCAGAACATATATTCTGACCGATAGGAAGGTAACTCAGCTTCACTGGGGCGGCGGTACACCGACTCATCTTTCACCCGATGAAATAAATGAGCTTGCATCGTACATAAATATGTCATTCAACTTTAAGGAAGACTCGGAGAACAGCTGTGAAATAGATCCCCGTGATCTGACAAGAGCACATCTTGAAGCATTGCGTAACAATGGCTTCAATAGGATCAGTATGGGCGTTCAGGACTTCAACGAAAAAGTTCAGAAAGCTGTTAACCGTATTCAGCCTGAGGATATTACCCGCCAGACGGTGGAATGGATAAGAGAGCTCGGCTTCTCCAGTATAAACCTTGACCTGATATACGGACTCCCGCATCAAACAGTCGAATCATTTAATACAACGGTTGATAAGATAATAGATATTTCCCCCGACAGGATTGCAGTATTCAACTATGCTCATGTTCCATGGATGAAAAAACATATGGCTCTTATTCATCCGGAAGATATTCCTGCGCCTGAAGTTAAGCTGGACATTCTAAAATCAACCATTGGAAAGCTCACAGATGCTGGATATGTATTTATTGGTATGGACCATTTTGCAAAACCGGATGATGAGCTTGCCATAGCGCTCAGAGAGAAGAAGCTCTACAGAAATTTCCAGGGTTACAGCACTAATGCCGGTGCTGATATGTATTCGATGGGAATCACCGCTATTAGTCAGCTCGGAAATATCTACGCACAGAATTATAAAACAGAAAGAGAATATTTCAAAGCTATTGATGATGAAACACTTCCGGTCTCTAAGGGTTACAAAATGACTGAAGATGATATTATCCGCGGTTTTGTAATTATGAGACTTATGTGCGACTTTGAACTCGATTTCAAAAATGTAGAAAAGAAATTCGGGATTGATTTTAAGACTTACTTTTCCTGGGGATTAAACAACCTGAAAGAAATGGAAGCAGACGAACTCGTTGAAATTAAGAATGATCACCTTAAAGTTTTTGAAATGGGCAAACTCCTCATACGCAATATAGCGATGAACTTTGACGGCTACATTGAGAGAAAAGAAGATACAACCAAGTATTCAAGAACCGTCTGATTTTGTTTCGATTTCTGTCTGATTTCGGTTAAGTCGGGGTATCTGTAATTGGGTGAGAGGCGAAGAAATCTGTATAGAATCTTTCTGTATACTGCTTTAACAATTCCTCCACTCGTTTATGATCGGGAGAACTGATAATTAAACCTGCGTGATTTTTCTTTTTCATTCGCCAGACTATTTCCTTATCAATGTAGCCTGAAAGGTCGGGCCATTCCTGCTTTGCAAGGGATATTATTATTCCTGCATAATCATGCTTTATGGGGGGGACCACATATTCTCTTATACCGAAACCTATTTCTATTTTCGCCCACTCGGCCCAAAGGTTTATTCCTGCTGCAGCCTCTACAAGCTCTGCTATATTTGCTCCGCCGACACGCGCTGATGTTTCAAGAAAGTAAAAATTGCCGTCCTCTTTCGACCTGATGAATTCAGTGTGTGAAACTCCCCTTACCAGTCCCATAGCCTTCATTACTTTCCTGTTTATTTCGAGAAGCTTATCCTCTTCTAATGTTCCATGCTTTACCGTTCTGCTTCCAAATACTCTTCCTTCGTGCGCTACTTCAAAAGGAGGGAGGCTGTACTGGCTGGCAATAGCAAACTTAACTTCCATATTATAGATAATTGAATCGACATGATAAATATCGCCTTCAATAAATTGCTCAAGAATATAAAATGATTGTTCATCGCCTAAACCATTGATTGTGCGCCATAAGTCCTGTACTGAATTAATCTTCTTTATTCCATGCGCCCCTGCCTGGAGCCGGGGCTTAATAAGATAAGGAAAGGGGACAGCAGCTTCAAATTCGTTTATCTTCCTGTAGTTCAGGACATGTACGAATTCAGGAACAGGTATTTTCTCCTCTCTGGCCCTTGTCCGCATCGCAAGTTTATCCCTGAAGTACCGTGCAGTTGTATCACCCATACCGGGAACACGAAGATGCTCTCTTAATGATGCGGCTTTTTCCACATCGAAATCATCCAGTGCGACTATCCTGTTGATTTGTTCGGTGCGGGCGAGAAAACTTACTCCGTATATTACGTTTTTCATATCCCAGACTTTATTTACGTCGGGAATATAAAAGATCTCATCAATACTCTCTTTGGGCCAGTCGGCATCTTCAAGACTTTTAGATGTAAGCAGAATAACCCGGGCTCCTTCCCTCTTACACTGCCGCATAAATTCCTGTCCCTTTTCAAAGCTGGCAATGCATAAGATTGTAAATTTATTATTCTCAGCCATACAGGTACCGGTTATATTTCTAAATAAAAAGTGAGGTTATTGGTGCGGATCAATTTTACTACTTGCTAAGCTCATATTCAATCGGCTATTTTTTCCATAAGACGGAAAATAGGATAAATATTCTCCCTCCGGTCAAAATAGACTGATTTCCTGTAAAAAAAATCAAGCCTTTCCATTGAATTCTGCCGGAATTCTGCATCCTGCTTCAGCCTTGTCTCAAATTCATCCCGCAAATCCGGACCCTCCTTCAGCATCTTTTCTGCGATCGGCTCCATAACAAAGTTTTCAGCATATTCTTTTCTTTCAAAGAATGCATTAAAAAACCCCCAGCTTGTGAATGAATCCGGAGCTTCGGGTTCCAGCAGGTTTGCAATTAATCTTATTCCCCTTTGTTTAGTATTCACCAAATATGTTCCTGCGGGGAATTCTATTCTCTCCGAAGAGGTTTCACATTCTACTGTTACTCTCTGCCGCCCTTCATAGGGCCGTGTCGCGAATTTATAACCTTTAAAAAGGTATTTTTCTACTGATAAGGAGCTATCCTGGTTCAGGACGCCAACTTTTATTCCGTGCAGCTTTAATATTCTGATTATATCCTTAAACTCTGCAGGAACCAGATAGGCTGCAGGAAGCTTAACCCTTTTTGTTATTTTAACTTTATTAAAGCAGGGGACTTTTATATCAACAGGTTTCCCTGTATAACGTTTGATTGCTGATCCTGTTATAGGACTTTCTTCCTTTTTATATTCAATTCCTTTAAAATCCTGTAGTGAAAATTCATCCGTTCCCTGGAATATCAATGGGAAAGATGTTTTTCCTTCCGCATATCTTCTTACTGATTCCCTGTCAGCCTGCCTGTTTATCCTTTTTAATTCTTTATAATTGTTGTTTATGAATTCAAGCGATGATTCAAGCATAGCTTTTGTTGAATAAACTCTGTTGCTGAAGGGCTTTAATAGAATGAGTTTCGATCAGCAGCAGAAGCCGGTTTTGCAGCGCGGCGTATCCGTTTGAGTACATTGGACGCGAAGTCCAATCGGAAAATCCTTCCTCAAGTTCCTTTCCTATAAGTTCTATATATGAAGTACTTAAAAAGCCTTTCTGTTGAACATTATCTTTAATGTAAGGAATGAACTTTTCCTGACCCCATTCACCCAGTGCACCAAAGATATTCTGATGCTTCTCCATTCCGTAAGTTACGTGATATTGATAGTCGACTCCGTTCGTTGTATGATTATCTATATAAAAATCCGGCAGCCATGCCGAGAACAACCTCAGGAGGGCCCTCATTTCAGGAGTATCGGCCTTCATATAATCACGGTTGAGGTTCAGGTTAAGTGACGTTGTTCTGAATCCCATCATCCTGGGACCGTTCTGATTGGGACGGTTATAAGGACTCAGCCTTTCATGGCCATCTACATTCAAGATCGGAATTATCAACAGTACCAGGTTATCCAGCAGATCTTTTTTCTCTTTGGTTATGAGAATCTCTCTCAGAAGAAGCATCGAAGCATCTTTACCCTCAATCTCCCCGGAATGAATGCCGTTCTGAATTAAAACTATTGCCTTCCCGCTTCTTTTTGCTTTTTTAGGAGTAAAATGGTTTCCTTTTGCCACAACCAGACATTTGATATCCCTTCCCCGGGAAGATACTCCTATAGTGACAAGCTTCGCCATCTTCGTTTTTTCTTCGAATCTTCGGAAAAATTCCATTGTATCCCGGTAAGAGGGAGATTCCAACTCTCCGGACTGCTCGAAATGTGTTATCCAGTCATTCATTCGGTGCTTTATTTATATGTACTAAAGTTCTCATTTATTTGGTAAATTAACACAATATTTTAGAATTATTGTAATTAAAATTAGGCATAAATGAGCAAAAAAGTTGTAGTTCTCGGTGCAGGCATTTCAGGCTTAACGCCTGCCTATTTTCTCACAAAAGAGGGGTTTGATGTCACAGTGCTTGAAAAGAAGAGGGAAGTCGGAGGCTCTGTTGAAACAGTAAAGGAGAAAGGCTTTCTTTTCGACCGCGGACCTAACAGCGGACTCGAAACTACGCCAGTTCTTTCCAGAATTGTGTCAGATCTGAAACTTGGGGATGACCTTGTTTATGCAAATAAAGAAGCATCCAAAAGGTATATTTTACGTGATAACATGCTTCATCCCCTTCCTATGAGTCCGCCTGCATTCATTAAAACTAAATTATTCAGCGGTAAAGCCAAGGCAAGGCTCTTTGCCGAACCATTTATCGGGCGTTCAAAAGACGGTTATTACCAGAGCATTGCTGATTTTGTTAAGCGCAGGCTGGGACAGGAATTTCTGGATTATGCTATCAATCCATTTGTTGCAGGTGTTTATGCCGGAAATCCCGAGGATCTAAGTGTTAAATCTTCCTTTCCGAAATTGTATGAACTAGAAGAGAAATACGGTGGACTGATTGTAGGGACCGTGAAAAGTATAAAGGAAAGAAGACAAAGAGCTGAGAAATCAAAACAAAGTGCACGGATGTTTTCTTTTGCAGAGGGGATGCAGAAACTGCCGAATGCAATTGCCTCCTATCTTGGCGACAGGGTTCATACTTTTTGTGATGTAACCTCAATTGAAAAGAATGGAAATGGCTTTAAAATTAAATACAATAATGCCGGGCATCTGAAAGAGATAGACTGCGACATACTGCTGTCAACTATACCGGCCTATACTGCCGCTGAACTTTTCAAGTCGTGGGATGAAAAACTTACTGAACACTTCAATGCAGTTTATTATCCGCCGGTATTAGCACTGATGCTTGGATATAACAAGGAAAGTATCCGGCAGTCACTTGATGGTTTCGGGTTCCTTGTTCCTGCAAAGGAAAGGCGTTCCTTCCTGGGAGCTATATGGAGTTCAGTTATATTTCCTAACCGTGCTGATGATGATAAAGCCGCTTTTACATTGTTTGTGGGCGGAGCCCGGGATCCTGAAGTCGGGAACATCGATAAAGAGGTACTGATCAGGAAAGTCCGTGGTGAATTTGAAAAGATAATGGGAATTACAGAGGACCCTGTATATATAGGATATAAATACTGGACAAGATCTATTCCCCAGTATAATATAGGGTACATCGAACACGAAAGATATTTTGATGAGTTTGAGAAAAATAATCCCGGCCTTTATCTTAGCGGTAACTACCGCGGCGGAATTTCCATCGGCGATTGTTTAAAGAATGGCGAATTGATTTTTGAAAGAATCAAAAATCAATTAACAATGAGCAATTTATAATTAACGAAGGAAAAACAATGGCTTTATTTCCAGTAAAAAGAATGAGAAGACTCCGCTACAATCCTCTTGTAAGAGATATGGTGAGAGAAACTGAATTATCTAAAAACGATTTTATTTATCCCCTCTTTGTTGTGCCCGGAGAGAATTTAAATAAGCCTATTAAATCAATGCCCGGCGTTTCCCAGTTGTCGATCGACAACGCTGTAAAGGAATGTAAAGAGGTTGAGGCGCTTGGAATTCCCGCGGTTATTTTATTCGGCATACCTTCGCATAAAGATGAGATAGGGTTCTGAAGCTTATGACCCTGAAGGAATCATTCAGCGGGCAATCCGTGCAATAAAAAAGGAAGTTAAAAACCTGCTTGTAATAACTGACGTATGTATGTGCGAGTATACCTCTCACGGTCACTGCGGATTACTGAGCGGAGAGGAGATATTAAATGATGAAACTGTTGAACTCCTGGCTAAAGAAGCCCTGACCCACGTACAGGCAGGCGCTGATATTGTTGCCCCTTCGGATATGATGGACGGCCGGGTAACCGCGATCAGAAAAATACTCGATGATAACGGGTATCAAAAAACACCCATAATGAGTTATGCCGTAAAATATTCATCAGGATACTACGGACCGTTCCGCGATGCAGCCGAATCTGCTCCGGCTTTCGGCGACAGAAGATCACACCAGATGGACATAGCAAACGGCGATGAAGCTATGCGCGAGGCCGAATCGGATATTGAAGAAGGCGCTGATATTATTATGGTTAAGCCTGCAGGCCCCTACCTTGATATAATCAGAAGGGTAAAGGATAAATTCGGAATGCCGACTGCGGCATACCAGGTAAGCGGCGAGTACGCGATGATTAAGGCTGCGGGAATAAACGGCTGGATTGATGAAGAACGGGTAATGATTGAGTCACTTACGGCAATTAAACGTGCAGGTGCAGATATGTTCTTAACCTATTTTGCAAAAGATGCCGCACGCTGGCTTGATAAAAACAGAAGGTAATGAATATAGAGCAGGTAAGAGAATATTGCCTTCAGAAAAAAGGAGTTACAGAAGAACTTCCTTTTGATGAGGAATCACCCGTATACAAGGTTATGGGTAAAATATTCCTAATTGCCAGCTTAAATCCGCCGTTCTCAATAAACATTAAATGCGATCCCGAAAGAGCAGTTGAACTCAGGGAACGGTATTCTGCAGTAACACCGGGATACCATATGAATAAGCAGCACTGGAATACAGTTGAGATCGAAGGCACCGTAAAGAATAGTCAGTTAGAGGAATGGATTGATCATTCATATGACCTGGTGGTAAAAGGTTTGAAGAAGTCTTTAAGAGAAGAATTAAATAAACTATAAACATCCAACAACTAATTAGCCGGGGAAGTTATGCGTTCTAAAATCTACATATTCTCAATTCTTTTTGTACTGCTGTCAATTCCTGTTTTTTCTCAGGCAGATTTTGATTCCACAGAAATACAGGCCGAAGTACCGGCACTAAGCGATTTTCATGAAGTAATTTATCCAATCTGGCATGTTGCATATCCTTCAAAAGACTACGAGGCATTACAGAGCTATGTGGGGGATATAGATAAAGGCGCATTGAAAATTTATGAAGCGAAGCTGCCGGGAATTTTACAGGACAAGCAGGAAATGTGGGAGAAAGGTATAGATGAATTCAAAGTAGCTGTAGAAGAATACAAGAAAATTGCTGATCAGAAAGACAACGAAATGTTGTTAAAAGCAGCAGAAAACCTGCACTCGAAATATGAGTCGCTTGTTCGTATCATTCATCCGGTACTCCCTGAACTTGACCGGTTCCACCAGGTATTGTATATGATATATCATAAATATCTGCCGCAGGAAGATTACCAGCAGATCTACCTGGTTAGCGATGATCTTGTTGCAAGGGCCGAGACATTAAGTAAAGTTAAGCTTAGAACTAATGACCAGGAAATGCAGAAGAAGTTTGAAAACAACACCACCCAGCTTACTTCATGCTACTCAAAAACTGAGAGAAGAGTTAAAGAGTAATAATTATGAACTTGCAAAGTACGGGGTTGAAGATGTGCATCGTGCTTATCAGAAAACGGAAGCATTATTTGGAATAAATTAATTGAAGGGAGAATATGAAATACAGAAAACTTGGAAAATCAGATATTGAAGTATCGGAAATCAGTCTGGGCTGCTGGACGCTTGGCGGTCTTAACTGGGTAAACGGCGACCCCAATGGCTGGGCTGATGTAAACGAAGGAGAAGTAAAAGAGGCCATCAATTATGGTATTGATAACGGTGTTACGCATTTTGATAATGCGGATGTTTACGGCAACGGCAGAGCCGAAAGAATGCTTGCCCGCATACTGGGCAAAAGAACGAATAATTTCATAATCGCCACAAAGATAGGCTGGTTCCCCGGAACTGCGGCGCATGCTTATGAACCTCAGCATATTCGTCATCAATGCGAGCAGTCGCTAAAAAATCTCAACCGCGAATACATAGATCTCTATTATTTTCATCATGGAAGTTTTGGTGAAAACGATGAATACCTGGATGATGCTGTAGAAGTGATGTATAGGCTGAAAGAAGAAGGAAAGATAAGACTAATTGGACAATCGGCTTATTCACATTCTGATTTCAGTAAGCTGATCCCAAAGGTTAAGCCTGAGGTAATACAAAGCTTTTCAAGCGCAATGGATGACAGGTTCCTGCAGGAAGGGACACCCACGAAGAAGCTGCTGGATGAGAATAATATTTCGTTTGTTGCATTTGGTCCTGTTGCGCAGGGACTCCTACTCGACAAATATGATAAGAACAATCCTCCTAAATTTGAAGCAGGCGATCACAGAAAAGATTCTGACCGGTTCAGCAAAGAAAACCTGGCAAAGCTTGAGCCTATACTTGAGAAGCTGAAATCAAAGTTCGGGTCGTCTGTTGAAGATCTTGCAAGGGCAGCTTTGCAATACCTATTGCATTATAAAGAAGTAGGCTGCGTAATCCCCGGTTTCAGAAATCTGAAACAGGTTAAATCAAACCTTGCAGGACAAGATAAGCCGCTTACTGATGAAGAATTTAACTATATAAGGGGATTGTTCAGGGATTTCAATAAGTAAGGGATAAACATTCATTATATATATTTAAAAAACCCGGGATCACACTGCGGTTATCAGTAAAATCCCGGGTCAATAATTATAATACATTAAAGCCGCCATTTTAAAAATACCTGATTGAACGCTGGCAGCCTGTCTTTTTTACTTCATTAGAAGCATCTTCTTTGTCATTACCGAATTACCAGCCTGCAGTTTATATACATAAGCACCGCTTGGCAGAGATTTGGCATCAAAGGTTGCTGTATGAGCTCCCTCTGACATAATACCATTTGCAAGAAGAGCAACTTGTTCACCAAGGGTATTATAAACAGCAAGAGTTACAAATCCTGCCTGAGGAACGATGAAATCAATAGTTGTTGTCGGGTTAAAAGGATTAGGATAATTCTGACTCAGATCGAATGTTTTAGGACCGATAGCGTTATAGTGATCTCCTTGCTATAAGTGGTTGAGCCGTTAAAATCAATTTGTTTCAGTCTATAAGTATAAATCTGGCTATTAACATTTTTGTCGATGAATGTATAATCATGCTGTTGTGAAGACGTTCCTTCACCACGAACAAATCCAATTGTAGCAAAGTTCGTCATTTTCAGTTTTTCTTTCAATTTCAAAAATACGGTTGTTGATCTCAGTAGCGGTCCGCCAGTTAAGAACTACCTGGCCCTGTCCGTTATTAGCAACCGTGAAAGATGTAAGCTCAACAGGCAGCTGGCTATATGGGAGAAACCTGATATAGTCAAAATAATTTACACTGCCATAAGTTCTTGGATTTGGGGAAAAATCAGGTATGATGGTTAACGTTGCAGAAGTTGTTCCAATATCAGAAGAATAATCGAATGTTAATTCCTCCCATTGATTGGTCAACTGTATTGGTTACATTGTGATCGACTGTTGGCGGCTCTAATTTTAAGTCAAAATTAGAAACAACATCCTTATAAACAAGGACTTTAACAATACAGTTACTTGAATCTATTGTCATATCCGGAAAATCTCCAGAAAATATTCCTGCCCAGGGATCGCCGTCTAAATCGACCATCAGCATTGCGCAGCTATCGGATGTATTCAAACCGCTTGGATCCGGATTTGCAACTATATCAAAACTCCCGTTTGTACCTGCTGAAAACATAGTCCAACCCCAGGTGTTACCGACAGTTTCAAAATCTATTACAGGGGGCTGGGCGAAGATAGAAGCGGAAAGGAGAATAAAAGAAACAAGTAAAAGACGTTTCATAGTTCCCTCCATTATATAATGGTTAAAAGTTAGTTAGTTGATTTGAAGCAAAATGTAAACGTTTACACAGAAAGAAGTTATGTTTTTTAATCCCGAATGTCAATAAGGATGCACAAGATATTCCTGAGGTTTGTCCTAACGCAATAGGTTTTGTTCAGAACTATGCATTCTTATCAAATCTACTTGAGGAACAGCATTTTATGAACGGCGATATAGCTGCCAGCTTCCAATTTATAAAAATAGATGCCGCTGGCCAGGCCTGTAGCGGTAAAATCTATACTGTAACTGCCTGCCCCTTTCTCTTCATTTACCAAGGATGCTGCTTCACTACCTAAAAGATTATAAACTTTAAGTGAAACAAACGATTTTTGCGGAATCTTAAAGCTTATACTTGTTGATGGATTAAAAGGATTGGGATAATTCTGCTCGAGGGTAAATCCTCCCGGAATATCCACTTCTACCTCCGCAGCATCCGAATACTTAAAACTTCCGTCAAAATCTATTTGTTTTAAGCGGTATATATAAGTTCCGGGCTTAACATTATTCTCAGTAAAAGTATAAAAGTGTTCCTCTAATGTAGATCCGTTCCCGCCGACAAACCCAATATCCTCCCAATCTTGTTGAGTCGAAGGCAAAATTCCGCCTTTAGCGGGACAATCTTGTAATTTTTGCACCTCAAACCCCCTATTATTTATCTCTGTTGCTGTGCTCCAGTTAAGCACTACATTATTTCCACTTACTTCAGCGGTAAAAGAAACAAGTTCAACCGGCACCTGGTTCGGAACCAACTCCACATTAAGTTCAGTGCTTTGAAAATTACTAACCTGGACATTTGATATCGTCTGAGGAAAATAATTATCAGCTGAAAACGTTAAACTATACGTTCCCGCGGCAATCATTCTGTAGTATGCCCCGGTTAATGAGTCGGAATAAATTTCAGAATTATCCATGTCGTGACCGGTAATTTCCACTTTTGCTTTTACGATATTTCCGGAAGTATCTGTTACCAGTCCCTTTATCCCGTAATAAGTATTTTCCATATAATCCAGGAAGGATTCTTTGTTATAATACCAGTGAGCAGGGAGGAGTGAAGGATTCAAAAGTTTGGTATCTGATATCTCAATCGTAACTTCCCTTCCATGATGGAAATAAGTGAAGAAATCCTGTCTTCCGCCGGTAACACGGTACCAGGCATATCCATTCGTTATACCGTCATTAAATCCGCTCATATAGCCGGCAGGACTATTGGCCTGTGCGGTATCAGCATACAGATGTGAGATCAACATCCACCAGGTATTATCGGGATGGAGTCTTGACCAGGTATCCCACGGATAATTAACTACTTCCGCTCCCCCATGAAAATTTGCCGACAAAATAAAATTGTTATTCTCTGCGAGGGTTTTCATCGCAATAGTTTCCGGCTGCCACGCATGGCCATCGGGATGAGGTCCCGCGGCAGGATCCGGAAAATTTCTGTTTATGTCGATTCCGTTGGCATTATATCTTGTCGCCCCGTATACCGTTCCATTGCCGCCGTGATAAGTACCGTCAGGGTTTGCCAGAGGATTTATCCATATCTCCTCGCTATTTATTAGATTAGTTAATCGTGCATCCGTTCCATAGGAAGTTAAGAGAGTATCAATAAGCCGCAGCATCAAAACATAACCTGTTGTTTCATCCCCATGCATCGATGATGAGTACATAAACTGTGGTTCGGCTTCTCTTGCATTTACGTTATCTGAGATTTTAACAAAAAGGATATGCCTTCCCTGGACGGTAGTTCCGACATCCACAAGCTGACAGATATCGGGATGATCTGCAGAGAACTGATTCATCATTGAGACATAGGCTTCATAGGTGGGATAAACGTTCCAATCCAGAATTGATCGTGGGTCATCGCTCATCCGGGGGACAATAAGTTTCCCTGGTGCTGTCAATATTTTTATCTCATAACCGGTCTTAAGAAAGTTATTGTACTGCTCCTCATTAGCATAAGCAAAGGCAGTGTCTCCCTTAACATTATCAATAGATATCATCCTGGAAAGTTCATTCAGATCAGCTTTGGATGAATACCGGAATTTGAAATAAACCTCAACATTTTCCTTAAAATATTCATGATCCAATTCCTGAGACAGAATTTGTGTCGACAGGGTAACTGCCAGCAGACATATTAGTAAAGATTTGAACATGGACTCCACCTGAGAAAATATTCGAAAATTGTTCTCTTAAAGTTAAGAGATTCCCGGCTATGATTCGACAAAAGTTATATTAAAAGAACCATTTTCTTTATCTGCACAAAATTGCCGGCTTCACTTCTGTAGTAGTATATTCCTGACGCCCGTGCTGAGACAGGCAGATGCTCGGTCTAAAAGATTCCATAGGCAGTCTAGCTCCTAATCTTCCTAATCTGTTCGACATCCATTTCCCTGAATCACCTTGAGCGGTACCTCATTCAATTTTGAGAAAATCCCTCCCTAAAAAATATAGATGGCATCAGAGGATAATTAAATCCAAAATATTATCTTGTCAAAGGAAATTCCATGGGAAGTAATATATGAGTTTATCAAGGAACCTGCTTTTGTGGGGTTCGCAGAATAAATGGATGAAGCAGAAAATCCCGAATCTATTCTTTGTAAAAAAAGCCCTGAGGAAATTTATGCCCGGAGAGGAGGTTGAAGCTGCACTTAAAGAGGCAGAAATCTGTAAGGATAAAGGTATTGGGACTGTTTTTACGAAGCTGGGAGAAAACATTAAAACTCTGGAGGATGCCGGAGAGTAACCGCCCATTATCTGCAGGTATTGGAAAAGATCGAGGCGTATTCTGTTCCGGCTGAGATTTCCTTAAAACTGACTCAAATAGGATTTGATATTTCTTCCGATGCTGCAGCAAATAACTTCGAGCTTATTTTAAGATGGGCACAGGAGAAAAATAATTTTATCTGGATTGATATGGAGCAGAGTTCTTACACGCAAGGGACTATTGATTTTTATAAGGATTTCAGGCGGAAATTTGATAATGTTGGAATTTGCCTGCAGGCTTACCTCAAGCGAACTATGAACGACATCAATGGTCTTCTTCCTTTATCTCCCGGTATCAGGCTTGTAAAAGGGGCTTACATGGAACCTCCCGATAAGGCATTCGCTGAAAAGATCCGTGTTGATAAAAATTACCTCGGGCTTGCCCAAAACCTCCTTGAGTATGCAAACGAACGGAAGGCAAGAATTGCTTTCGCCACGCATGATCTGGCGATCATTTCGCAAATTAAAAATTATGCTGCGTTGAATAATATAGCCAGGGATAAATTTGAATTTCAGATGCTGTATGGGATTAAGCCTTCTGAACAAATCAGTATCCGCAAAGAGGGATATAAGATTCGTGTGCTTATAAGTTACGGGGAAGCCTGGTATTCATGGTATATGCGGAGACTCGCAGAAAGGCCCGCAAATGTTTGGTTCGTTATTAAAAACATCATAGCTAAATAAGAGGGGAATTTATTTTTTTAATCCCTCCTGGTATAAAATCAAATCTTCTTAAAAAATTATGTCCTATACAAGAGAGTTAAATGCGGGCCAAATAGCATCTGAAAACGTTCTGAATACGTTCAAAATACTGCCTTAAATAACATGTTTATAGGGCCATCACGATAATTGTTAAAAAAAAGCCGTGAATAAAGAACTTCACGGCTTTAACATTAGAAGAATCTTAGATTAGAATCTTTTATCAGCACCAGTGTTATTATATAACCACTGTACCTTAACCCAGGAAGGATCTCCCTGACCGCTGCCTGCGTGAAAATCAGTAATAATCAGCTTCGAATAATTTCCATCTTCATCATAAAGGAAAACATAATTAGATTCTCTGTCACTCATATGATCAGTCCATCCTGATAAAGGATAAGTTGGAGAATCTTCTCCGTCAGTTAAGTCTGTTCCATTTCCGACATAAAAAGCCGTGTGACGGTTTAAATTAGGATACAGATCAGCGCTCTGTACAAGATAAGCGGTTCCACCGGTACCGTCGGTTGAATAATAGATATCAACCTTATCTTTATCAGTACTGGATACACCGTAAGCATTACCTGATGATAGATCAATACCGCTAGGCTGGCTGGCGGTCGTTCCTGCTGTTTCATAAATTGTAACAGGTCCGTACATTGTGGTACTTAAAGTGGAAACAAGTGTGATCTGTTTGGTTGTCTGCAAATTTGCCTGAACAGTAACCGTGAATGTAGTATCACTATAACCACTTAAACTCAACGTTATTGAATGCTGCCCGGTTGAAACATTACTGACACTATCCGGGGTGGTTTTACCTGTATTTGTGCCATCAAGAGTTATGGTAGCTCCAACAGGACTTGAATTAATAAATATTGATCCCGTATCCTCAACTGGCGGGGGATTAGTAGTAGTATCAGAACACGAAGCAATCAAAAATCCCATTATTAGAGTTAATGGTAGAAAAATATATTTTCTCATAATTATTCCTTTCAGTTGTTTATTTCTTTGTAAAAGTAAAGTTGGCTTTGTTTCCATCCAGCTTCAGGGTTGAAGTGCCCGAAATCTTTTTGCCGTCATCGGAGAGAGTTGCGGAATAGGTAGCTTCGGATCTGCTCTTAACTTCATCTTTCATCGATATTTTGTTATCAGCTTGAAAGCTTCCGCTGATCGTTTTGTTCATTGGTTCACGGTATTGGACTGTGAGATAAGCAGTGAAGTTATCTTCATTTTGATCAGATATCTTCAGGGTAGCATTGTGGGACTCAAATTTGCCTGTCCAGGTTCCTGTTATATCCGGATACTTCTGTGTTGTATCAGCCATTGCGGTTGTATCTGTACTATTTGTAGTATCCTTCATTGCATTTTCTCCCTCGGGTTTTTCTGCCTTTTTCTCGCAGCCCGCAGAGATTATGATTAGTGAAGTAACTAAAAACAGAACGGAGAGATATTTGCTTAAAGATGCTTTTGTTGCCTTTTTGAACATCTTAACTCCTTTTCTTAAAATAGTTTAAATACTTTTTGTGCTTACATAAACATAACTAAATATGGCAAGATTATCTATGATTCATTCATCAATATTCTATGATGTGATCTGGGTTTTTATGTCATTATAGTGATTTTACTTAATATTTCAAGGCTATACGGTCCGGAAGTTCTGAAAGTGGCTGAGCATTGACAGTCCGAATACTATAAAGAAAACAATATAAAGGACAAAGAGCGCAATGGAGATAATCAGGAAAACCTTCTGAATAAAAAAGAACCTGCTTTCTCTTTCCAGGGCTCTCTCCAGCATAAATGAATCGCCGGAAACGAGATAGCCTTTAAAAGAATCTGCCGATTCCCTTAAACGCAGGCCGCAAATGATCAGAGGAATCCCGACGATAGCACCTATAATTGTCAGGCACTCTATCGCCCCGATAATGATATAAAAGATACCGACGAAGTTCATGTCACCGGCCATCTTGTTGACAGTAATATGAAAAGCAGGGGAAATGGTAGCAGCTTGATCCATTATTTCACTCCTTTTTGTTGAAAAAGCTTTGATGAACCATAAATAAAATAGCAATAATCAATGGCTAATTAAAATAAATTTAGATTGAAATCTCAAAATTAACTCCAAATATTCTCGACAGGGAAAAATGAGATCCCAATGACTTAATGAACAGAACTCAATTCGTGCTAAATCTAAACGGTCATTACCGATCTGACAGATAAATTATATTTAGGCATATTTATTGTTTATAAACTCAACAATATTTTCTTTATGAAAAATTAAGGATCGAAACCGTATTTTATGATCAATAAATAGCAATAATAGTGATGATAAAAAGTTATTCTAACGTACTTAAAAGCGATAAGTATTTAATCTTTGCGATTATACTTATACTATCATCAGTCTACTTTAGGTCATTCTTTCATGGTTTAATTTTTCTGGATGACGATACTTTAATTTATACTAAATTTCAGGGAATGCAGTTGGGGGAGAAGATTTCTTCTTCTTTCACCACTAATTACCTGGATGTACACTATTATCGTCCAGTCACATTGTTATCTCTTATCCTTGACTCACTTTTGAGCGGTCAAAGTTACTTTATTTACCATTTTACAAACTTTATAATCCATCTTTCCACGAGCATTTTAGTATTCCTAATTCTAAAAGAGCTCGCGATATCGAACTTTATTTCGTTTTTGACTGCCCTGTTCTTTTCCCTCAGTCCTATCCATATTAATGCGGTAGGCTGGATTGCTGGCAGGGGAGATTTATTAGCTGCATTTTTTTCAGTTGGAGCATTATTTGTTTTTATAAAATTTATAAAAAACGACAAAACATTTTTATTACTATTTATAACCCTCCTTCTCTTTTTAGCGTTCTTATCCAAAGAAGTTTCTTTACTTGTACCTTTTCTATTTCTCCTTTTTTATTTCATATACAAAAAGGATTTTGAAATTAATACGAACAGCATTGCTGTATTAATAATGATTGTAGCGGTAATTGGAATATATTATCTCTTGCGGGGATTGTTTTTAACAAGTGTCCACCTGGACAAATTTTCTTTTACCACTTATTCAAAAAACATCCTGGTTCTACCAGAAACAATCTCAAAGTTTTTTATCCCGTCAAATATAAAAGCATTAGCCGGTATTGAATCTTTCACCTCCATTGCTGGGACAGTTCTTTTAATAATCCTGTTTATCTTGCCATCTATACTGAGATCAGTTAATAAAGTCAGATATTATTTTGGATTATTATGGTTTATCCTTCTTTTGCTTCCAGGAATGGTTTTCAGAACTATGGGACAGGATGGCTTTTACTACTGGGACTGCAGATCCTATCTCCCAGCAATTGGTTTAACTTTTATGATACCTGAAATATTAAAAGGTATTCCCAAACAAAAACATTTCTATTCTTACTCTACCTTAATAGTAATATACCTTCTGACACTAGGGACAATAACTTTTACTAAAATTAAACTGTATGAAAGCCCTTTAACTTATTGGAATTCGGTCAAAACAGATTATCCGAATTCTTTTCTTCCATATGTCGGATTATTCAATTACTACAACTTCAAAGAAGCTAATGAAAAAGCTGAGAAACAGTTATTAATGGCCATCGCTATTCGACCTGAAGAAATAATCCTTAGAAATCAGCTTATTAATTTCTATCTAAAACATAAGTCATACTCAGATGCAATATCCTTCCTTCGAAAAACATTAATTTATGATAAGATGTATTCCGACTATTTTGCAAATAAATATCTGGAAATATCAGTTAAATCAGTCGATGATAAAAATGAAAGATTTAATGCGCTTTACGATGCGTTTAAGGAAGATTTAAAATTATCGGAAAGCTACATAAACTGAAATTCATTCACGATAGCAATTCAGGAAATGAGATTCTAAACCATTGAATACTAAACATATAAACTTATCGAATATTATTTGCCCTTAATATTAATTATTATGTTCAATCCCTTAATAAATATTATCAAATGAAATATTCCGGATATTTTCCACTTATAATATTTCTTACAAACATGATTATCTATTCCTTATTTAATTATGGTGGTATCAGATCTCCTGACAGTGAAATAGTATTCAGAACAACACAATCATTGGCAATACGAAATGAATTTGCTGTTCCTGAATCAATCGACTGGGAAAATTTTGGATTGAGTCTTGGAACAAATAACAAACGGTACTCAATCTTCGGACCTGCTGAATCGATAATTGCTGTCCCATTCTTCGAAATTGGCCGTTTCTTCGAGAATAAAAATCTCAGGATCGATAGCAACTATATTCCTTTGAGTTTTCATGTCTTGAGTGGAAATGAAGATGCTGGCTTCTATTTCATCGAAGGAAGAAGGCCCCCCTCAATGAATGGGCAATATATAAGATTTATCACTTCATTTTTTAATCCGATTATTGGGGCGCTAACAGGATTGTTTCTTTATTTTGTTCTTGTTGAAATAACAAAATCTAAAGCAATTAGTTTTGTTACAACATTTCTTTTTTCATTTGGTTCATTGTTTTTTCCATATACAGGTACATTTTTTAGCGAGCCATTGTGTACATTATTCATTATTCTTTCATTCCTGTTTATAGTAAAAAATGAAACCCCAAATGAACATAATCACAGGAATTATTTTTGTTCAGGTCTCTTTCTTGGATTATCAATAGCAACTCATATCTCGGCTGTTCTTTCCGTGCCATTTTATTATATGTTCGTACTAGGGCAGGTTATTAAAGATAAATTTGAACGTAAATCTTTTTTACTTTCTAATTTGTATTTTTCTTTGGGACTGCTCGTTTTTTGTAGTCTGCTTCTTTATTACAATGCTCTAAGGTTTGGTGATATCTTTGAGACTGGAAGAACTACTTCGCTCTATAGCTATGCTATCTATTCTAATCCTATCTCAGGATTGTATGGACTACTTTTTAGTCCTGGAAAAGGTTTATTCATATACAATCCAATTATAATTTTGAGCATTATTTCCTGGAAATCTTTCCATAAAAGTTATTCTCATTTATCAATAGGAATATTGGGGATGATCATTATCAGGTCATTGTTTATAGCAAGCCGAAGTGATTGGCATGGCGGTTTTTGCCTTGGATCGCGATATTTCATCATTATTATGCCCTTTCTATTTATTCCAATTGCATTTGGTCTGAAGGAAATACTGGTAAAAAAGAATCTTAAATATTATGTTTCATTCTATTTATTCGGTTTCCTTTGTATCGCTCAGCAAATATTTTTTTCGGTCGGCGAAATATTCTCATACCTTCATATTATTTATCGGCAGGAAAAAATTCAAGGGATTGAGACACTCGTACACAATTCCTTGTATTTAGATTGGAAGTATTCCCCGGCTATACATCTTCTAAATTATAAATCAAGTCCTTTCTTCTTGAAATTTATCTCCTCCAATAACTACTTTTTATGGTTTTTGCTATCCATTATCTTTTCTACAATTTTCTTGATTGTAAGTTATACGGCATATAAATCTTATTTACATGAACAATCAGTAACATAATATAAAACAGAAGTATACTGTCTGGTATTCCAGTTATACGTTTTTTATGATCAGTAATTGTTGGGCGGTCATCTTAAATAGATACTCTATGATTGGGGAATGAGTTAGTATATCTAGCCTATTGTAATTAGCTCTCTTCTATAACAAATTTACTTGTAAAACTTACATTTACCAAAATTGTCACAGCAAAACCCTACATATATTTTTATTTCCCGCTCTTTTACAACTGGCATATTATTTTCGTTCTACTAACTGTCTTTGAAATTTTGGAAAAACTCTCATCAGGTGATAAAAACAAATGTTTCACTGGTCAACTGTAAGCTCCGGTAAATAATTCTCAATGAGAAAACATTACCGGTAATCAAATAAGATTTGATAAGGTTTGGCTTCAGTATCGGAAGGACACTGTGAAAATAGGTAATGGCACGAATCCTGTTAAGGTAAAAAGAGCTTGAAAAGTAAATGATCGTAACTAATTGATAAGAACACTTAATAAACTAATCACAACAACATAAGGAGATCTGTAATGGGTCAACAACAACTTCTTTTAATTGTACTTGGTGTTATCGTAGTTGGTATAGCAGTAGTAGTTGGTATCAACTTATTCAATGCAAATGCTGAAACTTCTACTCAGGATTCTATAGTTTCCCAAGGTACTAACCTAGGAGCTTTAGCCCAGCAGTATTACAAGAAACCAGTTGCAATGGGCGGTGGCGGAAATACGTTTACTAATGGACCTAACTCCACGGATTTTGGAGATTATTTTGATAATCTACCACTAAATCTTAGAACTTCAAGTGACGCAGCATGGGCAAGCCCTGCAGTAAGTGATTCACAAGTAGTCATTACAGCAACACCACTTGATGCTGACTACGCTTCTAAATGGACGGTTGTTACAACGATTTCTCCGAGCCAGATCTTTTCAGTGGTAACCCCTAAAATATAAATTAAATGAATGTTTCAAAAAAGGCTGTAATTACTTACAGCCTTTTTTATTTTTAAATAAACTTATTTAATATTCTCTGTCACTGATAAACTAAAGAATGAGATTATACGAATATTTTAAGGGTTTGACTTTTTAGTTGCATTAATCCTGTTGGTCCTTGGATGTAAACATTTGTATGGTTTCGAAAGGTTTATAGATATTGCATTAAATGATGAAAGTAATTATCTGGATCATGGTATAAATCTATTACAGTCCGGCTTTCCGAACTCCATCCTTCTTAATTTCATTATACTTTCTTATTTCACATACAAATTTTGCTTCTTTTCCTAAGGTAAGTCATTTTGCAGTAATACTTATCCTGTTATCATTCATAATTTCTTCATATTATAAAAGCCGTTTTGATAAAATAACTGTAGCTTTCATTGGCAGTTTTTTGATTTCATATGTAAGGCCTGAATTTTTTATCTCATTCTTACTTGTTTGAGTCTATCTGTAATTATACTTGCTTAGTGATTTAAGGAAGTTATATAAAATTTCAGTTGTGGTTTTAATTATAGTAATTAATCGATAAAATCATGCAAGATAACTTCGATGATTCTAGCTCGATTATTATTCCTAACTCAAAACAGAAAATGAGTCTGCATGAACGTAACGTCTCACCATTTTGTTTTACCCTTCGCCATAATTCCCTTTTATCTAGAACCAACCTTAGCGTCTTCAAATGTAACTCTTTCAATCCTTTCAATTAAAAATCCTTAAAAACAGTCAAAAACCCGATTTTAGTTTTGGAATGAGAATTGCTTGATTAGTGAAAATTTAATAACAAAAGCAATTTTAACATGGTAGAACTAAAATTTACAGCGGAAAAATTAAATGGTCAGGCTATTAATGGTTCTCTTTCAGCAAATTCCTTCACCGAAGGGAAGAAAAAGATACAACGTCTTGCTGAAAAAAATCAATTAAAGATCAGGCTTATTGAAAAGAAATCGACATTTCTGTATAAAGTCAAAAAGGGGAATGAAAAACCTATAACCGGGGAACAGAAGGCATATACTAAGAAAGAGGTCGAAGATGCCCTATCTCGCTTGGGATACCAGGTTATTTCTGTAAATAAAAAATTATTAGACTATAACAGAAAACCTCCAACAGCGGAAATTGTAACTTTTGTTAAAATAAGCTCAGAGCTTCTGGATCAGAAATTACCTTATAATGAAATCCTAACTCTGCTGATGAATGATACTGAAAACAAAACTTTAAGAGATACGCTTAAAGAGGTTAATAACGATCTTAAAAAAGGAGCTGACAGCGAAGCAACTTTTCTGAAGTATCAGAATGTATTTGGAAAATTTACAGCTTATATGCTTGGACTGGCATCAAAGAGCGGAAATATGGCTGAAATATATAAGGCAACAGCTAAATTCCTGGAAAGAAGACAGGAATTTAAGAAGAGCCTTCGAAGTGCTTTAATTACTCCTTTGGTGACAATCTTTGTGCTATTCCTGGCGGTAGTTTTCTACGTTGCTTATATCTTCCCTGAAACAGCAAAATTATTTGTTCGATTTAAAATTGAGCTGCCTCCTATGACAGCCTTTACTCTAAAAATGAGTGACTTTATGATCGACAATATGTATTTACTTTTAGCACTTATGTATTATTCCTCCAATAATCTTCTGGAAATGGGCTACATCCAAAAAAGGAAATGTAATTTTTCACAAAATGTTATTTCAGCTTCCTCTTGTAGGAAACCTTATACATAAAACTATTATCGAAGTATACTGCAGGGTATTTTATACACTCTACAGCGGTTCGGCAGAGAGTATAGAACCAATCAGGATAGCAGCGGAGGCAGCAGGCAATAAATATTTTGAAGACCGTGTTAAAAATATAGCTATACCGCTTATGGTTAAGAAAGGTGTAGGAATGACCGATGCTTTTACTGCATCAGGTGTTTTTACCGAAACTGCTCTATCGAGATTACACTCAGGTGAAGAAACCGGAACTATTAAAAATACCTCGCTTCAGCTGGCAAATTATTATGAGGCTGAAACGGTATATAAGCTTAAAAACTTTATTGAAATCGTCCAGGTAGTAATTGCAATGATTATTATGGTTGTAATGATACTGCTGACCCTTGTTTCTGCTGAGACGGCTACTGTACATCCCAAAACACCGGGAATGGCAAATAACATAACTTATATGCAGAGTGATAAGGTATGATCGAGACAAATCTTGAAATGACCGACAAAATCGGTTTTCTGCTTTTCAAAAAAGGAATAATAGACGCCGCTACTTTAGAGAGAGCATTAAATGCTAAGGCTAATGATAATAATAAAGTTAAAAGGAACCTTGCCCAGGTATTGGTTCAGGACTTTGGTTATGATCACGACACGATTTTTAGAGAAGTGGCTATCTTATATGCTTTCCGTGAACTTGACACCCGCCCTGAGGATATTCCTGAGAATAGACTTGATTCAATTAAGCATATGATAACAAGTGCCGGGGATTCCCTGAAAAGTCAGATGCTTGAAAATAAGATAATCCCGTTCATGTATGATGAACGGCTAAAAGATAAACTGATTCTTGCAGCAATAGATCCTACTGACCGGAACATTCCTAAAATCGCGTTCGGATTAAATGCTAAAAAATATGAAATAGTTTTTATTCGCAAAAAGGATTATGAAAAACTGATCTCCACTATTCTTCCTCCTGAAAACGTTTACCTGAAAATGATGGAGGAAATGGATGCTGAAATAAAAATTGAAGATGAAGAAAATTCATTTGATGAAGATGAGCTTGATGCCGAAATAAATAAGAGTGCTCTCATTAACCTCGTTGAAGCAGCATTAATAGAAGGTGTTAGAAAAGGTGCCAGCGATATTCATTTTGTCCCTAAAATGAATAATAAAACCGACATCTTAATTAGAATTGACGGGAACCTGCAGCCCTGGCACACACAGGATGGGACACTGCCTGAGGCTGTCGTGGCGGTTGTAAAAGACAGATCAAAAGGAATGGACAGGTTTGAAAGGGAAAGAGCACAGGATGGGTTTATTCAGCGAGAGATAGATGGTCACGTTATAAGATTCAGGGTTTCGGTCCTTCCTATGGTTGGAACTGAACTGAAAAATAAGTTTGAAAGTGTTGTAATAAGAATATTAGATGACAGAAAAGTTATCACTGATCTTGATAAACTAGGTTTAACCGGATATGCCAGACAGGCTTTTGTTAAAGCTATAAATCAGCCGCAGGGAATGGTTATTCTAACCGGACCAACAGGAAGCGGTAAAAGTACGACCCTTGTGGCCGCCCTCTACCAGGTAATCGACCCGACGCTTAATGTGCTTACTGTAGAGGATCCTGTTGAGTATGTCATCCAGGGTGCCCGACAATTAAAGATCGGTTATAAAATGAACTTTGACCAGGCTATCAGGTCAATTCTTCGTCACGATCCTGATGTTGTACTTGTCGGTGAGATGAGAGATAAAGAAACTGCAGAAGTTGCAATCAAGCTTGCAAATACAGGTCACTTAACATTTTCTACTCTGCATACGAATGATGCCCCCAGTGCTGTTTCCCGTTTATATAAAATGGGTATAGAACCTTTCCTTATAGCATACGCCATAAATATCATCGTTGCGCAGCGTCTTATAAGGAGTTTATGTAATAATTGCAAGCGGAGAGTGGTAAATTTTGACGAAACTCTAATGAATGCTGCTGGCCTGAATATTGAAGAATGGAAGAATTATACGATCTATGAGCCAAAAGGATGTGAAAAATGCAATGGAACAGGTTATAAGGGCAGATTAGCGATTCACGAATCCCTGTATTTTACAAAAGAAATAAGACAAATCATTGTTCGTTCTGGTATTGAAGTTGATGAAGAAAAGATCAGGAACCAGGCTAAAGCTGACGGCACACTTACTCTACGAGATTCCGGATTTGAAAAAGTAAGATTAGGATTAACATCGATACAGGAAGTGCTCGCAGCAACAACAGATGAGTAAGTAACAAAAATTAAATTGCTGAATAAACTATGACTTCAAAAGAAACAAAAGATATTGCGTTAACAATCCCGGAGATTAAACAAGTATTAACAGAATTCTGTAATACAATTCCTCCTGTTTTGCAGGGACCTGACAGAGTGGCATATCTGCTTGAAAATATAGAAAAACTGGATTCGAATAAAAGAATTTTATTGAGGAATTATTTAAATAAAGTTCTTACGGCCATGATCGAAATGGAAGCCTCGGATATAGAGCTTGGAGGACATGGGAATGGTGGTTATATCTGGCTTAGAATACATGGCGATAAAGAAAGAGTTAAAGAATTTATTCAGCTAAATGATGATGAAGCTGCTGTTTTTATCATAAATATGCTGAATAGCAATCAGCGGAAGCACCTGGCGTTAACCCGTAATCTCGATTTTAGTTATACTTTCCATTACACCAGGAAAAACACTGATGTCCGCTTCAGAGCTGATGCCTATTTTGACCTGGACTCACTCGCTTTGAATATGCGTGCAATAAATGCAACTATTCGTCCCCTTGATTCATACGGATTCCATCCACACGTAGTAAAAACATTAAGCCATACTTATATTAAAAACGGACTTACTTTAATAACTGGTATCACCGGTTCCGGTAAATCTACCACATTAGACGCAATTGTTGACGCACATAATCAAATTGATCCGGCACATGTAGTGATCATAGCCTCGCCCGTTGAATATGTCCATACCTCAAAAGCCTGCATTATTCGTCATAGGGAGATAGGACGCGACGTGCTTTCTTTTAAGGATGGTGTGATTCAGTCACTAAGGCAGGATCCTGATATAATAATAATCGGTGAAATGAGAGATCCTGAAACTATCATGTCGGCACTGGAAGTTACTGATACGGGACATAAAGTATTTTCAACACTCCATACGTCTTCAGCATCAGAAACAATTGATAGAATAGTAGCCGAAGTTAATCCGGCAGAACAGGATAGAGTACGTCACAGGTTGGCGGATGTACTTGTCTGCATAGTTTCACAGAAGCTTGTCCCCAGTCTTGACGGCAAACGGGTTCTTGCAAAAGAAGTTTTAATTGTAACCCCTAGTGTTAAAGCCGCAATTAAGAATAATAATGTCAGCGAAATTTACATGATGATAAACCAGGGAGGCCAGCAGGGCATGATAACCCTGGAGCAGGACTTAAAGAGGCTGTATATGTTAAAGAAAATTTCACTTGAGACAGCCATAGCATACGCAAATAATAAAACAAGAATACATCAAATATTATCGGCAGCATAATGAAAACATTAGTTTGTATCTACTGTGAAGGAACAGAATTAAAAGCCGCTGTACTCTCGGCAGAGGGCGGCAAATTTAAAGTGCTAAAAACGGCATCTACTGATGTTGTTTCCCGGCCTGCTTTAGCAACAGAAGACACCCTGGGAGGTCTCCAGCTTGATACTGAGGATCTTGAAATAGAAGGGTTGAAGAGAGGCACCGGCCCCGTTAACGGCTCTCAATCTGAATCAACATCATTGGCTCTAATCAATGATGCTCTGTCGGGGATAAACCTCAGCAATGCACAGTTTATTCCTGCACTGACAGAACCGGCCATCTTCTACCACGTGTTTGAAGGTTCCAAATTTCCTAAATCAGCGAAGGTAACCCAGGAGATTATCAATGATATCCAGGAGGCAAAAAACGTCTCTATAGACAGTGAAAATCTTGGATATATAGAGCTTGCGGACAAATCTCTTTTGTCTGTATTCCTGGGCGGCGAGGTCAGCTGTATAAAGTTTATCGACTCTCTTGCCAGGTATAATAATAGAAGGTATTATAAAATACCTACTGTAAAAAGTGCGGAAATATCCCTGGCTTATTATGTATCTAAGAGGAAGAAATTTTTCCCTGATGATAATTCTCTTATTGTTTACATAGGTAAAGAGTACAGCAAGCTGATATTCCTGCATGGCAGAAAACTTAAGCACATAGGAACCACCCTCGATATAGGAACTTCAAATCTTCATACCTATGATGTTTATTTTTCTAAGATCCTGCTTGAAATGGAGAATGGCGGAATCTCATCCCTGGATAATATTATAGTCTGCGGAGAGGATGATTCTGAGAACTTAATACTATCCTTTTACGGTACTTTCCCGGAAGCAAATGTTTCCCGTCTTGAGTTTGACGATCTTGATCTATCTTCCCTGGATGAGGAAACAAAATCTAAGTTCTCGGCCTTCAGCGTCCCTATTGCTGTAGGAACAGAATTTATAGATGAACAGGAAGAAGGGACAAAAGGAATAAATCTTTTACCTAAGTATGTAAGAGAAGATCAGAAGTTCATCCAATTTGCATGGCATGGCTACCTGATGCTTCCAATCCTGTTTATTGCCGCATTCTTTATGACCCAGTCAATTCTTAAAAATCATCTTGAACTCGGAGAGCTTAATCAGAAAATCACCGAAGAGACTATTTCAATGCGTCAGAACCAGGAAATCCTGAATGACATTTCCCAGCTGAAAGCAAAAGTCGAAGGATTTGATCAGACTCAGGCAATACTCGATTCCGCTTCTGCAGGAACCGGTGTCTGGACAGAAGTACTGCAGAATATATCAGACTTCTTTGCCACAAGGCATAATCTATGGTTGAATCAGCTTTCCGTTAACGCTAATAAGGAAGTAGTATTAATCGGTTATGCAATAAATAAAGATGTTGTAACCAAATTCGCTTATTCACTCGAGAATGCAACTCTGAAGAGTATGGTATTTGAAGCATTACGGGATGAAAATGCATATAAATTTACTATAAGTTTTAGTTTGTTAAATAATAATAAGAAGAGCGTACAATGAACCGAAAATTAAAAAGCACACTTGGTCTGGTCGCTCTGCTTGTTTTTATACTAGTTGTGGGCGGCGTATATATCCTGGTATTCCAGAGAGGCGATCTTAACGAGAGAAGAACTAAACTCGATGAGATGAAGGCACATTCATATAATACAGCCGATCTGAAAGATCAGTACCAGGATCTTCAGGTTCGTGCTTCAGTCCTTGATTCAGTACTGGCAGCCAGAAAATTCAATATTCCTAAGGACTTATCATCCATAAAATTCTATGATTTTGTGAATGATCTTAGCGATAGTTATTCCCCTCAAACCACAATAGATATAGAATATGCAGACATGAAACCTGACAAAAACTTCTTCTTCCATGAATATAAACTCAGTGGCGGAGGAGCTTATAACGATGTTTGGCGTCTTATCTATGCTATTGAACAAAGCAAAGAGCTGAAAAAAATAAAATCAGCTTCGCTAAGCAATCTGATCAAAACAGATGAAGAAGGAATGCCGCATTTCCTGGTTAATTTTAACCTCGATGTTGCAGCTTATTATTCTAATGACAGCCGCTTTGCGACATCAGCTATGGTTGAGAATAATCTTACTGCCAGACCATTATATGATGCCTTCTACCCGCTAATCAGAAACGAAATACCACCTAACCTTGATAACCTTCTTGATGTTCAGGGTTCTAAATTATTAGCACTTGTTCCTGAAGGCGCATTTATAGGCGACAGCAAAGGGAATACTTACCTATTATGGGAAGGCGAGCAGGTTTACCTTGGCTATCTGACCAAGATAGATTATGAAAGAAACAGCGTAAGCTTTATCCTGAATAAAGGCGGCATCATAGAGAAGGTCGACCTTGGACTTGAAAAAGAAGACCCTAAAAAAGATAAAAAAGGCCATTAAAAAAAGAGAGATTAAAAAATGAAAACATTTACTATAACATTGTTTTTAATGCTTGGATTGATATTTCAGTCCTATGCACAGCAGTACCTTGAAAAGGAATTCAAGGGATATACAAATCCTGATGAACTTGTTACTATGTCGGCATCGTTGCCATTTAACCAGGCAATCGATCTCCTGAGTAAGGTCAGCGAAAAATTTACCGGAAAAAATATTGTTTCTACTGTTGAATCTGATCAGCCGATAGGAATAGAAATAAACAATATGCCCTATGATAAAGCTTTAGTTGTTATTGTCCAGTACGCAGGCCTGGCTTATGAAGAAAAAGAAAATGTCATTGTCGTAAGGAAGAGGGGCGAATCTGAAGAAAACAAGTCTCCCGACAATTATGCTTCAGTTGATTCCCGTGAAGTAAAAATTTCAGCTGTGTTTTTTGAGCAGGATGAAAATGCAACAAGAGAGAGAGGGATTGACTGGAGAGTTTTACTTCGAGGCAAAGGAATTAATTTAGGAACCGAATTATATACCGGAGCAAACCCGCAAACTACAGGAACCCAGAACGAGTCCAGCAAAATACTTATAATATAACAGGTGATGGAACTTTTCAGAGCGGTAATTTCTTTGGTGATGTTACTGCTGCTTTTAAGTTTTTAGAATCGGAACAGCTGGGTAATATTATTGCGAGTCCTAATGTAATTGTCAGAGAAGGACAGCAGGGCAGAATCCAGGTTGGTTCTGATTTTTCAGTTAAACAAAGAGATTTTGCCGGAAACGTAGTTGAAAAGTTTTTCCCGACAGGAACCATCATCGAAGTAACCCCATTCGTCTATACTGAAGATGGAGTTGATTATACACTTCTAAAACTCAATGTCGAAAGAAGCACTTTCCAGGCAAGTGAGGCAACAACAGAAATTCGGAAAACCTCAGCAAGTACCCAGGTTGTTATGCTTGATGGTGAGGAAACGATCCTCGGCGGACTTTATTCAAATGAAAAAACCAATGAGAGAGTTGGAATACCTTTCTTAAAAGACCTTCCCTGGTGGGTATTTGGTATAAGATATCTTACCGGTAGTGATAAAACTGTAACCACTAAGAAAGAACTGGTTATTTTAATTAAGGCCGAACTTGTTCCAACCCTGAAGGAAAGATTGGCAGGACCAAGAGTTGAGAATCCTATAAAGGAAGACATCCTGAAGAACAGACAGAGGATCAAGTATTACCAGCTCAATTCATTAACCGGGGATAAATAAACCGGCTGTTATGGAAACTATTCTTATTGTTGATGACGACACGAACCTATGTTCGGTCCTTAGAGAAGAGCTTAGTGAAGTAGGCTATGATGCGGAATATGTTAATACCGGAGACGATGCTTTTTCCTTCCTTGTGAAAAAACCAGTGGACCTGATTCTGCTGGATCTCAAGATGCCGGGGAAAGATGGATTTGAAATACTGAAAGAACTCGAAAAGAAGGAGCTAAAAACGAAAATAATAGTGCTTACAGCATATGCTGATGTTAAAAGTGCTATTGACTCGGCTAAAATGGGAGCCAGCGATTTTATCAGCAAACCTTACGATTTTGATGAGCTTCTCATCACTATTCGTAAGGTTCTTCAACGAGATAATTAGTAAAAATTTACTCTTTTATGGTTTACTATGAAACTCAGTTTAAGAATATTAATCATTAATTTCACCATTGTTGTACTAATACTGGGGAGCGCTGCTTTTGCCTTCTATTCAGTTATGTATAATGTTCTTACCTCCCAGCAGTCAAAACAGCTGCAGAATTCTCTGAATGAGTTCCTCTATACGTATCGCGATATGCAGCAGAATTCTGATGATGATTTTTATAAGATTATAGACAATAATGAAATCATCTCTCATTTCCCCAAAGTCCCTTACAAAGAATCTCGATTTTATCCTTAAAACTCAACCGGGCGGAGAAAATATTTCCCAATTTACTGGGAAGAAAGATATTATATTCCCAAAGGGAACCTTCGATATGGATTCGTTCCTTAAGGAAAACCCGTTTACAGCCCTGAGTACTTTTACAAATGAAAAAGGGGTAACTTTTTATTATGGCAGATTGATTTCTGCTGGTTTACTGACGGACATTTCGGGAAAAATAAACGCCGACGTTGCCCTTATCTGGGACGGCACACCTGTAGAAATATCCAATCCTGAAAACAATACCAAATTCATTGTCGGTCTGAAAGACGCTTATTCTAATTTGACCGGTAATAAAAATTCTTCTGTATATGCTTCAGATAAAGAATCGTCGGATCTGGTTGCCGCTATTTTTAGTCCGGGCATATCTAATAATAGCAAAGTATCCTTCCTGGTTTTTAATACTATAAATGAAGCTGCCGATCTTCGGGCTAATATCCGTTATGTTATTATTATAATTGGAGTAGCCGGTTCGATCCTGGCATTAATTCTTACATTGGTATTTACTGATAAAATAAGAAAGCAGATTACGCAGCTGAACCTGGCGACTGAGGCTACTAAAGCCGGTGATTTTAGCACGCGGATCGACGTAAAAAGTAAAGATGAGATTGGTCAGCTTGCCGGCGCGTTCAACCTGATGATGGATGAGCTGAACAAAAATCAGAAGGCAATGAATGAATATTCTGAATTTATAACTTTGCTGAATCAGAACCCCACCCTATCGGAAATTTCAGAAGCAGCACTGAAGAAAATAATCAGCACCAGCGGTTATACCGTCGGAGCTTTATATACAGTGAATGAGAACCGGATTAATATTGTGAGCTCATACGGTATAAAGAAGGATTCTCTGAAAGAATCCCCTGAACTATTTGAGCCTGTCCTTAAAGATCATACTCCTGTTGAAATAGAATCGGGAGAAGGACTTCCGGTGATTAATTCGGGTTTAATAAGTCTAAACCTAAAGCATTTGCTGCTCCAGCCTATAATATATAATAATAAAGTTATTGCTATCCTTGAATTGGGAGCAGTAAAGAAACCTTCTAAAGAGGCCAAAGAATATCTCCAGAATATTCAGGAGCAGCTTGCAATAGGTTTAACAAATTCTCTCGCTCTTGTTCAGATGGAAAAACTGATTTCTGACCTGAAGTCTCTTAATGACGATTACCAGGAACAGAATATCAGGGTTAAAAAGCAGAACGATACGCTCACCCTTCTGCACGATGAATTAAAACAGCAGGCTGAGGAACTCGAGGTTGAAAAACAAAAAGCTGAGGAACTTACCAGGCTGAAATCTCAGTTCCTGGCCAGTATGTCGCATGAACTAAGAACCCCTATGAATGCTATTTTAGGACTCACCGAGCTGATGCTGGATGATGCTACCATTAAAGCTAAAGACAGGGAAAGATTATATGTTGTGATGAACAGTGCAAAAAGGCTGATGGGGTTAATAAATGACATTCTTGATCTTTCAAAAATTGAGGCTGGAAGAATGGATATGGCCCTTGAGGACTTTTTCCTCGAAGATCTGTTAGCTGAAGTTAATGCATCTGTAACACCTTTATTTGTCAATAAGAATATCGAATTCAAAGTCGTTAAAAAAATAGACACCCGGATAATCGTTAATACGGATAAGGGTAAAGTTATCCAGGTATTGATTAACCTGCTTGGAAATGCAGTGAAATTTACTCACGAGGGACATATCGAGTTAAAGATTTCCACAGCCGATCAAAACAAATTGAAATTTGATGTCACCGACACAGGTATCGGTATTTCTGAAGCAGATCAGAAAATTGTTTTTGAAGAATTCAGACAGATAGACGGAACTACGACCAGGAAATATGGCGGCACAGGGTTGGGTCTTGCCATATGCAAAAAGATCGCCGAACTCATGAACGGAACTATATCCATTAAAAGTGAAAAAGGTAACGGCTCTACTTTCACATTTACCATTCCGCTCGTCGTAGTAGAACAGAAGAAGAAAGAGGTCGTTCCACATCTAAACATCGAAAAATTAATTAAAAATCGTCAGCATCCAATTCTGGTTATTGATGATGATCCGGATGTAAGATACACCATTGGTCAATATCTTGTATCAAAAGGGTATGAAGTGGAATATGCCGAAGACGGTGAAAAAGGATTACAAAAAGCAATAGATATACAGCCTTTTGCTATTACGCTTGATATTATGCTGCCCAGGAAAGACGGCTGGAGTGTTCTTAAGGAATTAAAGGAAAATCCTGAGACTGAAGATATCCCCGTAATCCTCGTTTCGATTATAAGCGATAAGAACCTTGGGTACGGACTCGGAGCTTACGAATATATCGTTAAGCCAATCTCTTCCGATAAATTGACCCATGCCTTTAACGCACTTGAAGAGAAGGCTAAGAAAAGAATTGAAAAAATTGTAATTGTTGATGATGATGAAAGTGTATTTGAGAATTTCAGAGAAGCATTTGCAAATGAAAATGTCAGGATAGATTATATAAGGGACAGCGAACTGGCATTCAGCAAAATAAAAGAAGTCCAGCCGGATCTTATCATCCTCGATCTCCTTATGCCGAATGTAGACGGCCTCACTCTTTCCCACAAGTTAAAAACTCACAGGGAAACCAGGGATATTCCGATTATAATAAGCACAAATGATGAAATGAGTGAAGATGATAAGAAATCTTTAAACCATATTGTCGAAAATATTACGGTTAAATCTAAAGGCCATCCTTTGGATGTACTAAAAGTTGTCAGGGATAGAATCCGTCTGCAGGAAGAAAGTGCAGAAGCCCCAAATCCAATAGAACTTCCGGAGAGGCCTGGGTTAGAGGCAGCTGAAGAAGTGATTCCGGAAGAAATTCCTGTTGAAAAAGAAATTGCTGTGAATGGAGATGTACTGATCGTCGACGATGATCCCGACACCCTTTTTACACTTAATGAAATTGTTACCTCCTGTAATTGTAATACTACAATGGTAAAGGGAGGAAAAGAATGTTTGGAAGCTCTGGGAACTAAAATTCCTGATCTTATTCTGCTCGATATAATGATGCCGGGTATGGATGGTTTTCAGACATTGAACAGGATTAGACAAAATAATCTATGGCGGAATATTCCGGTTTTTGCGGTGACGGCCAAAGCTATGGTAGAGGATAAAGAGATAATTCTGAGACACGGATTTGATGATTATATATCGAAGCCTGTTAATTCCGCTTCTATGGCGTTCAAAATTGAACGACTATTCTCCAAATTAAATACTGTGGTCAAATGAAAAAAATTCTTGTAATTGACGATCTTCCGGAAAATGTATTCCTCCTGCAGGACAGACTGGAAAGCGAAGGATATGAAGTAATTACTGCTTATGAAGGCAAATCAGGGCTAAACAAAGCTATTTCGGAACAACCCGACTTAATACTACTTGACATAATGATGCCCGATATTACCGGTCTCGATGTTTGTAAAAAATTAGTCGGCAATGAAGAAACAGCTCATATACCTATAATTCTGGTGACGGCTAAGATAGAAGCAGAGGATACTAAAGAGGGTCTTGAAGCAGGTGCTTTTGATTATATAAAGAAACCCTTCAATCGAGTTGAGCTGCTGGCCAGGGTAAAATCAGCACTGAAATTATCGGATGCCAGGAAACAGTTAATCGAGGCTGAGCGAAGTAAGTTATTTGCTGCGACTGTGGTTACTGCGAATCATAAAATAAAGCAGCCGCTAACCCTTATGAGCCTCTCTGCTGCAGCAATTAAAAGAGAAATTAGCAAAGAGGTTATTTCAACAGAGGCAATAAATAAAAGGCTGGATTATATCACAACCGCTATTAAAGAAATTAATAATATTCTTAATCAGCTCCACACTATAAAAAAACCTGTTTTGTCTGATTACGTTAAGAATATAAAGATGATAGATGTTGATAAAAAAGAAGAGCCGGCACCCTGATTAAATTAGTTTCTGAATGGTTGAGAACATTGTATCGAACTCATAAGGTTTAGTAAGAGTTGCTGTAATTCCGGCTTCTTTTAGATTCAGATTCTCTTCCAGTCCTATACTGCCTGAAGATAAGATAATCGGCATTTTAAATTTAAGCCCCCTTATTTGTTGAATGGTCTCAAGACCATTCATTTCAGGCATATTATAATCCACAATCACCAGGTCGGCTTTTATTTCCTCGGTTAGAATTCTGAGTCCTTCTGATCCGGAACCAACCTTAATAACATTATAACCATTTGACTCGAGCATTTCTGCCAGGAGATCTCTCAGCATAACTTCATCATCAATTAATAAAATGATTTTATCAGTTGAAGCAGTTCTTTCAGATACAGTGGGTTCGAAGGCCGGCAGATATACGTCGAAAGTCGTTCCCTGACCAATATTACTTGAGACCTCTATGTGACCACTGTGAGCTTTGATTATTCCATAGGTGACATATAATCCTAAACCAGACCCGGTTTCTTTTACCTTTGTAGAAAAATACGGATCAAATATTTTCTGCACATTTTTTTCTTCGATACCGGTTCCATTATCGCTGACTGAAAAATGGACATATTTACCTTTATTAAGGAGAGGATATTTGAAAATATTCTCTTCGTCAATTAAAATATTTGATGCTTCAAGTATTATTTTACCATTCCCGTCGATTGCCTCTTTTGCATTCACGCAAAGATTCAAAAGTACCTGATAAATCTCCGTTCCATTACCAAGAACATCATGCAGGTTCTCATCAACCAGGCTCTCAAAATGAATCTTCCGTGGAAATGTTTGAGAAATTACCTTTGAAATCTCCGTCATTAATATATTAGGCTTAATAATTTCTTTTCGTTTAGGTGTCGGCTTCCCAAACGAAAGAAGTCCCTTAGTAAGATCACGGGCTCTCACAGAACAATTTTCAATATTATCGATCAAGCGGTATATATTTTCATTATCCGGCACCCGCTTTTTCAGAAGGTTTAAACTTCCGAATATGCTTGATAAAAGATTACTAAAATCGTGGGCCATCCCGCTTGACAATTTACCTATTGTTTCAAGTTTCTGAGCCTGCAGCAGCCTGTTTTCAAGCGTTGTATTTAATTCTCTTGTTTTTATGCTGCTAATTGAAAATGCAAGCAGCAAAGCCAATTGCTCACTATTATTGATGTCGAGAGTGGTGTACACTTCTTTTTTCCGTCCCACAATAATTACTGCTAAAAGTTTCTCATCAAAAAAGGCGGGGGAAATAATAAGTGATTCACATTGGAAGAACCTGGTAAGATTAAATCCGATATTATTAGGATAATTCAGAGCGAGAAGAGAGTGCTTATTCACATTCAGCCATTTAGTAATAAATGAGAAATTAGCTTCTACTTCCCTTTCCGTTTCTTTTTGATTTTTAATTATCTCCTTTTCATCCTGGATCAGGTATTCATATTTCTTCGTATCATTAAAAATAACAACAAGTCCGAAATCACTTTTAGAAAGTTCTATACTTTTTTTTAATATTTCTCCCGCTAATATCTGAAGCGATTTTTCTTTTACTACCAGCGTGAGAATATTCTGTTGTTCCTCCTGGAATTTTAGATTTTTCTGGATAAGATCAGAATCCGTGAATTCCTGGGTCCTTTCCTGATGTATGCTGTGAACTTTTATGAAGTAGTTTTCAGGCTTACCCCTGGAGACAAGAGGTGAAATAAATATCAAATGGTTATCATCACGAACCTGGAATGGTTTAGATCTATCTGCTGAAATATTGTCAAGTGCCTTCTCATTAATTTCAAGCAGAACATTTAACTGTTTTCCTTTTATGCGCCTGGAATTAATTAACGATTTGAACTGCTGGTTATACCAGGTAACCTTAAACGATGAATCAGTAATTGCATATGCAGAATCATCTGTTTCTAGAATATCTATTAGGGGATATTTAGAAACGAGGAATTTAGACATTAGTTTAGCTTATTAATCTTGTTTAATTTCATATTTCTTAATCTTTGTATAAAGCGTTTTGGGGCTGATCCCCAGCTGATTTGCTGTCTGGGTTCTGTCCCACCTGTTCCTCTTCAGAACTTTGGCTATATGACGTTTTTCAACCTCTTCCATACTAAGAACTGATGAATCTTCCTCTGACTCCATTGTAATGGAACTCTCTTTAAACGCCGCCATATGAGGCAGGTTTAAGTCATCTGGTTTTATGATATCCCCTTCGGCAAATATAATAGCTCGTTCAATAATGTGTTCAAGCTCCCTGATATTGCCAGGAAAATTATAACTCAATAAAACCCTTTCAGCTTCGGAGGAAATTCTCTTCGGGGATCTCACAGGAGACTTAACCGAAAGAAAATGATTAGCAAGCTGAGAAATATCTTCTTTCCTGTCCCTCAAAGGTGGAATTGTTAATGTTATAACATTCAAACGGAAGAGAAGGTCACGTCTGAAATTTTTATTATCAGCTTCCTCCATAAGATTTCTATTTGTTGCGCCTATTACCCTGACATTTGAGGTCAGGTTAGTTACCCCCCCTATTCTTCTGTATTCTCCGTTTTCCAAAAATCTTAATAGTTTTGGCTGCAAGGTGAGACTTAGCTCTCCGATTTCATCAAGGAAAAGAGTGCCGCCATGGGCTATTTCAACAAGACCCTGTTTTGTGTTTTTCGCATCGGTAAACGCGCCTTTTTCGTGACCAAACAACTCACTTTCTATAAGTTGATCAGGCAGAGAAGCACAGTTTATTATCACAAATGGCATGTCATTTCTGGCCGAATGCTTATGAATATATTCCGCAAAAAGTTCCTTGCCTGTCCCTGTTTCACCCTCAATAAGGATGTTGGAGTCAGACATCGCTGACTTATTTGCAAGATTTATTACCCTCTGGAGTTCAGGACTATCTCCAATGATAGTGTTTGAAAGCTTTTTATTTACCTGGCTTGCCAGAATCGCATTCTTAACTATCAGTTCTTTATGCTCGACTGAGCGGTTAATGGTAATAAGGAGTTCATCAAAATTATACGGCTTGGTAATAAAATCGTAAGCCCCCAGTTTGATGCACTCAATTGCCTTCCTGATTTCCGATTGCGCTGACAATATAATTACCTGAATCGAGGAATTATATTCAGAAACAAATTTCAGAACCTCTTCGCCTGAGACTTCCTTCATATTTAAATCGAGCAAAAGGATATCGTAGTTTTTCCTTTTGATCGCTTCTATTGCATACTGACCATCATAGACAGTATCTACAGAAAAGCCTTCTTCGAGAAGCTGTTCTTTTAATAAATAACAAAGAGTTTCATCGTCATCACATACTAAAATCTTAGAGTTTTTTGTCATTAGTACCCTATTTTATATTGAAGCGAAATAGCCTATTTGGAATAAAAATCTCAATTTTTTATATTTGTAGCTCTCATTTTTTATATGGGCGCGTAGCTCAGGGGTAGAGCATCTGCCTTTTAAGCAGAGGGTCGGTGGTTCGAGCCCACCCGCGCTCACTCAATAATTCAAAACCATCTTTGCCCTGTACGTCTACAGGGCATTTTTATTACAAAAATAATCAAAAACTACAATATTTAATATTAATACATTAATTAAATAACAGCAAGCTGTCAGGACAGGATGTCTTCATATATTGTAATCTTAATATAATTCTTTTATTATTATAGTAAATTATAATATTATTTCTGGGAATATACGTTATTTATTAATTTTATTGTTAAGGATCTTTCGTGGGCGAGATAGTTTTCTGGACCATTTTGAGAATTTCGATACTTATTCCGGTTTTATGGATTGCGCAGGGATATATCGAATTTCAGTTCTGGTGGACTATAGTTCTTATGTCGATTTACGGGGTTGTAATTCATCCTGCTGTCATTCACTACCGGCTTTTTGAAGAAAAAAATAAGGAAATTATAAACTCTACACTGTGTTCCTCATGTAAACATTTCGACCGGTCGGCCGTACTCTGTATGAAATATGATAAACATCCCACAAAATCTTTCCTCCCCTGTAATGGAGATGATTGGACTCCTAAAATCCCGAGCATAGGGAAAGAAGATATTTTTAATCAGTAAAGGACAACTGAATTATCTTTATGAACCTCCAATCGGATATTTTCTATTAAACCCTAGCTCACTTTTATATCTATTCCTTATTCCATAATTTATTACCGATTTTGATTTTTGTTAGCGTCAAAATGGAAAAAGGACATAATCGCTTCATCTTTATAGACTTATTAAGGGGGTGGGCATTAATTCTTATGATTGAAGTCCATGTTTTTAATGCATTTATTCTTCCGTCGTTAAAAGAAACCGATTGGTTTCATCTCTTAAACTTTCTTAATGGATTGGTTGCTCCTGCTTTTTTGTTTGTCAGCGGTTTTGCTTTTATAATTTCTACGGAAAGAAGAATTGAAGAGATAAGAAAATTCGGGAAATATTTCTGGAATAAATTAAGCAGAATAGGGTTGATCTTTTTGGCCGGGTATTCTCTTCATCTTCCTTTCTATTCATTTTCTAAGATTATAAAAGATTCTTTATATGATCATCTTATAATTTGGTTCAATGTTGATATTCTTCAATGTATTGCTTCCGGATTACTTCTTTTACTTTTATTAAGACTATTAATTAGAAAAGAAAGACTGTTTTATTCTCTTTTAATGTGGCTGGCAATTCTGATAAGTTTTTTTTCTCCTGTCATCTGGAAGATTGATTTTGGCAAATATATTCCAATATTTTTTGCTGATTATTTTAATCCTGATTATGGCTCTTACTTCCCCTTATTTCCATGGCTGTTTTTCCTATTGTCGGGAGCGCTATATTCCAAATATTATATAAGCTCACGAGAACAGAACCATGAGAAATCATTTATTATCAATCTTGTCTATTTTAGTCTGATACTTATTTTTCTTGGACATCTTTTCCTTTCTGGTCTATTTGATTCTCCAATATTTACCATTCGCCCCAACCCCTTGTTTGTGTACCAGCGGTTAGGATATGTGCTGCTGTTGTCGACCTTTTTTTGGTACTACGCTTACAAAAGACAAACAAAAAAATCATTTGTACTAAATGTAAGCAGAGAATCTCTTTTAATTTATTGGCTTCACCTTGAGTTTATATATTCAAAAATTTGGAATGGAAAAAGCCTGGTTGAAATACTTGGAGGCAGTTTTTCAGTTATTGAGGTCCTGGGAGCGACATTAGCACTTCTGATCCTGATGTTAATCGCTGGAAATCTTTGGGGAGCATTCAAAAAGAAATATCCTTCTTATACCAGACCTGTTGTCTCTGGGTTGATTTTTGCCGTTGTTATAATATTCTTGCTTAGATAATAATACTTAACAATCTAGTTAATGACAGCCACCTACAAACTAAACGCACATTAATCCCTCTTTAAAACCGTCATTACAGACATCCATAAACTACAATTTTATTTAATTATAGAAATATCTTTTTCAACTCCTTCTTCCTATAACTAAATATACTTTCAATCCTTTTTTTCACTAATAATGGGTGCAAAATACTTCCAACTATACCGAAAGGAAGAGAATAGTAAACCTCGTCTGTCATTAAAACTCCTCCGGATATTGATTTAAGGTTATGTCTGTGATGCCAGAATTTATATGGCCCCAATCTTTGTATATCTATGAAAGAATGTGGTTTATCAACGAAGGCTATTTCAGTTACCCAGTTTACCGGAATCTTTAATAAAGGTTTTAATTTATAAGTAATTATCATCCCGGAATAAATATCTCTCTGCGGATTATTTGTTATTAAAAATCTCATATCCGGAGGGGTGATTTTTACAAGGTTTTTAGGGTTTGAGAAAAAATCCCATGCTTCATCTATATTTACCGGGAGCTGCTGCTCCTCATAATATCTGAATGCTTTCATTGTTACTTCTTCTGTTTTATTTATTAAACAAATACAGATGCCATATAATTCCTGACCTGGAAAGGAACTTTAACTCATTTAATAATAATGGCTTATAGCATTTTTTAAGTGTTCGGACTAACTTGATATTAGATAAAATTATTGTAATATGATATGTGTTTAAAAGATCCTGGAATAATCGGATGCCTAGAGTAACCTCAATTGGAGAAATTTTATTTGATGTTTATCCTAATTCAAAAACGCTGGGTGGAGCATCATTTAATTTTATTTATCATATTATAAAACTTACAGGAAAGGGTAATTTTGTAAGCCGGATTGGGAAGGATGATAGTGGTAAAAAGATACTTGATTTTTTCTCCCAAAATGACCTTTCCGCAGAATTCATACAAACAGACCAGATCCATCCTACCGGAGAATCCATTGCTTTGCTTGATGTTAATAAAGTTCCTTCCTGGCAAATAAAATCCGGAACGGCATACGATTATATTGAACCAAAGGATGAGGTAAAAAGGCTTATTAATGAAAATACAGACTGCCTTTATTTTGGCACCCTCGCTCAAAGAAATACAATAACAAGGGAAACAATTCATCAGTTTTTTAACAGGGATCTAAAATATTTTTGTGATTTAAATATCAGACAAAATTTTTATACACAGGATTTGATAGAAGACTGTATCAATGCATGTGATATTCTAAAGCTGAATAAAGAAGAACTGCATCTGGTCAATACCTTACTGCTGGACAAAAACTTTGATACCTATGAAACCCCCAAAAGATTATTAAATGAATATTCAATTCAACAATTGTGTGTTACTCATGGAGACCAGGGATCTGTCATATTTGAAGGAAACCGAAATAGTATTTACAAGTTAAAAATAGATAATGTGATTGATACTGTCGGGGCGGGAGATGCATATGCGGCTGTGTATTGTATAGGTTATCTGAAGGGTTGGAATATCGAAAAGACAAACGAAATCGCTTCGAAATTTGCAGGTGACGTTGTTAAAATAAACGGGGCAATACCGAACGATTTAACTTTATATGATAAATATAAAGAGTTGATGAATGAAAATTCATAAAGAAAATGGATTATACATCCAGCTGTATAGTATTCATGGTCTGATCAGGAATGAAAGTCCTGAATTCGGACGCGATTCTGACACAGGAGGGCAAATAAAATATGTTTTAGAACTTGCAGATGCTTTAAGTCGTGATAGACGAGTTGAAAAAGTTGAACTGATAACACGCCTGGTAAAGGATAAGTCTGTATCTGAAGATTATGCAAATCCCGTTGAGAAGGTAAATGAGAAATTCAGCATCATCAGAATCAGGGCGGGCGGTGGGAAATATCTGCGCAAGGAACTCCTCTGGGATCATTTAGAGGAATTCGTTGATAAAAGTATAAAGCATATAAAATCAGTGGGACGGCTTCCGGACATAATTCATAGTCATTACGCGGATGCCGGCTATGTTTGCAGTGAACTCACCAAGTTCTTCGGTATACCATTTATTCACACCGGTCATTCCCTTGGGAAAGATAAACTAAGAAAATTGCTGAATGAAGGCGTCAATATTGATGAAATCGAAAAACTGTATAAAATAGATCATCGCATAGCCATTGAAGAGGAGATTATTTATTTCGCAGATATGATCGTAACCAGTACCCGGCAGGAAATTGATAAACAATATGGAGATTACAAGAATACTGATAAGAGCAAATTTAAGGTAATTCCTCCGGGGGTGGATATTAAAATATTTTATCCTTATAACCAAAAACCAGAGGATAAAGATGAGTCTGAAAAATGGAAGGGAATAATCGGGGAAAAGCTTTTCCGTTTTTTTGTTGATGTTAATAAACCTATGCTCCTGACCATCTGCCGGCCGGATAAAAGAAAAAATATTTCAGGACTTATCAAGGCGTATGGTGAAAATAAAAACCTTCAATACAAATCTAACCTTGCCATATTTGCAGGAATAAGAGAAGACATTCAGGAAATGCCTGATAACGAACGGGAAGTCCTGACAGAAATTCTATTACTTATGGACAAATATAACCTATACGGAAAAATGGCTATTCCTAAAAGGCATAATACGGAACATGAAATCCCTCAGTTATACCGCATTGCAGCACAATCCCGGGGAATATTTGTAAATGCCGCTCTCGCAGAGCCGTTTGGATTAACACTTATCGAGGCGGCAGCTTCCGGTATTCCTGTTGTTGCAACAGACGATGGAGGGCCACGGGATATAATAAAAAATTGTAAACATGGAATTCTGGTTGATGTTTCTGATTCTGACAATATTGCGGAAGCCATCGGAAAGATCCTGGAAAATCCAGTGTTATGGGAGAAACTTTCAAGTAACGGAATTAAAAATGTCAGTGCCCATTATACATGGGAGGCACATAAAAAAACCTACCTTTCCGAAATAGAGAAACTTCTGGGGAAAGAGCTCGTTAAGGAAAACACCTTCGCTATTGTAGGTAAAAAGCTTCTCTCAATGGAAAAGTTAATAGTCTCTGATATTGACAATACCCTGCTCGGGGATGAGGATAGCCTGAATGAATTCAAAAAAATCCTTTCATCAGAGAATAATAAGCCGGGATTTGCTGTTGCTACAGGGAGAACTGTAGACTCAGCAATAAATATTTTAAAAGAAAATAACATTATGACCCCCGATGTGATTATCTCCTCAGTAGGTTCTGAGATTTATTATAATTTTAAGGAAGATCTCATATATTCAAAAGGGTGGGATGCCCATATTTGTCATTATTGGCATAGAAATAAAATAGAAGACGTATTAAAACGCTTCAGGTTTCTCACGCCCCAGGAAGAGTTCACCCAGAGAAAATATAAAATAAGCTACTTTATGGAGGAGAATCCCGATCATTTACAGAAGGTAAAAGACACTCTTATAAAAAATCGACTAAAAACCACGGTAATATTCAGTCATGGACGATTTCTGGATATCCTTCCCTATCGAGCTTCAAAAGGAAAAGCGATTCGTTACCTGGCCTACAGATGGAATATTCCTTATGAACACATACTTGTAGCGGGAGACTCGGGAAATGATGAAGAGATGTTGAAGGGTGAACTGCTTGGAGTGGTTGTATCAAACCACAGCAGGGAATTGGAGGGATTAAAAGGGGGTAAGAGAATTTACTTTGCCAGAAGAGCTTTTGCAGGTGGCATAATCGATGGAATAAAACATTATGAATTTCTTAATATGTAAAGGAAGTTGAAGTTTGAGTAAACAGGTAACCCAGTCAATCGAAGAGAACAAAAAAGATTTTTTCAGATATCTTAACAGAGTATGTTCAAGAGAAAATAAATTAATGGTTTACGGGAATCTCAAAGAGATTCTTGAAGATTTTAAGAAGAGAGATAAAAAAAAGGGTAATTACAGTGCTATAAGTGAGGTGATTCAAAAAGTAACTGAATCAGTAACTATAGGCTGTGTCATTTATTTTGAAATAAGAAGCAGTATAGGACATTCGGATTTCTATAAATTCAATGTTGAAGAAAAGTATTTTGAGGAAACAGATGTAAATACTTATCTCGAAGCAAAAGAAGCCTACATTTCCCCCAATAAAAGGGAAGAAATTCTTTCTTTAAACTTCAGAACCTTCTATGATAAATTTCCCAGCATACGCGAGGCTAAAAGTATAGGCCGGGGCGTTGAGTTTCTTAACAGGTATTTGTCTAGTACAATGTTTACGCAGCCGGAAAAAATGAGGAAAGCATTATTTGATTTCCTTTTCGTTCACAAACGCAATTCACAACAGTTAATTCTTAATGACCGGGTCAAGGATCCTGATGATTTAAGTAAGAGAATTGATAAGGCGCTTAATTTCCTTAAGAAAAAACCGGAAGACGAAGAATACAAAAACTTCAGTAATGATCTGCAGGAACTGGGTTTTGAGAGAGGGTTAGGCAATACTTCGGGATCTGTTATAGAAAGCCTTAAGCAGCTTGACAGTCTGCTTCAGACTCCTGACTTTTTTGCTCTGAAAAAATTTCTTTCCAATATTCCAATGATTTTTAATATTGCTATAATTTCACCTCACGGATATTTCGGCCAGGAGGGTGTTCTGGGACTGCCTGATACGGGGGGACAGGTTGTTTACATCCTGGATCAGGTTAAAGCACTTGAAACGGCTATGATTGATTCCCTTTCAGAAGCTGGAGTAGAAGCTGTCCCCAAGATCATTATTCTAACCCGCCTGATCCCAAACGCCGGGAATACAAAATCAAACCAGAAACTTGAAAAGGTATATGACACAAAAAATTCCTGGATACTTCGTGTCCCTTTCCGAACAAATAATCCGACAGTAACTGATAACTGGATTTCACGCTTTGAAATATGGCCCTACCTTGAGGATTTTGCTGAAGATTCATATAAGGAACTTCTCGCGGAATTCGGAGCCAGGCCGGATTTTATAATCGGTAATTATTCCGATGGAAATACGGTTGCTTTCATGCTTTCCAGAAAATATGGTGTCACTCAATGCAATATTGCACACGCTCTCGAAAAAAGTAAATATTTATATAGTGCTTTGTACTGGAAGAACCTTGAAGAACAGTATAATTTCTCTACTCAGTTTACAGCCGATCTCATTACTATGAATGCTGCAAATATTATTATCACTTCATCCTATCAGGAGATTGCGGGTACAGAGGATAGTATCGGGCAATATGAATCCTATAAATATTTCACTATGCCCGATTTGTATCGGGTTACAGGAGGCATAAATCTTTTTCATCCCAAGTTCAATATTGTTCCGCCCGGAGTAAATTTTAATATTTATTTCCCATTTACACAAGAGGAAGACAGACTCCATGAATTAAAGGAAGAAATGAATGATCTCCTCTTTAATAATGTGGATGATCCTGACGTAATCGGAAAGTTAAGCGATCCCGGACTAACACCGATCTTTTCTCTTGCCCGGCTGGATAAGATAAAAAACTTAACTTCCCTTGCAAGATGGTTCGGAGAAAGTAAAGAATTACAGAAAATATCTAACCTTATTATTGTTGCGGGGAATGTCAGAACCGAGGATTCAAATGATGAGGAAGAAAAAGAGCAGATACGGTTAATGCATTCTATAATTAATGATTATAACCTGCATGATAAGGTTCGCTGGATTGGCAAGCTGTTTAGAAAAGATCAGACAGGAGAAGTTTACAGGTCAATTGCTGACCATAAAGGTATTTTTGTTCAGCCGGCATTATTTGAAGGGTTCGGCTTGACGGTGCTGGAAGCTATGCATTCCGGCCTCCCGGTGTTCGCCACAATGTATGGAGGTCCCCTGGAGATCATTGAAGATCAGATTAATGGATTTCATATAGATCCCGTTAATTCAGAAGAAACCACAAATAAAATTCTCCAATTTCTCCATGAGGTTCAGGAAGATGATTCCCTATGGAAAAGAATTTCAAAACGCGCCATAGAGAGAGTTGAAAAGGATTATAACTGGGATTTATACGCAAAAAAACTCCTTGAACTTGCAAAAATTTATGGTTTCTGGCGCTTCACTACAAACATCGAAATGGAAGAGATGAATGCCTACCTTGATGTAATCTTTCATCTTCTTTATAAACCCCGGGCAAAAGATTTACTGGAAAAACATAAAAACATCAGATAGTTAATTTTTTTAATTCGGTTTTTTGTTTTCCGGTTTGATTTATATCATCAATAAGTTCATTGATTTTTTTCCGGTCTGCTGTGTTATTTCAAATGTTTCTCCGAAGCCTCTATTAAGATGACTACCTCATTTAATATAAGCTTTTCAAATTTTGTAGATTCGATGGAAAGAAGGATTTTTCTCAAAGAATTGAGAAGTTTTATAACAACTACCACATCCTTTTTTCCATATTCACGTATGGGAGCATAACTAAAATAAACCAGGTTTTCATTCGAAGGGTTGCACAGTAAAATCATCGGTTTTTTATTGTGATATATAAACCTTTTTTCCTTAAGTTTTAATTTCAAGGTGAGGAGATCAGTAAGGTAGTCTATCGCTTTTACAGCCGTACCGGGATCGTTAATTCCCGGACTTAAAGCTTTAACGGCTGTTTCAGTGATTTGTTTAAAGCCGAAATAATAATTTTCTTCCACAATTTCTTCCTCAAAGAAAATAAAGTTGCCCAGAATTTGTTCCAGGACTTTTTCTTCCACACTGCTGCTAATCCTTGCCATCGGAAAATTTTTCAAAATGAAGGTGCCGAGAGGAATTGTAATTTCCAGCTTACTATTAATTTTATTCAAAATTTCCAGAATTTTATTTTGCTCGATTCTTTGCAGGTATCCTGACTGCGGACTATTAAGAATCTTCCAGTTTTTACTTGCTTCAAAACCAGACTCGTCCGGATTTTTGTTTTCCACCTCCTCTCTCTTTAGTCCAGCTCTGGTCTGTTTATATATGCCCTGAAGTATATTTCCAATCTGTATGGAATTCGAAATTGAGTGAATGAAATAAACAAAAAGGATGAGACAGATTATTCCCAAACACTCACCTATAAAAACCGAAAATGCGGGAACTGATACGCCAAAATGTTCTGAATCAGTATTTATCATTATAATGAAACAATAAATGAGTGTTCCCACATAAAATCCCAGCACTACCTGGTGAGATTTCTTTGAAATCAAACCAGGAATAATCCTGGGCGAATAATTTGTTGCGGCCTGGTTGAAGACAATCATTACCATAGTGAAACTGAACACAGTTAGCGATATTACCCCCCCGGCAATTGTGCTCAGTATTATCCTTGCGGTATCTCTGCTTGAAATCATTATCAGGGGGAAGTTATTAATAAAATACTTTGTCCTGCCGCTTGATTCAAGCAGAATCATTCCGAAACTGAATAGAAAAAATGCTGTGCTTATGAGGGTAGGATAAAAACCTATGCTGTTAGTTAGAAGATGATACCAGACTTTTATTTTATAGGTTAGTTTATTCATTAATTGTAAGATAATTTATTTATGATTAATCAATTATTATATGAAGCGTATCACGGCTGGAAATGAACGATCCTTCCTGATTTATGTAGAATGTTTTTATGTTATGGATTATCTTTATTTTCCAAATTTTTTCCAGCTTAATAATTGGTTAAAGGATTTATGAACACAAGCAAAAGTCATCAGCTGTTTGAAGAAGCACAAAAAGTTATTCCCGGAGGAGTAAATTCACCTGTCAGAGCGTTCAAGTCGGTTGGAGGCGATCCTCTATTTATAACAAGAGGTTCCGGGTCAAGAATATTTGATGTTGACGGGAATGATTTTATAGACTATATAGGCAGCTGGGGACCCCATCTGTTCGGGCATAACCCTCCTTTTATAATGAAAGCTTTGCAGGAAGCCCTTAAAATGGGAACCAGCTTCGGAGCTCCGACATCAATGGAAGTAGAGATGGCAAAACTAATAACTGAACTTGTTCCTTCTGTAGAAATGGTGAGGATGGTTAACAGCGGAACAGAAGCAACTATGAGCGCCGTAAGGACGGCAAGGGGGTATACCGGAAAAGAAAAGTTCATAAAGTTTGAAGGCTGCTACCATGGTCATGCGGATTATTTTCTAATTAAAGCAGGTTCAGGTGCATTAACGCTTGGTGTTCCTACAAGCCCCGGGGTCACAAAAGGCAATGCGGCAGACACTCTGGTAGCAGATTTTAACGACATCGAATCAGTAAAGGGGTTAATAAGTTCTAATAAAAATGAAATTGCTGCTATAATTATCGAACCGATCGCAGGAAATATGGGAGTGGTCAAGGCCTCCGATGAATTTATCTTCGCTTTGAGAAAAATTTGCGATGATGAAAATATTGTACTGATATTTGATGAAGTAATGACAGGATTTCGTGTGGCAAAGGGGGGTGCACAGGAACTCCTGGGTATCAGGCCAGATCTTACAACGTTCGGAAAAATTATAGGCGGGGGGTTGCCCGTCGGCGGGTTCGGTGGAAAAAAAGAAATCATGCGAATGATTTCTCCGGCCGGACCCGTTTACCAGGCGGGAACTTTAAGTGGAAACCCGTTGGCAATGGCTGCCGGCTATGCCGCATTAAAATACATAAAAGAAAATACGCACTTGTATGCTGAGCTTGATGAAAAAGGGAAAATCCTTGAAGAGGGATTTAGTAAGAACCTTAAAGAATTGGGGAAAAATCTGACTTTAAATCGCGTGGGTTCGATGTCATGTATGTTCTTTACAGAAAAACCCGTGGTTGATTTTAATTCGGCTGTTACTTCCAATACCGAACTTTATGGAAAGTATTTCCATGGAATGCTCGATAGAGGTATATACCTGGCGCCGGCCCAATTTGAAGCTGCTTTTATTTCAACGGCACATTCTGCTGAAGATCTGGAAAAGACAATAAAAGCAAATTACGAAACACTAAAATCGATTTATTAAGCAGCCCTTTGTTCCTTATCGGATGAAAATGCCGGATTGTTTCCTTCCCTTAGGGCTCAAAAGGAAATCTACTCCACGGCTATTGGAACCTCACCTTCGTCCTCGGGAATAACTTTGGCGATATCCGCAATTGCATCTCCCTCCTTTAGTCGGATGACTCTTACGCCCTGGGTATTTCTGCCCATTACCCTGATATCTTTCACACTCTGGCGAATGACCATTCCGTGCGAGGAAATTATAACAAGCTCATCGCCGTCAACAACCTCCATCATTGCTATCATTTTCCCGACCTTTTCATTGGTCTTAACCGTTATAACTCCTTTGCCACCGCGGTGGGTAATTCTATAATCATTTATATCCGACCGCTTTCCATAACCCTTTTCAGTCACGACAAGGATATTATCGTTTCGTTTAATAACTAAGAGCCCGACGACAAGGTCTCCTTTAGAAAGTCTTATTCCGCGGACACCGGTTGCTACCCGTCCCATATCTCTAACATCTTTTTCAGCAAAACGGATTGCAAACCCGTTTCGGGTTCCGAGAACGATATCGTTACTCCCGTCTGTCATCTTGACAGAAATAAGTCTGTCATTCTTAACAATATTAATTGCGTTGATGCCGCCTTTTCTAACATTACCGTATGAGGACAGGACTGTTTTCTTGATTGTTCCCTGTTGCGTTGCCATTACCAGATAGTGGGTATCGTCAAACTCTTTCACAGTAACAAAGGCCGTAATATTTTCTTCTCTATCTTTTTCAATCAGATTAAGAATAGACCGGCCTCTGGATGCCCGTCCGCCCTCAGGAATTTCAAAAACCTTCAGCCAGTAGCATTTACCTCTGTCTGTAAAGAATAAAATGTAATGGTGCGTGGAAGCAATAAACATATGCTCAATGAAATCGTCATCCTTTGTCCCGGCACCGGTAACACCTTTACCTCCACGACCCTGCTTTCTGTAACCACTTACCGGGAATCTTTTAATAAAGCCTCTATGACTCATTGTGACAACAACATCTTCTTCAGCAATGATATCTTCGAGTGAAAATTCCTCATAATTATAAACAATTTCCGTTCTGCGGGCGTCACCATATTTCTCCTTTATCTGGAGAAGTTCGTCTTTGATAATGGAATATCTTTTTTCTTCGCTTTCCAGTATACCTTTAAGTCTTTCAATCAGCTTAATTGTCTCTTTATATTCATCTTCTATCTTCTTCCGTTCGAGTCCCGTTAAGCGCTGCAGCCTCATATCAAGGATAGCTTTGGCCTGTATTTCACTCAGCTTAAACCTGCGCATCAGATTATTCTTGGCTGTTTCTACGTCCCTGGATTTCTTGATAGTTTCAATAACCGCATCGATGTTATCCAGTGCTATAATATATCCTTCAAGAATGTGGGCTCTGCGTTCAGCCGCGTCAAGTTCGTACTTTGTTCTGCGGATAAGGACGTCCATCCGGTGATTGATGAAATGTTTCATCATTTCTTTTAAGGTGAGCACCATAGGCACGCCGTTAACCAGGGCAAGCAGAATCACCCCGAAAGTCGTCTGCATCTGAGTATGCTTAAACAACTGATTAAGCACTACTGACGGCTGGGCATCTCTCTTCAGTTCAATCACAACGCGCATTCCATCCCTGTCCGATTCATCTCTTATGTTTGAAATATCGGAGAGTTTGCCGGCCCTGACAAGATCGGCAATTTTTTCAATAAGGTTGGCTTTGTTAACCTGATAGGGCAGTTCTGTTATTACGATGTTCTCTTTATTATTCTTAAGTGTTTCTATATTAGCTTTGGCCCGTATAACTACTCTCCCGCGGCCTGTCAGATAAGCTTCCTTAACTCCTTCATAACCGAAGATGATTCCCCCTGTGGGAAAATCAGGTGCGCTTACAATCTTCATCATCTTCTCATCGGAGATCGCAGGATTCTTTATATATGCAATTATTCCATCAATTATTTCAGTAAGATTATGAGGAGGAATATTGGTCGCCATACCAACCGCTATACCGCTTGCACCATTTACTAGCAGGTTGGGCAGATAAGAAGGGAGAACAACCGGTTCCTGCAGAGAGTCATCAAAGTTGGGAGCAAAATCGACGGTATTCTTATCAAGGTCGCGGAGCATTTCGTCCGCAATCCGGTGCAGTCTCGCTTCAGTATATCGCATTGCCGCAGGCGAATCTCCGTCAACTGATCCAAAATTTCCCTGCCCCTGTACCAGGGGATATCTCAGTGAAAATTCCTGAACCATTCTTACCATTGAGTCATATACCGCCGTATCCCCATGGGGATGGTATTTACCAAGAACTTCACCCACTATCCTTGCTGATTTTTTATAGGGTTTATTGTATGCAAGTCCCAGCTCATGCATTCCGAAAAGAACTCTTCGGTGAACAGGTTTCAGTCCGTCCCTTACGTCAGGAAGAGCTCTTGCTACGATTACCGACATAGAGTAATCGATGTAGGATGATTTCATCTCTTCTTCAAGTGAAACTGGAACTATTTTTTCAAAAATCGTTGCCATAGTTAATCTTTTTTAATTTAGACTTATATTTTAATTATACGTCAAGGTTTCGAACATATTTTGCGTGCTTTTCGATGAACTCTCTTCTTGGTTCTACCGCATCACCCATAAGAGTTTCGAATATTTTGTCGGCGGTAGCCGCACTTTCTAGGGTAATTTGTAGAACTGTCCTTGTCTCCGGGTTCATGGTGGTTTCCCATAACTGTTCAGGGTTCATTTCACCCAGACCTTTATAACGGGAAATGCTAACGCCCTTAATCGCTCCCTCTTCTATCATTTCTTCAACCAGCTCATCAGTATCCTCTTTACCGTTGACCTTAAGACGCTTAAGTATATCATCTCTTTCCTTGTCGTCGAAAGCATAAAACTCCTGTTTACCTTTTTTAACTTTGTACAGAGGCGGTTGTGCTATATACACTTTTCCCGAAGTAATCAAGTTGGCCATATAGCGGTAAAGAAAAGTTAGAAGCAGGGTTCGGATGTGGCTGCCGTCAACATCAGCATCTGTCATTAATATAATTTTGCCATAGCGTGATTTAGCCTGATCAAAATCCGGACCAAAGCCCGCGCCTATGGCTGAAATTATTGCCTTAATTTCATTGTTCTCCAGGATTTTATTCATCTTGGCTTTTTCCACATTTAATATCTTACCTTTCAGAGGAAGAATTGCCTGGAATCTTCTATCCCTTCCCTGTTTTGCCGATCCTCCAGCGGAGTCACCCTCTACAATATAAATTTCGCAGTGTTCGGGATCTGTAATGGAGCAATCAGCGAGCTTGCCGGGAAGGTTCATACTATCGAGGGCATTTTTTCTTCTGGCAAGATCCCTTGCCTTTCGGGCTGCTTCCCGCGCTTCGGCAGCTCTCATACATTTCTCAATTACCTTTTTGCCTACAGAAGGGTTTTCTTCCAGAAATTCCGAAAGTTTCTCTCCTACCAGGGTTTCCACAGCTGATTTTGTTTCACTATTGCCAAGTTTCGTTTTGGTTTGTCCTTCAAACTGTGGCTCAGCAACCTTCACGGAAATTACAGCAGTAAGTCCTTCACGGAAATCATCCCCGGTCAGAGAGATTTTGTCATCCTTTATCAATCCGTTCTTAGAAGCATAGTTGTTCATCGTCCTTGTCAATGCCGTCTTGAAACCAACAAGGTGAGTTCCGCCTTCGTGAGTATTTATATTATTAACATATGAAAAAATGTTCTCGCTGTAACCGTCGGTATACTGAAAAGCTATCTCCACGGGGGTGTTATCTTTTTCTCCCTCGATATAGATGGTTTTATGAAGAGCCTGGCGGGATTCATCAAGGTATTTAACAAATTCAAGTAATCCGCCCTTGAAATGGAAACTTTCCTCCTCGCCATTCCTCAGATCCTTAATATTGATCGTTACATCCTTATTTAGATAAGCAAGTTCTCTCATCCTTTCAGCGATTGTATCGAATTTGAATTTATCGACTTTAAATATTTCCCCGTCGGGGAAAAAAGTTGTTCTGGTTCCTGTTTCATTTTTCTTTGCTTTGCCTATTTCAGCAACCGGTTTCACGGGAAATCCTTTTCTGTATTCCTGAAAATATACCTTCCCGTCACGCTTTACCTCAACCTTACACCATTCAGACAATGCATTTACAACAGAGACACCGACACCATGCAAACCGCCGGATACCTTATAAGTGTCTTTATCAAATTTTCCCCCGGCGTGGAGAACAGTCATCACAACTTCCAGAGCTGATCGTTTTTCTTCGGGGTGCATATCAACAGGAATTCCGCGTCCGTTATCCTCAACGGTGATGCTTTCATCTTTATTTATTGTAATATCAATTTTATCCGCATACCCGGCCAGAGTCTCATCAATACTGTTATCCACCACCTCATTTACAAGATGATGAAATCCCCTTGTACTAACATCCCCGATATACATGGCGGGTCTTTTCCGAACCGCCTCAAGTCCCTTCAATACATTTATATTTTTAGCACTATATTCATTAGAATTTACTTTTGTCATACGTCCTGACCATTATATTAGTTGTTTCATTAAGGAATTTCACTGAAACCGGATCCCTTTTATTCTTTCTTCTTTAAAATATTTATTAACCTTGCTAACCAGTAGGCCTTCCCCGAACCTTATCTCGCTCCGGAGAATGGAGTTCTCCACGCTTATAAATAAAATCTTTTTATCTACCTTTATAGGCTTTACAACCTTTTTCATTTCCGGAAATATTTTATAAAATTCAAGAACGACATCCGACTGCTTGATTGTATTTCTCACAGCCGCAAGTTCTGGATTCTCTTCAAATATTTCCGCTATGCTTTTAAATTTATCAGGCATTTGAAATAACACCGTTACTGATTCTGAAAACATTATCCTCTTCTCGTAAATTAAGAAAAGCCAGGTTTGAAAAATCTGTGAGGGTTATGAACGCCTGACCGACTTCTCTTAAATATTCGCTGATTTTTACTGACCTGCTTGTATCAAGTTCTCCAAAAACGTCATCGAGAAGAAAGAGGGGTGTCTTACCGGAAACCTCCTTTAGGTAAAAGAATTCCGCAAACCTTAATACTACCTGATACGTTTTGTGCTGTCCCTGCGATCCATAGGTTTTCAGGTTAATTCCGTTTATTTCGAGGATAAAATCATCGCGATGGGGTCCTACAAGGTTAGACGCCCTTCTCATCTCTTCTTCTCTTTTCTCCTCAATTAAATCACTAAACCTTCTCCGTATATAGCTGGTTTCAAAACTCTCTAAAAACGAATAATATATACCCGGAATTTCATCTCCACCCATAATAATTTTATAAGATTCCTTTATATAGCTGTCGAAATCTTTTATAAAATTTAAACGGTGTTCAATAATTTCAGTTCCTGAGGCTATTAGTTTATCAGACCAGGCATCAAGTTCTGCATAAAGACCGGGGTTTCTTGTCTCTTTAATCCTTGACAAAAGAGACGACCTTTGACGAAGGGTTTTATTATAATCCAACAATATCTTAAGATAAGTTTCACTAGCCTGGGAAATAACAGAATCAACAAATTTTCTTCTTTCAGACGGGGATCCCTGTGTAATTGAATGATCTGCCGGGGTTAAAATGACCACGGGAAATCTACCTATCACATCAGCGGCCCTTGACACAATCTTACTGTTCTGAAAATAGTTCTTCTTGTTTTCCTGTAAGTTATATAAAACTTTTACGCTGTCTTTTGTTAAATCTGTAAACATTCCATCTATTTCGAATTCATTCTCATCAAATCTTAAAGATTCACTGTCAACCTTAGAATTAAAACTTTTTGTGGTGCACAAATAATAAATTGACTCAATTATCGAGGTTTTTCCTTCACCGTTTCCGCCCACTATATAATTCAGTTTATCTGAAAACTCTAACTCCGTATTTTTATGAATCCTAAAATTTTTCAGGTGGATGGATTTCAAAATCATATTAATCATTTAAACGTACAGGCATCAGCAGGAGCATCAGGTCTTCATTTTCTTCTGTTTTTGAAGGTTCGATTATACAGGCTTTCGTGGGTGAATGCAATTTAAATAATACCTGTTCATCGTTAATATGTGTAAGAACATCATTAACATACCCTGTATTAAAGCCTATATCCATAGCATCGCCCTTATAATCGCATTTTATATTTTCCCTGGCGTTGGACCGATGATCAATATCCTCAGCGGATACTTCAAGGTTATCGCTGCTGATGGAAAATTTAACCTGTTTTGAATTTGCGGTTGAAAAAAGCATCATTCTTTTAACGGTTGAAAGCAGATCTGCAGTATTAATAGTCAAAATATTCTCGTTTTCTAGTGGAATAACGCTATTATATGCTGGGTATTTTTCCCCTATAAGTCTCGTTATTAATTCCAGTTCACCAAGATAGAAAGCAATATTAGTCTTGCTAAGGTACATCTTAAAATCTGAATCTCCCAGTAACTTTGACAATACAGAAATAGCTTTCTCAGGTACTATATACTGTTCATCATTGGAGGATATAATGGTTTTATTTATATACTTTACCAGTCTGTGTCCGTCTGTAGTAACAAGTCTTAATCCTTCACTTGTAAATTCCATTAGTGTTCCTGTCATAGCAGGCCGCATATCTTCCTTGCTCATGGCAAAGGAGGTCTGCTCGACCATCTTCTTTAAATCCTGTCCATTCATAGAAACTTCTTTTTCTTTAGAAACATCTGGAATATCAGGAAAATCATCTGATGGAGAAAAGCTTATGTTATACGTTCCATTATCCGTCTGAATCTTTAACTTTGAATTTTTTTCAGTTTCAAATTTGATCTGGGTATCCCCGAGAGATCTGATTATATCATAAAATAGTTTCGCCGGAATAACCATTTTTAGGTCTTCATCAGAAGGAACATTCAGAGATGAGCGGAGTGCGATCTCCATATCTGTTGCACTTACTGTCATTAAACCGTCTTTAATTTCAACTAGGAAATTCTCAAGTACTGGCATTGGTGTACGGCTTGGAACAGCAGGAATAATTTTGGATAAAAGTTTTTCTAGAACTTTACTGTTTACTTTGAATTCCATTGACTCATTCTCCTTTTAAAGCATATAAAAATAGTAAAAAAGGCCGCTAATCTCAATGAATTTAGCTGGTATAAAACAGGTTTTTTGACTGAAAACAGGGAATTATTTTCTATGAAAATATAATACAAAATTGATGTATTAGAGAAAAAACTATTTATTAACTACCTATTATTAATTAATGAATTAATTAATTAATTAATAATAAATATAATAAAGATGTGGATATGTTAATTTGAAAAAATTGTTTAATTCGGGTACTTATTTTTAATGATTTTGATTATGATTTATGTTTATAAAAAAAGGTAATACCGCTCTTATAAACATGAGGCTGATAACCCTTATCTTTTCAACATGGTAAAAATATGTTTTTAACATGTTTTCAACATGGTAGAAAAAAAAGGCCCCATAAAGAGCCTTCAGTAATTTTCTTAAAATAATTTACTATGAACATTTTAGTTCAATCTGTGTCCTGACATTGTTTACAATATCTTTTAGTGACTGATCTTTTGACATTGAATCCTCTACCGTTGTACATGAATGAATGACCGTAGAGTGATCCCTACCCCCAAAATGAAGTCCTATTGTCTTTAGTGATGATTTTGTTAATTCTTTCGAAAGATACATTGCTATCTGGCGGGCCATAACAATTTCCTTTTTCCTGGTTTTATCACGTATTTTATTTTCTGCCACATTTAAAACTTCACAAACAATTTTTGTAATAGTCTCTATCGTTACATTAACTTTTCTGTCGGTCGCTATTTCTTTAACCGTTTTCTTTGCAAGATCAAGATTTATCTCCCTGGAATTAAGAGATGCGTTCGCCAGAAGTTTTATTAAACAGCCTTCCAGCTCCCTTATATTGGAGGTTATATTATTTGCAACGTACTCCAGAATGTCGGGCGAAATTTCCAGCCCATAATCTTCAGACTTTTTCTTAAGGATTGCTATTCTCATCTCAAGTTCCGGCGGCTGAATATCCGCGGCAAGACCCCATTGAAATCTGGAGATCAACCGGTCGTCCAGCCCTTTCAGATCTTTTGGTGCCCGGTCGCTTGATAAAATTATCTGTTTCCTTGATTGATGAAGGGTGTTAAAAATGTGAAAAAAGTGATCCTGTGTTTTCTCTTTACCTATCAGGAACTGAATATCATCGATAATAAGGATATCCATACTTCGGTAAAAATTAGAGAAATCATTTACCGTGTTTGATTGAATTGCTTCCACAAATTCCACAGTAAATATGTCCGACGAAAGATAGATTATCTTTTTTGAGGGAAAAGCTTCGAGTATTTTATTTCCTATAGCTTGTACAAGATGTGTTTTTCCAAGTCCAACACCGCCGTAAACGAAGAAGGGATTGAAAGACGTTCCTCCTGGATTTTCGCTGATTGCTCCAGCAGCAGCTCTTGCCAGCTGGTTTCCCTCACCTTTAATAAAATTTTCAAAAGTATATCGTGGATTTAAATACGTTTCATGTTTCGGCTGCTGGATGGTAACTTCTTTGGCCAGCTGAATTACCGGAAGTCCAGTATTTCGGTTTTCTTTACTATCCCTGTTTTCTTTATCTTCAGCAATAATGTAAGATAATCTGGCTTCAGAACCGATGACATCGAGTATTGTCCTGTTAATCAGGGTATTATAATGTTCATCTATCCATTCCCAGAAAAACTGGCTCGGTATCTGAACTTTTAGGGAATGACCATTTAATTCAAGTGGTTTTATTGGTAAAAACCAGGTGTTATACGTCATTAATGTGACGTTTTCTTTAATTGATTTAAGGCATTCTTTCCAAACAGAGGCGGCATCAATGTAGTCGGGTTTATTAAGAGAGGAGGAGTTAATCATTTTTAATTATCCACAGAAAAAAAGAATAAAAACCTTTGAAAAATCACTTATTTACAAATTAGTTTTTTATGACACCCAAGACTATTAACAATTTCTTAACATTAGGCATCGCCCCCTAACCTCTTGTGGGATAAACATTTAGAGATGCCGATTTCAATTGTTAACAACTTTCTCAAAAAACGCAGGGAAAAGTTTTACCCCTGGAAGTTCGTGAAACGTTTTCACATAATAAAATTATCAACAAGTTATGAACATAAATTTAGAGTGTCAGACACGGAGAAAAAATATGAAGTATTTTCTCTTACCGCAAATTAATTCTTTAAAAAGTGCATAAAAAAATCCCTTCCCTTACATCTTCTCAGATTAATTGTCTTGCTTGTTTATCTTATAAAGGCTATTTTTGAAGTCTTTTCGATAATTAGGAGCATAAATGAAGCGGACTTTTCAACCAAGCAACAGGAAAAGAAAAAATAAGCATGGATTCCGGGAAAGAATGAAGACGAAAAACGGAAGAAAGGTGCTTTCTCGCAGAAGAGCCAAAGGAAGAAAAAGGTTAACCGTCAGCGACGAGATGTAGAAGTTTTGAAACGCTTTGGGCTTCCTGCCGGAGAGAGAATAAAAAGCAGGACCGATTTTGAAAAAGTATATGGGTCAGGCTGGGTCATTATTTCTGAAGACAAAAAAATAAAAGCCGTTTATCTTCTTGATAAGAATGCCGGATCCGGAAATATTAAAATTGCGGCGGTCATATCAAGCAAAGCAGGAAATGCTGTCTGGAGGAACCGCGTGAAGAGATTGATAAGAGTTTCCTATAGGGTCAATAAAGAAAATCTTTTTAATCTTTGTTTAGTTAAAAACTTTGTTTTGAAAATAATATTTTCTCCCTATCGGTTTAATAAAAAAAACAACCAGTTAATCGTGATCGATGATATAATGCCCGGTATTAAAGATGTTTTGGGTAAAATAGAAAGAAGTTTATAGATGTGGAGACTTTTTGTTTTTCTCATCAAAATTTATCAAAAAGAAATTTCGCCGCTCTTCCCGCCCTCATGCAGATTTTACCCAACCTGTTCTGAATACTCCATACAGGCTTTTAAGAAATACGGAGTATTAAAGGGAGGGGCAAAATCAGTCTGGCGGATTTTAAGATGCAATCCTTTCAATAAAGGAGGATTTGATCCTCTGAGGTAATGGTATTATAAATGGATAGAAATACAACAATTGCTTTTATATTGATCGGGGCTATTCTTGTGCTCTGGTTTTATCTTAATACGCCTTCTCCTGAAGAAATCCAGAAGGGTAAAACCACTGATACGACAGCTGTTCATATAGATACTTCCCGGATAAAAGAAGAGAAGAAAGAAATTGCGGCCGACACAGTTAAACCTCAAAAAAAGCAACCCCAGACGGTAGAAAACGATAGTCTGAAATACGGTAGATATTTTTCAGAGTCATCGGAAAAAGAAAAGGTATTTACTATTGAAAACGAATTTGTCCTAATGGAACTGTCCAGCAAAGGGGCAAATATCCGGAAAATTTATCTCAAAAAATTTAATAACTGGTACTCGGCAAACTCTTCAAAGGGAGATGATTTTTATAAAACGCATGTCCAGCTTATCGATTATTCTCAGGGAGATCCATATAACTTGTCTTTTGTTACTTCGGACGGTAAGGCAATTTCAACCGCAGATCTTGTGTTTAACTCTGATGCCGATAAATCCCGATATGAAATTGCTGAGAATGATTCCCTCGTTCTGAATTTCAGGCTTCCTGCCGGTGACAATTCATATATAATCAAAAAGTTCACTTTTTACGGGAATAAATACAGCTTTGAAAGCGAAATAGATCTTGTAAATATGACAAACCTTATCAGCAACAACTCATATGATCTTGTCTGGGGCAGCGGTCTGAGGTTTGTTGAGGAAAACTCCGTTGATGAAGCTAATTATTCCGACGCGAGTGTATATTACGGAGGAGAACAGGTAATAGTCGACGCTTCTTCCGTCGGTGAAAAAGTTACTAAAGACTTTAACGGAAGAGTTGATTGGGCGGCAGTAAGAAATAAATACTTTGCCGCTATTATTGCCCCGAAGGATCCCGATGCCGTGAACGGGGCATACATTGAGGGTAATAGAAAATCCGTTGGTAAAACAGGGCTTGAAGAAGATTATTCAATAAGAATAAACGTCCCATTTAAAAATACAAATTTTGAAAAAAGCATATTTACTGTTTATGTAGGGCCGGTTGATTATGATCGATTAAAGGAATACGGCGAGAAATTTACAGCCCTTGTCGATTTCGGAAGCTTTTTTGGGTTAAAATTTATTGTAAGGCCTATTGCCGAATATATTTTGCTGCCATTGTTCAACTTCCTGCATACATTCATTCCTAATTATGGCTTTGTCATAATTGTTTTCTCTCTGATAATTAAATTTGTTCTTTATCCCCTGACAAAAACCAGCTATCAGTCGATGAAGAAGATGCAGCTTCTTCAGCCCAAGATAGCAGAGATAAAAGAGAAATATAAGGATGATTCCCAGAAATTGAACAAAGAAACGATGAAATTGTATCAAACCTACGGGGTTAATCCTGCCGGAGGCTGTCTGCCTTTGGTGCTTCAGATGCCAATATTTATTGCCCTGTGGGGTTTGTTCAAAACAGCCATTGAGTTGAGACAACAGCCTTTTATCCTCTGGATAAAAGATCTTTCTACCCCGGACGTTATTGCCCAGCTGCCTTTTAAACTTCCTCTGTTCGGCATTGACCAGATCAGCGGTCTTGCTGTATTAATGGGTGTAACAACATTTGTTCAGCAAAAAATGAGCGTAAAAGATCCCAAACAGGCCGGACTTGTTTATATTATGCCCATAATGCTCACCATTATGTTTATGTCATTTCCATCGGGACTTAACCTCTATTACTTCATGTTTAACGTTTTCTCTATTGCTCAACAATATTATATAAATCATAAACATGACGGGATGGAGCTTGTTCCGGTTAAAAATCCCAATAAGAAAAAGGGATTTATGTCCAAGCTAATGGAGGCTGCAGAACAAAATGCCAAAGTTCAGAAGCAGCAAAATAGGAAAAGATAAAATATCTTCTAAAAAGTTTATTTTTCTTCGATAAATATTTATGTATCGGGAAAAGCTGCGCGAAAAAGATGATTCGCTTTAATCAAATACTTTTTGTTCTGTTAATACTAGGCTTAACTGCGGTTCACGCACAAAGTGAATATGTTATCTACATAAAGCATAAAAGTAAAGACCTTCCTTTCGGCTTAAGTAAAGAAGTTTCATCAACAAAACCTGTAGTTGCTCTGGCCCTTAGCGGGGGCGGGGCAAGAGGACTTGCTCAGATAGGCATACTTAAAGCACTCGAAGAGTCCGGGATTGGGGTAGATATGATTGTGGGGACGAGCATGGGTAGTATAATCGGCGGATTATATTCAGCGGGTTATTCTGTTGAGCAGCTGGATTCCATCGCACAGAATACAGATTGGAATGACCTTCTTTCTTCCGAACATGAAACCGACCGGAGAGAACTATTTATAGATCAGAAAGTAACAGAGGATAAGGCAATTTTCTCTCTTCGCCTGAAAGCACTTACCCCTGTATTACCGACGGCTATAAACAACGGGCAGAAATTATCTAATTATCTGAATCTTCTCACTCTCCAAGCCCCCATTCATGTTGACAGCAGCTTTGATGAGCTTAAAACAAAATTCAGAGCGGTATGTACTGATCTCGTAACTGGAAGTCCGGTTGTAATAAGTGAGGGTTCTCTTAGCCAGGCAATGAGAGCCAGTTCAAGTGTCTCATTTTTCCTTTCCCCGGTCAAATCTGATTCGCTTATTCTCGTTGATGGGGGACTTGTTGCAAACATCCCTGTAAAAATAGCGAAAAAGCTAGGAGCTGATTACATAATTGCTGTTAATACAACCAGCAACCTTCACCCCGAAAAAGATCTCGAGTATCCCTGGATAATTGCTGACCAGATTATTAGTATCCCTATGAAATTACTAAACGAAGATCAACTGAAGGATGCTGATATTCTTATAACCCCTGAACTGAATGAAGAATCCGCAACCGACTTCTCGAATGTTGAAGAAACTATTCAGAAGGGATACCAGTCTATGAAATCAGTCAGGAATATAATTAAAAGAAAAATTGACTCATTGATGATAAGTAAATATAACTCCCCTAATTTATCTTTCAACAGCTTATTCCCTTCTGATGATGATTCTTTATCAGAAAGCTTTATAAAAAATTTACCCAACGGGGACTCTATATCATCAACTGAAATCCGCTATAATCTTTGTCATTTATTTCGGGAGGGAGATTATACTGACCTTAAGGCCTTAATCGAGAGTAAAAATCGTTATTCTGTTTTAAAAATAATCGGGCGCTCTAATCCTTTAATTCATTATGTCAACGTTAACGGGGCATCTCTCCTTAATCAGCACGAGACAGGTTCAGTATTTAGCAGCATCATTGGGAAGCCATATAATGCTGATCGGGTAGTCTATGGACTAATAGAATTAATGGATCTTTATCGCAGACAGGGATATTCACTTGCGGAAGTAAGGGACGTCAAGTTTAATGAAGATGAGGGAATCCTTAATGTTAGAGTGGATGAGGGAATAATATCCGAAATTCGGATTGCAGGCAATAAATCCACAAGTGAATCAATTATAAAAAGAGAATTCCCGCTTGAGGCCGGTGATTATTTTATCTATCAAAAAGTGAAAGAGGGTCTGACCAACCTCCGGAGTACAAATCTGTTTAATGATATTCTGCTTACTGTTAAAAGAGAGGACAACCAGAACATCATAATATTGAATGTGAATGAAAAAATCTCGAGTCTGATAAGGGTTGGTTTTCGTGCCGATAACGAGAATAAGTTTCAGATAAGCCTTGACGTTCGTGATGAGAACCTTTTCGGCAGCGGTACAGAGCTTGGCCTTCTTCTATTTGGAGGAACAAGAAACAGGGCATATGTGCTTGAACATAAATCAAACAGAATATTTAATACATATCTCACGTACAATATAAATGCTTTTTACCGACTCAATGATGCTTATGCATACATGGATGATTCATCGACTAATGTTCATCGTTTTTCTAGGATTTCTATCGGTGAGTACAGGCAGATATATTACGGAACATCCCTGGCTCTTGGTACCCAGGTTGAACGCTTTGGAAACCTTATTTTTACAGGCAAATACAAGTATGATGAGATAAGAAATAAATCCGGCTCCCCGGTGAATCCGTATAAAATAAAAATAGTGAGCCTTAAAGCCAGCTCAACCATTGATACCCAGGACAAGTACCCTTATCCTGAAAAAGGATTTTACTTTAATGCAGAGTATGAGGTGGCTCAGAAAATCCTCGGAGGAAATATCGGATATACGAACTTTAATTTTCAGTATAAAAGCTTCTTTACATTAAATGGGGTTAATACATTCTCTCCGAAAGTGGTGATGGGATTCGCAGACAAGACTCTCCCTTTAAGTGAAGAATATTCCCTTGGCGGTCAGGACTCCTTCTTTGGAATGAGGGCTGACGAATTCAGAGGCAGGCAGATTTTTCTTTCCTCATTAGAATACAGGTATAAACTTCCGTTTGAAATTTTTTTTAATACCTATTTTAAGATGCGTTATGACCTCGGTTCAACCTGGGAGGTTCAGGAACAGATAAAATTTAAGGAACTAAGGCATGGAGTCGGAATTTCATTATCTTTCGATACGCCGGTTGGTCCTGCTGATTTTTCAGTTGGCAGGAGCTTTCTCTTTAAAAACCTTCGGAATAATCCTATCAGCCTGGGAGACGTATATTTCTACTTCTCTATCGGTTATTATTATTAATCCATCATCTAACCGGGAAAGGAATTATAATCCCATCTAATTATTTTATAACAAAGGGCTTGCTATAAATAAAGGTATCCGGAGATTGTATCAGAATGTGCGTTTAATGTGTCTCCAGCGTTTAACCAGACAGCTACATCTTCCTGGATAATCGATATCTGGGCAACCATTTTTTATAAGGAAAGCAAAATAAAAACAATAATGAATTGTATTGTACGTTTCATGACTTAATCCTCCTGTCTTCTTATTCAAATCAACATTATCTCATTATATGTTAAGTATTAAGCTCTGAAAAAGCAGTTGTTTCATATTAATTATTATCTCATTTGTTGTGCCTTATGATATAAATCAATATAGGATTTAGCTGCATTCAGCCATGAGTATGTCTTTCCCATCCCATTCAGTTGAATTCGTTTCCAGACATTTTTTTCATGAAAAGTATCTATTGCACGGATAACAGCAGAATAAAGCGCATGACCAGTATAATCATCAAAGGTAAACCCTGTCCCATTTTCTTCCCCTGCAAGTTTGTTTTCATGCCAGTCCAGGACTGTATCATTCAATCCTCCTGTCTTTCTCACAACCGGGACGGTCCCGTATCTCAAACTATAGATTTGATTAAGTCCGCAGGGTTCATACAGTGATGGCATCAAAAATATATCAGCCGCCGCTTCGACAAGATGGGATATTTCATTATTATATCCAATATACACTGCCGCTTTATCCGGAAAATTATGTGATATAGAATTAAACATCTGCTCATATTTATCCTCCCCGCTGCCGAGAATTACCCATTTTGCCTCAAGGTTCATCAGTTGATGAAGTACCTCCATTACAATGTCAAAGCCCTTTTGTGAAACCAGCCTCGAAATAATTCCGATTAAAGGAATATCTTCATCGAAATTTATTTTAAACCGTTCGAGCAGATACTTTTTATTTTTTGTTTTGCCGGAAAGGTAATCCCGATTATAACGAAAAGGGATCAGCTTATCATTAGATGGGTCCCATGTTTCATAATCAACACCGTTTAATATTCCATAGAGATCATCCTGCCGGGATTGAAGGATGTTTTCCAAACCCGCACCGTATTCAGGCGTTATTATTTCTTTTGCATAAGTGGGGCTCACGGTGTTAATAATTTCAGAAAACAGTATCCCTGCTTTCATAAAATTCATGTTTCCAAACATCTCAACAGGGCCGCCGGGGTAGAATAATCTTTCACTTATTTCAGCCGCGAAAAGAGCCCTGGGTGAAAAAATTCCCTGATATCCAATATTGTGGATAGTGAAGAGGAAGGAAGTTCTGTCGAACATCCTGTCCCACCTGTAATTATCCTTCACAAACAGCGGAAGAAGTCCTGTCTGCCAGTCATTGCAGTGAATTACATCCGGTGCCCACTGCAGTCTTTGAAGGACCTCTACCACCCCCTTACTGAAAAGAATAAACCGTTCATCTTCATCCCGATCATTGGTGTAGATCTGTCCGCGGAAGAAATAATGGGGACAGTCAATAAAGTTTATTTCAACATTTGAGTCCGGCAGCTTTGCCTGGTGCAGATGGATGAACCTCAAAACCCCGTAGACCCTGACGGGTATTTCTCCGATGTCCCAACAATACTTCAGATCATACTTATTCTCATCAATGAAGTTGTATTTTGGCATGAACACTTTTACTTCATGTCCCAGCCCGGAAATATCTTTAGGCAGGGATCCGGCCACATCCGCTAAACCGCCTGCCTTAGCAAAAGGAAATACTTCTGAGGCGGCAAAAGTAATCTTCATATTTTCCTATAATCTTGTTTTCTACTATCAATAAGCAAATAACAGCAGAATAAAAATCAGGTAGAGCATATTATTGGTTAATTACAGAAGCGTATATGTCAAGCCTAGCTGTAAAGCTTCTTTTACCTGGGTTTTAACCGATTGGTCCTTCTGATAAATCATAAGAAAGGACAGATTCACATTCAGATAATCGTTAATTTTTGCAATGAAGGAATTGTCCCACCTTACATCCCATACATCCATACTCTCAAACCTTGAAAATAGTCTCAGGTTACTCTTGTAAAGGAGATTCTGCTGAAGGGTAAGTTCTGCCGTCGTAACAGATTCAATACCTGTTTCAACCTTCGTCTTTTCAATTTCCGGAGTTTCCGGATCATCGGCATACTGGTTGTATTTATTGGTAAAAGTTTCCTGCACTGCAAAACCAGCCCTGGTTGTAAAACCTTCAAGTTTATCATAAGTAAATCCTATACTCTGGGTAACATATCCCGGATCAAAAAAGCCCGCAATCGCATAATTACTATCAGCATCATATTTATAGCCCGTTCCTATTGCAGATCTGACCGTATTACTTATATAAGGATCAACTACCCAGCCTATCTGATACGACAGAACACTTTCCAGGTAGAGCTCATTATCTGTTGTCCTGTAATCCTGGTTGCCAAGTTTAGTGCGGCCGTACGCGAGTTTAAGATCATTTCTGAATTTCCAGGATTGTGTATAGTACTTTAATCCGCCTGTTCCAAGAAAAGTAACAGCTAATGCATTTTCACCGCCCTGCGACCAGTTGCTTAAAGCTAACTGACTGAGGTTTAATCCCACCACCGCAATCGGGGTCCATTTATAAAGTTTTACCGAATCCTCCTGTGCAAAGTTTATATGTGTCAAAAAAAGGAGGGATACAAAAAGTATGGTAAATTTAACTTTCATCTTTTATCCTTATTTTATTGAAGAAAAAATATTTTTAGGAAGAAGCATTATGAATATAAAGAAAAATGGAATTTCAATATTCATCGAAGGGGATAAAGAAATGACTCCGGCCCTTTTTATACATGGATTTCCCTTCGATCATAATATGTGGAACCACCAGATCAGTAAATTCAGTTCCGATTATTTATGCATTACTTATGATATACGGGGATTAGGCAATTCGAATCCCGGGGACGGTCAGTATACGATCGAATCTTTCGTTGATGACCTTGAAATGGTAATGAACGAAATGAATATTAATAAAGCTGTATTATGCGGGTTTTCAATGGGCGGTTATATCTCTCTCAGGGCCGTTGAACGTATGGAATCCCGGTTCGAAGGATTGATACTCTGCGATACGAAAGCTTCTGCTGATTCAAATGAAGGAAAAGTAAACAGGGCACTGGGAATAAAAAAAATAAATACAGAAGGAACCGCGAAATATGTACAGGAGTTTATTCCCAATTGCTTTTGCGAATATTCTCTGGGAAATAGAAAGGAACTGGTGCATGAGAACATTAAAAGATCAGAATATTTTTCTCCTGAAGGCATAAAAGGATGTCTGCTCGCAATGGCAGGACGGGCAGATACATCTGGATATTTATCAAAAATCGGAATTCCTGTTCTGATATTATGCGGCGAGGAAGATAACCTGACAACCCCTGATGTAATGATGGAAATGGCCGATCTTGTTCATGATGCTGAATTTCATACCATACCGAAGGCTGGTCACCTGAGTCCTGTGGAAAATTCTTATGAAGTAAATAAATATATTGCCGGTTTTTTAAAAAGGATAAAGCAGAAATGAAAGCAGTTATTGTTAAAAAACCCGGAGGAGCGGAGGAATTAGAATTAAAAGAAACGGCAGCACCGGTTCCAGAAGAACATGAAGTCCTTGTAAAAGTCCGGGCCACGGCCTTAAACAGAGCGGATATACTGCAGCGTGAGGGTAAATATCCTCCGCCGAAAGGGGCAAGCAGTATACTGGGACTTGAGATTGCAGGAGATGTCCATTCTCTAGGAAAAAAGGTTAAACGCTGGAAAGAAGGGGATAAGGTTTTTGGATTATTGCCGGGAGGAGGTTATGCCGAATTCGCCGCTATCAATGAACTTATGGCAAATCCGATACCTACTGGACTAACATACGAGCAGGCAGCATCTATCCCCGAAGTCTTTTTAACAGCATTTCAGGCATTGGTCTGGCATTCAAGGCTCCAACAGGGTGAAAAAATTCTGATACACGCCGGGGCCAGCGGTGTCGGAACAGCAGCCATCCAGATTGCTGGGGTAATTGGAGCCGAAATTTTCATAACCGCTTCAGTCGGAAAGCATGCAGATATGCAGAAAACTTGGTGCAAAGTATACAATTGATTATAAAAATGAGGACTTTTCTTCGAGAATTAATGAATTGACAGAAAAAATAGGAGTAGATGTAATAATAGATTTTATTGCAGGCCCCTATTTCAACAATAATTTAAGTATACTTGCAAGAGACGGAAGACTTGTTTTACTTGCAACATTGGGAGGAGGTAAAACCGGGGAGGCGGACATCAGACAGATACTTACAAAAAGGCTGACAATTATTGGATCTACCCTAAGATCAAGAACGCTGGATTATCAAACCCGACTAAATGCTGAGTTTATCAATTTTTGCCTGGATAAATTTGAAAGCGATGTATTGGAACCTGTGATTGATAAAGTTTTTAACTGGAACGAAGTTTCTGAAGCGCACCGTTATATGGAGGCAAATAAAAATGTTGGAAAAATTGTCCTGCAAATTTCCTGATAAAGTGGTGCTCTTTTTCCCTTTCCTTACATTAAATTTCTATGCAAGCAGCAGCAGAGACGTCAGAATCAGAAGAATATATAACCAGAAACTTCTCATTATATACCTTGTTTATTTTGGCTCTTTAAGGTTGGAATTCTGTTATGAAAATAAGATAAATTTTTATCTAAGAAAATTAAAAACTCTCTTAATCCTGCCCTTATGTGATTAATGATAATCAGCTTCCCCGAATGCGAAAATTTTAATTTTTGAGAAGACTTATTGCTCAAATTGAAAGTTATGTTGATTTATTTTCGTTTTTTTCCGGTTTTTAATAGAAACAGACTGAATAATTCTTATAAACTCCGTCTATATAATTAAACTTCGCACTGAAAAACTTGTCCTGATATAGCCACTCAAGGAATATTTTGTCTCCCTCCCATAGGTTGAGCTTTGTGACCTCATCATTTGGGATCCATTCGAGTCTTCCTTCCGGTGAATCTATTAAATTCTCCCTCATATTCATCCGCCGAAAAAATAAATACATACCAGTCATCTACTCCGTCAAAGTTAGGGAAGGTAATAAATCCATGCATCCGCGGAGAATTCACAAGAAGTCCCGATTCTTCTTTTATTTCCCTGACAGCACATTCTTCAGGACTTTCCCCTTCCTCAAATTTCCCGCCGAGTCCGTTCCATTTACCTTCATGATAATCATTCTCTTTTTTTGTACGGTGTATCATTAGTGTTGTCATGTCTTTTTTATTCATCACATAACAAAGTGTTGCAAGTTTCATATCTTACCTGTTGAAATTAGGGGAATTTATAGTAAATCTTATCCGGCGAATTTATATTTTCCGGAGAGAAATTAAAAATGTGTTCTAAATCTAAGGTGAGAATTTATTGACAAATTAAATTCATTTTGACTTTGCTCTTTAAATTATTTTGAAAATATTTGAGTATAACTTTTAAGTTATAATTTAAAAAATAAGGAGACCTATAGTGATGGCTGCTGAGATTAATTTCTCCGGGAATAATTCTTTAAATCCTTTTAAGTTTTTCTCTGATGAGGAAGATGATAAGGTCAGATTATTCTTTGCTTCACGGAAGGGTGAAGAGGATGAAGGTGACAACGATGAAGAGGACGATGAGGATGATTATTACAAAAATGATGAAGAAGATGATGATCTGGAGGAAGAACCGGACGAAGATATTCTGGATGAGGATGATGTTTACGAAGAGGATTTTGATTTCGAAGAAGAAGATGATGATGATTTATTCGACGATGGCGAAGTCCCTTACAATTAATACCCCAGATAGAGGTCTTTCATCAGGTAGTTTTTAACATAGTCGGTTACTCCCTTTTCAAGCGATGATATTTCAATGGAATAGCCGGCTTTTATTATCTTTTCCATTTTAGCCTCAGTGAAATATTGATACCTGTCGGCGATTTCATCAGGTAAATCTATGTATTCGACGTCAATGGATTTCTTCATTGCATTAAATATAGATCCGACAAGATCATTCCAGGTTCGTGCTTTCCCTGTTCCCACATTGTATAATCCCCCAGCTTTATTCTCCAGGAAATAAAGTGTCATATTCACCGCATCTTTCACATATATGAAATCTCTCATTTGTTCACCATCTTTATAGTCCGGATGCAGCGATCTGAACAACCTGACCTTCCCGGTATCCCTGATCTGCTCATATGCTTTGTGGACTACACTCCTCATATCTCCTTTATGATATTCATTGGGACCATAAACGTTAAAATATTTTAAGCCTACAATATGCCTGAACCAGCCTTCATGATGTGCCTTAATATCAAACATGTTTTTTGAATATCCGTACATATTCATTGGGCGAAGGCGTTCCGAAATTTCTTCACTGTCATTGAAGCCGGAGGAACCGTCGCCGTAAGTTGCGGCCGAAGATGCATAGATAAATCTTATATCTCTTTGAATACAGAATTCAGCCAGCCGTTTTGTATATTCATAATTATTTGTTAACAGGTGGTCGGCATCTCGTTCGGTAGTAGAAGAGTTAGCTCCCATATGAATCATGGCTTCCAGGTTTTTGCCCAGCTTATCAAGGTTATCAACAAATACATTTTTGTTAATAAAATCATAGTATTTTAGAGGCACAAGGTTTTTCCATTTATCAGTCATCCCCAGCTCATCGACAATTAGTATATCAGTCATTCCAAGATTATTAAGCTGCCATACGATAGCACTGCCGATGAAACCTGCGCCGCCCGTTACTATGATCATACCTGATTATTTTTTATTAATAAATTGGATTTATAATAGGAAACAATTTAGTTATATTTGATAACTTTATAAAGCTATCGGCTGAGCCTAAACACTTATCATATTAATAATAAATTCTGATAGATGAACTCTAAACTTGGTATTCTTAAGGATCTGCTTAAAGAACGCATACTTGTATTTGACGGGGCAATGGGAACTCTGATCCAGAGGTATAAACTGACCGAAAACGATTTTAGGGGGAAGAGATTTAGAGAACACCCTAAGGATCTAAAGGGGAACAACGAAATACTGAACCTCACACAGCCGGAGATTATTTGTGACATTCATCGTGCTTACCTGGATGCCGGCTCCGATATAATTTCAACGAACACTTTTAACGGCACAGCAATCTCATTAGCTGATTATGGAACGCAAGCACTTGTCTATGAGATAAATTTTGCTGCTGCCCAAAATGCACGAAAGACGGCAGATGAATTTACTTCAAAGGATGAATCAAAACCAAGATTTGTTGCCGGAAGTCTGGGACCCACAAACAAAACACTTTCAATTTCCCCTGATGTAAATGATCCGGGATTCCGCTCTGTTACTTTTGATGAGATGGTTAAAGCTTATTATGATCAGGCAAAAGGACTTATTGAAGGCGAAGTAGACATACTACTGGTTGAAACGATTTTTGATACTCTGAATGCTAAAGCCGCAATATATGCTATTGAAGAATACCTGAACGGGATAAAAAAAGAGATTCCGCTTATAATTTCAGGAACAATTGTAGACCTTAGCGGAAGAACGCTTTCAGGTCAAACTACAGAGGCCTTCCTAGTTTCTGTTTCTCATGCAAAAAATATCCTTAGTGTAGGATTAAACTGTTCTCTCGGTGCTGCTCAGATGCGCCCCTTCCTGCAGGAACTGTCCTCAAAAGCACCCTATTTTGTGCATGTTTACCCTAATGCAGGATTACCAAATGAGATGGGTCAATATGACGAAACAGCAGAAACAACATCAGGTATGTTGAAAGAATTCGGAGAATCCGGATTCTATAATCTGGTAGGTGGATGCTGCGGAACTACCCCTGAACACATAAAGGCCATCGCGGATTTCGTGACTTCCATTAGACCGAGGCAAATTCCTGTACAGGAGCCTTATCTAAGATTGAGCGGGCTTGAACCAGTGGTGCTTAGACCCGACTCTAACTTTATGAATATTGGTGAGCGAACAAATGTTACAGGCTCAAAGAAATTTGCAAGGCTGATAAAAGAGGAAAACTATGAGGAAGCCCTTTCAGTTGCACGAAACCAGGTTGAAGGCGGAGCCCAGGTACTTGATATCAATATGGATGAAGGTCTGATTGAATCTGAAGTTGTAATGAAGAAATTTCTGAATCTGCTTGCTGTAGAACCTGACATCGCAAAGCTTCCGGTAATGATTGATTCTTCTAAATGGAGTGTAATCGAAGAAGGACTTAAATGTCTGCAGGGAAAAGGAATAGTTAATTCAATAAGCCTGAAAGAAGGAGAGGAAACTTTCAGGCAGCGTGCCGCAAAAATTCTGCAATATGGCGCCGCGGTTATTGTGATGGCTTTTGATGAAAAAGGCCAGGCTGATACTTTCGACAAAAAGATAGCAGTTTGCAAGAGGGCTTATGAGATTCTTGTTAATGAAGTAGGTTTCCCTCCCCAGGATATAATTTTCGATCCAAATATCCTTACCATAGCAACTGGAATAGAAGAACACAATAATTATGCTGTCAATTATATTGAAGCAGCCCGCTGGATAAAGCAGAACCTTCCCCTTGCAAAGGTCAGCGGCGGGGTAAGTAATATTTCATTTTCATTCCGTGGGAATGATGTTGTACGTGAAGCTATGCATTCAGCCTTTTTATATCATGCTATTAAGGCCGGTATGGATATGGGAATAGTTAACGCGGGTCAGCTGGAAATCTACCAGGAAATACCAAAAGAACTACTGACCCTGGTAGAGGATGTTCTTTTAAACAGAAGAAGCGATGCAACTGAAAGACTTGTAGAGTTTGCAGAGAATGTCAGGCAAAAGGGAAAGGAAGAAATAAAAATAAATGAATGGCGGAATGCTCCTGTGCATGAACGACTTAAAACATGCCCTCATTAAAGGTATTGTTGATTTTATCGAAGAGGATACTGAGGAAGCAAGAAGAATATATAACAAACCAATCGAGGTTATTGAAAGACCCCTCATGGATGGAATGAATGTGGTTGGTGATTTGTTCGGTTCAGGGAAGATGTTTCTCCCGCAGGTTGTAAAGAGTGCCCGGGTGATGAAGAAAGCTGTCGCATATCTGATTCCTTTTATAGAAAAGGAGAAGGAGGAATCGAATGATAAGAGGGAAGCCGGCAAGGTAGTTATGGCTACTGTGAAAGGGGACGTTCATGACATTGGAAAAAATATAGTTGGTGTTGTTCTGGGCTGCAATAATTATACAGTAATTGATCTCGGGGTTATGGTTCCCGTGGAGAAGATATTAAAAATTGCGGAAGACGAAAATGCCGATATAATAGGGCTAAGCGGATTAATAACCCCTTCTCTCGATGAGATGGTGCATGTAGCCAAAGAAATGGAAAGAAGAAAACTCACTACCCCGCTTCTGATCGGTGGAGCTACAACCTCAAAGTTACACACTGCCGTTAAAATAGCTCCAAATTATTCGGGCCCGGTTGTTCATGTACTTGATGCCTCACGAAGCGTACAAGTAGTTAGTAATCTTATTAATCCCGATAAAACAATCGCTGCTGACTTTATTGAAAAAACAAAAGGGGAGTATTCTGATATCCGTGAGAGGCATAACAGGAAAAAAGGGCAGTATAACCTCCTTTCTCTTGATGAAGCCAGAAGGAATGGACTAAAGACTGACTGGAACAGAATCAGCATAGTTAAACCGGCAAAACAGGGCATCACAGTTCTTGAGGATTTCCCCCTTGAAAAGCTTAGAAAGTATATTGACTGGACTCCTTTCTTTCTCACCTGGGAGATGAAAGGAAAATATCCGGCCATATTCAGCCATAATAAATTCGGCTCTGAAGCAAAAAAACTTTTTGACGATGCCCAAAAGTTGCTCGATAAAATAATAAATGAAGGGCTTCTTACAGCTAACGGGGTTTTCGCAATATTTCCTGCGAATTCTGTCGGGGACGATATAGAAGTTTATACCGATGAGAATCGTCATGGAATCAAGAGGGTTCTGCATACACTTCGTTCTCAAGCAAAGAAGACAGACAGCCTCCCGAACCTTGCCCTCTCAGATTATATTGCCCCGAAAGAGTCCGGCAGAATAGACTGGATCGGAGCTTTTGCTGTAACTGCTGGTATCGGAACCGGAGAACTGGTAGACAGGTTTGAAGCTGATCACGATGACTATAACAGCATTTTGACCAAAGCACTGGCCGACAGACTGGCAGAGGCTTTTGCCGAGCATCTTCATGAGCTTGTAAGAAAAAATTACTGGAGTTATGCGCCAGGGGAGAAACTTCATAACGAGGATCTGATAAAGGAAAAATACCAGGGAATCCGCCCGGCACCGGGCTATCCCGCTCAGCCTGACCACACAGAAAAAACCTTGATTTTTGATATGCTTGAGGTTGAGAAAAATACCTCCATACGATTAACAGAAAACCTTGCGATGTACCCCGCCGCTTCGGTAAGCGGCCTATATTTTGCTCATCCGGAAGCAAAATATTTTAATGTAGGGAAGATTGGTAGAGATCAGGTCCTTGATTATCATAAGCGAAAAGGAATGAGTCTTGATGAAGCAGAAAGATGGCTGGGACCGGTTTTGAATTATGATGTTTAAGAAAAATTTTGATATGGTGTAATTTTCCCGCCGTCAGAGTATACCCATCAAAGTTAAACGCATCACTCATCCGTGGTAATAAAAATCTGATATTTAGTTTTACCTGCAAAGTTTAAAATATTAATTAATGAATTTCTTTCATGTTGTATCGGTATTAATAGTTCTTTCCGCAGCATTCGGATATATTAACTATAGATTTCTCAGGCTCCCGCATACCATTGGGATGCTGCTCATAGCGCTTATAACGTCTCTGGGGCTGGTGGGACTTGGTTACCTCAACATCGGGTTTAAACAGGAAGTAGCCAAAGCGATAAAGGGTATCGATTTTTCCTATATTCTTCTAAACGTGATGCTCAGTTTTCTACTGTTTGCCGGGGCAATTAACGTTAACTCTAAAAAGCTGCTTGAATCAAAGTACCCAGTAATGGTATTTGCAACACTCGGTGTAATAACATCAACGTTTATTGTAGGTACTATATTTTATTATTTCATGATATTGATAAACAGTCGGATAGATTATATATACTGCCTGCTGTTCGGGGCGCTCATATCTCCCACTGATCCCATTGCTGTACTGGGAATACTTAAAGAGGCTGGCATTCCTAAAAGCCTGGAGGTTAAGATAACAGGGGAATCTCTCTTTAATGACGGTGTTGCTGTTGTAATATTTCTAAGTCTCTACCAAGTAGCCAAAATAGGTATTGAAAATCTTTCAGCTATAGATGTAGGACTTCTTTTTTTACGAGAAGCTGCCGGAGGTATCATTCTGGGTTTTGCCCTGGGATACGCCGGGTTTTACCTTCTCAAGTCAATAGATAATTATAAGGTTGAGGTAGTTATAACTCTTGCAATTGTAACGGGAGGCTACTCCCTTGCCGAAATTCTGCAGGTATCAGGTCCGCTCTCAATGGTAGTAGCTGGAATTATAACCGGAAACCGCGGGAGACGGTATGCAATGTCCGATACCACACAGTCGTATGTAGATAAGTTCTGGGAAATGACTGATGAAATTTTGAATGCCCTTTTATTCATGCTCATAGGCTTTGAGTTCCTGGTTATAGACCTTAAACCATTTTACCTTCTGATAGGATTATTTGGTATTGTCGTTATTTTATTCGCACGATTCGTTTCGGTGGGAATCCCTGTTCAGGCAATGAAACATACATTTACGAAACACAGCATATTGATATTGACATGGGGAGGGCTCCGTGGAGGCATTTCTGTTGCACTTGCACTCTCTCTTCAATCCGAGATGAATAGAAGCTTCTTTGTGGCTGTAACGTATGTTATTGTCCTATTTTCAATAGGAGTGCAGGGGTTAACGATCGGTAAACTCGTCAAAAGGTTAAAGTTCGAAGTTGAGGAGGAAGAAGAGGAACAGGAAAAAGAGAAAGAAAAAGAGGGACAATAGATTCAAATCCTTCTTTCCGATTAAATATTCAGATACTTATCTGTTTCGAATTACTTTTTCAGAATATAGCTTATACGGTCTATGTTTCCATCGATTAAAGGGTTGGGTTTGATTTGAAAAATCCTGCACAGCAGGGGGTATATATCAATATTATTAATAGTACCCACCTGATAATTAATCTTGAAAGAAGGTCCTGCGGCATAAAAGATCCCGTTCATATCCATCCAATAGTTATCATACCCGTGGTTTCCTTTTTCTCCATACTTCCTGTTACGCTCAATTGTCTTGTTTGTCTCAAGACTCCAGCCGTTCTCAGTAATAATTACTATCCTGCTTATAAGAGGATTATCCGAAAAATGAAAATATGCCGGGACTTCCTCCCGTTTGTATACCCTGTAATGTGTCTCATTCTCTTTCAGGCGTGAATAAATTTCGTTAATATTATTTCCTTCAGGCTCAATCATCATAAAAGGGCCATGGTCGTTTTGCCGATAATTTAAACCCGCAAGTATTGTTTCGATATTTACAGCTTTATCATTACTTACATTTGTCATCCCGTGATCAGAAACGACAATGATATCTGTACTGTCAAACAGGCTGATTTCCTTCAGCCTGTCGAAATAATACCCCAGTATGGAATCCAGTTGCGCTATCGCGAAATTTGTTTCCGGCGAATCAGGTCCGTATTTATGCCCGTACGTATCGGTGGCATCAAAATAGGTGGTAATGAAATGGGGACGTTTATTATACGGAAGCTGCAGCCATTCAATTACTCCATCAACCCTTTCCCGGTATGGTTTAAGGTGTACGTATTTTTTATAGTAGGTTGGGTGCCTGTACGAGAGTGACACCTCTGAACCCGGCCAGAAATAACCCGCCGTTTTTATTCCCTGTCTCTCTGCGGTTTCCCAGAATGCTTCCCCTTTATACCAATAGGCATCTTTTACAGAAAGTGAATCACTCATTGAATATTGTTTCCCGGTGAAGTTATCCCAAAATCCGTTTGAGATAATTCCATGGTGCTCAGGGTACATTCCCGTTATTATTGAAAGATGATTCGGAAACGTTTTTGAGGGAAAACAGGGCCTCAGCGATTCAGCAGAAACTCCATACTCACCGATATAATCGAAATGGGGCGAAATCCCCCGGTCTACATAATCCCATCTGAACCCATCGAAACTTATCAGAATTACATATGGTTTTGACTGAGAATTTATGTTTATTATAGAGAGCAGTAAAATTACTGCAGAAAAGAAAATGCGCCTCAATTTTTTCTCCCACCTTTAAAATTCATCTGTTCAAATCTAATCAGAAATGAACTTAAAAATAAATTTGGTTAAATTATTAAACTATTTCCCGTTTGTATTTGTTAAAGATAAAAAATTATGAGAAGAGTACATGAATAAAACCGGAGTATTATTAATTCAATTGGGTACACCCGACAGTCCGTCTGTCCCCGATGTCAGGAAATATTTACGTGAATTTCTTAATGACGCCAGGGTAATTGATATCCCCTGGATTGCGCGAAAGCTGCTTGTTAACCTGATTATTGTTCCTGTCAGGGCTCCGAAATCTGCAAAGATTTATGAGAAACTATGGACAGAAAACGGTTCCCCACTTCTGTATTACAGCGTCAGCCTTGCCGGAAAACTGCAGAGCATACTGGGTGATTCTTATGAGGTAGAGCTTGCAATGAGATACCAGAGTCCTTCAATGGATGAAGTCCTGGAAAGAATGCGAAAGAAGAACTATAGCCGGATCCTGATCCTCCCTTTATTTCCTCATTATGCCTCGGCAACATCGGGATCGGCCGCTGATAAAGCAATGAAGATTATTAAGAAATGGTGGGTAATACCGGAAGTTAAAATTATAACTCAGTTCTGGGACGATGAAGGATACCTTGATGCCTTTACAGAGAGTGGCAGACAATATAATATTAATGATTATGACCAAGTTATATTCAGTTATCACGGTCTTCCGGTCAGGCAGGTTGATAAAGTTTATGTTGATGGAAAACCATGTAATGATCATAACTGTGAAAATGAAATTACCGAAGAAAACAAATACTGCTACAAAGCTCAGTGTTATGCCACAACGAGGGCCCTGGCTGAAAGATTGAATATTCCGGCAGATAAGTATACGGTCAGCTTCCAATCCCGGCTTGATAAGAATTGGCTCACACCCTTCACGGATAAAGTAGTGATTGAGCAGGCAGAGAAGGGGGCTAAAAAACTGCTTGTCTTTAGTCCTGCTTTTGTGGCTGATTGTCTTGAAACGGTTATCGAAATCGGAGATGAATATCAGCAGCTGTTCAGAGAACATGGCGGAGAAAAAGTTCAGCTTGTTGAAAGTCTTAACGATAACGATACCTGGGCAGCCGCAGTTAAAAATCTGGTGGAGAAAAATTTGTAATCAGCACCTTATCTTGTCAAAGTAGTTCCGGATATTGGTGCCGTCAGCCAATCAAAACATTTTGGGTGTGAGATGGTCTTAGGTTGGCCTGAAGAAAAGGTTCAGAAGGGCTATTCAATTTGCCGTACCCTTTCCAGCCAAAGTTTCAAAATCTAACCCTCCTTTATTTATCAAGGTTTACTAAAATTCTTCCTTTTATTCTGCCTTCCAGTATCTCATCAATTTTAAGGTTAGCTTCCTCAAGCGAACATTCTTTGTACATCAAATTCAGTTTTACAGGCTTCCATTCATTTGAGAGTTTCTCCCACATTTTTTCTCTCAGCGCCATTGGAGTCTTTTCTGAATTTATACCAAGAAGACTGACTCCCCGCAGTATAAATGGAAAAACAGTAGTGTGAAGTTCAACTGAAGCTGCATTGCCGCATGCAGCAACAACTCCCCACTGTTTTGTAGAGGCAATGGCCGTAGAAAGAATTTCACCACCTGCGGTATCAAAAACACCGCTCCATCTTCCGGAGAACAGTGCCTTACCGGATTTATCAGTCATCTCCTCCCTGGAGATCAATGAGACCGCCCCAAGTTGCTTCAGGTAAGTCTCCTGATCAGATTTTCCGGTACCGGCCACAACATTATATCCCTGCGCGGCTAACAATGCCACTGCCATTGATCCCACACCTCCCGAAGCTCCGGTTACAAGCACTTCACCTTCTTTATCCAGATCATTCAGCTGCATTCTATTAAGCGCAAGCGCGGCTGTTAATCCTGCTGTACCCAGGATCATGCTTTCTTTAAGGAAAAGCCTATCGGGTATTTTGACTACCCAGGCGGCCGGTACCTGTATGTACTCTGAAAAACCGCCTGAAGTATTCATACCAAGATCGTAGCCTGTTACAAGCACTTCATCTCCCTCAATGAATTTGTCGCTCTTTGTATCAACTACCAATCCTGCAGCGTCTATTCCCGGCGTGTGGGGATATTTTCTGGTTACTCCCTTGTTTCCCGTGGCCGATAGAGCATCCTTATAATTCAAAGATGAATACTTAACATTTATAAGAACCTCTCCTTCCGGAAGATCCTCAATTTTCCTATCTGCAATCTCACGGATGAATTTTCCGTTTTCTTCTTTAACTAAAAGAGCCTTAAATTTACCGGGACCCATTATTTATCCTTTGTAAATGATTCTAATTATAACAGTATTAAAATAAGATAATTTATTATGGAGTTCAGTTTTTCGGAACATATAGTGCTTGAAAATGAATCTGCACTTTTGAAATCAATGACGGAAGAAGATTTTGAGGGCCTTTCTAAGATCGCGTACGATTATGAAATCTGGAGATTCAATGTATCAAGGTGCATGAATGATGAAGAGCTTAAGAATTATATTTCATCGGCTCTCAGCCATAAGAAAGCAGGTTTCGCCTATCCCCTTGTAATAATTGATAAGAAGACCAAAAAAACTGCGGGTAGCAGCAGTTTCGGTAATATTTCGAATAAGGATAAAAGACTGGAAATAGGGGCAACCTGGCTGGGCAGAGAGTTCCATGGAACAGGGTTAAATAAAATATGTAAATTCCTGATGCTTCAATATGCATTTGAAGAGCTGGGAATTGAAAGAGTTGAATTTAAAACTGATGTTCTGAACCTGCAGTCCCGCAAAGCATTAAATAAAATCGGTGCTGCAGAGGAGGGGATTTTAAGGAGTCACACACTTATGCAGGATGGGAGAAGGCGTGATACGATTTATTATAGCATACTTAAACCGGAATGGAAAAACCTGAAAAATACAATCTTCGGTGGATTAGATTTCCGGTGATAATTCTTATTTTTGAACAGCAAAAAAATTTTAGATAAAATGAAGAATAACAAAAGGCCCTCCTGGGATAAATATTTTCTAAAACTGGCAATGCTTGCTTCCGAACGGGCAACCTGCCCCCGGATGCACTGCGGATGCGTACTGGTTAAGGACAGATTCGTGCTTGCAACGGGATATAATGGTTCACTGCCGGGACAGCCGCACTGCGAAGATGAAGGCTGCCTTGTGGTTGATAATCATTGCGTGCGGACAAACCATGCCGAGATAAACGCGCTTGTACAGGCAGCTATTCATGGAATAAATATCAGCGGCTCTACTGCCTACATTACAAATATGTCCTGTACCACCTGCGCTAAGGCGCTGATTGCCGCCGGGATAAAACGCGTGGTAGTTTTTTCGGATTTTCATGATACTCTTGCAACTGACTTTTACACTAAAAGTGGTGTTGAAATTACAAAAGTCGAGATGCCCGAAACCAAGATACACTATTACCTGAAAGATTATTCCTCAGCCAGAAAAACAGAAAAATCAAAATAAAAAATGGGCGGAAAACTTTGTCCAAAAATAATTCTTGAAGGAACGCGCCTAACCTTCAAAACGGAAATTGCATTCACCCTGAATGAACACCCCCGTATTGTTGGACCAAGAAAATACAGGTATCATTCACCCTTAATCTCAGCAGAATGGTGCTCCTTTACTAATTTTCCATGGGGCAGAGGATTAATAAATTTTGAAAAGCAGGAAGAAATCCAGGCAATGGAAACTTACAGGACCTGGTTAAAATTATTTGAACTGCAGAAATATTATTCCTGGATAATTGACCGCTTCCATATATCAACAAAAGCTTATCAGTTAAAAGCTCATAAAAAACAATACGATTTCAGCTGGCTGGAAGAAGGGCTTAAAGATCTTGGGTTTCATCTTGTCTTCTGCACCCGCTCATCGACGTCCTTCTTCAAAGCAAGAGAAGAAAGATTAAAAGTTTCAGGAAATCCAAAGCAGTATGATGATATTCATGTTTTTATAGAAGAGCAGACATTAATGAAGAGTCTTATAGCCCGGTCGGTTTTGCCTGTCCTTGAGATTGATGTATCTGATAATGATATTGCTAAAGCTGCTGATAAAATAGCAGACTGGCTGGAACAAACCGGCGGACTTTACGCGAGATAATTCTTATAAGGATTTATGAAAAATAATCCTGCCGTATATATCAAACCTCTGCTTGCAACTATATTTTGGGGACTCTCATTCATAGCTACTAAAACAGCCTTAAATGAATTAACCCCTGTAATGATCATAATAATACGGCTCCTGCTGGGAATTACTTTCCTTGTAATTATTGCCGTACACACTCAAAAGGATTTTTCCATAAAACTTAAACAGCATGCTTTCATTCTTCTGCTGGCGGCAATTGCGGTTTTTCATTTATGGATACAGGTAACAGGACTTCAGTATACATCTGCTGCTAATACCGGTTGGATCATCGGTACTGCTCCTATCTTTATAGCCATTATGGGGATGATCTTCTTCAAAGAGAGAATTAACCTGAAACAGTTCGTGGGAATAATAATTGCTTTTACGGGACTCTTTTTGCTAATAAGCAAAGGAGATTTTTCCTCGGTCGGGTTCTTGACGAATAAGGGTGATTTTCTGGTTCTTGTAAGTGCATTCACCTGGGGCGTCTATTCTATGGTTAACAAAAAAATCAGTCTGACATACCCTCCGCTTATGACCATCCTGTACCTTTTTATTCTGATGGCCATTATTATTCTGCCCGTTACTGCAAACAGAGATACCCTGTTACGGCTGGAGCATCTTTCATCAATTGGCTGGATATCTGTAATATTTCTTGGAATTTTCTGTTCCGGAATTGCATATGTTTTGTGGGCTCAATCACTTAAAGAGATGGATTCTTCCAGGGTTGGCGCATTTCTCTATTTTGAACCATTTGTGACCATATTTTCTGCTTGGATTTTCTTACACGAAACCATTACACTTCTTATGCTTATCAGCGGAATAATTATCATAACAGGAGTTATAATAGTTAACCATTATTAGTGATACGGACGTGATATTGCTTAAAACGATGATTTATGTGTTCTCCTACAGTATCTGTTGTTTTTTGTTTTACTAACATGTGTTATTATTTAATAAATGAAAGACAGGCTATATGTTAAGGAAAACAGATCTTTATAAGATATTTATCTTATTATTTATATCTCTGCTGCTGTCGGCATGTAAGAATTCGACAGAGAACAATCCACCGGAAGTTAATACAGGATCTTTCCCCAACAAAGTTGGCGACGAATGGGTTTATGCCGTTCACGACAGCCTGAGTGGTTCTGTCGACACACTAACGGTAAGCATCGTCGGGACAACAACAGGCAACGGGAAAGATCTGACTATCTGGGTTAGAAATTCACACACTTATAATGATACTCTTTATGTAAATGTTGATAAAAGCACAGTGTATTATTATGAAGATGCTTATTCCAATGTGGTAGATCACACAATTGTTTTCCCCCTTGAAGTTGGTAAAACATGGACAAATCCTGACGAGGATTCAGATTCGTCAATTGTAAAAAACAAAGAATCTGTTACCGTTCCTGCTGACAATTTTTCCGATGCCTTCAAGATAGAAAGAAACTGGGGCAGGTCCAACGTATACGGCTATTCAGTTACCTGGTTCGTAGAGAACGTCGGAATCGTTAAAATGTACAGACGCATCCAGGGATTTGATAATATTAAAGATACCTGGGAGCTGCTTAGTTATAACGTTCAGTAGTAAGTAATAAATATTGGTTATGGAAAAAGAGATGTTTAAGCACATCTCTTTTTTTTATTAATTCTTATATCCAATTCGGGAAATCTGAATTATATTTGTCAATCCAAATTTAAACAGCAGGAAAATATTTGAATCCCTGGAAAGGTGTAAAAGGCTTATCACGGGACCTATGGGTAATTTATACTGCTACCCTCATAAACCGTTCAGGAACGATGGTACTTCCGTTTCTTGCTCTTTATCTTACTACCCGGCTTCATGAGGATGCTGCTACTGCAGGATTAATCCTTACCTTTTACGGCCTTGGGGCATTGATTACAGCACCTTTCATCGGGAAGCTGTCAGATAAGATCGGTTCGCTTACCGTTATGAAGGTCTCCCTTTTTTTCTCAGGCATCATTCTGATTTTTTATCCTTTAATAACCGGGTTCATGCTTCTGCTGGCAGTAACTCTCCTATGGTCGATAATAAATGAAGCCTTCCGTCCTGCTGTTATGTCACTTATCTCATATATAGCGCCTGCTGATAAAAGGCGTACGGCATTTGCTATGAACCGGCTTGTTATAAACCTTGGGATGAGTATCGGTCCTGTTGCCGCAGGTTTTTTAGCGCAGCTGAATTTCGCCATAATTTTTTATGTAGATGCTGCTACAGCTATTATGGCTGCCGTATTTTTAACTTTTTACCCAATCAGGCACAAGATCGACCGCGAAGAAATTGAAAAAGAAGTAGAAAAACTTCAGTCTCATAAAGGAACTGTTCTGAAAGACCTCCGGTTCTTGTTTTTCCTGCTTGCCATCACACCTGCAACAATGGTGATCTTTCAACATCTCGGCGTTCTGCCCCTATACCTGGTGAAAGATTTGCACTTTCAGACATCAACTTTCGGTATGCTGACAGCTGTGAATACCGTCCTCATAATCTTTGTTGAGGTTCCTTTAAATACTGCCATGACTACCTGGTCAGAGAAAAAATCACTTGCCCTTGGTGCGCTATTAATCGGCGTCGGATTCGGTGCAACAGCATTTGTAAGCGGAGTGATCCCTCTTATTGTTACGATTGTAATCTGGACATTTGGTGAAATGATTTTATTTCCTGCCAGCTCAGCTTTTGCCGCTGAAATCTCACCACCGAACAGGAGAGGGGAATATATGGGATATTTCCAGATGTCTTTCAGCCTTGCCTTTACTCTTGGTCCCTGGCTGGGCACTTTAGTATATGATAATTTTGGGGGTAAAGAAGTCTGGTTTGCGTCTTTTATTGTTAGTATAATATCAGCCTCGGCACTGCTGCTTATTCCTTCGAAGCCGGCTGCCGCAATTAAACCGGAAGTCTGACTTACCCGCGTTTTTTACAATTTTTTGACAAATAAAACGTTTTTGTTTTTAACTTTAACACAGGAGGGATATTCTTTTATGTACCGGATATCTATGTGGATTGCTTTTCTGGTCCTTTTTTGGGGAGCCCGGCAGGCCCCCGGGCAAACTTCCACGAAACTAACGACAGCAGAATTAAGTAAAATTGACTGGGAAGTATTTCCCGTGGTCACATATGATACTGATGCCGGGTTCGGTTACGGTATAAAAGGATACCTTAGAAACTTATTCGATAGAAATGAAAGTTATGATGCAATTCTTTATAACAGCACTGGAGGGGAAAGGTGGTACAGGTTTCAGTTTTCTTATCCCGACTATGAAGTAAGACAGGGAAAAGATTTCGGTTATGCGGTTGATATTATTGCAGATTATGATAAATGGATCAGCTATTATTTTTATGGGATAGGAAATTCATCACTTTTTAATGAAAGAAAAATATATACCAGGGAGCCATTCGCTATGAGTTTTGTTTTGAGCAAGGCCCTTACTTCCTCTTTCATTTTTCAAACCGGAATAAAATATAGTATAATAAAAGTCGTGAATTTCCCCGAAAAATTGCTCCCCGAAGACAATGATTTTTATACAAGCACTGATAATCTCTCCATTCAGTTATGTGCGGTTTATGATACCAGGAACAGCATAATCAACCCTTCTGATGGAATTAATATATCAGCCGGTTTTGAATCATCCGCTCCTTTCTCATTTATGAACCGGGCATTCAGCAACGCTTCTTTAACGATATTGTCTTTTCATAGCGTTATCTTCGATGAACTGATTTTTGCTGAAAGAGTAACTCTGCAGCAGCTGATCGGGAACGATATTCCTGTACAGTTTCTTCTGCCGGTAGGCGGGAATCAGACCCTCAGGGGATACCCTCAGGATAGGTTTTTGGATAAGAGCAGTACATATATAAATGCAGAATTCAGATTCCCGATATGGTGGAGATTTGGGGGAATTGCAGGAATTGACGCAGGCAGAGTATTTTCTTCACTTGAAAAGTTTTCCCTCGGTGAATGGAAAATATGTCCTGCAGTAGGGCTTAGGTTTTATATGGATAACTTTGTCGTCCGGGCAGATTTTGGCTTCAGCAAGGAAACGACGGGGTTTTATTTTAATTTCGGGCATATCTTCTAAACTATTCTTACATAATTCTTACAAAGCTTTTACAATCCTTTGACAACTTCGTCTCAATTATAAAATATTTTTGAAGCAGATATTGGATGAATAAATGTCTGCTTTTAAAGTACATATTATTTTTAACCCCGCTTCAGCTGGCGGCAGAACCTGGAAGAGAAGAAAATTAATCTTTTCGGAAATCAGGAAATACTGGGATGATTTTATAATAGAGTACACCGAAAGACCGGGAGACGCAGTTACCAAAACCAGGCATGCAATCGCTTCCGGAAGGAACCTTATTGTTGCTGTCGGGGGAGATGGAACAATCCGTGAGGTAGTGAATGGATTTTATAATTATGGAAAGATGGCTGATTCCGCCAGTGCTCTCGCTATTATTAGCAGCGGTACTGGCCAGGGTTTTGCACAAAGTCTTGGATTACCAAAAGATATACACAAACAATTTGAAGTAATTAAGGAACTCAATATTGGGAAAACAGATCTTGGAAGAATTACGCTGTCGTCAGGGGAGCATTCACATTTTATTAATGAATTCCAGATCGGTATTGGCGGCGAAGTAGTAAAAAATGTCTCTGATAACCATAAAAAGTTAACTGGAAGTTTTGCATTTGGTTTTGGGGTATTAAAAGTTATCAAAAATGTCAAACCACAATATTATGTTCTTCAGATCGATAATGACATAATAATAAGTGACGAATTAACTGGTATTGTGATTTCAAATGGAAATTATACAGGCGGAGGTATGCAGTTAACTCCCGATGCAAAACTTAATGATGGATATCTCGACATTCTTTTAATCCCGGCAATGACTAAAAAGGAAATGCTGTCGGTATTCCCGGGTATCTATTCAGGCCGGCATTTAAAAGATCCAAGATTCCGTTGTTATAGAATTAAGTGTCTTACAATTTCTAACGCCCAAAATCTTGTCTCGGAAGCAGACGGTGAAATTTTAACCGAGCTTCCGGTGAAAGTTGAAGTGTTACCATCATCATTAAATATAATACGGCCAAATATTAAGGAGAGGAAAAAATGAAACACGAATATGAATCTTTATTAAAATTTGAATTTGAATACAGAATATTCATTTCTTTATCCATTGTTCTTTTAACCTGTTTAATCAGCTTTGGTTTTTTCCCCGATACCGATCCTTTGTACCGGCAGGTTTTAAAGGAAATATCATTGAACCAGACACCGGCATCTGCCGCATTCATTACAGCCTCTTTTGTTATGATATTTATTTCTTTATTAAGAATGTGGTCGGGTACGGAACTTTCCTCTGAAATTGTAATGACGTTCAAGGTGAGAACGGATTTGCTGAGTAAGGAAGGACCTTACCTGCTGGTAAGAAACCCGATTTATCTTGCAGACTGGCTGGCCATATTTGTCTTCTCTTTGTTCCTTCCTCCCATTGGTTTAATAATGCCGGTTCTGTTTTATATTCATTATGTGAGACTAATATTATTTGAAGAAAATTCACTCTGCAGGCAATATGGGAATGATTATATTGGTTATGTAAAGTCTGTCCCCAGATTCCTTCCTAATCTGAATAGTTTATCAAAGTTTTTCACACGGATTAAAAAATTAAAAATAAATTATGACGGATTCAGGCACAATGCGCTTTATATTCTGTTTATTCCCGGGTTCATTGCTGCAGCTTACTGGAATAGTTTTATTTATGCAATGATTATTGGGGTTCCGGGAGTAATTGACTGGGCAATTGTACACACAGGAATAGGTGTTGGGAAAAAAAGTAAGAAAAAGAATAAGGTGTTTGAGGGTGTTCTTTATGCTCAATGCTGGGAGGATCCACAGATTGACAGAGCAGCATTCAATATAAATTCAGAAGATATCATTTTTACAATTACTTCCGGCGGTTGTAATGCATTAACATTCCTGTTAGATAACCCTAAGAAAATAATATCGCTGGATCTTAACCCTCATCAAAACTATCTGCTTGAGTTAAAGATAGCAGCAATGAAACGTCTAAGCTATGATGAAGTTCTCCAGTTATTTGGAATCAGAAATTCCGGTTCAAGAGTTCGTCTCTACAAAGATTCGAGGGATTTATTGAGCAATAACGCACAAATGTTCTGGGATAATCATTTGAAAGAAATTAAGAAAGGACTCATTCATTCCGGCAGATATGAAAGATATATGCAATTGCTGAGGAGAGTCTTAATCATTCTTATTGGTAAAAAGACAATTCATAAGTTGTTCATCGCTTCAACAAGGTATGAAAGAGAAAATATTTATAAGAAAAAATGGGATAACCTGAGATGGAAAATATTCACCCGTGTACTGCTAAGCAGAAGGGCAATGAGTATGCTTTTCACCGGTGATTTTTTCAGATATCTTGATGAAAATTTTTCATTCGGAAATAACTTTGCGTCAAAAGTAAAGAAAGCAATAACAGAACTACCCTTGAAAGAAAATTACTTTCTTACTTATATACTCAGGGGAAATTATAACACCGAATACCTTCCCCCTTATCTGCAGAGAGATAATTATGAAATAATACAAAGCAGGCTGAACAGGATAGAAATAATTACAAGCGGCTGCAAAGAATACTTTTCAAAGCTGCCTGATTCCGTAATTTCCAGGTTTAACTTCACAAATATTTTTGAATGGTTATCGCTGGAACAATTCGAAAAGCTGCTTAATCAGACAATCCGTGTTGCAAAAGATAATTCTGTTATAACGTATCGCAATCTGCTGGTCCATAGAGAACACCCGGCCGGACTTGATAATAGGATTCGCTCAAACAGAGAACTGGCAAACCTGCTTCATTGCAGAGATTTATCTTTCATCTATGATCGTTACATAATAGAAGAAATTCATAAAGAGGAAAAGTCATGGTTTACAGAACCATTGAAGTTACAACAAAAAGACAATTCAAGGAATTTATCAGGCTGCCATACAGAATTTATGCTGGTAACATCTGCTGGGTTCCGCCAATAGAATCGGAAGTAAAGCGTATTTTGAATCCTGATAAAAATCCATATTTCCTGAATACGGCACTTAGACTGTTTAGTACTTATCGGGATAATTTAATAGTTGCCAGATGTGCTGTAATAATTAACAGGTTGCATCAGCAGAAATTTAGAATTAAAAACGCCTTCTTCGGTTACTTTGAATCAATCAATTCCGACGAGGCAGTAAAAGCATTGTTTGCTGAGGCTGAAAGTTTTTGCTGCCGCCAGGGAGTAGAATTTCTGGAGGGCCCGTTTAATCCCAATCTTTATTCTGAGTTAGGACTTCTTACAAACAAATTTGATAGTGCCCCCTCATTCTTCCAAACATATAATCCGCCTTATTATCAGAACTTACTGGAGAAAGCAGGATTTAATGTTCTGAAGAAACTTAACATAAGAAGCAATAAACATTTGAAAGATTTTTTAAAGCAGCACTATGCGGATAGTCTGTGCACTGAATCGAAGGATATGAAAATCCGTTCTTTTAACATTAAAAGGGAAGAAGAAGATTTGGATTATTTAAGAGAGATTTATAATGATGCATTTTCAGACAACTGGCATTTTATTCCCGTAAGTAAAGAGGAATATGTTTTTTCTGCAAAATATCTTCATCTTGTTACTCCGCCGGATCTTATTAAGTTTGTTGAATACAAGGGTACGCCTGTTGGTGTAATTCAATTTGCGTTGGATATAAATCCTTTTCTCAAAACATTTAATGGAAAATTTCGACCCTTAAAATATCTCAATCTTATCAGGAACAAAAAAAAGATCAGACGTGCGATCGTATTTGCTGTGGGAATAAAAAAAGCCTTTCAGCGTACAATGGCACATCAGCTTTTGCTAAATGCAACTGTATTATTAGCCGGAAATTATGATGAGCTTGAAACAACCTGGATGTATGATGATAATCTTCTCGCGGTAAAAGCAGCAGAAAGATTTGGTATGCAGCCGGAAAAAGATTATTTGATTTTAGGCAAGAACCTCATCTCTAAACCAGAAAGTTATTTATCTGCTTCCGGTTTGATTGTCTCAGAATGCATTTAAGACCCGTTGTCAAATCTTTTACAAAATCCTTACAATTTCATGACAACAATAACTCCTGATAACGGTAAGATTGTATCAGGCAGACGAAAAAAAATGAAAAAGCAAAAAGAAATATTAAAACCTTCGGATTGGGGATTAGCAGCTGGTAAAAAGAGTGAACTAATGCTCCGTGATTTTGTTTTGACTGATTTTGCAGAATTATATGGTACACCTCTTTACGTTTTGGATGAAACGAGGCTTTCAGACAGGGCGGCAAGCTTTTAAAACCTCAGCTGAGATAAATTACCCGGGCAATGTTTTAGTTCATTATCCTTTTAAATGTAATTCTGTTCCGGCCGTTGTAAGCATCATAAAGTCTGCAGGTCTTAGAGCGGAGGTAATGACGGAATTTGAACTAAACCTTGCACTTATTTCGGGATTTGATGGAAGTGAAATTATCGTTAACGGACCGTGTAAAACAGATACTTTCCTTGCAAAATGTCTGGAGGCTGATGTAAAGCTTATCAGCGTTGACTCAATAGATGAATTAAAATCTCTTTCTACATTATCGGCCGGGCAAAATAAAAAGGTCAGCGTACTTTTGAGAATAAACCCTGATTATATCCCTAAGGGTTTACCGGCAGGTAGCGCTACAGGGAGCAGAAAAAGTGTTTTTGGTTTAAGCATAAAACAAAATGAAATTAATTATGCGCTCGACCTGATCAGGCAGAATAATAATTTATCCTTCCAGGGCTTCCATTTTCATATTGGTACAGGGATTTCGGACCCAAATGAATACAAAAAAGTCATAAATAAGTTATCTCCTCTTTTACAATACGTAATTACTGAAGGCTTTAATATAAATTTTCTTGATGTCGGCGGAGGTTATCCTTCACCGGGAACAAGGGAACTTAAAACCTATGAATTAATTGTTTCACAGGTATTCAAACATTTTCAATATAAACCGGTTCTGAATCCTTATTCATTTGATGATTTTACCAGATGTATCGGTAAAACAATTTCAACCTTACCCTTTAACAGGCTTCCTGAATTAATTTATGAACCCGGCAGAAGCATTGTAAGTTCCTGTCAACTCCTTCTATTAAGGGTACAAAGAACAAAGGGCAATTCACTGCATAAATGGCTGATTACCGATGGAGGATTAGGGACAATCACTCTGCCCACATATTATGAATACCATAAAATATTTTTGGCAAATAATGTATCCCTGCCTGTGGAAGAATACGCAACAATAACGGGGCCATGCTGTTTTGCCAGTGATATCGTTTATAGAAACATAAAGATGCCGCAGGTTAATCAAGGTGATATTTTAGCCGTAATGGATACCGGCGCATACTTTAATGGTTTCGAATCTAACTTTGGATTTGCCAGACCGGCTATAATATCGGTTTCAGAAGATCATTATAAATTAGTAAGAGAAAGAGAAACTAATGAATATTTGCTTATGAGAGATTTGCCAATTAAAAATAATCTAAACACAGAGGTGAGAAATGAAATTTAAAGTAATTGAAAACAACAATACCTTATTTTCGAATAAGATAGCAAAAGATATGGTTAATGCCTGTTTGCTTAACGGGGATGAATTAAGTAATGATGTAGATGAAATCAACTACATTCTGAATTTTACCAGCTTTGAAAATCCCAGGGCAGTACGCCGCAGGTCAAAATCTGTATTTGTTATATCCTTTGTGGCGGACGGGGAGAAGTTAAAAGATGATTTACAGTCAACCTGTTACACAACCCTAATTAGAACTCTCTCGAATCAGTTCATATTTATAAATCAATTGAACGAAGTCTGGTTTACTACTCCGGAGGCAGGATTTTATTTCTCTGGTTATAATCCTATTGAGATATACCGGAAAATACTTCCTATCATCAGCGCTCATTTTGCAACAGATAATAAATTTGTCACGGATCTTCCTCAAAGATTTTACAGTGGCTCAGAAATTATTAACGAGATACGGTATTACAGCAAAGCGCTCGATGAACTGGGAGTTCTGCCTGTTCCATTTCCTTTAAGAAATTATCTGAGTGTTCAGCAAATGAACCATATTTATAAAATTTTCGGAATAACGGGTGCAAGTTACGGGAACTTAAGTGCAAGGGAAAATATTCCTGAACTTGGCAGCACAACTTACTGGATGACAGGAAGAGGAGTAAACAAATCAGAACTTGGAGAAGTAGGTAAGGATATCCTTCTGGTAAAAGGCTTTGATATTGAGGAAGGGACAGCATTACTGAGTGTGCCCCTTAATTACAATCCCAAAGCAAGAGTCTCGGTGGATGCAGTTGAGCATTACCTTATCTATAAGAATTTTCCCGGGGTTAATGCAATAATTCATGTGCACGCCTGGATTAATGGAGTCATTTCCACTGCACAAAATTATCCCTGCGGGACAAGAGAACTGGCAGAGGAAGTAATAAATCTCCTTATCAAAACAGAAGATCCGACATCCGCAGAAATCGGATTAAAAAATCATGGCCTTACAATAACCGGGCACTCACTTCAGGAAATATTCGAAAGAATTACCGGTAAGCTTGTGACCCAGGTTGAAATGTCTGCATAGGTGAGATTATGTATTCGCTAGGTATTATAAAAAGTCAGCCTGTACGATTGGTATTAACGATAGGAGTGGTGTCACTATGCATTATCCTTATGTTATTCCTGCTGGGTATATATAAAGGTGTTGCAGACGGTTCAGTTGAGTACATACGAAAAAATAATGCTGATCTCTGGGTTCTTCAAAAAAATTGTACCAATATCCTCAGGGGAACTTCATTGTTATCTTCATGGCAGGGAAAAGTTATTAGTGAATATCCCGGGGTAGAATCAGTTTCCCCGGTATTATTCCTTTTATCATCTGTAAGAAGTGAAAACGGGTATTCAACCGTTTTTCTCACAGGATATGAACCCGACAATAAATTCGGCGGACCACCCGCACTTGTTAAAGGGAGAAATATAAAAAATGGAAATGAGATAGTTCTTGATGAAGCATATGCATTGAAGTCAGGATTTAAATTAAATGATAATCTGTCAATACAAGATGAAAATTTCAGAGTGGTAGGTCTGAGTAAAGGAACAAATGCATTCGTAATTCAATATGCTTTTACAACTATCGACAAAACAAGGTCTCTTATTGGATTTCCGGAATTAACCACCTGCTATATAATTAAGCTTAAATCCGGTATTAAAATTAATGAAGTAAAAAAAGATCTGGCAGGTAAACTGCCTGGGATAATAATATATACTCAGAAGGAATTTTTACAAAACAATATTCACGAAATGGAATCCGGCTTTCTTCCGATCCTTTATGCCGTTGCATCTCTCGGGGCAATTGTATTGACCGTGATACTGAGCCTGATACTTTCAATTAGTATTCTGGAAAAGAAAAAAGATTTTGCTGTGATGAAAACACTGGGAGCAACATCCGGATTTCTTTCATCACTGGTTATAAAGCAGGCTTTATTGATAATTTTTGCCGCGGGTGTTTCAGGTATTATTTTATACTTTCCCATAGTTTCCGGTATTCATCGTCTTTCTCCTGAAGTGACTGCTGAAAATACCTGTCTCCAGATAGTGTTTGTAATGCTGGTTGCTGTGATTGTGGGCTTAATCAGTTCTTTTGTGGCAATCCAGAGAATCAGAAAGATTTATGCGTTAGAGGTGTTTCATGAAAGATGATAAAGGTATAGTGTACCTGGAAGGTGTAAATAAGTTTTATCGTTCAAATTCTCATAAATGTACGGGAGTTAAAGATATAAATCTGAACGTGAATAAAGGAGAGCTGCTTTTACTGTTAGGACCCAGTGGCAGCGGTAAAACCACTTTATTAACACTAATAGCGGGGTTACTTGAACCAACCTCGGGAAAAGTCTTTTTGTATAATGAAAATATTTCTGAAATGAGACCAGGAGAGCTTCAGCTGCTGAGAGCAAAAAAAATCGGATTTATTTTTCAGACATTTCTCCTTATCGATTCGCTTACTGCAATTCAGAATATTGAATTGGTTTTAAGATTTGCAAAACAGAATAAAAAATATGTCGGTAAGCAGGCTTTTAATCTGCTGAAACAGTTTGGAATAGAAGAACTTGCTTATAAATCATCCGTTTCGCTCAGTCAGGGGGAAAAGCAAAGAGTAGCAGTTGCAAGAGCAATAGCGAATAATGCAGATTTGATTCTTGCAGATGAACCGACTGCCAGTCTCGAAACAAACCAGGGAATGATAATAATAGAGCTTCTTCATAAATATGCCACGCAGCAGAACAAATGTGTCATTGTGGCCAGCCACGATCTCCGGCTCAAAGAATATGCCGACAGGATAATCTATCTTCAGGACGGGGAAATAATAAAGTGATTATTTCTTCAGCTTGTCCTTAAATACTTTTTCAAATTTTTCCACCTTTGGCGCAATCACAAAAGAACAGTAGCCCTGGTTCGGGTTGTTTTCAAAATAATCCTGGTGATAATCCTCTGCCCTATAAAACTTCGTAAATGGAACTATCTGCGTCACAATTGGTTTATCCCAGGCTCCTGACTGATCAAGTTCCTTTTTATAATATTCCGCTTTATCTTTTTGTTCCTCATTATGATAAAGGATTATCGAACGGTATTGCGTTCCTACATCCGCTCCCTGCCGGTTCAATGTTGTTGGATCATGTGTTTTCCAGAAGATTTTCAACAGGTCATCATATGGAATTATTTTTGGATCATATATGATTTGAATTACTTCGGCATGACCTGTATTTCCGCTGCAAACCTGCTCATATGTCGGGTTAGGGACACTCCCCCCTGCGTACCCGGAAATAACAGACATTACCCCTTCAACTCGTTCAAAAATAGCCTCAGAACACCAGAAACAGCCCTGGCCGAAAGTTGCGGTATCGGTTTTTACAGATGTATTATCCATAGCGGTTTTATCTTTCGTTTTATGTTGTATACTCGTCTCCTGGCAGTTTAACTCACCGAAAACTATCAGGACAATAATCATAGCTGATAATATGCTTTTCATAATACTTTCTTTTTTAATCCCAATATCCGAATGTTAACAAAAATATTTGTAACGAATTAGTCACTTTTAATGTACATATTCGACAAGATACCTGATGAAGCATTTATCACCGCCCCGGGGAAAATTTTTATAAACTATTGCGTCTTGACAAAGAATAAAATAAGTTAACTGCCGTTTCCATTTTAATCGAAAATTTTTACCGGTTTTTACAGGCTGAAGCAGTAAATTCTTACCAACTATTGCTTCAAATGATTGTATTTTATAAAAGTATTAGCACAATCCAATAACTTAATTTATGAGGTTTCGTATGAATGGAGTCCGGTTAGTTTCCTTGTTCCTGGCAGTTGTTTTCGTGGTTTTAGTGCTGATCCAGGCAGGCTGTAATAATTCCAAAGAGGAGAAGGTTCTTTCAACCAAGGAAAGGATCGAGAAAGGTAGAATGCTTGTTGAACTGGGAGGATGTAATGACTGTCATTCTCCTAAAGTGATGACTGAAATGGGTCCGGTGCCCGATACAACAAAGTTGTTGTCCGGACATCCGCAGGATCAGCCGGTTATGAATGTCGATCCAGCAATGCTGAACTCTAAGATGTGGGTACACGCAACTATGGATGCGACGGCCTGGATAGGTCCTTGGGGAGTATCTTACACAGCTAACCTGACTCCGGATCCCGAAACAGGACTGGGGAACTGGACTGAAGATTTGTTTATTAAGGCTCTAAGAACCGGAAAACATATGGGTATAGGAAGACCTATAATGCCCCCGATGCCATGGCCTGGAATAGGTAAATCGAGCGATGAGGACCTGAAGAATATTTTTGCCTATCTGCATTCACTGCCGGCTATTCATAATAAAGTACCTGATCCTGTAACCCCGGATATGATGGCATCGATATTATTAAGCAAAAATAATTCAAAGGGAAATGTCGTAAAAGCAAAAGACGTGCAGTAACTAAATTCAAAAAGGCTGTCTCAATAGCCAAATATTCTTTCCGCTTCAACGGGATTGCAGATTCCGGTTTTAATACGAAATGGAATTGCTGGATTCAGATATACATCCTGTTCTGCATAACAGGTTCGGAATGACAGTTTTGAGACAGCCTTTTATGAATAAGCCAATCTCCTTGAAAAAATCCCGATCCTCCGCTGAAATCAGTACTTCCTGGTCTGGCAGAACCATAATAAACGACCCTTGAACCGCCGCTTGTATTGAGATTAAGCTTCCCATTCATCTTTATAAAAACATTAGTTGTTTCTGCCATATGACTGAACTAATTTAGGATGTAATTAATATTAAAAGGTGTTTCTTATGAAGGAAATTGATCATCTCAGGTACCCGATTGGAAAATTCAAAGCTCCGAAAGAATACAGTGATGAACTACGGGAAGGATTGATAAGTGAGATTGAAGAAACTCCGTTTCTTCTTAGGCGGGCTGTAGAAGATCTTAATGATGAGCAGCTGGCAACTCCATACAGGGAAGGTGGGTGGTCTCTCGAACAGGTAGTCCATCACGTTCCCGATAGCCATATGAATGCTTATATTAGGACTAAACTTGCACTAACAGAGAAAGAACCCGTAATTAAGCCATATAAGGAAGATGCCTGGGCAAAGCTCGAAGATTATGTCACTACTCCGATAGATACTTCTCTCGCATTGCTCGAAGCTGTTCATATCAGGTGGGTTATACTTCTTAAATCGCTGGAAAAAGATCAATTTTACCACAAACTAAATCACCCCGTAATTGGCATAATAGATATTAATTGGATCCTTGCTCAATATGCCTGGCACGGTAAGCATCATGTTGCTCATATTAATTCATTGAAACAAAAGATGGGATGGTAAATTAGGCTGCCGCCTGAACGGCAGCCCATATAAAAAGTTAAAAAGGTTCCTGCTGAGTAGTTTGCGGTTTAGGTTTGCGCTTTACAATGATCAAAATGACAATCAGCACTACCAGGACACCTATTACTATATAAATCCAGTTAAAGCTGCTGCCGTACAAGCTGTTCTTCCAGACAGATATTTTGTTTTCAACAGTATCTTTCTGGGCTTCCGTAAACAAATTATTCTCTATAAGATAAGGAACCCACGTCGGTTTTACCTCACCATACCAGGCACTGTCAGCAAAACTTTTATATGTAATCTGTGAATCTCCGCTGTTTTTAACCCCGATATTCTTGATTTCGTCATTTATAAATGAAGTTGCAGTTTCTGTGAATTCTTTACCGCTTGAAAACCTTTGGAGATTTATTCCGTAATCTGCAAAAATGAGCCTTACAGAATTCCAGGCCTGCTGGCTGAGGGTATTCTTCCAGGTATTAAATGTCTGATCTATTTCTTTTAGCTCATTTGTTCCGGCATTTTTTTCGGAATAAATGCTCACCAGCTTAGGACCAACGCCCCTCCAGAGCTTTGCAAACTGTTCCTGCTGTTTTTTTATTTCGGAAAGATCTTCGGGTGTAAGAGTAGCTACCTGAAGGAATTTAATATTATCCTGAAGCGATTTTTTAACATTGTTCAAAACATTATTTTGCTGCACTTCTGAGTAAACTTTCTGTTTCTCCTCAGAGCTTAATTCTGATTTTTGTCTATATGAGGGAGGAATAAGGCTGTCAATCATACTTATAACAAGCTCATCTCTTTTCTGAAGTGATGCTTTCAGATCGGCTACGGTTCTTTCAAGCTGCGTGATCCGGCTTTTATCTGTTTTGCTCGCAGCCTCAAGGATTTGTACACGTGATATAAGGTCGGTATTCCGCTGGTTAAGAACTTCAACCTGGTCCTTTAATCCGGTAACCTGTGTCTGGAGTACATTTATTTGTGTGAAGTCTCCTTTCCGCAGATCATATGCCATCTGAAGATTTTCAAAGGTTTTATTAAAATTCAGCGGGTAAAGACTTTTATCGAGTAAATCTCTTTTATCAGAGTATTCATTCCTCAGCGAATCAATTTTATCTCCCGCACTCTGAAGCTCTTCAATCGTTGATGCATTACGAATGGAATCATCAATCGACATGGCTTTTGTTTTAAAACTCTGCACTATTTCATAATCTGACTGGGCAAGTACTGCATATGAAAATAGCAGGCTGAGCAGCAGACTATTTATTAGAATATTTCTTTTCATTTACTTCTCCTCCCTCTCAATCCCATTGCTTGATAAATAGAACTGTTTATTTCCTTCAATTAATTCAATATAAGGAGGTCTTTGATTAAAAACCGGATCGGTTATCCCTGTTTCGGAAATCTGAATTTCATTGTAGAGATTAAATGCTCCGTCCCCCATTGTAAAAACATAAACATTCTTAAATTTATTTCCGGTTATATAATAATAGCCAAGCGTATCTCGTATTACTCTCAGGTCACGGTCAAGGTATGCGAGGGAATCCCCAGTCTCCTCAAAGTAAAGAGGCTTTGCATTAAATGACAGCGCATACCTGTCCTCCTTAGCCATCCCGTTATCATCAACACTTATAACGGATTCCACGGGCCAGGAAAAATCTGCCGGAGCTAATCTGAGCGACGAACAACCTGCCAATACCGCAGCAGTCAATAGAATTATATATTTTAAAAATTTCATTCTATCTCCTTCTAATTTATACTTGCTAACATAATGAAAATTAAGGATTTCCAACGATTACCCAATGTGACAGAACCCCTATCCATTTTTTTTACTATTTTTGAATGGTTCATTTTATCTAAAAAGGTGGTTTATTTTATGAATATTTTTGAGTGTCTTCATCAGAATCAGACTGATATTATCAGGACAGCGTTTGATTCTCTTCTACGTTCCAATCTAAAGCATTATTCCTCATCCAGTGCAAATGCTAACTGGCAGCGGATCGAAAAATTGTTCGATCTGACTTTCAGCTGTATAAAAGAAAAAAACCTGGTTGAAATGATTGAATATTCAGAAACAATAGCAACTGAAAGATATAATGCCGGGTATGATCTTCATGAGGTTCATGCAGCCTATAATGTGCTGGAAGAGGCCATTTGGGGGATTGTTCTCAAAAATCTCGATCCCAAAGACTTTGGACAGGCGCTTGGACTTGTAAGTACTGTTCTGGGTGCCGGAAAAGAAGCCCTTGCCTTGACATATATTTCGCTTACAGGCAAAAAAAAGCCGGAAAGCCTTGATCTATCCGAACTTTTCAAGGGTATTTAATTTCTAATAATCAGTACAACTTAATTTCTGTTTACCTAAATATAGATCTTACCCAAATTCTTTTTAATTCCATTCGTTAAGACATAAGGTTTATTATATTATTAATTAAGCGTAATTTATGAAGAAAATTTTACGAAGCATAAACTTTATGGTGAAATCTTGAAAATTCAGTTTATTGGAGCAGCCCAGACTGTTACCGGCTCACAGCATTTACTGCATGTTAATGGTAAGAAAATTCTCCTCGACTGTGGGCTTTATCAGGGACGTAGAAAAGAGGCATATGAAATTAACAGGAATTTTCTCTTCAACCCGGAGGAAATTGATGTGATGCTTCTTTCTCATGCACATATAGACCATACCGGCAATATTCCCCACCTGGTCAGAAACGGATTTAAGGGCCATATTTATACTACCTCTGCGACTGTCGATCTATGCCAGATTATGCTTAGGGATTCCGCTTACCTGCAGGAGAGAGATATTCATTTTGTAAATAAAAAACGAAGCAAACAAAATAAAACATTGTTTGAGCCGCTTTACACAATTGATGATGTTGAAGAGGCAATGAATAATTTTATTGGTGTACAATATGATAAAACAATTGAAGTCGCGCCGGGTGTAAAAGCCATATGGAGAGATGCGGGGCATATTCTAGGTTCTGCCGGATTATTGATTGAGATAAGGGACAATGGTAATTATACCAGACTCGGTTTCAGCGGTGATATCGGAAGGCCTGAAATGCCGGTTATCAGAGATCCGAATATCCTTACAGATCTGGATGTACTTATTATGGAAAGCACATACGGCAACCGGCTCCACCCTGTTACGGGTGAGGTAGAAGAAGAGGTTGCACGTGTCATAAATGAAGTCCTTGAAAGGAAAGGAAAAATAATAATCCCTGCTTTTGCCGTCGGCAGAACGCAATTATTTGTTTACATATTACATAAATTATTTAATCAGAACCGGATAGCGGCTATCCCGATCTTTGTCGACAGTCCCCTTGCTGTGAATTCTACTGAGGTTTACAGAATGCATCCGGAATGTTTTGACAGGGAAACTTACAGGGTGTTTATTGAAAATCATGAGGATCCCTTTGGATTTAACAGGCTTACATACATACGCGATGTTGAAGAGTCCAAAAAGCTTAATGAGTTCAGAGGCTCCTGTATCATTATATCAGCATCAGGAATGGCTGAAGGAGGGCGGGTTCTGCATCATCTTAAGAATAATATCGGGAACCCTGATAACCTTATTCTTTTTGTCGGTTATGCCGCACAGGAAACACTCGCCAGAAAGATTATGGATGGCGCCGAAGAGGTAAACATATTCGGTGATCCCTATAAAGTAAGGGCTAAAATAAAACAGATGGATTATTTCAGTGCTCATGCAGATCAGAAAGGTCTGCTGGATTATTTGAAATTTTCTCCGGCAAATAAATTGAAGCACATATTTCTCGTACATGGTGAGGAAGAGCAGGCTTTGCCTTTGAAAGAGAAAATTGAAAGTAAAGGATATAAATCTGTAAGCTATCCCCGGAAAGGTGAAATCTTCGAACTTTGATTTCCGGCAGATTAGGTCTGATTTTTAGACTCATCCTTTTCTCCAAATTTAACAGGCATTTTTCGTCCCGCATTCTTCAAAACGCTGGTCAATAGAAATTCAATCTGTGCATTAATGCTTCGTAAATCATCATCCGCCCATTTTTCCAGGGCGGCATAAAGATCAGAGTCAATTCTTAATAAAAACTTTTTCTTTTCTGCCATAAGTGTTCATCTTTTCCTAACCTGCAGCTGCGGCCTGCTTCCGCCTTCTTGTTAAATACCAGGCGAGTATTATTACCCATGGATATTTATCAAGCAATTCTGAACCACTTTCAATATAGACGAGGCTTCTTGCTTTAAATGAAACTTCATCTTTTATACTGGCCAGGCATATACCGCTTGCTGTAAATACTCCGTATTTTCTTTTAAAGTTTCCGGACTTTATTTTTAATCTTTGTCCCCTCGGCAGGAAGACAGTTCCTTCCCCGCTGAAGAATTTTTTGTTATAAGTGGCGAATGGGTTTTCTCTTCCTTTTTCTTTTACAGCGATCTCTGATTTCCAGAAATTCGGCTTGTATATCTCCCATTCGTCTTCTCCAATAGTAATAAATAACCCGAAGCTGAATGCATTTCGCGGAGTTATTTTCCCAAGCAGTTCTTCATTATATTTTAACTCATAATTATTCCTCCAGATTGACGGCTGGGTAATAATTAATATTTTTCCTGAAAGATGCGAAAGACTTCCTGCCATTTTTAATAAATCTTTATTGATATAATGTTCCCGTATTTATGACAGGCTGCGTTTCTCTTTCAGAAACCAGTGCCACCATTAAGTTATTGACCATTGTGGCTTTCTTGTCTTCATCAAGCTGTACTATATTCTGTTTACTTAAAGCAAGCAGAGCACTCTCAACCATGCCTACAGCACCCTCAACTATTTTTTGTCTCGCTGCAACAATTGCTTCAGCCTGCTGTCTTCTCAGCATTGCCTGAGCAATTTCCTGTGCATAAGCAAGATGACTGATACGAGCTTCAACTACTTCAACCCCGGCTATTTCAAGTCGTGACTGAACTTGTTTCTGGAGCGCTTCTGCAATCTCCTGGGGGCTCCCTCTTAATGAAGCTTTATCTTCATCTCCGTCATAAGGATATTCCGATGTAAGTGAACGAATAGCTGTTTCACTCTGTATCGCAACGAATTCTTCATAATTATCTACATCAAAGACTGCCCTGGAAGTGTCGAAAACTCTCCATACAATTACCGCCGCTATTTCAATCGGGTTTCCGCGCAGGTCATTCACCTTAATTTTGTCACTGTTAAAGTTTCTTATCCTTAAGGTAACTTTCCTTTTTATAGTTAACGGGTTAATCCACCAGAAACCGGTGTCTCTGACCGTTCCGGAATAGCTTCCAAAGAAAATAATAACTCGGGAATCATTCGGCTGAACCGTAATAAGGCCAACCAGACAAACGATAATTATGAATGTCAAAGGAAAGAAATACCAAAGAAATGAAGGATCATTTGATCTGACACCGTCGATAAAAAGAATTACATCAAGAGTCAGCAAAGCAAAGATAATAAGTAAAGCAAAAAAACCGTTTATTTTTATTGCTTGTTTTTCCGATACTGTTTGCATTTTAACCTCTTATAAATAGATATCATAATGATATCATAATAATATCAGAAAAGCAAGAAAAATCCGCTGGCGGGTCATTTGTACAGAAGTGTCTGGATTAACTTTAGTCTGCAACTTAAACAAATCATATTTCTTAATGCGGCGATAGGCTCGATATCCGACAATTGCTGTTTGAGCCAACACATATCATACCAGTTTCAATTTTTAAATCTTCAAGTAACAGCTGTTTCTTATGTCACCCATTGAGGGAATCAGCAGATTATTTTATTAAAGATAACCTATTAAGTAATAAGGGATTACAGTGATATTGATTCGAAGCACCAGGCCGCATGAATAACTTGAAAATATTTATAATGGTTTTAAATTAATTAATGAAATAAATGTTGAACAATACGGAGGATATTATGTGGCAAGGTTGGATGGATCTCGCAGTAGGTGTATGGCTTATAATAAGCACCTTCATTCCAATTATTAGAACACCTTCAAGTATGATAATTGCCGGAATCGTAGCATTTGTTTTCGGTTTCTGGGGTGCAGCCAGGTTCAACAGCTGGCAGGGTACCGTTAATGGTATCATTGGTATCTGGCTGTTCCTGAGCGGCGTGGCATTTATGTTAGCTGTTCCCTGGAATTTCTTTATTTCAGGTGCTGTAATCGGCTTACTTGCTATCTGGAATGTCGCACAGCACGATTCACCGGGGCAAATGCATACTGCTAAATAATAAAATAAATAAGCAGGTGAAAAAGGCCTTATCTCCTCAGGGGGACCAGGCCTTTTCTCTTTTTATTTTTTTAAAAGTTTGAACGCATGGGTCCAGGTATTGTTTTTAAAACCATAGTGAATCCATAACATAGCAAAGGCTTCAAGCCAGTAGGCTTCAGATATATCTCCCATATCGATTATACTCTTCCATCCCCACTGTTCTGCTATATTCCGGACCAGGCTTTTAGCTTCCTTTTCATTCCCGCAAATAAAAAGATCCGGATCACCTTCCTCTCTATGAGGCCCTATCATCATATATGCATTAATTGTATTAAAGGCTTTAACCACCTTAGAATCGGGTAGCCATGCCTCGATTTCTCTTCCACCGGAATTACCGGGGGAAGCATCAAGCCGGGGCGGTGCACCTTTCGAAAAATCAAGGGGGTTGGTAACATCCACTACTATTTTACCAGTGAAGTTTTTCTTGCCTGCCAGATTAAGAGCATTCTCAGTTCCCCCCCAGCCTGTAGCTATAACCATCATTTCACCGAACTTTGCTGCATCCTCATTACTACCGGCTGAAGCCTTTTCCCCTGATTTATTTTTCCAGTCGCTTAACTTTGAAACGTCCCTTGAGCCTATCATAACCTCATGTCCCAGTTTTGACAATCCGATGCCAAGCTGCTGACCTACAACTCCTGACCCTATGATACCTATTTTCATATAATACTCCTCTAATATTTCAAATAAATAACAGGTTAAAATTAAAACTTAATTCAAAATCTCTTTATCAATCATTGGATCCTTCTTTTTTTACCAAACGTAGGCAAACTTCAAAAACTTTGGTGTGAGAAAAATAAACTTTCTTAATTTTCTTTGGGATGAAGTATAACTGATAAAATGTATTTATGAGCCAGAACTCTTACCAAACCTTTCCATTTGCAGGAGCTGCTTCTGAGGGTGAAAATGTCTGACATTTAAATCCCGAGATTGAAACCTGGACTTCCGATATTTTTATAGCCCGGTTACGTAAATATTTTGAACACGATTCCGCAGCTCCGGAGTATTTCAGAAGTATAAGGGGAGCAGGATATATGTTTTCTGAAGAATAGCCGGCTCTCGGTCGGCAGTTAATCGGAAACCCCGCATTATTAACCGTTTTTTACTTAATTCGGTAATAATAAGTAATTAAAGCGAACAATTATTTGTTTCTTGCGGTCTTTTTACTTAAGTATGCTTTGCACATGAATTTTTAACCTTGCAGCACAATAAAAATTCCTGTAATTGCGCTTACGCTAACAAATAAAACCGGATCAAATTGAAAATAACCAAACAGTTAACCAATCGTGAAGATAAATCGTTAGACCAGTACTTTCAGGAAATAGGGAAATATGAACTTTTAAGTCCCGATGAAGAGATAAACCTGGCGGTAAAAATCAGGAAAGGCGACGTTGATGCTCAGAATAGATTGGTGAATGCTAATCTCAGGTTTGTGGTTTCTGTTGCCAAGATGTATCAGAATCAGGGGTTATCGCTGGGTGATCTGATAAATGAGGGAAACATAGGACTTGTCAAGGCTGCTCAGCGTTTCGACGAAACAAGAGGTTTCAAATTTATCTCATATGCTGTCTGGTGGATCAGGCAGGGAATAATGTCTGCAATTGCAGATCAATCAAGAGTGGTCCGACTCCCTCTTAACCAGGTTGGGAATTTAACAAGACTGGGAAAAGCCTACAGAAATTTCGAACAGGAGTTTGAAAGAAAGCCGACTACCATTGAGCTTGCTAAAATCCTTGAAATTACGTCTGATGAGGTGGCACATATAATTCAGATTGGCGGAAGACAGATATCTGTAGATGCCCCTCTGAAAAACGGCGAAGAAAAAAGTGCTACGTTGATGGATGTGCTTCATAATGAGTCCCAGGCCATGCCCAATAAAGAATTAATGTCCGATTCATTAAAAAATGAGGTGGAAAATATCCTTTCAATACTTGATGCCAGGGAGGCCGAAGTGCTAAGACTGACTTTCGGAATCGGGTGCAGCCATAAAGCAACTCTTGAAGAAATCGGACTTAAGTTTAACCTTACAAGGGAACGTATCAGGCAGATAAAAGAAAAAGCACTGAGAAAATTAAGAAGCTCGAAAAAGAGTACAAGACTTAAAGAGTACCTCGGCTAATCAGTCGCCACCGACAGTTTTCAGACACTTGCTTTTATAATGACTATCTCAGTGCAGTTACGTATATTTCAAGTGATAATATTGGTAGTGATAGAAGGAAAAATGAAAACCGGGATTTATTCTAAACAGATAAACATTCCTGAATTAAAAGAATTCTCAAAGGCATATCCGCAGTTTGCCGATCTTGCAAAAGGCGAGGGAAAATTTCTATTTGATATCGTAATGAAACCCGAAACTTTTATACAGGCAATGGTTCTGACGGAATACGGTATGCCCGCAGTTACCAGTGTGGCTGAACTTTGTTTTAACGAAGCTAAAAAGAGGAAGAACTTTAAGTTGAACAGCCGTGTGAAACAGTTTATCGGGGCTATGATAGCTTCTTTAATGACTGTAAATGATTATAGCAAAACGGGGCGAAAGAAATCTATTATTCATCGGGCATATACACGCGGCGAATTCTATATCAGACAGGAATAAGAAAATTATATCCCTCAGGACTACATTTGATTTTGCTTTGCTCTTTCCTCGCTTCTCCGCTGCATTTCTTCAGAAGAAACCTCTTCAATGTGAGAGGCTATCCACCAGCTGTTTCCAAACGGATCCTTAACGCCTGCATTCCTGTCGCCGTAAAACTGATCGGCCGGTTCCATTAAAGACTGCGCACCGGCTTGTAATGCTTTCTTATAAGCTGTATCAGTGTCTTCAACATATATATAAATCATAGCCGTAATAGGTGGCCATTCCCTGCTTGATTTTCCCATCATAATAACTGATTTACCAATCTTTACTTCACCGTGGTTAACTTTACCGTCAGGCAGTGTCATCTTTTCACTCTGTTCCGCTCCGAAGACCTCGATCAGGAATTCCATCTGCTTTGAAACATCTTCTACTATTAAATAAGGAATTATTCTCGGGTAATTATCGGGTATTGGTTTTACCGACATAAGCTTCACCTCGTTGGATATTACTCATTAAGATTATATTGCTTTGTTAAAGAATTTATTCATTTTTTGAGGAGAAGGCAATGTCGTGTGCACACGATATACGATGCACAAATTAATTTTGTAATTTGTCTTATAATTAGATCTTAATTTTGGAGGTTGATAAAGTGCGGTATTTTATGATGATGTCTGTACTTACTTTAATCTTTGTGGCAGGCTGTGAAAAAGACCGGGGCAATCCCGAATATATAAAATCTATTAAACAATGGCATGAACAAAGAGTAGCCAGGCTGAAGACCGAAACGGGGTGGCTTAATCTTGTGGGGCTATACTGGCTCAAGGAAGGAAAAAATACTTTCGGAAGTAAAAAGGATAATGATATTATATTTCCGGAAAATGCGCCTGCACATATAGGAACCTTTATTTTAAATGACAGTTCCGTATCGGTGAAGATTAATCCGGAGGTTGAAGTAACTGCTGATTCGCATAAGGTTGTGGATATGAACCTGTATGATGATCTCTCAGACAGCACTACAGTACTACGACTGGGTTCTTTAAGATGGTTTGTAATAAATCGTAACGGGAAATATGGAGTGAGATTAAGAGATCTGAATACACCGCTTCTAAAAGAGTTCAAAGGAATAGATACGTATCCCGTAGATGAAAAGTGGAAAATTGAGGCCAGGTTTGAGAAATATTCTTCACCTAAAGTAATAGAAATACCTACCATATTAGGTTCTGTAGAAAATGATACTGTAGAAGGAAGGCTGGTGTTCAGAGTGAACGGGGAGATGCACACACTTGACCCTGTCAGCGAGGGTAATGAGTTTTTTGTCATATTTGCGGATGAAACCAACGGTGAAGAGACTTACGGTGCGGGGAGATTTTTATATACCGAAAAACCCGATTCCCTCGGTATGGTTGTTCTTGACTTCAATAAAGCATATAACCCTCCGTGTGCATTTACCAGGTTTGCCACCTGTCCTTTGCCGCCAAAACAAAATTACCTGCATTTGAAGGTTACGGCGGGGGAGAAGAATTATGGTGATCATTGAACTTATCGGCTGAACTACAGGCTTTTGGTTGAAAGCAGGGATCTTTTATATGATGTTTTTCCGGGAAGTTGGCTTGAGCGGCTAAAAAAAAGAAAGCCGGAATTACCGGCTTTCGGGGAAAAGTGCGGGATCAGGCAGCTGCAATAAGCAATTCTTTTTCGATGATCTCTTTAAGATTGTTTTTAGGCAGCGCGCCTACAGCCATCTTAGGCTGACCATCAACCGGAACAAAAAGGATTGAAGGGATACTCCTTATCCCAAACATAGCTCCTAATTCCTGTTCTTCATCTGTATTTATTTTATACACATTAAGCTTTCCTTCATATTCTTTGGATAGCTCGTCAAGTACTGGTCCCACCATTCTGCATGGTCCGCACCATGGTGCCCAGAAATCAATCACACACGGAATATCGCCTTCAAATTTCCAATCCTGGTTTTTTTCAAAATCAAACACTTTTGTTTTGAAAGTTTCTTTATTAAGATGTTCTGACATCAGTTGCTCCTATTTTTCTTTATTAAATATTTAAATGGCTTCGTATACTTTTTTCATTTTACTTTGAACTTCTTCGGCAACGGTCTTTAGTTTTTCATTATCAATCAATTGTGTCATTATCATCGGATCAAAAAAAGAAACAGTTGAACCGCCGTTATTTTCATATACAATTACATTGCATGGTAATAAGAGTCCTAGCTGTTCTTCGCTTTCCAGGGCCTTGTGCGCCAGGGGCGGATTACATGCGCCGAGTATTATGTATTTTTTAAAATCGACGTCTATTTTTTTCTTCAGCGTTTCTTTTACATCAATAGAAGTTAGTACCCCGAAGCCTTCTTTCTTCAATTCTTCTGTAACTTTATCAACAGCTTTCTCATAAGGCAAATCTATGTTTTTTGAGAACCCGTAATTCATTAATACTCCTTCTAATAAATTAATATTATGAACAATAAATTAATATTATGAATAATAAATAGAGTGATTTATGTGACAAACTTATGTTGTTTTCGGTTTATCTTTTAAGGTGCTGATTCCTAATACTTTATACAGGGGGCAAAAACTGATAATGCCTGTTCCCAGGAATACGATCGCAAAAATACCGAGCAGCACCCCGGCAAATCCTGTCAATGTTCCGTTAAAAATTAAAATTGCAAGTATAAGTGCTAGTATTATTCTGACTAATCTATCAATAGAATGAAGATTCTTTTTCATTTCATAATGCCTTTAATAATTTTTCAATTAATTAGATTCACTTCTTCTCATTTGGTTTCCAGGATGTGAATACAACCCCTATTAATGCTCCATACCCAGTACTGAGCCATGGGTTGCTCGTAATAGCGCACGTCCCGGTTACACAGCCTATGTAATTGTAATATAGAAATCCTCCTAATGCACCCAGAATCACAGGAAGTATCCTTAAGGTCCATTTCCAGGCTATTTTTGATTTAGATAATTCCATGCGGAAATTCCTCCCTTGAGATTTGATGCATTAAAACCGTGTTTTTGAAGAAAGACAGCAGCATTAATACTCCTGTTTCCCGATGCACAGTAGCATACTATTTCTTTATTCTTATATTTTTCAAGTTCCTGCTGTCTTTTTCTCAGCTGGTTTAATGGTATATGAACCGAACCCTGAATATGTTTTCTTTTTCTCTCGGAGTCAGTCCTTACATCCAGCAGCAGCATATTATTCTGATTTTTCATCCTTTTACTGATCTCTCCAGGATCACGATGTTCAATTTTTCGATTGTTTAAGAATTTTCTTATATAAGAAAAAATGACGAATCCGATAAGGATGTATAGAATGATCTGTCCTGTGCTCAAGCTGTCTCCAGAAAATTATGTCGATTACTCAATTTAAGAAACAATACGATTCATAAGGAGGCAAAAAGTTTCAGAATTTTAGCCCGGATCACATTTATAAATGAATATTCCCCTGAGATTAAGCTTTTTCCGGAAGGACAGGCTTTTTTCCTGTTTACAGGATAGGGCTTTGACAAAATAAAAATTAAAGTATTTATTTCAGGAGAGCATTTTGCTTTTTAATTAAACCAGGAATAGTAGTAGTATATCTTCATTAATTATCAGGAGATTCCGTATATGCCTTCTGCGAAAACCGAATATAAATTCCTGCCGCTTACATATGAAAGATGGAAAGATATCGAAACTCTTTTCGGGGACCGGGGTGCATGTGCAGGCTGCTGGTGCATGTATTGGAGACAACCGCATAAAGATTTCGATCAGAAAAAAGGGGAAGGCAACAGGGTAGCGCTGAAGCGTTTGGTAAAGGGAAAAGCTCAAACGGGGATAGTTGCATATGATAAAAAAGTCCCGGTGGGCTGGATTGCATTTGCTCCGAGAGAACAGTATGTCAGGCTTGAATCCTCAAGGATTTTGAAGCCGGTTGATGAAAAACCGGTGTGGTCGGTTGTATGTTTTTTTATCGATAAAAATCATCGCAGGAAAGGATTGACGGTTGAACTTCTTAAAGAAGCGGGGAAATACGCAAAGAAAAACGGTGCAAAGATAATGGAAGGTTACCCGATTGATCCTAAAACAAAGAATTATGCCCCCGTTTTCGCATATACTAGTCTCGCTTCTGCATTTACTAAAGCAGGCTTCACTGAAGTCGTAAGAAGGTCCGAAACAAGACCTGTAATGCGGATGATGCTTAAATAACCTACCCTGCCATTTTGTCATACCGCTATACAAATTAAACTATATGTCACCCTTAAATGTGACAACTCCTTCGAAATTACAACAAGTCTACAACTCCGCTTCCACAGCATTATAAAAGCGTCTTAATTTAAGATTTGTCACCCCTGACCGTGACAAAAAAAGTCTGACAATATGGCAGGGGTAAGGATGATGGAATGAATATCACGATGAAAGTAGTCTACCCGGAAGCGGAATTACCATTTCGCAGGAAGATCAATAATGAATGCCGGAAGATAGTCAGTTTTTCCTTTTCATGAAGATATTATAAGCCAGCATAAGTAAAGCTGCGGCCACACCCACCAGTCCTATGATCAGGAAAACCAGGTCGGGGCGGTTTTGATCTGTGGCAAATGTCTGGTATACCCAGCCTCCGAACGTTCCGCCCACAAGCCAGGCAATTGCCACAGGAAGAAAAGCAAAACCCTGAAACAGGGCAGCCTGTCCTTTAGGTGCCAGATCTGCAAGATATTCATAAAACCTGGGGCCTGCGTCTGTTCACCTATAGAAAATGTCAGTATCATAGCAATTATCAATCCCAGGCCGACCGTAATGCCGGTAAGGGAGGCAAAGTACAGAAGAAACCAGCTAAGGGCAGCGAATATGAATCCTATCATAATGGCAGTAGGCGTGGATATTTTTTTTGTCAGCCTGTTAATAGGGATCTGAAGGAGAATGATTGTCCAGGCTCCTACAGAAAGAACGATCTCAATCGGCGCATCGGGAGATATATAATCCGAAATATAGAAAGGGACAACTATGAAAAATTCCCAGAATACAATCCAGTACAAAGCAAATATCAGAAGAAAAATCATGAATTTTATATTCTTTACTACAGTCCATAGATTTTTAATGACTTTTGCGAGACTTTCGCGCTCTTCATTCAGTTTTAATTCCGGTTCTTTGAATACAACGATCGACACAAGGAACATTAATCCGCAGCTTAATGCTGACACAAGATAAACGAATTCAATACCGAAAGAATCCCGTACAAGGTATGCGATAAAAGGACCTATAGCCGCACCGATATTTACCAGCCAGTAATATATAGCATATCCGAGTGATTTTGATTCAGGGGTGGTAGTGAGAGCAACAGTTCCCAGAACGCTCGGTTTGATAAAAGAACCACCGACAGCCGTAAATATTAATATTACCGATAAAACCGGGAACAGGCTGGCGTTCTGGTACCATCCGGAAAAAGCCGAAATACCTGTCGATCCGATCAGAAAGTATCCTATGGCGAGCACAAAAAAAGCAAAGGAAAAGGCTTTTTTGAAACCGAACTTATCTGCAAGAGCACCCGCAAAAATGGGGAGAAAATAGATGAGACCACCGAAGATTGAAGAAAGCTGACCTGCCTGGACCTCGCTGAACTTCAGATGATTTCTCAAAAAAACACTTAATATAGTAGCCTGGCCGTAATAAGCGAGCCTTTCAAATAATTCCATCCCGTTTGCAACCCAGAAGGATGTCTGAAACCCGCTTTTTAATTTTCCAATACCTGCAGTCCGTTCCACAAAACTCCCTTTCAAAAAAATGATTTAAAATTTAGGGAAGCATTTTTATAGTAACAAAAATTATTTATGACTTTTTTATTTAATGCGGAACTTTTTAAATTAGTCTCCGTCAAAATTATTTTTACCAGGTATAAATTTTCACCCACTAATTCCGGGTTCACATGAATATAACGGTTGAGAATTTAACCAAACAATACGGTTCTCAAAAAGCAATTGATGCAATTTCCTTCGATGTAAGACCAGGAGAGATCCTTGGTTTCCTCGGGCCTAACGGGGCGGGCAAAACAACCACTATGAAGATCATTACCTGCTTTATGGCGCCATCCGACGGCGATGTTAAAGTAGGGAATTTTTCTATCCACGACAACCAGGAAGAAATAAAAAAACAAATAGGATATCTTCCGGAGAATAACCCGCTTTACTATGAAATGCCGGTACTTGAATACCTCAATTTCGTAGCCGAACTGCAGGGAGTTGATAAAAGTAAAATAAGGAACCGTATAGTTGAGATGGTCCATCTCACAGGGTTAAATGAAGAAAAGCACAAAAAAATCGGGGAACTTTCAAAAGGCTTCAGGCAGAGGGTGGGTCTCGCTCAGGCGATGATTCACGACCCTGAGGTTTTAATTCTGGATGAGCCTACCTCGGGACTTGATCCAAACCAGATAATTGAAATAAGGAAGCTGATCCGCGAACTGGGAAGAGAGAAAACCGTAGTACTCAGTACTCATATACTGCCCGAAGTTGAAGCAACATGCGACAGGATCCTCATTATCAATAAAGGTAAAATCGTTGCCGACGGATCTCCCGATACCCTCCGTAAGCAGGCCCAGGGTGAGGAGATTCTGAAGGTACAGATCGCCGACGCTGTAAACAGGGATGAACTTATTTCCTCCCTCCAGGGTATAGAATCTGTGGGAATCGTAGATCCGGTTGCAGATGAATCGGGAAGTTTCATTGTGCAAAGTAAAGAGGGCAAATCTTCACGCAGATCAATCTTTCAGCTTTGTGTTCAGAAAAACTGGATACTCACTGAGATGACCCCGATTGAAACAAAACTTGAAGATATTTTCAGAGATTTAACAATAGAGTAAAATGAATAAAATCTGGACAATAGCAGTAAAAGAGCTGAGAACTTTTTTCGATTCGCTTACAGCCTATATTCTTATAATCGTGTTTCTTGGCTTAAGCGGATTTTTTACCTGGCTTTTCGGTTCCGATGTTTTCTTTATCGGCCAGGCCACACTGCAGCCTTTCTTCTCGGTAGCCTACTGGACGTTATTTTTCTTCACGCCGGCATTAACAATGAGAATGATTGCAGAGGAAAACAAGACGGGAACAATCGAACTTCTTCTCACAAAGGCTGTGAGCGACTGGGAGGTAATAACCGGAAAATTTCTCGCCTGCCTGATGTTGATAATGATAGCCCTTGTATTGACCCTTCCGTATTACATCAGCGTATGGGCGATGGGACCTGTTGATCATGGTGCGGTATGGTGCGGATACCTCGGATTGATCTTAATGAGTATGGCTTATATAAGTATCGGATTATTCGCCAGCAGCATTTCGAACAACCAGATCGTTGCTTTCCTTCTTGCTTTGTTTATCGGTGTATTCTTTCTGATAATCTTCCAGGTTCTGGCAGGCGATTTTACCGGCACCGCCGGAGAAATACTCGATTATCTTACAATAAATAATCATTTCGAAAGCATCTCACGCGGTGTAGTGGACTCAAGAGATATTATATACTTCCTGAGCATTTCGTTTTTAGGGTTAGTTCTAGCTGAAACCGCATTATCAAAAAGGAATATCGTAGATTAATTATGGTAACCAAACAAAAAATAATCACTTCTCTTCTTCTGCTCGCCGGTATACTGATAGTATTGAATTTTCTGGCTAATAAATTCTTTATCAGACTGGATTTTACAGAAGGCGGCCAGTACACTTTAAGCGATGCGACAAAGAGCATTCTCAAATCACTGGATGAGCCGGTGACTGTAACTGCTTACTTTTCAGAAAACCTGCCGCCGGACGTGGCAAAGGTTAAAAGTGATTTTAAAGATCTCCTGACTGAATATAATAGTGTTTCCGGAGGTAAAATTGCCTACCAGTTCATAAATCCCAATGAGGATCAGCAGACGGAAATGGAAGCGCAGCAGAACGGCATAAGACCCGTGGTTATAAATGTAAGAGAACGTGATCAGATGAAGCAGCAGAAGGCTTATCTCGGAGCCATTCTTCAATATGGTGAAAAAAAGGAAGTCATTCCGCTGGTTCAGCCCGGTTCGGCCATGGAATATGATCTTTCTTCCAATATTAAAAAAATGACCCTGAAAGAGAAAACACAGGTTGGTTTCCTTCAGGGAAACGGCGAACCAACATTACAGGCTATACCTCAGCTCGCACAGCAGCTTTCAATTATGTACGACGTCAAAGCTGTTACTATAACCGATTCTACTGATATTCCCGGGAACCTTAAGACCCTTGTTATAATCGCTCCTGCCGATACGATACCGCCGGCTGTATTCGGGAAACTTGATAACTTCCTTTCAAAAGGAGGCAGGATCCTGGCGGCAGTAAACCGGGTTGAGGGTGATCTTTCTACGGCTTCCGGAAAAAGTGTTACAACAGGACTTGCTGACTGGCTGAATAAGAAAGGTATTAATATCGATGATGAGTTTATCATCGATGTGAACAGCGGCAATGTAATGGTCAGGCAGAACCAGGGGATGTTCGTCATGAATACTCCGGTTAAGTTCCCGTATCTTCCAATCATAGCTAAGTTCGGTAAACATCCTATCACCACAGGTATTGAACAGGTGATGATGCCGTTTGCAAGTCCCGTTACCGTGACAGCCTCCGATTCCTCACTTCATTTTGTTAACCTGGCGTATACTTCTGATAAAACGGGACTTGAAAAGCCTCCGGTCTATTTTGATGTAATGAAAAACTGGACAAGGAATGATTTTACAAAATCATCTCTGCCTGTAGCGGCTGCGCTCAGCGGAAAAATTGACGGAGCGAATACTAAGATGGTGGTATTCGGCGACGGAGACTTTGCTGTTAACGGACAGGGTCAGAGTCAGCAGAAACTGCAGGAGGATAACGTTAATCTTATGTCGAATGCTATCGACTGGCTCTCGGATGATACGGGACTGATCGCTCTCAGAACAAAAGGTGTAACATCCCGGCCGCTGGACCCCGATATCGAAGAAGGCACCAAAACTCTTGTTAAATATTTAAACTTTCTGATTCCGATTTTCCTGATAATAATATACGGGGTCATCCGTTACAGGATCAGGAAAAACAAAAGGAACAAATGGATGAGCGAAAATTATGTTTAATAAAGTTTCCAATAAAACATTGCTGATAATTTTCGGCGTACTTGTTGTCATCGCGGCTGTTTATATTGTGGTTGAATCCGAACAGGGAGAAAAATCATTTAAAACCGATATCGTTAATATAGATACTTCCCGGGTGACGGCAATCTCCATTTATCCCCGGGCTAATGATCATAGAGAAATAAAAATATACAAAGAAGGCAGCAATAACTGGAAAGTGAACCTTGATAACAACAAGACAGCATCTGTCCCTGAAAGCAAGGTTAAGTCGATCCTCGATATGCTTGTTCAGGTTAAACCAACAAGGGTTGCAGCACAGGATAAATCAAAATGGGCAGAGTTTAAAGTGGATACGGCAGGAACACGGGTTAAAGTTTTTGAGGGGGGTAACAATACACTCGATTTGATTGTAGGCAAATTTTCCTTTCAGCAGCCCCGCCAAATGAATACTTTTGTCAGGTTAAACGGCGAAGACGAGGTTTATGAAACCCAGGGCTTTCTGGATATGGCATTCAACCAGAAACCAGACTACTTCAGGAATAATGTCCTGCTCAGCGATGAGCCCTTAGGCTGGAAGAAGCTGACTTTTACTTATCCTGACAGCTCATTTGAACTTATTAAAAATGATGATGAATGGTTAATAAACGGGGTTAAAACTGATTCAGCAAAAACTGCCGGTTATCTGAGAACCCTCTCGCATCTCAGCAGTACTTCTTTTGAAGATAATGTGCCCGCGGGCGCCCTGGGAAAATCTAATTATACCCTGACTATAGAATCAGCCTCGAAAGGAGGAATAGTGTTGGCCGGATACAGGAATAATTCAGACGTCATTGTTACATCCACTGAAAATGATGGAGCCTATTTTAACGGGAGCCAGAATAAACTGTTTCAGAAAATATTCATAGGGAAAGAACATTTGTTAAACTGATCAGGCCGGCAGTAGAATTCTGAACCTGCTGCCTTTGCCGGGAATACTTGAAAGCTCAATTTTTCCTTTATGAGCATCAACGATTTGTTTTACAAGCGAGAGTCCCAGTCCGGTACCTTTAGTATTATGAATATGTCCTGTTGAAACCCTGTAAAATTTCTCGAAGATCTTTTTTTGATCATTTTCCGTTATACCAATCCCTTTATCTTCAACTTCTACGAACACATAATTCTTTTCTAACCCTGTTCGCAGGTTAACCGCCTTATTCTCCTCACTGTATTTCACAGAATTATCGAGAAGATTTATGATTGCTTCAGAGATTGCATCTCTGTCAAAACTTACTTCCGGAAGGTTTTCTCCCCGGTTAAACTCAAATTCAAAACTATTATTCTGAAGGTGAAATTTGTATGTGTTAAAAACATTCCCGGCAACCTGGTTCAGGTCCGACTTTTCCAGATGAAAAGTTCTTTTCCCCGCTTCCATCTTTGAAAAATTAAGTACTTTATTTACAATACCGCTAAGCCTGTTTGTTTCCGAATGTATTATCGAGTAATACTCGTTCTTCTTTTCCTCTGATTTAACCCTTCCCATCTTCAGAGTCTCAGCAAACATACTGATCAAAGAAAGCGGGGTCCTTAACTCATGCGACACATTTGAGACAAAATCTGCTTTGATCTGTGCCAGCTGAATTTCCTTTTTTATATTACGGAAGACCAGCCAGATACCGAGAATTATAAGCACAGTTATGCCGGCGATCAGAATTAAATTTTGCGTTGTCCTCGCTCTTACAAGGTCATAAATGGTTTTTCCCTTAAGCGTTATTCCCAGATTATACTGCGGCAGCAGCCACAGGGCTTTTGTCTGCCGGATATCCCGAACATCAACCTGGTCGGTAGACAGCACAATATTATTTACTGAGGGTTGATATACAGCCAGAATAAATTCGTTCCCCGCGATACTTCTCATTTTTGAATCAAGCTGCTGTCTGATAAATGTATATGGATTAAAAATCACACCACAGAGTGAATTATCATCAAGAAGGAATAGAACTGCCGAGAGATCTGAAGATAAGCTGACCGGTTCCAGCTTCAGGTAACCGCTCTTTCCATATGTATAGAGTCTGTTTATTATTTCTTTTTGCCTGTTCACTATCTGCAGAGCTGTTATACTGTCATTTGTTGTATTATTATTCCCGGAGTAAACCCGAATAGCTGAAGTGCGGGAGCTGTCGGTGATAAATATAAAATTGACCGGAGCATAAAGTTTAAGAAACAGGTTGATTGAACTTTTATTTTCACCCGAAACCGAATTATTTATTTTATTCCTCCAGCTGCTAACAACATCTTCTGAGTACTGGTTGACGGAGAACAGTAAAGCATCAAGCTGATTGGAATAGATCTGGTCAAGAACCCGTTCGCTGCTGTTCAGCGAGCTTATTTCGTAAACAGTAAAGAACAGTATAGGTATGAAGATTACTGCTATAAGAATTGTTAATGTTTTAACCAGAGGACTTTTCATTTATTATTTACTTTGAGTTTATTAAGCATTTCTTTGGCGTTTTCATTATCGGGATTTAGATCAAGCGATTTCTGATAGTACTCCTCTGCATTTTTATTGTCCCCATTAACCATATATCCCTCAGCAAGACTATCGTAAACATTAGCTGACTCTGGGTAAGCTTCTGCATTCAGTTTAAAGATTTCCAGTGCTTCTTTAATCATCTTGTTTCTAATAAGTAGATAACCGAGTATATTCAGCTGTGCTTCACTGAAATCATATTCATCACTCATATTTTTCCTTAGGTAGTGATATTGATTTATTGCAGAGTCAATTCCGCTTTCAAAAATTGTGACAAGCAAAGTGTCTCCCAGGGCTAGTTTGGGGTCCGAAATTTCCAGAAGTTTTACATCAAAGATCAGGGTAGCGTTCGGAGGAATAACATCACCCGCGCCCCCCTCACCATAAGCGAGATCAGACGGTATAATAAATCTGAATTTATCCCCGACCCTCATTAAAGCCACACCTTCATCCCAACCTTTTATAACTTTGCCTTCACCGATATTAAACGAAAAAGGCTGATTTCTTTTTATTGAAGAGTCGAACTCCTTTCCATCAGTCAAATAGCCTGTATACTCAACCGTAGCTTCTTTTCCCGAATCAGCTTTTATCCCGTTTCCATTTTCAAGAATTATGTACTGTAACCCCGATTTTGTAGTGATCGTATCATCATCCTGCGCTGTAGTTAAAACAGTAAGAGGACCGAATATCAGAAAAAAGAGAAATATTTTCATTTTTATCCTTATTTTTTCGTGTAATAACGTTTCAGAAAATTAATTGAATTGAATACACCGAAAAATAGTGAAATTTTGGCAGAGCCGTAGGAAACAATAGCAGAAATCAATTGAAAACAGTCAAAGCATTCATATTAACCGGAGAATGGCAGGACATAAACGGAAGAAATGTCCTCAAATTCATTGGCGTGACAGAAAATTCCGGCCCCGTTGAAATTTTTATTACCAATGTAAGGCCCGTATTTTTTATTCGGAGGTCAGAAGGAGATCCGGGGATAAGGGTGACTTATAAGCGAAAACCTGTCAAACTAAAAAATTTCGCTGATGAAGATATTGATGCGGTATATTTTAACTGTGAAAGAGACCTGAAGACGGCCGCTGAAGAACTTGATAAAAATGGTATCAGGAGTTATGAATCCGATGTTGATCCGGTTAGAAGATATCTTATGGAACGATTTCTTAATGCACAGATCCTTGTCACGGGGAAGCCGGTAACAGCAGGAAAATTAACCCGTTTCACCAACCCGGAAATAGTAGCTTCCGAGTTTACCCCCGGATTAAAAGTTGCCTCCGTCGATATCGAAACAGGCTCGGGAAACAGCAAGCTGTATTCGATTGCTGTAAATCTCACAGGTTCGGGACGTACAGAACAAAGAGTATTTATGGCGGGTGATGGAACGAATGATGCTTTAGTCGCTTTTTACCCCGGTGAAAAAGAAGTACTCCAGGCTTTCCTGGAATGGTTCAAAGAAGTGGATCCGGATATTATAATAGGCTGGCATGTAATAGGTTTTGATCTCATGTTCCTCGAAAGAAAATGTAGTGAACATTATATTCCATTTGATATAGCACGCGGAAACGGCAGAGTATCACTACGCAGCCGTAAAGGAGGAGGTTTTTTTGCCTCAGTATATGGCAGGGTAGTAATAGACGGTCCCCAGTCACTCCGTTCTTCTTTTTTTACATTTGAAGATTATAAACTTGAAACAGTCGCACAGGAGCTGCTCCGTGAAGGTAAAGTGATAACTCCTGATGAAGATAAAGTAGCAGAGATAGAAAGATTATTTAAAGATGATAAGAAAAAACTTGCGGAATATAACCTCAAGGATACTGTGCTTGTTACGGAGATATTCAGGAAAGCGGGACTGATAGAATTATCTGTCAGGCGTTCCCAGCTTTCCGGTCTGCTTATGGACCAGCTTGGAATGATGACTGCTGCTTTCGATCATTTTTTCCTGCCCAGGCTGCACAGGAAGGGATATGTCGCTCCTAATGTTCGTGATCTAAAACCGTCCGAACATGCTGCCGGAGGCTACGTATTTGATCCCAAACCGGGGTTGTATAATAATGTGATAGTACTTGATTTCAGGAGCCTGTACCCGTCGATTATCCAGACTTTCAAAATAGATCCATTATCCAGACTTCTCTCCGATGAAAATACGCTCAGAACCCCTGCCGGTTACAGATTTTCAGGTTCACATCATTTTCTTCCGGATTTCATCACACAGCTGATAGAACAGAGAGGGGAAGCCAAAAAGAAAAAAGACAAACAGCTGTCTCAGGCAATCAAGATCCTGATGAACAGCTTCTACGGAGTAATGGGCTCTTATGGCTGCCGGTTTTATCATCCTGATCTTCCTTCTGCCATTACCGGTACCGGTCAATGGCTGCTCCTGAGAAGTAAAGAATTCCTTGAAAGGAAAGGATATGAAGTTGTATACGGAGATACTGATTCCCTCTTCGTAAGGCTTCCCGAAAAAATTACAAACTTTACCACAGAGGATGGCAGTAAGCTGGTGAAAGAGCTTAACCGGTACTGGAGAAAAAGACTTAAGGAAGAATTCGGGGTCGAATCCTTCCTTGAAATAGAATACGAAAAGTATTACAGGAAATTTATCATTACTCAGGCCCGGGGAGGAGAATCGGGAGCTAAAAAAAGGTATGCGGGACTTCTAAAAAGCGGGGAGGAAGAGAAACTTGAATTTGTGGGTCTTGAGTTTGTAAGGAGCGACTGGACAAGACTTGCAAAGGAATTTCAGGTTGAGTTGTACGAAAGGATATTTTATGAAAAGGAAATAAAGAGCTGGATTAAGGAGGTAGTGAAAAAAGTGCATTCCGGGGAATTTGATGATAAACTTGTATACAGGAAAAGACTGCGTAAGGACGTAGATGAATACACCAGGACCATTCCCCAGCATGTGCGTGCCGCAAAGTTAATAGATCAGAACAGCGGCACTATATACTATGTTATCACTAAACGGGGTCCTGTCCCAGTTGAGTTAAAACATAACGATCTGGATTACCAGCACTATATTGACAAACAGATCAAGCCTATAGCCGATTCCATACTTAGTTTGATGGGTGAATCCTTCGATTCGATTGTTAAAACGGGACAGTTGAGTTTTTTCGATTAAATCCTTATTATCCTTTTAACAAATTTGGAGGGTATGGAAAAAAAGGGCATTTATTTATCTCCTGTCTGATCCCGGTCACTTTAATGAAACTTTTTAGGGGATACTGGCGTCTATAAGACAGAAATCCTTAATGAGGATACATTTTTAACTTAACTTTAGCGGAAAAATTACATATATTGAGCAGCTCTATTTCGGCGGAATTTCTGAACCGAATTTATTGTTCTTATATCTAATGTAATAATCCATAAACCAAATTATTAGGAGTTGATAAAATTGAAGATAACCAAGCAATTCACTAACAGGGAAAGTAAATCGCTTGACCAGTATCTGCAGGAAATTGGTAAAGTTGACTTGCTTACACCTGACCAGGAAATTGAGCTGGCAATCAGGATTAAGAAAGGTGATAAACAGGCACTCGAAGCCTTAACCAAAGCCAACCTGAGATTCGTAGTTAGTGTTGCAAAACAATTCCAGAATCAGGGATTATCCCTTGGTGATCTTATAAATGAAGGAAATTTGGGTTTAATAAAAGCCGCGCAAAGATTTGATGAGACCAGGGGATTCAAATTTATCTCCTATGCAGTATGGTGGATAAGGCAGTCAATCATGCAGGCAATTGCCGAGCAGTCAAGGATCGTAAGGCTTCCCCTGAACCGCGTTGGTTCCCTGGGTAAGTTAAGCAAAGCTTACAGGGACCTCGAGCAGGAATTTGAAAGAAAACCTACTACGGAGGAACTTGCACAGGTTCTTGATATGAATGTAGAAGAAGTTGCCGATACGATGCAGCTTTACGGCCGCCACGTTTCCATGGATGCCCCGTTAAAAGAAGGTGACGATAATAAGAATAGTCTTGGTGACATTCTTGTTAATGATCAGCAGCCTTCTCCCGACGGTACTTTAATGAAAGAGTCTCTTAAACAGGAAGTTGAAAACGTGCTCTCAACTCTCAATGAGAGAGAAGCAGAAGTAATTAAATTATACTTCGGAATAAACAGCGAGCATGCAGCTACACTTGAAGAGATTGGCGAACGCTTTAATCTTACCCGCGAGAGAGTAAGACAGATTAAAGAGAAAGCCCTGAGAAGTTTAAGATATGCATCCAGAAGCAGTTCTTTGAAGGCTTATTTAGGTCAGTAAATTTTCTGTAACTATGTTTTGAACCCCTCACCCGGTAACAGGGTCGAGGGGTTTTTTATTTTAAATAATAAACTTCTGTGCTGTTAATGGTATTTACAAAGTTAGATATTTGATTATATTTTCTTCATTCAATAATAAATAATTAAATAATTATACTATGAAAAAGTTCAACACCCCTAAGTTGTATACTTTTCTTCTTGGATTTGCAGCAGCCGTACCGCTTTTTTTATTCATCCCGGGTATCATTGGATTAAATTCAGCTTCTGCCGTCATTCCGGATGATGATAAGTTTCCGCAGGGTTATAAGATTGTTTCACCTCCTATCCCCGACCATCTTGATTTTGCGGGTGAAAAAGTTCCTTTGGGAAACTTTGAGGTGAGGGAGAGAATAGACAGGGAGTTTATTGTTAATACATATTACCACTCGTTTACCATAATTTCAATGAAACGTGCAAACAGGTATTTCCCCGTTATCGAGCCTATATTGAAAGAACACGGTATTCCGGACGACTTTAAATATGTCTCGGTGATTGAGAGCGGGCTGGCCAACGCTATCTCCCCTGCAGGGGCTGTCGGTTTCTGGCAGTTTATGGAAGCCGCGGGCAAGAAATACGGACTTGAGATAAATGACGAGGTAGACCAGCGCTATGATCTGAAAAAATCTACCGAGGCAGCCTGTCTTTATATTAAAGATGCTTATGATGAATTCGGCAGCTGGACGATGGCTGCAGCATCGTTTAATATGGGGACTAACGGGATTGAAAAACAAATAGCCCGGCAGAAAACAAATAACTACTACAATCTCGTACTCGGTGATGAGACTTCAAGGTATGTTGCCAGGATCATTGCAATGGAGGCTATCCTTCGGAACCCGGAGAATTACGGATTCGCTATAGGTGAAGATGATCTTTACCCGGAACTGCCGACATATGAGGTCACAGTGAGCAGCGCTATAAATGATCTGGCCGATTTTGCAATTGATAAGGGGGTTAACTATAAAATACTGAAAATGTATAACCCGTGGCTTCGTGACATTACCTTGACCAATAAAGCCGGAAAGACGTACACCATAGAACTTCCTGTCAAAGGAAGTATTAAAGTAATTGAGGAGCTTGAACAATAAAAAAGGAGTCATTCACAACAGAATGACTCCTTCATTATTTTATAAATCCTTAATTAGTTCTTTTCTTCAATCTGAAAAACAGGTCTAATATCCACGGGAAGTTTTGTAAGTTCCGATCTCAGAGTATCCATCGACGGAGAGCTGACTGCATATTTTGCGATGAATTTTTTCGCACCGTCATAATCTCCTGTAGCCTGGATCATAAGAACTTTATTTGCAAGATCCTTTAAAGCAGGATATATTTTATCAAAGTTGACCCTTACTTTTTTAGTGTCAGCATTATATTCATATCCTCCCTTTTCAAGCAGGAAATTATATATGATCGCGTTCCCGCCCCCATGAGCTTCTGTTGATTCCGAACCTTACCGATCTGAATATACCGGCAAGAAAAGTAACATATGTTTCTTCGGCGAATTCTTTCGGGTAAACACCCTTATCTATCATAAATATATTATTATACATTCCAAGGATATCAGCTTTGCACTCTTCAAGAGTGGAGTAAGTTTCTTTCAGCTCTTTGTTTACAGCGGTCTTTCTGCCGTTTATGGTTATGATACCGGGCCCAACACCATGTGACATTTCATGCATCAGGGTGTGATTGAAGAATCCTGAAAATGTAACATATTTAAGCTGATCCTTATCGAGAACTATTTCCGCTATCGGTTTTAAAAGTTTTTCGAATTTTGCTTCATGTACATTTTTCAGCATTACCTTTTTTGAACCTTTTGCCTCCCTTACTCTCTCATCGTTCGGCAGGTTGAAGGCCAGAGTCTGTACGCCTGATTTGGCATCACCCGCACAATATACTTCATTGACGACAACGATGGGGGACTCTGATCCACGTTCTGTATTCTTATATTTATCTTCTATAGGAAGATGGTTTTCAATATCCTTAAGATAGCTGCCGAATTTTTCCAGCTTTGCACTTTCTTCGGGATCTTTTATAGTGACAAAACTTTCAAAAGAGGCTTTGTAGTTATATAGTGCATCCTCGTAAACTTCGTAAGGTCCTATAACAACTTCTATATCATTATCTTTTAAATCCATCCAGGCCATATCGCTTTCAAAATAATCATTTGTTTCAAAAGCTTTTGCTCTTAAAGTGAGATACTTCTTTAGTGAGGCATTATCAGCATATTCCGCAGCTTCTCTCAAAAGAGCTGAAATCCTGCCCAGTTCAGGCTGGTAAAATTCGCTGTAAGCGATGGCTTTATATGAATCCCCTTCTTTTCTTATAACAGTAAATTCCGAAGTGAAGCTTTTCTCATCAGATGAGTGATTCTTTATCCAGCCATCGAAATCCTGCTTTGTCATCTCAGACGGATAGAAGTTAGCTCCCAATGGCTTTTTATAGCTGTCAATAAAGGCCGCATCATGGTTAAGCCGGTCAAAGGGACCAAAATTAATATTAAAATATATGAGCTTCAGGCTGTCTTCTTCGGAAGTACCTTCGATTAGCTGGTTTTTAATTTCAATATTTTTGGAGTATACCTGCCTGAGGAAAATACTATCTATTAAGCGGGAAGCCTTGTAAAGTTTTTCAATGACCATTTTCTGCCTGCTGTTCAGTAATGTTGAATCATACGTGATTTCAGTCGGCGCAAACTGTGAAATCATTGTCCTGAGTGAATCCATAGCTTTTCCTGCTGTTGATGGCTGGTTATTTTCTTTTAAACATCCCGCAAAGAGCAGAATTAATGCTGAAGTACAAATTATTATAAGGTTTCTCATAAATTCTCACCGTTAAAATGTTGCGTAGTAATGAACTGTAAAAATATGAATAAAGTTTAAGATATAACAGATTTGGGGTACGAAGGAACCATCTCATATCTCTCATTCTAAAGAATTAATCCCTTTTTCATCCCTTTATCCAATTGCATTTAATAGAAATAATGAGCTATTTAAAACAAACCTATTCTGGTTAAAGAGATAAGATTTATTTCACAATAACAAAAGAAAGGAAATAAAATGGATATCTTAAACACAGTTAAATCCGTACTTGGGGGTGGGGAAAATAAACAGAACGACCTAATGTCAACCATAATGTTTTTAGTCGGAAGTGAAAGCGGCGGATTAAATGGATTGATCAGCCAATTCAAAAAGAAAGGTTTGGGAGACGTTATTTCATCCTGGGTCGGAACAGATAAAAATCTCCCGGTTTCTTCCGATCAGATTAAAAGTGTTTTGGGAAATGATACTGTTACAGAAATGGCCTCAAAGCTTGGGATGGATTCTAATGCACTAACCGGACAATTATCAAATTTACTGCCTCAGGTTGTAGATAAATTAACTCCTGAAGGAAAAGTTCCGGAAGGTGATATTTTAAGTAAAGGAATGGATATACTCGGCGGATTTTTGGGTAAAAAATAGTGCTTAAATCTTTGTTATCAGATAAGCTGAAAAAAGCAATTGGCAGAAAGAAAACAAATTATTACAGGAGTAGTTATGAATCATATTAATGAAGGTGCGGTAAAGGTAATTGAAATTATTGGAATCTCTTCTAAAAGTTTTGATGATGCAATTCAGCAGGCTTTAAAAAAGGCTTCTAAAACTGTCAAAGGTATTTCTGGTTTTGAAGTAATAAAACATATGGCAAGTGTTGAGGAAGGTAAAATAATCCAATACAAAGTCAATCTTAAACTGGCATTCCCAGTAATATAAAATCAAAGGAGTTATTATGTCACTACAGGTTAAATATAGTCCTGTTTTATCTCTGGCGAAGGAATTAAAGATCCAGGGATTAAATGTAAAAGAAGATGCGGGCAAACTGAATTTTTCCGGTACGGTTAATACCCAGTATGAAAAAAATAAAATATGGGATAAAATAAAAGAAGTTGGTGGTGAAGGTCAGAAAGAAGTTAGTGCAGATATTAAAGTTCTGAATGCTGACTATTATCATCTTCATACAGTTGAAAGCGGTGAAAACCTTAGTAAAATTTCAAAACAATATTATAAGGACGCTAAAAGCTATATGAAAATATTTGAAGCAAATAAGGATCAGCTTACAAATCCGGATATGATAAAGGTAGGTCAAAAACTAAAAATCCCGAATCCTTAATTATTGTTTAAAAAAGTTAAATACATTTTGAAGTATCAAAAATAATTAACCTGCGGATTAACGCGGGTTATAGTAATTCATAGAGTTCAAATATGGGAGGGTTTATTATGAGTACATCTAAATATCAGATATATAAAGATAAATCAGGAAAATTCAGATTTCGTCTTTTGGCAGGTAACGCTCAGGTTATACTTACAAGTGAGGGATATAGTTCAAAAATCGCTTGTAAACATGGTATTTCTTCGGTTAAGAAGAATGGCACTAATAAAGAAAAGTTTGTTGTTAATACAGCAAAAAATGGGAAAGTATATTTTAATTTAATAGCAGGCAATAAAGAGGTAATTGGATCAAGCCAAATGTATGCAAGCCGTGAAACACTAAGAAAAGGAAGAGATTCAGTTATGCGCAATGCACAATCACCCGTTGAGGAAATATAAGTTACTTTTTTCCTGTGATAAAGCTGATTTATCAATTCATAAATTTATTAAGGAGGAGAATATGAATCTATCCAATAAAATGTTGGCTGAATTTTTTGGAACATTCTGGCTGGTATTGGGGGGATGCGGCAGTGCAGTTCTCGCGGCAGCATTTCCCGGCTTAGGTATTGGTTTTGTCGGTGTAGCTCTTGCATTTGGTTTAACTTTATTAACGATGGCTTATGCAATTGGACATATTTCCGGTTGTCATATTAATCCTGCAGTTACAATTGGTCTATGGGTTGGCGGAAGAATAAAAGCTAGGGAAGTATTGCCGTATATTATCTCTCAGGTTCTCGGCGGTATTGCCGCCGCAGGAATATTATACATTATTGCAAGTGGCCAGGCCGGATTTGATGTCAGCGGCGGATTTGCAGCTAATGGTTATGCTGAACATTCACCGGGGGGTTATTCTCTGACTTCCGCCCTGGTAACTGAAATTGTTATGACATTTTTCTTTCTTTTAATAATCCTCGGGGCTACAGATGAAAGAGCAAACAAAGGTTTTGCAGGAATAGCAATTGGTTTAGGTTTAACTCTTATACATTTAATTAGTATACCGGTAACGAATACATCTGTTAATCCTGCAAGAAGCACCGGTCCGGCTATCTTTGTTGGCGGATGGGCTTTATCTCAATTGTGGATGTTCTGGGTTGCTCCGATTATCGGAGCTGTTCTGGCAGGCTTTGGCTACGGTTTTATCGCAGGAAAGAACGGATCTAAATAAATAATTAATTGTTCCCAGAACGCAGTATATTGCTGCGTTCTTTTTTTATTAACTTTATCAGGACCTTTAATATGGATGAAAGTTTTTTAAGCAAAGCAATAGCTTCGACAGCTGCAGTAAAAGATAAAGTTTCTGATCTGAAAGAAAATTTATGGGATGATGAAAAAAGAGAAATCGTCGAAGAATTTAAAGACGGCACTGCTGAGAAATTAAAATCTATTCTGGAAACACTAAATAGCTACACAAACCTTTTCAGAGAAGCCGGTTATGAGTTAAACAGTATAAACGCAAGCGTTGCTTTGCCGCCTGATATGAGTATATCATTTAAATGTCTGGAAGCCATACCATTTTCTGAAAGAGTTAATATTTTTAATAGAGTACAGGGAAATAAAATTCCAACTTTACTTTTAAAAAGTCTTTTTAGAGCAAGTGATTTTTCGGCTGCGATTACAATAGGTGAGTTTAAATTAAGAACTATAAATATTAAGATGGGGTTGATACCTGGTATAAGTGTTTCATATTCTTAAAGTAAAAAAATGGACCTTGAATTAATACTCACTATATTAATGGGCATCGGCTTAAGTGCGGCAAGCGGATTCAGGGTTTTTGTACCCTTCCTTATAATAAGTATTGCTTCATTATCCGGAAATTTAACACTGGCAGATTCCTTCAGCTGGATAGGAACAGTTCCGGCATTGATCACATTCAGTATTGCCACAATTCTGGAAGTAACGGGGTACTACATTCCCTTGGTAGATAATATTCTCGATACTATTACCACTCCCGCTGCAGTAATTGCCGGTATTATTTTAATGGCGTCAGTTGTTCTGGGAATGTCACCGCTGCTTAAGTGGACTTTGGCTATTATAGCCGGCGGAGGTATCGCGGCAACAGTCCAGGCATCAACGGGAATAACAAGAGTTACGTCAACTGCGACAACTGCGGGATTAGGCAATCCTGTAGTATCGTCTGTCGAATTGGGAAGTTCGGTAATCTTAGGAGTAATCGCAGTTTTCCTCCCTGTTATAGCGGCAATTGTTGTTGTGCTATTGCTTGTATGGGCCGTAAAATTATTGATGAATAGATTTACTCTTAAACGTAATACAACTTAATTAATAAACAGAGGCTAAATATGTCAATAATCTGGACAATCATTATCGGTCTTATTGCCGGCGCACTCGCAAAATTAATTATGCCGGGTAAAGATCCGGGTGGAATTATTATTACAATATTAATTGGTATTGCCGGTTCATTTTTATTTACTTATCTCGGAAAATTTATTGGAATTTATCAGGAAGGTGAAGCTGCCGGATTTATCGGAGCGACAATCGGCGCCATAATACTTCTTGCTCTTTATAGAATGTTTAAAAAGAAAACCTCATAATAATAGCCAAAAGGTTTTACTTTATAGATCCGGATATTTATTTAATTATTCTTTCAGTCTGAGAGGTTTGCAATGCGTTGGAAAGGCAGAAAAGAAAGCTCAAATGTGGAGGACAGACGAGGTATATCACCCAAAGGAATTGTGGGCGGGGGTATAGGAACTATTGTAATTGTGGTTGTGGTTTTGCTTTTAGGCGGCGATCCAACTTCTATACTTCAGAATGTACAGCTCAATGATCAAACCACTAGTTCAAACTATACTGAAAGTGCCGGGGATAAAGAACTTGCACAATTTGTTTCTGTCGTTCTTGCAGAAACCGAAAATATCTGGAGTGAAATATTTAAAGAAAAAGGCGAAAGTTACCGTGAACCTAAATTGGTTTTATTCAATGGAAGAGTTGAATCTGCCTGCGGAATAGCGGGTTCATCAACAGGTCCTTTTTATTGTCCCGGTGATGAAAAATTATATATTGATCTGAGTTTTTATAATGAGCTCCAGAGTCGATTTAAAGCCCCCGGCGATTTTGCTATGGCTTATGTTATTGCTCACGAAGTCGGTCATCACATTCAAAAGCTGACCGGGGTAATGGATAAGATGGATGAACTCCGATCCCGGCTTAGTGAGGAAGAATATAACATGTATTCTGTAAGACTTGAATTGCAGGCGGATTTTTACGCGGGCGTTTGGGCTCATTATACACAACAGGAGAATCTTCTCGAAAGCGGAGATATTGAAGAAGCACTAACCGCAGCAAGTGCAGTGGGAGATGATAATATTCAAAAACAATCACAGGGTTATGTTGTCCCCGAATCATTTACTCACGGGACATCCGAACAAAGAAAGAAGTGGTTTTATAAAGGGTTTACAACTGGTGATATAATGCAGGGAAATACATTTTCTGCAAGAGATCTTTGACTGTGTTTATATGAATAAGCTGGAAATAAAAGGGGTTAATTATGATGTTGGTGTGGGATTGAGGCCAGACCACAATCCCGGGAATAATTTAACCGCGGAGGTAATGAAAGAAGAATTAGAAGTAATAAAAAATGAACTGCATTGTAACGCCGTCCGGATTTATGGCAGTGATTTAGAGAAACTTATAGAGTGTTCGGAAATTGCAATAGAAGAGGGGTTGATGGTTTGGTTCTCACCTCGTTATATAAATGCATCATTGGAAGAAACTATTGATTATATAATGAAATGTTCGATGGCAGCGGAACAGTTAAGAAATTTTTCGCAGGAGATAGTTTATGTGCTTGGCAATGAATTCTCCCTTGATGTTAAAGGGTTTATCGAAGGTGAAACCATTTTTAAAAGAATATTAAATTTGTCTAAACCAGGCTCCATTATAAAAAACAGTCTGGGCTTAGGATTTAATAAGGAATTGAATAATTTCTTAGTAAAAGCAATATCTAAAGCCCGTCAGAATTTTAAGGGTGAAATAACCTACGCTTCCGGTCAATGGGAAAAAGTAGACTGGGATAAATTTGATATCATTGCCGTCAATTATTATAGAAACAGATTCAATTCATTGAATTATAGAAGAACTGTTAGAAAGTTAGTTCAGAAGAAGAAGTTTGCCATTACAGAATTCGGATGCTGCAGCTACAAAGGTGCTGATAAAAAAGGAGCGTGGGGATATTCAATTGTTGATTGGACGAAATCAAGACCACGCCTTAAAAAGTTGTTGGAGAGAGATGAAAGTGTACAATCAAATTATATTAGTGATTTACTAAATATATATCTGGAGGAGGATGTATCCGCAGCCTTTGTCTATACCTTCATTGCCCGAAGAGCAGAATATAATGTAAAACCGGAATGTGATTTGGATATGGCAAATTTTGGTCTTGTTAAAGTTCTTCCTTTAGATAATAAAGATTCAAAGTTTTCATATGCATGGGAAAGAAAAAAAGCATTTTATAAATTATCTGAATATTATTCGGAATTCTAATAATTCACGGAATTTCGGATAGACTTTAGATTTCAAACAATCCATTTCCAGATTGATACAATTAAAGACAAGAACTCTGCTGCCTTAGAGTTACAATTTCATCCTAGGCATAGCACATTCTTTCAACTTCATCTATTGTTTTAGGAATTGCCTGTTTACCCAGACGTCTGTGCCCATCCCGGGTCACAAGCACATTATCCTCTATTCTTATTCCTCCAAATCCTTTATACTTATCTGCTTTATCATAATTAATAAACTGGCGGAACTTGTTATCACTTCTCCAGAAATCAATCAGATCCGGCATAAAATAAATGCCGGGCTCTACAGTAAGCACATGTCCGGGTTCAAGTTCTTTTCCAAATCTTAAATAAGCGAGCCCGAACTGTTCACTTCTTTTGATTTTATTGGTATAACCCACATAATCTTCTCCCAGTCCCTCCATATCATGCACATCAAGTCCCATCATATGACCAAGGCCGTGCGGGAAAAACATTGCATGTGCACCGGTGTTAACAATCTCATCAACATCACCTTTCAGAAGTCCCAGTTCCTTAAGTCCTACTGTAATTGTTCTTGCAGCAAGCAGATGTACATCCCTGAACTTTCTTCCGGGTTTCATTGCTCTAATTGAATCGAGCTGAGCTTTAAGCACAATCTCGTACACATCCTTCTGCCTGGAGGTAAACTTTCCATCAACGGGAAATGTCCTGGTAATATCACTTGCGTAATGCAGGTATGATTCTGCCCCCGAATCGTTCACCATCAGGTCACCTTTCTTCAGCTTATTATTATGGCTGTGATTGTGAAGGATCTCACCGTGGATAGAAACGATAGGCGGAAAGGACACACCGGGACCCATAGATAAAGCAATCCCTTCAATAGCCCCGGCAATTTCCTGTTCAATCATACCCGGCTCAGCCATCTTCATCGCGGTTGTATGCATTTCATATGCAATATCCAGAGCATATTCAATCTCACTTATTTCTTCTTTTATCTTTTTTGACCGCTGAGACACCACGGCCTCAATAAGTTCTGGTGCCACATAATTGTTTACCGCACCTTGCTGAATTCCCAGAAGTTCGCTCATCCGGTTTATTATCTTATACCTGTACTGCGGAAGGTAGTGAATTTTTACTCCTCTCTTGATTGCATCATTTAACTTAACAGAAAGGTTTGCAACAGGTTCGATTCTCCGGATCCCCGCCCCGGCAGCTTTATTCCTGATAGTGGTCTGCTGTCCCATCCAGATAATATCATAGATATCGAATTCATTTCCGTAAATAATATCTTCATCGTTATCGATATCAATCACACCAAACAAATCCGCCTGATCCACTCCAAAGAAATAAAGGAAAGAGCTGTCCTGTCTGAAAGCATATGTATTCGCAGTATAATTCATTGCAGGTTCTTCATTTCCGGGGAAGAGCAGTAATCCTGATTTCAGCTGTTTTTTAAGTTTATTTCGTCTGTCCGTATAAATCTTTTTATCAAACATTGAAGGTCCTTTCGGTAGAAATATGTGAATAAAAAATCCTCAGTTTTTTAATGCCGGAGATCTCCGTAATAAGTGCCGGTGTAAAAGTTATACCAATAACTTAACTAATTCGAATCAGCACTTCAATAGAACACGGCAAGCCAGATCGTTTCATTTGCCGGGTCTGTCCACTCAACCCGGTGTTTCATATGCGAGGGAATATTTAGGTAATCCCCCTCATTAAGCTCAATAGGAGGATTTCTATCATTAAATTTTAACTTTGCCTTTCCGCACAGCAGGATGACCCACTCGTTCTCTTCCTGGTCATACCAGAATTCTTCAGGCGAAGAATGTCCTTTTGATATTATTCTTTCTATTCTCGTGTTTCCGGATGCGATTATTTCCTGAATAACCTCCCCGGGAAGATCATCAGGAATCTCCCCAAAAATATTTTTACACTTCATAAAACCTCCGCTCATTTCAAAATTACGCAATATTATCTTGCTTATCAGGTTAACTACCGATAATTTTGAAACGTAAATATTTTTTGTAAATCTATAGTTAATCTATGGGGATTAAATATGAGTCTAAGTCTAATTGCTAAATCTGTAAAAGCCTCTCCCACATTAAAGCTAAATGAAAAATTTGCGATACTAAAAGAAAAAGGCGATCCGGTAATTCATCTTGGCGGCGGGGAGCCAAAAAGCAAAGTACCGATGGATGCTATCCTTGCAACCGTTTCACATGTTAATACCGGCGAGGTCAGGTATGCCCCCGCAGACGGAATTCCTGCATTAAAACAGGCGATCATCAGGTATACCGAAGAATTTTATGACAGAAAAGTAAATCCCGAGAATGTAATTGCGTCCGGCGGTGCCAAGCAGGCAATAATGGTTGCCTTACAGGCAATTCTTAATCCCCAGGAAGAAATCATATATCCCGCACCTTACTGGGTAAGTTATCCTGATATGGCCAAACTGGTAGGGGCAATCGGAGTTGCTGCCTATGCGGAAGACGGGACATTTTATCCCAGGCTGAAGGATATAGAAGACCGCGTCGGTTCATACACCAAGGCGGTTATAATCAACAGTCCAAATAATCCGTCAGGTGCTATGTATTCTGAGGAATTTATTGCTGATGTGGTTGAGTTCTGTGAAAAGAAAGATCTGTACCTGATCATGGACGATATTTATCACAGACTCATTTTCGACGGCAGGAAACCAATCAACTGTTATAAGTATGCGAAAAAACTGGATGAAAATTCAAAACTCCTGGTAATAAACGGAGTATCCAAGCAGTACGCAATGACAGGTTTTCGTATAGGCTGGGCGGTTGGTAATAAAAGACTGATCGAGGCTATGTCGAATATTCAGGGCCACCAGACTTCAGGGCCATCAGTTCTGCTTCAGAAGGCTGCTGTCGGAGCTATTAATGGAATACAATCAGGAGTTGAGAGTCTCCGCACTACTCTTGAAAACAACAGGAATGTAATGATCGATCTTCTTAATTCATTCGAGGGTGTTAAAGTTACAAAACCTGATGGAACTTTTTATTGCTTTGCTGATTTCTCGGCGTACGAAAAGAGTTCAAATAAACTTTCGGAGTACCTCATAGATAAGGTTCAGGTGCTGACCGTACCAGGTGCCGAGTTTGGAATGGAGGGTTATTTACGCCTGAGCTACTGCGGTTCAATCAAGGATATTACCGATGGAATAGAAAGAATGAAATGGGCTCTCGATCCTAATTCACCGAATGAGCTCTATATTGGCGACAGAAAATTAGTGAGGGATTGGTCATGAAATATTTAGAATTCAATACCCCCGCCACAAAGCAGGCAATGGAACTTGCTTCTGATTTCAGGTTAAAGAGTCAGGGACTAACTGGATTGGACCGGGTTTTCTGGAATCTTCCGGAGGAAGCTCTTTATGAGGAAATTGTTTTCCGGAACGAAGGCAGGCTTACAAACATGGGGCACTGGTCGTACATACCGGCAAGCATACTGCCCGGGCTGCTGCCGATAAGTTTGTTGTGCAGGAGCAATCAACTAATGATAAAATATGGTGGGGAGTTTATAACCGTCCCTTCAGTTCTGAAAAATTCAACCAGCTCATGGGGAGAGTTCAGGCATATTGTCAGGGTGAAGAATTATTTGTGCAGGATTGTTATGCTGGCGCGGATCCTGACTACAGGATGCCTATCAGGGTTATTACTGAAAAGGCATGGCATAGTCTTTTTGCAAGAAATATGTTCATTACAACAAATGACAGGGACGAACTCAAAAAGTTTATTCCCGATTTTACAGTAATTGCTTTGCCTGGATTTAATGTCGATCCCTCAATAGACGGAACCCGAACTGAAACAGCAATCGTTTTAAATTTTGCAGAAAGAACTGCGATCATTGCAAATTCTCTTTACGGCGGTGAGATTAAGAAATCGATATTTACTGTGCTTAATTTTCTATTAACCTTTGAAGATGTACTTCCAATGCATTGTTCCGCCAATGTTGGTCCTAAAGGTGATGTTGCTCTGTTCTTTGGATTGAGTGGAACTGGTAAAACAACTCTATCCGCTGATCCTTCAAGAGGATTGATCGGAGATGATGAGCACGGTTGGAGTAGTGAAGGCGTATTTAATTTTGAAGGTGGATGCTATGCTAAGGTTATAAGACTTTCGGCTGAACACGAGCCTGAAATTTATGCAACTACGAGAAGTTTCGGAACTATTCTTGAGAATGTTGTCTATGATCCTGTATCAAGAAATATAGACCTGGATGACGACCATATTACAGAAAATACGAGAGCTTCATATCCGCTTGAGTTTATTCCCAATGTTGTTGAAGACGGTTATGTCAGGAGTCATCCCAAAAACATCATATTCCTTACCTGCGATGCATCAGGGGTTCTGCCGCCCATTGCGCGATTGAATCCTGAACAGGCACAGTATCATTTTATCAGCGGATACACTTCGAAGATTGCAGGAACAGAAATCGGACTCGGGATTGAACCCCAGATAACATTCAGTGCCTGTTTCGGAGCTCCTTTTATGGTTCGTCATCCGTATGAATATTCAGAAATGCTTAAACAAAGAATGCTAAAACACAAAGCTAATGTATGGCTGGTTAATACTGGATGGGTGGGCGGCAGGTTCGGAGTTGGTAAACGGATAAGCATCCGGCATACCCGGAATCTTTTGAATGCCGCGTTAGATGGAAAGCTGGATAAAGTGAAGTACAGGAAAGACAAATTATTCGGATTTGAAGTTCCACTAAGCTGTCCTGATGTACCTGAAGATGTCCTTGATCCATCCTCCAGCTGGGGAAATAAGGGTGAATACTGGAAAAAGTATGATGCTCTGGCAGCCAGGTTTATAGAGAATTTCAAGCTTTTTGCTGCCGACACATCAGATGAAGTTAAGAAAGCAGGTCCGGTAAGACTGAAATGAGTTCCATATCAAGGCTGTCATAAGTTGTCATTCCGATTTATTTCGGAATCTGAGGAATTTAAAATATTATTCAAGCAGAACCTGGAACAAGTTCAGGTTGACAAAAAATTATATGACGGCCTCACTTTTTAATTACCACTCACCTTAAAATTTCACCACTCACATAATTCTCACAGATTTAATATTCATTTTATTTACAAATTCCTTAATATTTCTATAATTTTGTGGAGAACTTTTTATCCTTTTTCCGGAACTAAAACAGAATTCGGATAAAAAGGGGAGCTAAATAAAATTTTGTGTAACCGGGGGAGATTAATGAATCTCAAATGCTTACCAGATTGTCGTTCGCGGAAATCTATCTCTTCCCCGTTTGTAAAAATCAAAATCAGACCGGAAGATAAATGAAACATATATCAGAATATCTGTCACTAAGTATATTATTTCTATTAACTACTATTGCTTATCCTCAGCCGCAGTCTTACACACTTGATGCTGCCATAAAAACTGCCTTGAAAAATAACAGCGACATTAAAATCGCTGAAATGAATGTTAAAAAATCATCAGCTGCAGTTCATGAAGCGTTTGGATATGCTTTGCCCAGCCTTGATTTGTCAGCCGGGTTTAGCCATTTCCTTGAAAAACCCAAAACCCCGTTTCCTGACTTTGCTGCTCTGCTTGGAAATACAACCTACTCTATACTCTTTGATGAAGGCGTTATTCCCCGGGACGAAAACAAATTCAAGCCGGTAGGTTACAACCTGCAGTCATTTGCTTTGGCCAATAATTACCAAACAAACCTGCAGCTAACCCAGGTTCTTTTCAGCTCTGCTGTATTTCGCGGAATAGGTGCTTCACAGATCTACCTAGATCTCTCAAAAACTCAGCTGAAAAACACAATATCATCAACTGTATTGAATGTTGAAAAGGCATTCTATGGTGTACTGCTGACTAAAGAAGTCTATCAGATTACAAAAGCCAGCTTTGAGAATGCTCAGGAGAATTATAAAAATGTTAACGCTCTCTACGGGCAGGGACTTGTTTCTGAATTTGATGATCTGCAGGCACAGGTTCAGGTGGAAAATATCAGACCAACTCTGCTTGATATGGAAAATAGATTAAAGGATGCAAAAGACGGATTAAAAATTCTGCTCGGATTAAATCCCGAAAATGAAATTGATGTTGACGGAAATATAACATATCAGCCGATGCCGATTCCGGAAACACAGGATATAATTGATGAAGTTCTGAAATCAAATCTTAGTCTGCAGACATTAAGTCTGAAAGCCCAGGTTGATGATGCATTTATTGATCTGGACCGTGCGGAATACTGGCCTAATATCGCTGCTTTCGGGAACTATTCTTATGCGGGTTCAGGGGAGAAATGGGATTTTCAGAATTATTCATCCCTTACCGTCGGCGTCAATTTTTCAATCAATTTATGGAAAGGACAGCGAACAGCACACCGTGTCGAACAGTCAACTTTAACTTACCAGCAGACTGAAGAACAGGTTGTCCAATTAAAAGATTTTCTAACTGCCCAGGTTAAATCCAAAATAAACGAACTAAAACGAGTGCAATCGGTTGTTGAAACCCAGGATAAAAACGTCTCCCTGGCTGAGAGGGCTTACCAGATTGCTACCGTCAGGTATAAAGAAGGTACGAGTAGTCAGCTCGAAGTTCAGAATGCTGATATAGCTTTACGACAGGCCAGGCTGAACAGGCTTCAGACTGTTTACAGTTATTTGATAACAAGATATGAACTTGAACAGATGATAGGCAAAGTCGATCCAGAATATTATTCTTTGTTCGATTTATTAAATGATTGAAGATTTTCAAAATAAATCTATTAGAGGAGAAGATGATTGAAATGAGACCTTTAAACAAAATATTCATTTATATGACTGCAATATCAGCAGGCCTTTTTGTTCTCGGCTGCGGCAGTAAAGACAATGAAGAAGCAAAAAGTATGGAACAGATCCGGAGTGAAGAGGGCATCCCGGTAAAAATTGAAACCGTTGCGTATAAATCTTTTCAGAAACATCTGAGTTTTTACGCAAAACTAACAGGAATCAAAGAAGCTACTAAGGGAGCTGTAACGGGCGGCAAGATTGAAAAAATAAGTGCCAGGGTTGGCGATTATGTTAAAGAAAAACAGGTTATAGTTGAATTCGATACGTCCAATCCTTCTCTTCAGTATGAACAGGCGCAAACATCGTATGAAAATGCAAATAAGAATTTTGAAAGAATCAAATCATTGCTTGAAGCAGGAGAAACATCTCAGGCAAATTACGATGGTGCAGAAACACAATACCTTGTCAGTAAGAGAAATTATGAATCCCTGAAACAGATACTTTTTGTTGAATCACCTATTGACGGGAGGATCGTCGACATTAAGGTTAATGCGGGGGATAATGTTAAGAACGATGCATATTTATTTACCGTGGCACAGACGAACGTAATGCATGCAAAAGTATGGGTGTCAGAGAAGGAAATTGGATTGATCAATAAAGGAATGAAAGCAATCGCAGTATACAACGGAAAAGAATATAACGGTAAAATAACCGATGTTTCTCTCGGAATAGATCCGGCAAGACAGTCATTTTATGTTGAGGCTGAATTCAATAATCCGGACAATGAACTGATGAACGGAGTAACAGTTGAAATTAAAGTTCTTGTTTATGAAAATCCGAATGCAATTATAATCCCCCGGAACCTGATGATGACCGATGAAAAGGGTCATTACCTCTTTACTGAAAATAATGGGAAAGCTGTCAAAGTCTACGCAGAAAACGGACGTGAAAGCGGCATCTATTATGAACTGAGTAAAGGTTTAAAACCCGGAGACAGGCTCATTGTAAAGGGTGCTGATCAGCTTGAGGATGGAACAACCGTAAAAGTGATTCAATAGAAGGAATTATACTATGTTTCTTGCAAAAGTATCAATAAACCGTCCTGTCTTAACAACTGTCGGACTCCTGGTGGTTGTAATATTCGGGTTGATTGCTTTCTTCAGATTGAACCTTAACCTTCAGCCTGATGTGGAAATTCCCTATGTAACCGTTTCAACCGTTTATCCAGGTGCGGGTCCCAAGGAAATCGAAACTTTGATCAGCAAAAGAATAGAAGAATCAATTTCAACAATAAGCCAGATTGAGAGAGTTGAATCCTACTCCCTTGACGGATTGTCGATTATTATAATTGAATTTACAATGGGAAAGGATGTTGATGTTGCTAACCAGGAGGTAAAGAATAAGGTTGATGAAATAATAAATGACCTTCCCGAGGATTCAAAGAAACCCATAGTTCAGAAAGTTGACCTGAAGCAGTTCCCTGTTGTTGATCTTGTACTGAGCGGAAATCTTGATCCCCGTCAGTTATATGAGATTGCGGACAAAACTCTCAAAGACAGATTTGCACAGATCGAAGGAGTTGCCAACGTACAGATCACAGGTGGTCAGGAAAGGGAAGTGCGTGTAATCCTTAATAATAAAGAAGTTTATGAAAATTCAATTTCTCTTCCGCAGCTTAGTCAGATACTAAAAATTCATAATATGGATATCCCGGGAGGATATTTCCAGATTGGAGATCAGGAATATACAGTAAGACTTAACGGGCAGTATGCAAGTCCTGAAGCAATTAATGAACTCGAAGTTCCGACTCCGTACGGACCTAAAAAAGTAAGGCAGTTTGCCGATGTTGAAGATGTCGGAAAAGATATAAGGCAGAGAGCCGTTTATTACAATGTTAAAAAGAACTTCCGAAATGAAAATGTTGTACGGCTTGGTATAGTAAAAAGTACTGAGGGAAATATTGTGAAAGTTGCGGAAGCCATAAAAGCTTCACTTCCCGATATACAGTCGGCCCTTCCCCGGGGGGCGGCTCTTGAAATCGTAAATGATGAATCAGGATTCGTACAAAGCAGCGTAGACGATACTATGAGCAATATTTACCTCGGCGTTATTTTCACGGCATTAGTGTTATTCCTGTTCCTGCACGATCTTCGTTCTACAATAATCGTTGCACTTTCAATGCCGACTTCAATCATTTCGACCTTCCTGCTGCTGCAGGTTTGGGGTTTAACACTTAATATGATGACGCTAATGGGGCTTTCGGTTTCGGTAGGCGTACTTGTCGCAAATTCGATTGTCGTAATTGAAAATATATTCCGTTACAGGAAGATGGGTAAAACCATCAAGCAGGCAGCTTTTAAAGGTACCTCAGAGGTAATGGTCGCCGTTCTGGCTTCGACCCTTACCAACCTGGTTGTGTTCCTGCCTATTGCAAACATGTCGTCTATGGTGGGTATGTGGCTCAAAGAGCTTGCCCTGGCTGCTGTATTTGCAACGATCTTTTCTCTTATAATGTCATTTACTCTTACCCCGATGCTTGCATCATTGATACTTAAGAAAGAGCATAAACCGGGTAAGTTAAGTCAGAAGATCAATGCATTCGAAGAGAAACAGACTATATTTTATAAGAATCTGCTGGCAAAATTTCTTAAGAACAAGTTCACAAGTTTCATTGTTGTACTCTCTTCATTCGTTATTCTTATTCTTGTGATGATGACTTTTGGATCCAAAATAGGGTTCGAATTCCTTCCATCCTTTGATGACGGAAAAATAAAAATATCAGTAGAGATGCCCGAAGGTTATAATCTTCAGGCAACCGGCAACTTACTAAGCGAGATAGAAAACAGGGTTAAAAAACACCCTGAAGTTACTCATATGATTACAAACCTGGGCAGAATGAGCGAGCTGGATATCGGTACGAATATGGCGCTTATGGATGTGCAGCTTGTTGATGCAACAGAAAGGAATATTTTATTGCCGGATATGATTTCTGTTTTTGTAAAAGAACTTGCCGACATACCCAATGCAAGGATAAAAGTTGATCTTGGGTCTTCTGCCGGCGGTCCGGGCGCTCCGGTAGAATTTTTCCTGATGGGCCAGGATCTGGAGAAACTGGATGAATTAAAAAATGTAGTTGTTGCTAAAATAAAAGACATTCCCGGGTTAATTAACTTTGACCAAAGTTCGCGTGCCGGTAAACCTGAAATAACGGTGTTCCCCAGAAGAGAAAAATTAGTTGAAGCAGGACTGAGTATAACCGATCTCGCATTAACGCTTCGTTCTTCAGTGGAAGGGATCCAGTCTTCAAAGTACCGCGAATTCGGTAACGAATACGATATAACCGTAACCATGGATGATAAATCGGTTAACTCTCCCGAGAAGGTTTCCAACATCACTGTTGCCTCTCCGGCGGGACCTTTCAGGTTGTCACAGTTAGCAGATGTAAGGTTCACGAAAGGGTACACCAAGATCCTGCATCGCGATAAGTTTGTTTCAATCATGTTCACTGGAGCACCCGCATCGGGTGTTCCGCTTGGAAATATTACCAATGAAATAGACAAGAGACTCGCCGGACTGGATCTGCCCCCGGGATATTATATCCGCTGGGGGGGTAATGTGAAGATGATGAATGATATGATACAGGATATGATTTTCGCATTCTTCCTTGCAGTATTTCTGACCTATATGCTGCTGGCGGCGATACTGGAAAGTTTCTGGCAGCCGGTTTCCATTATGTTAACAGTTCTATTAGCGATGATTGGAGTTATTCTGGCACTTTATATAACAAGCACACCATTCAATATTGTATCCCTGATGGCTATTATAATGCTGATAGGAATTGTAGTTAATAATGCAATCCTTATCCTGGATTATACGAATCAGCTGAGAAGAGAACAGGGAATGCTTCCGAAAGATGCATTACTGGAAGCCTGTCCAACAAAGCTGAAGCCGCAGATAATGGCTACAGTTGCAATCGTTCTTGGTATGCTTCCGCTGGCGCTCGGTATCGGAGCTGCCGGAAAAGAGATGAGGATACCTATGGGAATTGTTGCAATTGGCGGACTGATTGTTTCAACAATCCTTACTCTGTTTGTTATCCCGGCATTCTATTACTTAACTGCCCGGGCAAAAGTTATTGATCCGTCAAAGAGAGAGAAAGTCTGATAAGAGAGAAGTAATATAGCCTTTTCAATACGCCGGCAGTGAGTAAAAATTCAGGGTTTCTAATTTATCACTGCCGGCTTTAATTTCATGGGTATCACCTGCCTCAATTAATATCAAATCATCTTTTCTCAGAGTCAGGTTTTCTCCGTTTATTGTAACATCACCTTTACCCGAAACCACATACAGCCACTGATCACTGTTTGTATGTTTGTTGTCCGGTCCGCCCGTTTTCTCGCCCGGAGATAAAACCATTGTTGCAGTTTGTGAACTCTTTATCGTCTGTTTTACATTAAAGCCGCTTCCCATTTCCAAATTTACTTTTTTCAATTCATAAACCTTTCTTAGTTTATGTCAAAAACCAGAGTGAGTTTCTGTTGAATGGAAGTTCGTTTTGATTGTTCCTATGACCTCTTGCCTGAATTATTCCACAGGATACGCAATTGTCGAAAGTAAAGCATTTTGTGCCTGGCGCGAATCAAGACGTGAATGCTGAACAATAATCGGAATATCAGATTTTATTACACTTGAATAATCTGTTCCTTTGGGAACAGGTTCCGGATCTTTAAGATTATTGAACCTTATATGTTTTGTCCTTTGCGCCGGTAAATTGATTTTATAGGGACCCGCAGGATCGCGATCGGAGAAATAAATTGTTATCTCTATATGTGCTTCCTGCTCTGAGGTATTTAATATACAAGCCGTTTCGTGACTTAGCATTTCAGGTTCAGGACCGTTGCTGTTTTCAGGAATGTAGCCTTCTGCTATTGCCCAGACTTTTTTTCCTAATGCATTGTTCATAATATTTTTTCCGTTTATAAAAAACTATACTTTAAGTATGTTATTAAGTTCATTGAATATCTCTTCAGCGTTTGCATCCTTTTTATGTGAAGTCATATACATCACTTCGACAAAATGCATAGCTTTCCTGTTACTTAACTGGCTGATCTGTTCACGGCAGCTGAACCCATCGGCAATTATAAGGGTATCTTCATCAGCATCTTTAACGGAGGGGATAAGGACCCTTTCACCACACTTAACCGATAAATCATATTTGCTTTTCTCAAAGCCGAAGGATCCTGCCATTCCGCAGCACCCGGTTTCCGGTTCATTAAAATCAATATTCATTTTAGATAGAATATCATTTTCATTATCCATCCCCATTATGGATTTATGATGACAATGGCCATGAACTAGAGCTTTCCTGTTCAGTTCTTTAAAGTTAAAGTTCTCCGCCTTCTGTGAAAGGAATTCACTTATCATATAAGTCTGGTTTGATAGTCTTTCCGCATCCTGGTTATTAGGAAACATATTTCGAAGCTCATCTCTGAATGTGGCGATACAACTAGGTTCCAATCCAACTACAGGAACACCCTGCTCAATCTCATCTTTAAGAGTAGTAAGGGTTTCAGTTAATAAATTCTTCGCAAGATCAAGCATCCCAAAATCATATAAAGGTCTCCCGCAGCATAGATTTTTCTGTGGAAGGATCACTTCGTACCCGGCTTCCTCAAGAAGAAGCTTTCCTGCGAGCGAGGTCCGGGGAAAAAAAAGATTATTAAAGGTATCATTCCATAAAATAACTTTAGGCTTTCCAGATGACTTACCATTGAACTTACCATTGCTCTTAAAATACCAGTCGCGGAATGACTGCTTTGCAAACTTCGGAATTTTTCGCTGCTGGGCTATACCGCCAATAAACTTTGCAAAATTGCTCAGCCCGGGAGCCGACATAACGAAGTTCACCAATCTAGGAACTTTTGTTGCAATTTTGCCCCACCAGTATATCAGTCCCATCGAATACGCTGCCATCGGTCTCGCTTTATAGCCGTAATAATGAGACAGGAATTCAGCTTTGTAGGTTGCCATATCAACATTAACAGGACAATCATTTTTACAACCCTTGCAGGCTAAACATAAATCAAGAGCTTCTTTTACAGGTTCGCTGTTCCATCCGTCGTCAAGTTCTTTTCCGTTAAGCATTTCAAAAAGTAATCTTGCTCTTCCACGGGTGGAGTGCATTTCTTCATGGGTCACCATATAGCTGGGACACATTGTTCCGCCTCCTTCGCGTCTGCATTTTCCTACTCCCACACACCTGAGCGCAGCATCCGCGAAGTTGAAATTATCTTCAGGATATTTGAAAAAAGTATCATATTTCTGAGGATTATAATCTGTACCAAGCCTCAGGTTTTCATCAATATCATAAGGATCGATAACCTTTCCGGGATTCATCTTCCAGTCCGGATCCCATATTGATTTATACTCCCTGAAGGCATCTAATAATTCTTTGCCGTACATCTTAACAAGCAAGGCACCTCTTGCCTGCCCATCGCCATGTTCACCCGACAGGGATCCATTATAACTTACCACAAGATCTGCTGCCTCATTTATAAATTCTTTGAAATTTTTAATCCCCTCAGCAGTGCGTAAATTAAATGTAATTCTGCAGTGAATGCAACCCTGGCCGAAATGACCATAAACAGAAACATCATAACCGTATTTCTTCATAAGTTTTTTGAGATCACGCAGATAATCACCCACTTTCTCAGGAGCTATTGCGGAATCCTCCCAGCCGGGCCAGGTAGACTTGTTTCCCGGAACGTGAGCTGTTGCACCGAGTCCTGATTCTCTAATCTCCCATACTTTTTCTTCCTCATCTTTGTCATCATACAGCTTCATTTCAGGAGGATTATCATTCTTCTTCAGTGCCTCCATACATTTCCTTGCCTGCTCATCAGCTTTCTCTTTTGTCTCGGCTCCAAACTCGACCAAAAGCCATCCGCCGCCTTCAGGAAGCAGTTTGGTATCCTGGATATTCATCCCCTTTTTTGTCATATATTCGATGAGAAGGTCGTCTATACCTTCAAGTCCTATCGGCTTATACCTGAGGATCGTCGGAACATGATCGCCCGCAGAAAAAACATCGGAATAGCCGAGTACAAGGAGAGAACGCTTTTTAGGACTATCGACAAGTTTCAGCTTAGCTTCAACAATAACGATTAAAGTTGATTCTGAACCGATCAATGCCCTTGCCACATTAAAATTCTTTTCCGGGAGAAGATCATCAAGGTTGTAGCCGGAAACCCTGCGTGGAATATCGGGGTATCTTTTCCTTATCAGCTCTGCATAATTGTCTCTCAGCAACTTTATCCTTTTGTATATTTCCGCCTTTCTTCCCCCTTCTTTGATTATTGCTTCATACTGTTCGTCTGTCGTTTCGCCGACAGTCATCCTTATCCCATCATATGTCAGTATATCCAGCTCAAAGACATTATCAACTGTTTTTCCTGCCATAACAGAATGTATACCGCATGAATTATTTCCCATCATTCCGCCGAGCGTGCAGTGATTGTGGGTAGCCGGATCGGGACCGAAGGTGAGGTTATATTTTTCGGCTTCATTTCTAAGATTATCAAGCACGACTCCGGGCTGAACCCTGGCATATTTCTCATCAGGATTCACTTCCAATATCTTATTCATATATTTGGAAAAATCCATTATTACTGCTGCATTGCAGCATTGACCTGCAAGGCTCGTTCCGCCGCCGCGTGAAAGTAAAGGAATCTTATACTTATGACAGATATTGACTGTAGCAATAACATCATCTGTCTCCGTTGGCAGCACAACCCCTATAGGAACCTGTCTGTAGTTTGAACCGTCAGTGGCATATAAAGCCCTGCTTCCCTTATCAAACCTTACTTCTCCCTTTATTTTATCTTTCAGCTCATTAACAATATTGTCAGTATCTTTATTATTGTTCTGCATTTATCACCTTATTCTATTGAGCGTACAAATCGTAGCTGTTTATACTTCAAATTTTTCTATATCACCTTTCCTTAATTCAAAGCCAAGACCCGGCCTGCTTTTATCAGGAATGAGTCTTCCTTCATACGGCCGGGGGAAGCCGTCGAAAAAAATTCTTTCAATCCTTGCATGATCGTGGAAATATTCGATGTGTCTTAACCTTTTTGCGCAGCTTCCTGCATGCATATGAACTGCAGGAGCTGTGTGAGCAGAAAGGGGAATATTTGCCGCTTCACATAAAACATTTGCCTTCAGGAATCCCGTAATCCCGCCGCACCGGGTTCCGTCAGCCTGAAGCACATCAACCGAACCCGCATCAAGCATTCGTTTGAAATAGAAATAATCGTAGCCGTACTCACCTGCAGTTATCTCAATAGGAGCCGGTACTCTTTCTCTCAGAATTCTTAATCCCTGCAGGTCATCGGATGAGACAGGCTCTTCATACCAGCTTACTCCAAATTGAAAAAACTCCATCGCTTTGCTCAGCGCCTGCTTTTTTGTATATGCACCGTTAGCATCAACAAAAAGTTCAGCTTTGTTCCCTATTGCTTCTCTTGCTGCCTTAACTCTTTCTACATCTTTTGAGGGATCTCTGCCTATTTTCATTTTCACCCGGGTTATTCCCATATTGACCCAGCCAGAAAGCTGCTCCTGTAATTCGGAAATAGTATAAGATGTAAAACCTCCGCTGCCGTAAATTTCAACGCCGTTTTTATATTCCCCGATCAGGCTGACTACAGGGATTCCCAGTATCTTAGCTTTTAAATCGTAAAGAGAGATATCTATTGCTGAAATACACGCTGATACCAGTCCGGGTCTACCGATATTCCTTATTTCATGGAGCATATCATAACAGCGGGCTTCTATATTCATCGCGTTTTTATTTTTAATGATTGCCGACAGCTTATCATTTATAAGTTCTGCAGCGGAAGAATGGGTATAGGTATAACCTATTCCTTTATAACCTGCTGCTTCTGCTTCGACAATCACGATGGTAGTTGAATCCCATTTAATAGTTCCGTCGGATTCCGGTTTGTCCGTTGGAACCTTATACGCTTTTGCTTTTATATTCCTTAATTTTATCTCTATCTTTTCTTCAGCATCAACATGGAAATTATTCATCTTAAAATAATCTTTTGATAAATGTACCGAGTACGGCAACAGCGGCAAATCCTGCTGCCGTTGCACTTATAAGACTTTTATTTTCATCTATTTTCAACTGCCAGCTTTTACCTTTCGAGATGTCATCAAAATCTCCACGGGTTCCGAAATCACCTTCAACAGGTTCGTATAAATTATTTGGCCTATTCTTTTCAATTGCTTGGTTTGTAAGCTGCGAGTTGAATCCATTCTTCGCAAGATATTTATCACCGTATCCAGGAAAGAATTTATTACCATTAACAATCACAGCAGTACTCATACCCACATACATTTCCCTCTTCTTATTAAATGATGCATAATATATTGCGTCCGCTGCAACCTCCGGCTGGTAAATTGGGGGGACAGGCTGCGGTTTTTTATCAAATGTTGTTTTACACCAGTCGAACTGGGGGGTATTAAGTGCGGGCATCTGCACCATTGCGAGGTGAACGCTGCTACTTTCGTGCAGCAATTCACTTCGCAAGGATTCTGTAAATCCCTGGATAGCATGTTTCGCCCCGCAATAAGCAGTCTGAAGCGGTATGCCGCGGTAAGCCAGTGCTGATCCGACCTGAACGATTGATCCTCTGTCACGGGGTTTCATTCTCTTAAGAGCGGCAAGAGTGCCATGTACCTGCCCGAGGTATGTTACTTCAGTTACTCTTTTAAAATCTTCGGCTCAATTTCCATAAATGGGGCAAATACAGTAGCCATTGCATTATTAACCCAGATATCGATAGGACCCAATTTCTCTTCAACTTCAGTTGCTGCACGATCCACCTGTTCATAATCAGAAACATCACACTGAATAGTGATGGCAGTGCCTCCTAGCGACTCAACTTCTTCTTTGGCAGCCTCGAGACCTTTTTTTCCTCTCGCTATGAGAGCTATTTTATGGTTATCTTTTGCGAACCTCTTCGCTGCCGCCCTCCCTACCCCGGCGGAGGCTCCGGTTATTACTACCACTTTGGTTTTTGTTTCATTTTTCATATTGATCCCGATTTATATTTCAGAAATCTATCCGGCAAATATTCTAAAGAAGCAGATACCGAAAATTTGTTTTCACTGGAATAGCGTTCCCGGCAATAATTAAATAAGTTCCCGTACTTTATCCGAGGCTATAGTCAGAGAAATCTTTCCTTTATTCGGTTCGCCTCTAACAAGAGATTTTGCAAACGACTTAGCCTGTTTGTATTCAATTTTTGCCGGAAGCGGGGGTTCAAAGGGATCGACTACAGCTTCTACCACAACAGGACCTTCAGTCTCAAGAGCCTGTTTAAGGATTTTACCGCAGTCTTTTGCGTTTTCTATCGAAAAGCCTTTAGCTCCGCATGCTTCAGCAAACTTTGCAAAATTTATTGGTTCCAGCTTTACTCCGTATTCCGGGTTTCCGAGGAATACCATTTGTTCCCACTTAATCTGTCCCAGCGTATTATTCTTAATAATTATAACTTTTACCGGAAGGTTATATTTTACACAGGTTGATATTTCAGCCATCAGCATTGAAAATCCGCCGTCACCAACGAAAGCTACCGACTGTCTATCAGGATCAGCCACCTGTGCAGCAATTGCATAGGGAAGACCGTTTGCCATAGTAGCCAGGTTCCCTGACAATGAGAACATTTGTCCCCTTTTTGCTTTTATCTGACGTGCCCACCATGTTGCTATTGTCCCCGAATCAGAGGAAACTATAGCATCATCCTTTAATAGTTTATTGAGCTCCCATGCTACTACCTGGGGCTTCATCGGCTTGTCCTTCCTTGTGCCTCGTTCTTCCATAAGAGCCCACCATTCCTCCATGCCTTCCTGCGCTTGTTTCAGGAAGCTCTGATCTTCTTTCCTTTTCAATAAGGGGATAAGATATTTAAGTGTTTGTTTACTCTCGCCGGCAAGTCCAGCATCCACCGGATATCTCAGACCGATCCTGGTCGGGTCAATATCTATCTGAACGCATTTAGCCTGTCCAGGCTGAGGATAAAACTCAATGTAAGGAAATGAAGAACCTATGATGAACAGTGTGTCGCACTCCTCTACGGCTTCCTGTGAGGGTTTTGTACCAAGGAGACCTACGCTTCCTGTTGTATAAGGGCTATCATCTGGTACGCAGGCTTTTCCAAGCAGTGGTTTGATGATAGGAGCGCCCAGCAGCTGTGCAATTTGCTCAAGTTCATCTGTGCAGCCGAGAGCTCCGCGTCCTGCAAATATTGCAATCTTTTCTCCCTCATTAAGTATCTGAGCTGCTTTTTGTAAATCCATTTGGGACGGGATGGGGTGCTGGGGTGCATAAACATTTGAAATATGGTGCGCGATATTTCTTTTGGAACGGTTATTCAGGCTTTCGACGCTTTGTAAATCACTCGGGAATGTAATATGAGCAACCCCTCTCCTGTTTAAGGCATATCGACATGCGAGGTTTGTTACATTCTCAACATGTGTAGATCCCATTATCCTTACATTATAGACCGTGACATCCTCAAACAACCTGTCGAGCTCTACATCCTGCTGACCGTGGGTATTCATAAGGTCGTGAAACTGATTACCGGTAATAGCGAGGACAGGCTGACCATCCATCTTAGCATCATATAAACCATTCAGTAGATGGATACCCCCCGGCCCACTTGTAGCAAGGCATACGCCGAGTTTTCCGGTATACTTTGCATAAGCACAGGCCATAAATGCAGCTGCCTCCTCATGACGTACGTGAATAAATTTTATTTTGTCCTGTCTCTTGCGCATGGCCTCCATAATTCCATTTATACCGTCCCCGGGCAGTCCGAAAATATATTCGACACCCCATTGTTCCAGAACATCAACAAGTATATCCGATGCAGTACTTTTCATATCAAACCTCTTTTGTTCAAAATTTTACTAAGTCGTTATATATTCAATTAAAATAATCTCAGTATATAATTTGTGATATACTGTATCATTGGTTCATCTGGTGTTCATTATCATGTGACGGTTCTGCGGAAGTATTCTTTTGAATATTTTTTACATAAAGACATAAGTACCACCAATATTTATAGGGTATTATACTCTCAAGCACGGGGGTGTGGCCTATGCCGGTAAGCATACTCTTTACAAGTTTTGCATCCTGCATATTTTTTATTGTGTCTGTCCGTAAATCTGCTGGTTTGGGGATATAACTTTTACCAACAGGACCATTTCCGTCATGATATTCACCATGACAGAAAACGCAGTAATAATTATAGTACACTCTTCCCCGGTTAAAATTTTCGGGAGTGTTTTTTAACGGATTTGATTCATCCAATGCCGGCAGCTCAGCGAGTTTTTCCACCGGAACAGAACGGGGAGGAGGAAGAAGTTCGCTTTTTTCAAATGTCCTCAGGTTCTCCTGGTTTTCCATGTGGGGTCCGGTAAACAGCAGATAAGCCGAAACCGCAAGTCCGATAACTACAGCTATCACAAGCCCGATGATATATTTCTTTTTCATTTCAGACTATCTTCCGGTGTTTTTATAGTGACCTTGTGTTTGCTTGTTTCTTTCAGTTCTTTAGCCTCCGGAAGGTGTTCGATCTGGTCAGGCGGAAAAAGCTCTTCCTTATATTCCCGTGTGGAATAAATTGACTGTGACGGTGCATCCGGAAGAATCTCATAATCCCACCTCCGCGGCGGTTCTTTGATAATCGCCATCATCACCATTGCCCATCCAAGAATGAATGAAGCGAACATCAGTATTAGGAACCAGCCGGTCCTGTTATTACCACTTTCAGTATATTCTTCATATTGCGACATAATTACTCTACCAGTTCGGTGGTACAATTGCCCTGTAAATCGTAAAAAGAATTACAAATAGAATTAATGCTGCATAAGTTATCTTCAATACCCAGGGTATAGCCTGCCACCAGGTAAGCCACCCGCGCTCTGTTTTTCCGTCTTTCATCTTTCTTGGTGTCCACATGTCCAGGTAGGCAATTGCTGTATAAAGAACCAGTGCAATGCCTCCGAGAATTGCAAGAATTACCCATCCATTCTGTAAGACGTCAAAGCGTAGCATTACTCATCTAACCTTTTTTGTCTTGTTATTATTCTTTTCATCATCCTCCGGTATATAACTTTCAAGCGGAAGATGCCTTGCTCTGTCCTGGTCATTGAACTGACCGCTTTTAAACGCCCACCATATAACCACGGCTATTCCCGAAACAGCAATAAGGGTAAAGCCTATCCAGAATTGAACTATTGCATCCATTTTGGTGCTCCTGATGTATCATTGTATTCTCTGTGTATTGAATCGGGATAAAGTTTTCCCGTAGTATCCGGAATTGTGTACGGGTTCTTCCACCTGGGTTCATAAGCTGCATCTATTCCCGCAGGTTCTTTATCAGCATCGGTATATCCGATGAACGATACAGCTATGTAATTGGCGAGGTCCCATATTTTTTCCGATTCAAGCGCACGTTTGAAATAGGGCATAGCAGTTCCCGATATTCCATTCATTATCTGGTAATACAATATTCCGCCTATATATTTACCTTCAACCAGGTTTCTTCTGAGAAGAGTGAAATTTAGCGGAGGCGGATAGAGATATTCGGAAGCAGGACCTCTTCCATCACCCATCGGTCCGTGACATCCTATACAGAACTGCTGATATATTTTTTTACCTCTTAGAACTGCGGGCTCAGTTGCCGGATAAGGATTGGGCATTGCATTCCAGACTGCAGGTACCTGACTATGAAGCCATTTTATGTTAGCATCAGGTCCGCTTTCATAGGCTTTTATGGCAAGCTTTTTCCAGTACTTCTGCCTTGCTACTCTTTCTTCAGCCTCTTTACCTCCAAGATACTGCACATAGGCTATCAGCTTCCTGATCTTCTCTTTACCCAGAAAAGCCCATGAAGGCATTACTGAAACAGGACTTGTAAACCTCGGATCAGTAAAATGAGCGATGTGCCAGTCATCAGGATGTTCACCACCTTCTTCAGATAAATCGGGTCCCGTTCTTTCTGATCCAAGTATCGCAGGCTGCTGCCCCACATAATCTCCCCTCTGTGCAATCCTTTCAGATCCTTTACCCCAGTCAGATATCCTGACATACAGGGAGTGGCAGTAGCTGCAACCGTTGTCAACGTAAACCTGTAGTCCTTCCCTTTCAAGTTTTGTCATCGGCCGCCAGTTTTTTGAGGGTACTTCTTTCATAGTTAATGCAGGGAATAGAACCATAATTGTAATGGATGCCCAGAAAACCATCAATCCTCCGAATACCACTACACTGGACTTCATTTTCATACCAGGCTCTCCTCCGCAATCGGGGTCTCTTCAGTTACAGGTTTCGGTTCAAACAATTCACCATACCTGATCGTTTTATAGATATTATAAAGCCCGATAAAAGCACCGGCGATGATAAATACTCCGAACATTGCCCTCAAAGCCATATAAACAGAAAGTTCCGGAAGAACCCTGTAAACTACCTCTCCGTTTTGCCAGGCAGAGCCCTGGATCAGTCCTGCGATGGTCAGCACCAGGAAAAATCCTGTCAGGCCGATCATTACAAGCCCAAACTGAAGGTTAACCAATTTCTGAGAATATAATCTCCTCTTTGTAATGAGAGGCAACACATGCCACAAACCTCCGATAGCGATAAATCCTGAAAATCCGAGTACGGCAATGTGCGCGTGTCCTACAGTCCAGTTTGTAAAATGAGTTACTCTCTGAACCCCGGGCAGAGATTGAATTGTGCCCTGGATCCCGACAATCAGGTACCATACTATTCCCATCATAACCCATCTGGCAGCAGGATTTGCAATAACAGGTGCACTTCTCTGCCTGGCAGTCAGCCAGATATTAGCAATTACTGTGAATACCGGTATAAGCATCAGAACGGAATCAACCACGGTAATCATCTTCAGCCAGTTAGGAATAGGTGACTGCAGAAGATGATGGCCGCCGATATGAGAGTACAAAATTACTAGGGTCCAGAAACCAATCAGCGATAGTGTATGCGAATACAATGGCGTTTTCGTTACTCTGGGTATAACGAAATAAGCAACACCTACAGCAAGCGGAGTAAGCAGCATACCGGGTAAATCGTGTCCGTAGAACCATAGGAATAGAGAATCGAGTAGTCCCGGCATAGCTCCTGTCGAAGGGTGCCACATTACATTTCCGAGAGGGTAACTGGTTGATGTCCACATTATAGCGCCGATAAAATACCATATCGAAACGTATAACAATCGTTCTTTTCTTATCCCTACTGTCTTTACAAGGTTAAACACCAGAAGCAGTAATGAAAGCCAGAGCGATACATCAAATATCCAGATGTATTCAGAGTACTCTCTGCCCTGGGTTACTCCGAATGAAAATGTAAGGGGACCGCTGAGCACTGTAATATTCCATAACAGGAAACTCAGCCACGCCATAGGTTCCGACCAGAGTTTTGTTTTAAGCAGTGCCGGGGTATAGTAAAGTCCACACCCGATTAACGTAGATGTAACAAACCCGTATAGAACGGTATTAACATGGATAGGCCTTGTTCTCCCGAAAACAAGAAAAGGAATATTATTCCAGAATTCAGGGGCCATAAGGTGAATGGCGGCAACCATTCCGTAAAGCGTTCCCACAACGAACCATACCGTGCCGGCTGCCAGAAAAGCAAGAGCCGCACTCGAGGGCTGTTTCGTGAAGGAGAATATGCTGTCCTTATTTTCTAACGATGACATGTAAAACAATCCGTTGTTGCATTATTATCTCTGTGGCATTGGATACAGAAGCCCATGCTAATGTGTTTTGCTTCTTTTATCCTGTCCATATCTTTTACATTTCCATGACAGGTACCGCAGTCAATTCCATTAATGATGTGCATCCTGTGACTGAAATAGACGAAGTCGGGAAGATTTAGAACCCTGTTCCATTCCACGGGTTCGTTCTTAAAATAATGTCTCCTTAGTTTTTCAATCGGAGGATAGTTAATGATGATGGAACGGTGGCACAACATACATGTCTGCAAAGGCGGCATCCCGGCTACATCAGAAGTCGCTGCTGTTGAATGACACAGCATGCAGCTTATATTTTTCTGCCCCGCATGGAAACGATGGCTGAAAGGAATCGGCTGTTCGGGGCCGAATTTTATTTCATAATAATAGTTATACATACCTGTCATCACTATCAGGACAAGCAGAATCAATACTGATAATCCTGCTGAGATTTTCCAGTATTTTTTTGCCTGTCTTTTAGCTTCACTATTTTCCTGTACGTCGTTCAATCTTTATCCGTCTGGTATAAAACGTTTTTCATTCGTAAGGTAAACTGCATTATTCCAAGTCCCAATATTCCCGCAAAAGCAGCGAAGGATGATATCTCCGCCCATCCGAAATGAAGGGCATGCTGGAATGTCGCGTCAACCAGCCACCATCTCTCCATCCACATACTTATTAAAAGAATAAAGCAGACCAGGCCGAGATACCATGTTGTTTTCTTAGCCCAGATAGTAAGAAGCAGAATAAGAGGTCCGAGGTAAAACACCCCTATTAGGATAAAAGAAATGGTTTCCCAGGGAACAAAATTCATTCTTGGAACAACAAACCTCGTCTCGGGCGGTAGATTTTCGTAGTAGATTACCAGGAGTTGACAAAACATCATATATGTAGTCAGGATGCTGAATGCCAGTATTAATTTCCCCAGATCATGTCTTTTAGCTGCATCCGGTTTCACTGTAAAAAGAGAAATAAAAGTGAGGGCAGTAATCGCTATATAAAGTCCGCTTATAAAAAAGTATGCTCCGAACAGTGTGCTTTCCCATTTAGGGTCAAGCGCCATTATCAGGTCAAATGCCAGCAGGGTAAAAACCGAGCAGTAAACAACTATCAAAACTCCTGCTGCAAATAATTTTCTTTCAGTATTTCGTCTATAGATGAACCAGAAGGCCGTGACCCAGAAGAGAATCAATGCAAGAATATCCCTTATAAACAAATATCTATTATTCAGCCAGCCGCTCTTATTATGGATACCACCCAACCAGCTGGCCCAGTGACTGCTTCCAATCCACAGCAGACCAAGGAATAAGACGGAAGGTATAGCGAAAGCCGCACCAGTAATACCCAGCGGTTCCAACCTGCCCATCCAGGTTCCATTTGAAGCTTTGACCACAGCTACCCAGACAACCATTCCTGCAGAAAGAGGGGTGAAATAGACAAAATTAATTAATAGGGCTCTCCATGCCTGGCCATCATCCTGACCTCCAAGCGATATTATCCAGATTATCAGGCCTGCAATAAAGACAATACCCCATATAACACTGAATTTAATAACTCTGTTTTTATTCTCATTTTCTAACATTAAATTCCTCTGCATTTTCGGAAAGTACAACCTCCCTTAAATCATCCAGTTCATTATTGTCGCAAGAAATAAGGATTCCGAACTTATCCTGGCTGAATCTCGGATCGTAATAGGGATGAATACGCTTCTTATACAATTTCGTATGAAAAAGCATTCCAACGAAGTTGGCCAGAGTTCCAAGAAGTATCAATAATTCGAATGCAACTATGGTATAAGGAATTGGTGCTGTGGGAGGTTTTCCGCCTACAATAAGTTTATTGGTATTTGCTGTGGCAATTGCAAGGGCATAGCCGCAGACAATACCAAGCACTGCTCCTATCAGCGTCCATCTCCTGACAGGACTTTTGGGTTTATTCAGGATTTCACTCACCTCCTTTATCTTAAGCGGTGAAAAAGCCTCTACAACATGATACCCTGCTTCATAAACTTTTTTTACTGATTTTATGAAATGTTCAGGGCTCGAGAATATAGCCATAACCTTAGTTTTCCCTTTTCCGGATTTCAGGAAAACTTTCCTTTTCGAAGGCGGCTCCGGTTCAGGCATTTCTCCTTCTGCAAGTTGTTCCTTAAAATCTGCCATTGGAATTGTGGGAAGGGTTTTGCTGAAAATTAAGAACCACATCAGGAAAAAAGCGAGAGAACCTGCTGTTATGCTTAACTCGACCCAGCTGGGTGTATATTTTCCCCAATTGTGCGGCAAAAAATCATGCGCCGTAGAACCAACCACAATAAATACTCTCTCTATCCACATTCCGAAGTTTACAACCAGGGAAATAATGAACATCCATAAAAAACTTCTTCGGAATTTTTTGAAGATAAACAGCATCGGCACAAAGAAATTGCATATAAGGATTGTATAATAGATCCATGATATCCAGCCGGTTCTCTGCCATATAGTAAACTGGGTTTCAAACGGATTGCCTGTGTATGAGGCCATTGCAGGTTCAATTATATATGTATAGCCAAGAATCATACCTGTAACAATCATTGTTCTTGCTACCATATCGAATGCTTTCAATGTCATAAGCTTTTCAAGCTTAAAAATCTTTCGTAATGGTATCAGTAGTGTAAGCACCATGGCGAGTCCCGAGTGGATGGCCCCGGCAACGAAATACGGAGCAAAGATAGTCTCATGCCAGCCAGGCAGCAGTCCCATTGCAAAGTCCCATGATACAATTGAGTGAACAGAAATGACCAGGGGTGTGGCAAGTGCGGCAAAGAACAGATATGACCGGCCATAGTGCCTCCACTCTTTTTCTGATCCCGACCATCCAAGCGCAAGTGCCCTGTAAACTCTGGTTTTTATATGATTTGCTCCCAGGATCTTTGTAAAGCGGTCGCGTCCAGAGGCAAGGTCGGGAATCATTCCCACATACCAGAAAATAAGACTAACGGTGAAGTAGGTTGAGACAGCTAGAAAATCCCACACCAAAGGGCTTAAGAAGTTCGGCCAGAGTTCTCTTTCATTGGGATAGGGCATTATATAATAAAAAATCCATAACCTTCCGAGGTGCATAAGGGGAAAAAGTCCTGCGGTCATTACCGCAAATATTGTCATTGCTTCAGCGGCACGGGAAACAGCATCACGGAATTTTGCTCTCACAAGAAAAAGGATTGCAGAGATCAGGGTTCCAGAGTGAGCGATCCCTACCCAGAAAACAAAATTTGCTATGTAGACACCCCATCCAACCGGGTGGCTCAATCCCGCAACTCCCATACCTCTTCTAACCTGGTATATCCAGGAGAAAAGTCCCCAAACAACTACAAGTGCAAGAAAAGCAATGAAAAAATAATATAATGGTATCGGCGGTTTAGATGCCGATAGAACTTCATCGTTTACATCCTTAAATGATAATTCCTTACTGTATTCACTTTTCATAAACTTTCCCCTGCATCTATTCTTTTCAAATATGTCACTGCCGGTTTAGTATTAAGCTCTTCCAGGACATGATATCTTCTTAAATGATGACGTGTTATTTCTGTTACCCGTGAAGTGTCATCAAGGAGATCGCCGAATATTATTGCGTCAGTAGGGCATGTTTGTGCACAAGCAGGGGTAATATCTCCGTCCATTATTTTCTCCCCTGTAGTTTTTTTATGGTATTCAACATTGCGGATTCTCTGGACGCAAAAAGTGCATTTCTCCATAACGCCCCTTACTCTCACAGTAACTTCGGGATTCAGCTGCATGTCAAGCGGCCATTCGAAATGAAAATTAAACCAGTTAAATCTCCTCACCTTATAAGGGCAGTTGTTTGAGCAATAACGGGTTCCTATACAACGGTTATATATCTGAGCATTTAATCCCTCTTCATTATGTACAGCGGCAAATACTGGACATACAGGTTCACATGGAGCCGCATCGCACTGCTGACAGGGAAGAGGCAGCCACGCCACTTTGTGAGGATTATCTTCCTTGCGGTATGGAACAACTTTAATCCATGACATTTCCAGACCCTCATTTACATTTTCCTCTCCAACCACTGGAATATTATTTTCCGCATAGCAGGCAGTTTCACATGCTTTACATCCAATACAGGCATGCAGGTCAATCGACATTGCCCATCTGTGTTCCTTATAAGGATGAATAGGATAAAGGTCCCGTTTTTCATCGTAACCTTCCGGGAGAGGCATTATGAGATGTTCACCATCACCCGGTTTCATTTTTTCAAGTTTCTCCAGCTCCAGCCATTCGGTAATACCTTCCCTTCCGAACTGGTGATCGGTTGCGGCCGCATATATGGGATGCTTGTTTCCACCGGCGTATTTTATTTTTACCAACCCGTTTTCTTTGCTTCTGTTTATCAGGTTGAATGCGTTAGCTCCACGACCGGCAGCATTTTTACCGAGAGCCTTATGTCCCTGCCCGTATCCAATAGAAAGCACATCGCGCGGCAGGTCAATTGTTAGTCTTACTGGTACAGTAATTTTTCCTGCATCCGACTCAATTTCAACGAGATCAAAATTTTCAAGTCCAAGCTCTTTTGCCTTATCCACATTTATGTCAATCCAGCTGCTCCAGGTAATATTTGTAAGAGGATCGGGTATTTCCTGCATCCATCCGCGGTTAGAAAACCTGCCGTCAAAAAGAGTAATCATCGGGTAGGTCCATAGTTCCATCTCATTTGTTTTAGAAACTGTATTTTTGTTTAATGACAGATTTGATAATCCGGCTTTTATTCCTGTTTTTAATTGTTCTGATGGAGAAGGGGATGATAATTCATTTGCCGCAGAAAAAAACCCTTTCCTCAAAACATCTTCAAGGCCCTTCTGTGAAGTATCGACACCGATTGACTTCCAGTACTGTTTTACCCAGTCTTCATAATGATCTGCTGGTTTTGCTGAATCAGTTAAGAATAATGGTTCCCCGCTGCTTTCCGACAAAGCAAGAAGGATATTGCCGGCAGAGAAGGTTGCGTGCAAGGCCTGCATTGTAGGCTGCATAAGGTGATGCATACCTTTATAAGGTTCAAAGTCACCCCATTCTTCAAGCGGATAATTTATTGGCAGCATCCAGTCGGCAATTTCAGCTGTCTCATCCTCCATTGTTCCCAGGAAAATTAATTTCGAGGCATTTCTTAAATATTTATCGGAACCTGTCCATGTGTAAACCGGATTAGTATTATGAACAATTACCATATCTTCGTTAGTTATTGATTTTAGGAAATCCTCTGTTTCACGGTTCATTGCTGTTTTAGACAAGGCGTGGGGTGAGGAAAAATCAATCGCCCTCGGACTGCCGATGGCGTAATTTAAGAGGTTAACGGCAACAGCAGTATCTAGGTTATCTCTTGTATATACTCCTGATGCTCCCCCAAGAGCCAGGGGTGCTTCAGCTTTTACAAACTGGTCGGCAAGCTTCTCGACCTTTTTATCAGGTATCACTGCAAGGTGTGTATTAACAGAAAGATAATTAGCTATTTCGGTTTTAAATCTGCCAAGATCATTTTTTGCATGTCCCGATGCAATTACTTTTGACAAAATAGAGTACGCTAAATACTTCATAGATGAGGGTGATACCATTATGAATTCATCTGAATTTGCAGCAGTGCCGGAAAATCTGGGACCCACGTAAACAAATTTTCCCATCTTCCCGTTTTTAAAATCGTGCATCTTCTTAAACTGTCCCGCATACTCAACGGGAGATATCCAGGTCTCAAGGAAATCAGTACTAAAACTTATCAGGAAATCCAGATTATCCAGCTTGTATCTTGGTATTTCAGTCTTACCATATACAGCCTGGTTGGCTCTACGTAATATTTCGTAATTAACCGCTTCATACCAGAGAACCTTTCCATTATGAGTCGATGCAAAACGTTCAATCAGGCCTGCAAGTGAGCCTGTCTGAAGATCTGAAATTATCAGAACTCTTCCTTTTGCCTTTCTAATATCATCTGAAATTTCAGTAACAGCACTTTCCCAATCCTTCTTAACTTTTTTATCTTTGTTCCGATTTTTTCTAAAAGAAACATGTTTAAGCCTATCAGGATCATACAAACCTTGTACAGACGATTGGCCTCTGGCACATAACCTACCATGATTCAACGGAGTCTCCGGATTCCCTTCAGCTTTTGTTACCCTTCCATCACGGTGCCACATACGCATTCCGCATCCGGCGGGACACTCACGGCAAGTGGTTGCATAGTGAGCCCATTCGCCCGGCCGCGGGTATGACGGCGGATTGACATAGGGAATTAATTTATTAACTGTAGTACTGCAGCCGGAACCGGCTAAAGCAGCACCGGCGGAACCTGTAAGAATTAGAAATGAACGACGGGAAAGTTTCCTCATCTTATCGTAACCATTATTATTCTCCCTCCAACAAAATCATATTATCTCAAGTGCATTTTAAATTAAACTTAAATCAGAATTGCATGGTGCTTTGACTCACCCTGTAAATGATTCTCTAAAACTCGGAATAAATAATTTGATAAAAGACACAAAAAAAAGACCGCCTTATTCAAGCGGTCTTTTGAATAGAAAAGAAAAATTAAAAAATTACTTCAGGAGAAGCATCTTTTTAACTGATACAGAATTCTCACCCTGCAGCTTATAGAAATAAGCTCCGCTGGGTAATGATTTTGCGTTGAACTCAACCTGGTGAGAACCTTCGCTTACAACGCCATTTACGAGTACAGCAACTTCCTGACCCAGCAGGTTATAAACTGCAAGTTTAACTTTACCTGCCTGAGGAACACTGTATGTAATAGTTGTTGTCGGGTTGAAAGGATTAGGATAGTTCTGAGCTAGGCTGAAAGTTCTCGGACCTGAAACAGTCACTTCAACTTCCTTAGAATAACTGGCCTTACCGTCGAAGTCAAGCTGTTTCAGTCTGTAGGTATAGGTTCCGTTATTTACATTCTTATCAACAAAAGAATATTCTTGAGGTCTTGTGGTAGTTCCGGATCCATTAACGAAACCAACAGTTGTATAGGCATTATCAGCATCTTTTCTCTGGATCTCAAACATTCTGTTATTAATTTCGGTAGCAGTAGACCAGTTTAATACAACCTGGCCATTAATATTTACATCAGCCGTGAACGAACTAAGTTCAACAGGTACAACTATCTGGGTCCAGCCCAAATTATAAGCTTTCACACCGGCACTATGGGCATTGTCAGATATTTGATTAAGATCATCACCGGCAACGATAGCATATGTTGTCCATACAGTATCACCGACAGGATAATCCATCGGTCCTGTGCCAATATAAGATCTAAAATCACCATTCGGCTGGATAGTATTATCGAAAGTTGTCATCCAACTATAAATAGCCAATCTTGGATCACTGAACGGGGGATCGAAGCCACTTTCGGGAGTAGCCTTTCTTCCGCCTGCTCCATTCAGGGCAACAACGCCAAAATAATAAGAAGAAGTGGGCCCGGTGTCATATTGATATACTAAATTACCATCAAGGGCATACCCGCCTGAATTCGTAGCATAGTTACCAATATCCCAATCAAGGGCGATACCTGAATAGCCGTCAATGATATCTGAGCCCGAAAGGTTAATAATACCATATCTTAAGAAAACAAAATCATCTCCTGTATTAGAATATGTTCTCTGAATAATTTGAGTGTTATAAGGGGCGGGGAGCTGCAGAATCATATAGAACTGCTTCAGTGATCTGATCAAAATCAGCATTACTTGTAAAGCCGCCGGCAAAATTACTTGAAACATTTCTTAAATCGTTGATAACCGGAAGATTTCCGGAAGTGAAACTGCCGAATACGCCATTTACGCTTGCCATTGCTGCATCTCCGAATAATGTACCACCCATATACAGACCTTGTTCACCTTTCCAGGTTACACCAGGACCTGAGGCAGTAATCTGATCTGTTCCTATTGCTCCATTATTATATACACCTACATTAAGATCACCCGGGGTATGAACGAGGTACATTTCCGGTTCAGGCCCGACCATGGGGGGATAACTTGAGACTCCACCGTTACTCCGCACTGCAAGCATCCAGCTTCCGTTCCTTGCTTTAGCAATATGATAATAATCGCCAGATGGTGCAGTATAATCAGTTGACCAGTTAGCGCCATTATCAGATGAATAATAAATTGATGTCGATTGTCTTACCGTCCACCACTCAGAGCCGGAGCCGGTAATACCGGAAATATTTGCTGTTCCCGGAACAGTTATCGGGCTCCAGGTGGTTCCTCCGTCTGTTGTGGCATCGAATCCTGTACCGCCCATTAAGCCAACAGTTGCGGAATTAAACCACATCGCATAAGAGTTTGCCTGTCCTGTGGTAGTTTGGGGAGTCCAGGTATCTCCGAAGTCTGAAGAATAATAAATATGTGTATTATTAGTACCGAAATAGACATTGGATCCCGATACATACATAGCATTATTCCAACCGGCTTCAGTTCCGCTCTGGGCCAATGCCGGGGCAGCCGTCCAGGTATCACCGCTGTCTGTTGTCCTGTAAATTTCCCAGTTACCGCTAACAGGGTCACCGTACATTATACCGTCTGTAGCGGAAGTCATCCAGATAGCATCCATGAAACCGCCTGCCTGAGTAAATACCTGTGTCCAGGTAGTCCCGCCGTCTGTTGTTTTAAAGACATTGGTGGCTGAAGGGGAAGTCGTACATAGGGCAGTCTGGTCGTCAATTGCGAAAATATTGTAGACGTCGCCTGTAACTGTACCCCCGCCAACATTTGTCCAGGTAGCACCGCCATCAGTAGATCTAATAATCTTACCGGAGGTTCCGCCCATCCAGGCTACTGAATTATCAACAATTGATACTGAATACCAGGCACTTGTAGACGGAACTGTCAATTCTGTCCATTGAGCCTGAGTACTGGACGACAGGAAAAACAGTACGGAGAATAGGAGAGTTAAAAAAAATGAGTAATATTTGGTCATAGCGCCTCCTCTTGAAGTTATGTGATTAGTTAGTATTAAACATATTTGCCAAGAAAACTTAAAGCCAATACTAAATTGAGAAACCGGTTTAAATTTGAGATATTCTCCAGCCATATTCAAGTTTAAAACAATAGAAAATTTAACCTGCGATAAAAAACTCTTACCTAATGACCACACAACCTGGATATAGGTGAATTCATCACCCTAGTGCCGATCAGAAAGGGAGAAGAAAAAGATAAAAGAAACTGAAGGTGTGAGAAAAAGAGTAAAAGTTTTATGCATCGAATTTCCTTAGGAATAAAGTTTATTCTAAATTTTGGTTATTCTTTTAAAAAATGCAAGCGTAACTTGTGATATAGAATAAATATGTAGCTTTAAAGAGGAAACGGGTTAAAGCGCACCGGCAAGTTTTTCTATAAGCCGTTCTTTTACATCCTCTGCTTTCAATTCCGACTTATTGAAATATGAAATTACAAGGAACATATGAAACTGTAAAACATCCAGCACCTCCTTAGTTTCCTCAGTATTATACTCTTCATATTCATACCTGAGTCGGGAAATTGCTTTGTTTGCCTTTATTAGCTCATCAGCGATCATAATCTTTTCCTTATGTAATGCACTGCTTTAATTTAACGGATAACGACTGAAAGTATGGTTATTAAATCTAATAACTAACCCTGTAAAAGGAAATCGTTCCGGTAAAAAGAGAAATTAAAAGTTCAATTCAAATAAACTCTCCTCTAAAAAATTAAATTTTGACCAGGCTACATTGATTATTTATTAAGCTTTAGTTATGTATTCATAAAGCGATATTATAATTTGTAACTTCGGAGAAATAGGATAACTAATGAGCATTACAAGAAAAGAAGGTCTCTTTATAACAGTAGATGCAAATATAGGTGCAGGAAAAACGAATGCCTGCCACGCTCTTGCTTCTGCATCAAGCTCAAGGGGAAGGCAGACAAGGGTACTCGAAGAGCCTACACACACAGATAGATTCAAACACTTTCTTTCACATTATTATAATGATCTTATCACGGGCGTAAATACCGGCGGCGGATTTGAGATGCAGATGTTTATGCTATGTCAAAGATATGAGCAGCACAGACTTGCAGTTGAACTGGCCTGGGGTGAAAACGGAATAACTGTCATACAGGATCGTCCCATTTATGGTGATACTGTATTTGCAACAACGGCCATGGAGAGAGGATTTATGACAAAGGAGGAATTCGATCTTTACTTTGACGTATTCAGGAATATGAGCCGCGACATAATGCCTCCCGATATCTTTGTTTATCTGAATGTCTCCCCGGAAGAATGTCACCGGCGTATGAACACGAGGTCGAGATCGGAAGAAGAAGGAGTCCCGCTGGATTACCTGCAGCACCTCGACAGCAACTATAAAAAACTTGTAAACGAAATGAGGAGAAGAGGAACAAGGGTGCTGGAAGTAGACTGGCATGAATTCGGGCCACCGGTCGTTCTCTGGAACAAGATCCTCGGTATGACGGGTTCAGATGAATCTTGGTATGAACAGCTCTCCTTTTCATTTGCAAAACAGCCGCGGATTCCAATAATGCCGAATACCGGAGAAGAAGAAAAAGATAAGAGGTAACAATTTTGCAGCGAACTGTACCTAAAGGGTTATAACTATAATGTGATAATAAAGAGAACCCGGCACAGTGCGCATTCGATAAAGCGATATATAAATTCATACAAACTCTTGTTTGTACTGTAAATTTTGACTCCAGTTAGTTTTTAATATTTCCGGTTACTTTCTGGTTTTTCTTAACCAAAAAGTAACCGTTTTTTGCCTAACTAACCGGAAGTTCTTCCTTATTTCAGAACGATCATCTTCTTCGTGCTGATGAAACTTCCCGATTTAAGTTTGTAGAAGTACACGCCTGAAGAGAGCGAGGATGCATTGAATTCAACCTCGTAAGTACCGGCCGGTTTTTCCTGGTTGACGAGGGCAGCAACTTCGTTGCCGAGTATGTCGTAAACCTTCAGACTTGTCTGTGAAACTTCAGGAATTGAATACTTAATTTTTGTTGTTGGGTTAAATGGATTTGGATAGTTCTGGGCGAGTATAAATCCTGACGGCAGAGCAGCTGCATCTTCAACCCTATTAATTCCGCTGAATTCATCAGCTCCGATATCGGGACTGGTTATATTTCTTGTATCACCGTCAATGTCTTTATCTATTTCTGCAATTGGAGTGGCATGTGCTTTAAGTAATGTAGCTGTTCCGGCGATGTGAAGATATGGATTTGTAAAATTGGGCATTTCTGTTATACTATTTAACTCTTTCCCTGTCATCTGCAATTCTTGTAGAGTATAGTAATCGTTGCCTCCCGCTTTAACCAGGCAATTATACTGGTTTTGTAAATAGAAAAGATCATTGTAATTTGTTGAAAGGTTTGAAGATGAGATATCGAAAACAGATGAAGCACAATATGGAGTCTCATCTCTGGTATTTACAAAAATATTATTCTCCGCTTTCACATTTGTACATAGTGAGTATATGTAGAAAGCAGCAGAACCGCGTTGGTTTGAACCCTGGCCTGATAAATAAACCGAGTTGAAATAAATTTCCGGATTATTCTGATAGCTTAGTTCTATCCCTGCTACTCTGCTGTCAGAATATGTTGAAGTACTACTGATATCATAGATCATATTGTTATAAACAAGCTCACCGCTGCCGAAGGAGCTTCCATCACTGGATAATAATATTCCTGCACTGCCGTAAAAGTGATTTGAGCTTACATTGCGTACAACATTGTTCCGGATGACGCATCCCGCACCTACACAGGAATTTATTCCAGAGGTGATAAAACAATTGATTTGCTGTCTAATATTTTGTACAATATTGTTTTCTATAATTGCTCCCTGGTTCATCTCCACCTGAATACCCCATGTTATTAAGCTGTCTATTTCAGAACCGATTTTATTACCGCGTATAATATTTCCTTTTGCTTTATTGTTTGAGTTAAATGCAGAAACATAGATCCCGATTCCTGCCATTTTAATAAAGTTATTTTGAATCAGGTTACTATCAGGAGTTTCTGTAATACCATTCTGACGCCAGAAACCTACCCCGCTGCTGAACCTGGTATAATCTTCAGAAATAAAAGTAATATTCTGTACAACATTATGATCAGAATTATTAATGAAATCCAGACAGCTGTTCCAATAATATTGCCCGTCGTATAAAGCATGAATTGTCAGAGTAGTAGAACCAGTAAGATCAACTCCATCAAAAGTCAAATAACTGGTGTTGACAAAGCACATCACAGTCTGACCACTTCCCTGGATGGTTACATTTTTATTCTCTGCCGGTTTGATTGTAACTCTGTTTTCCGGCCCTGCCCCGCGAATTGGTCCAATGAACCGGAAGCCAAACGTATCTGCCGGAGCTGTGTATAAATCATCAATCAATTCAAGCGTAACCGGTCCTGCAATACCGTCAAGACTAAGTGTATTAAGTGCTGAACTGATTGTTGGAAAATCACCGGAAAAGCCGATCGTGTATATGCCGGCTGATACCGGGTTATTAGCAAAATTCTGAATTTGTTCAGGGAATGAAATTTTAGTGCTCTTTCTTAATGAACCGATCTCCTGTGAGAAGCTTTGTGCCGAGAGAAATGCGATAAATGAAATTGCCAGAAGTTTCGTTAAGGTTTTCATGGTGTATTCCTTCAACTTGTTTGAAAAATTTTACACCACTAACAAAATAAAATGAGAAGGGAAGTAGTTATCAAATATGTTAACAACACTTTCTGTTATGGCGTTATTTCTTATGGCTATGTCTTCTCGACTTACAATTATGTATTATCCTGCGGATTTTGAAGATTTTCGACGAGTAAAATTTGTGAGTATTAGTCTGTGTGAAGGATATGTGTGTGGCTTAATATCAATGAAGGATATTACGGGGTGGATAACCGAATTCATCTTTAAAACATTTTGAAAAGTATGCAGGGCTTGAGAATCCAACCGAGTAAGCAATCTCGGATATGTTTCCTTTTTCCTCCTCAATCATCTGCTTGGCACGGTGCAATCTCACTGTCCTTACATACTGGCTGGGTGATTTTCCAACCAGTGCCCTCAGCTTTTTGTGTAAGTGTGTTCTGCTTAACCCAACTTCATTGCTGCATTCTTCAATGCTGAAGTCTTCTTCTGATATATGCTTTTCTATTACATCCAATACCTTTGCGAGAAACTTCTCGTCAATGCTCTTTAGTTTTTTCCCGGCAGGCGGTTTTGATAGAAATTCTCCCTTGCTGAACTTCTCCTGCAGTTTCTTTCTGGTATTAATAAGGTTTTCTACTCGAACTCGAAGCTCCTGCAGGTCGAAGGGTTTTGTAAGATAGTCATCTGCACCTGTCTGTAATCCTTCTATCTTATTCTCCTGACCAGACTTTGCTGTTAATATTATTATGGGGATATGACTGGTTCTTTCATCGTTCTTCAGTATCCTTGTCAGTTCATTGCCGTCCATCTTAGGCATCATCAGATCGCTGATTATCAGATCGGGGATGATATTTTCTGCAATTCTTACCCCCTGCTCACCGTTAACTGCTTCTTCCACCACATAACTGTCAGTCAGGGATTCTTTTATATATTGTCTCATATCATAATTATCCTCGACAACAAGTACCATTGTTTTTGTGTCATTCTGTATCGGCTCTGATTCTATCATAATTCCGGGACTCACATATTCTGTATCATAGACAGATGTTTCCTTTTCAATTAGTCCTTTATCAGCTGTGAGTATCTCATCATCTTTAAGGTGTGCTCTTCCCAGAGGCAGGTTGATAGTAAATTCGGTCCAGCCAGCCTTTCCATTATCACCTGTTTCGCTATCAACAGAAATAGTGCCGTGGTGCAGTTCAATCAGCTCCTTGACCAGAGCCAAACCAATTCCTGTACCTTCATACTCTTTCGTCTGTGAAGAATCCACCTGGTAGAACCGGTCAAATAGCTTGGGCAGTTCTTGCTTCGGTATGCCAACTCCCGTGTTCTTTATTCTGATTTCAACAGTATCCTTCTGTATCTCAGCCATGGTAATAACTACATTTCCCCTTACGGGAGTGAACTTGAAAGCATTAGATAACAAATTTGACAATACCTTGATCATCTTTTCTCTGTCAAAATATACCTCAATAAATTCCTTATCAGATTTAATCCTGAGCATAACATCCCTTGATTCGGAAAGGGAATCGAATGACAGCGCGGCACCTTTAACAAAGGAGACTATGTTACCGGGTGAGGATTCAAGTTTAAGTTTACCGGAATCCAATTTTGAAAGATAGAGTAGTTGATTAACAAGATGCAGCAGGCGATTTGAATTTCTTTTTATTATTGATACATCTTTTTTAATATCATTTGAATTGTCTGATAGAATCTTTTCTGCCGGACCGAGAATCAGAGTCAATGGTGTTCTAAACTCGTGCGATATATTTGCAAAGAATCTAGACTTCAATCTATCCGTTTCTTCTCTTTCTTTCAAAACAGCCGCATCCATTTTAATTTTATTCTTTAAACCTACCCGATTCAATTCATATCTTCTTATCCCGAATAAGACCCAAATTAAAAATGCAGTGTATGCTGAGTAAGCCCACCACGTTTTCCACCATGGCGGTGAAATTATTATTGCAATTGAAGTTCCTTCTTCATTCCAGACCCCATCATTGTTTGAACCTTTTACTCTGAAAATATATTCTCCCGGGTCTAAATTCGGATATGATGCGTATCGTCTTGTCCCCGAATAAATCCAATTTTTATCTATACCTTCCATTTTATATGCATATTGATTTTTTTCGGAGTGAATGTAACTGAGAGCTGCAAACTCAAACGAGATAAAATTTTCATCATATGCTAATTGAATATTTTTCCCGAATGGATAAGGTTTCTCAAACTTTTTAAAGGATGTTATTACAACAGGGGGCACAAACGGATTATCTTTAAGGCTATCAGGATTAAATCTAACAATTACTTGTTTCTCATTATAGAAAGGGGCTGACACAAAATACATATCTCCATTTTTCATCTTATATCCCCAACTTAGTTTAATCCCGGGGTAATTTTTAATTTTTTTGGTAAATGGATTATATTTAATAATTCCGTTACCTGTACTTACCATCAAGTTTCCGTGTATATCATTTGTTATGGATAAGGCGTCTTTTGGAAATCCGTCTTTTCCTCCCCACCGGATGCATTTCTGATTTACTCTGTCAAATTTGTTCAAGCTGGTATTTGCAACTACCCAAAGAGTTCCTGTTCCATCCTCACAAATACCCATAATGTTATTTCCGCTAATGGTCAAGGAATCTTTAGGATCTGTTGAAAATCTGGTAAAAGTTTTTTCTATTGGATTATAACGAACTAAACCGATGTCGCGAGTACCAATCCATAATAATCCTGTTTTATCTTCATAAATTGCCGTAATGCTAGTACTATACTGTGCTATTTGCTCAACTTTTCTTTTAGCAGGATTTAATTTTAATACTTTACCCCGATAATTACCAAGCCAGATACTTCCATCATTGCTCTCGTTCATTGTACTGACAGCTTGATTAAAGGATCTTCCATTTGATTCAAAAAAATGATTTATTTTTGTTTCATTTTCCTTTTTATAATATAGTTTTCGAGTGGGGGCGCTGCTAATCCAAAGGGTTCCGGATTGATCTAATAGTATTGCCGATATATTTACTTTTAAGGGTTCTTCTTTAAATTTCTCTTTTTTCGGATCAAAGCTAATTAGTCCCTTATCCGATCCGATCCATATTTTACCTTTATTATCTTCAACCAGATCTCCTAAAATAACAGTTGGAACCTTAGAAGGACCTTTAATTTCTGATGAATATAATTTAATTGAGGAGTTTTGAGGAGTGTACTTGTTAACGCCGCTGCTTCTGGTTGACACCCAAATTGTTCCGGATTTATCAAACAGAATTTTACTGACATCATTGCTGCTTAAACTCTCCGGATCATTTATTTCGTAAGTGTAATGACTGAATTTTTTAGTGTTTTTATTTAAAATGTCTAATCCGTTTTGTGTCCCTATCCATAAAAAACCATTTGAATCTTCAGAGATAGATAATATCACATTATCTGCTAAACTTGTTAGATCTTCTTTATCATTTTTATAAAGCGAGAATGAGTTTAATTTCCTATTAAATTCTACAAGCCCTCCGGATGAACCCATCCATATTATCCCGTCACGATCTTCAAAAATCGAAAGTAACCAGTGAGACATTGGATCGGGGGAAAATCCTTTAAAATTTTGGTCACTCCAATAATGGATGAACTTCCCACTAATTTTATCCAATTTATCCAATCCATTGCCTGTACCAAACCATAATGTTCCGTCTCTAGTTTCATAAATTGCATTTACAGCATTTTGAATTAAACTATTCGGGTTTGTACTATCATGTTTAATCCATTCGAAAGTTTCAGTTTTTTTATCAAATTTATATAATCCACCGCCGGTACCGATCCATAGATTATCATCTCCATCATTTAACAGAGAAAGAACATGATTACTCCAGTCATTCAACGGAGTCTGCTTATTTAGAATATAATGTGTAAACCTCTGTGTGGATGGATTAAATCTATCCAGACCAATAGAATGACCAATCCAAATGTTTCCTTCTTTGTCGTCACAGAGTGCTGCAACCTCTGCATTTGTGATATTCGTTGTATCACTGTTATCTGGCCTATAAGATAGTATAGAGTAACCATCATATCTGTATAAGCCGAAGAAAGTTCCAAACCATATATAGCCAGTCCGGTCCTGTAAGATGCAAGGAACATTTGGAGGTACACCTTGTTCAATTTGAAAATGTTCAAAAGTAATTTTTGGTTGCTGAGCCAAAGAATATTGAAGACCCATAACTAATATAATTGAAAGAATGAATTTGAGAATTCTTTTCATTTCAGAAATTTATTTCCATTCCCAGCCGTATTGACATAGATGACTGATATCTATATGCCTGTCCGTAAGTCGGATTTGGATAAATCAGATTTCCATTCTCATCAAAGCCAAAATATTTTCTTTGATCGATGTCCACATCTTTTCGCTGACTTGCAATATGAAAAAGATCAAGAATTATTCTCGGCTGCAAGGGAGAGAATAAACTAATCTCGTACATTACACGTGCATTCAGATCCCAAATCGCCGGGGTTCTTCCGGCTGTACCCCGTGGTGAAAGATATGCAACACCATATCCCGGATATGCTAATTCGCTCAATGGAGTACCACTTTGTGCGACAAAAGAAATACCTGTTATTAAACCGAAAGAAAACCTGTACGATCCTGAAAATTTAAATACATGCGTGCGGTCATTGGGAACAAGACCGGTAGTATTTGTTCGTGAAGTAGAAAGATTATCGAACGTAGAATTTGCATTTGGAAATTCTGAATGATAGGAGGCGTCAAACAATCCTTCATAATTTCCATAATCTCTTGAGAGAACATAGGAGGCTAAAAAGTTAAAATGCTCATCACCGCTTCGTTCAATGGTTAGAATTAATGCTGTATAATGACGCTGAGGTTTTGGCCATTCAGATAATATTCCTCTTCCCGGATTACCAAGCAGCCACCTGTCTTCATCTGCCAAATATGCATCATCAATAGCCTGGCGAAGAGTTCTGTATACACCCTGAACACTTGCTTTAATCGACCAGCCAATTAGTCTTTCATAACCAAGACTGAATTCATCATAGTATTGAGCTTGTAAATCTTTAACCTCTGGTCTTATTATATGCTGGAAATTATAAAGAGTATCCCCGCCGGTATTATTCAAACGTGGATCGTGATCAAACAGAATCCAGTAATCATATCCATCTGCAGAAAAATAATTTACTGCCTGGAATAAAGCGAATTCCTGTGAGAATCTGCCGAATGAACCGAAGATTCTGTTTGTGCCGTTTTCATCAGGGAGAAATACAAATCCAATACGCGGTTGCAAAGGAGATTTAACCGTTTGCGCTACTTCTCCGTTTGAGCCGATGATAGAATAACCGTCCCACCTTATTCCAGCTGTAACATTAAGTCTTGGAAAAATCCTCCAGCTATCCTGAATGTAAACAGATGGAATCCGGTTCGAAACTTCTCCGAATCCTTTACCGATACTTTCACCATAATAGGTAGAATCATATCTTTCAATACTGTGGTAATCGTAAATATTATTGACAGCGTTAGTTTTGTAAGCAACCCCAACATTTAAAGTATGGTCCCCCCAAAGTATGTTAGTTGATACCCTCCCAAAATTGCTGTGTCTGAAAGAATCCCAGCTCGAACCAATTCCTCCGGACCAAACTTTATTCAAATCATCTATAAAAAAGATTTCATTCCTTCCCCGCTCGGTAGCTCCTTCACCCGTATCGTGGCGATCTACTCTTGCAACCAATCCCTGCACTGAAATATTTTCTCCTATAGTATAATTTCCATTCAAGGAATAGTTAATACCACCACCAACAATATTCTGAAGATAAGGGTCAGGGTTATTTAAAGTAGGAGGTGGAACATTAACATTCCGACCAACAGCGTCCTGTTGAGTCGGATCGCCGGTTATTGTAAAAATGAAATTTAAATTGTCCAACGCTCTCCAGCTCAACTTGCCAGCTAAGGAGTTTGTAAGTGTTTTGTCAACGTAAGTACCAAAGCTCGGTACTTCAACATGACGATTATTAAATGTAGGATTATATGCTGCGTAAAACCAAAGATTATCCAAAATAATAGGACCACCCACTCCGAATCCAAAATCGTAATTAGAAAAATCACCTTGATTTATATCCAGCGAACCATACTTTTGATTCTCAGCTAATTTGTTACTTGTATAAAATCCAAAAACATTTCCGTGAAATTCATTTGAACCCGAGTAAGTAACAACATTTATCAATCCGCCCAGTGAAGATCGGTTGTCAACATCATAACCTCCGGTTTTAACTTCAATCTCCTGGATAAAATTGTATGGTAATTTTGTTCCATCTCGTCCGGCTAATGGATCGGTAACCTCAACACCATCAACAAAATATTTGTTTTCAAAACCGGTTGCACCACCAATGTTTGGTTGATCTCCATAGTAGCTGGTATTTGCTTGTGGCAGCAACGTTGCAATGTTAACGTAATTTCTATCGACTGGTAGCTGTTCAAAACTTTTAGAATTTATATTACCACCGTAGGAAGTTGAAACAGGATCGATAACAGATCTTTTTCCGGAAACGTTTATTTCGGGGAGTGTAACTGCCTCTTCTTTTAATTTTATCTCGCCAAGATTTGTAGTTTTTCCCAGAATAATTTGAACATCCTCAATTAATACTTCCCTGAACCCAACGCTGCTTAGCCTTATTTTATAAATTCCCGGGGGCAGTTTAATGATTCTGAAGAATCCGTTTTTATCTGTTGCCGTGCCCTTAATTCCCTGCAGATTATCGCTTTGTACAGAAATATTTACTCCTGTAACTGCGGCGCCAAGTGTATTACTGACTTGTCCGGTTAAGCTGCCTGTAATATCCTGTGAATTTGAAAAAGAAGTGAATGCAAGGAAAAGAACAATTTGAAATATAATTTTAGACTGAAAATTAGTTCCATTCATAATACTTCCTCTATTATGAAATTAGCCTTACATTATATCAGTCTGCTTCGGGAGAGTTCTCGGGGTGGTATTTTCAACATATAACGGTAACTTGACTCTGAAATCCTCACGCTCTCGGAGTAGAGAGAAATTGCCACGTCAAATAGCAAATAATTTTAATTAAAGTCAAAGGAAGATTTTTTGTAATGGTCCGAATGCCGGCTAATTCCGAACCTTCAACCGAGGACATCACAATAACCAAGAAACTGGTTGAATGCGGGAAGATTCTTGAAATATCGGTATTCGACCATATCATCTTTGCAGGAGATCAGATGTATGTAATGTTTTCAAAGAGATATTCCTGGTACTTCATATCATGTCATAAGTGTGAGCTATGGGTTGCCTGCAGAATACATCCCGCACACTAGCGAAGGATAGTTGGTCAGAATACCGTTTACATTATCGCTTTTCATGAAATCGGCTATGAAGTTTTGCACGTCGAGTGTCCAGACAAATATTTCAATATTATTGAGATGAAGTGGGATTCCATTTGTCCATCTTGGGGCGTATATTTTACAATTGTCATTCTGAGAAGCTACCTCACGGCTATATTCGACAAGGATATCAGTAGATTTGTCGGAACAATTGCAATAAGAACCATACACATTTTCATCAGGGATACCCAAATAAATCTTCAAAGAATTCCGTCCTGCAATTACTGCATAATCAACTGCATTGTGCTGGGCTTTGACAACTTCGTTGACGATGGAAGGATCTTTCACGTCAATCCAAACAACATTCAGATTGGTTCTGTCAATTACAGTTTGAAGCGCTTCTTCGAGAGTAGGAATAGATTCCCCGTGGATTAATCTTCCGAATAATTTTATCTGAGCAAGATCGAAATCTTCTACTTTTCCGAGAAGATATTCGCCCTGAACTGAGCGGGGAGAAAAAGTATCGTCGTGGAAAATGATTAGCTTTCTGTCTCTTGTTGGCCTTACGTCAATTTCTATTCCTGTTGCGCCAAGAGTCTGGGCATATTTCATCATTTCAAGACTATTTTCGGATATTCCAAGACGCTCTGAATTTCTCGCACCTCCTCTGTGAGCAATTATCTCAAACCTCTTTTGGGATCTATAAAGCTTCCTTACCTTAACAAGCATTATTTCTCCTTCGGAAGTCGTTCCAGTTATGATAATTTTACCCGGTGATTTCCCTGCTATCAGCGAATCAGCTCCATCGTCCGGCTGAATTTTCAAAGCAAGTGTTACGCCTCTTGCCGAACGAACTACTCTGATATATCCGTCAAATATAATCTTATTGCCTGATATGCCGCCGGCATTTTCAGAAAAAACAACATCCTGCCTTGAATAGAAGCACAACCTCCTTCCCACCCATTTTACAGCAACTTCCTGACCTAAGAGGTCATTGCCTTTTCCTACATAATAGATCCCTTCAACATAAGTTTTGGAAATATCAGGCAGAACCCCTGTTGTTTGTTCTATACTGATGAAATTCCGGGGTAATTCAGGCTCTGTAGTTAGCTCGGAAATACAGGAAGAAAATGCCATCAAAAAAAATGGTAATAAGTGTTTCATATTAATACCTGTAGGCTTCTAAATGAATTGATAATGTCGGCATTAAAGACAGGATCCGTCTGTAGCTCAAGTAAAGTACTCTGAATTCTGGTCCGATGCAGATATTATCATTAACACGAAAGACATAGGAGCCGAATAATGTTAGTCCTAATTCCATTCTTTTTCCGGAAGCCGGGGAACCATAATTTATGGTAGACATTAAAAGATAAGGACCCATCCCTATTCCCATTTCTGCATTATAATTTTGCATTGAGACAACTACCTGAAGAGGGATGGATACAAGTCTGGCACTAGGAACAAAAGATTGTTCCAGATTTTTTAATGAAGGTATTTCTTCTCCTACCAGGTAAGTATAGCCGCTCATAATACCAACTGACAGCATTCTCCCCGGGAACCACATTGCTCTTATTGTACCGCAGTAACCATAAGCTGCATCATCCGGTGCACCGGGATATCTCGGATATCCGAAAAAGCTGATTACCGGTGAGAACGATGTAACGATCTCAACAGTATAGATTGAATCCTGATACTGGGGCAGCACAGGTTTCGCGAACAATACTATTAATATTAGTAAAAGTTTTTTCATAGCTGAAAAGAGAAAAAGAATTCAGGAAGAAAAAGATATTGATCAAGCGTATTATACAGCATCCACGATTGATACGGTGAACGGGCATAGTTTAAACTGAACCCCACAGACAACAATGAATGTTTCAGGAATGGCTGCTCTATTGCAATAGTGCAGAAGATATCATTTATTTTTTGCTGGGGACCTTCAGCCGTTAACCCGCTGACTTTATTATAACTGTTGAATATATAAGATGCAGCCAAAGACACTGATATCGAAAATTTTGGCAGCCGGTAACCCATCCTTATAATCGGAAGTATATAAAATGCAGTTGCAGAGTTTTCATCAAACTGGCCTGTCGTATTTATGAATCCGTAAAATCCTCCCAAATGATTTGCAATCCCTAAACTGAATCTGTCGATATTAGTATTCCATTGTACTCCAGTGTGAAACAGATTGCTGAAATAATTAGTAGAGAAAGAAACATCGAGTATAAAATTATGATTCAGACCATATTTAAATTGAACATCCAGGGCAGGTGCAGGATATTCATTTTCCACAACCGGCAGAGGAAGCAATGTGAATGAACCTCCCAGCTGAATCATCATACTGCCGCGCTTCATCGGATAAGGTTCATAATAATAAGCGACCGTATCTGTCGATTCTGATGATTGTTCAATCTGCTGAGGATTAAGTAAACGGGAGGAGTCGGCTAAGGGATTTTGTGCGTAAGACTTAGGAATAAAAAAAGTTATAAGGATAACTATTATAAACAGGAATCTACAATTTAAAGAATCCTGTTTAGTTTCCATTAAATCCCTCTTATTTGATTAAAACATACAAAAACCCTGACCAAATAGCAATTTATTCCTGAATTTGGATTAAGCTTTACAAGGGTTTAGATTTAAATTTAGTATTTTTAGGGATAAGAATTCCTTATGAAGATAACGACTTTTGTGTTACTGTTCATCCTTATTAATATCTGTATTGAACTCCGCGCTCAGAGTGATACGCTCTCACTTTGTTTTTTAAGCGATACCCAGGAAAGCCTTGTATTTGAAAAATTATTTTTCCCGGTAAATAATGGCGATAAAGCCCAGGAGCTGATATTTACAAGCATTAAACAAAGTTCACCCCGATCAGTATTTCACCTGGGTGATATGACGGAACTCGGATTTATTCCGGAGGAATGGGAAGAAATTGATACTTTTATAAATGATCTGCACGCAAAAAATATAAATTTTTTTGCCATACCAGGAAATCATGAATATATGTTGTTCCCTAAAAGAGGTAGCAATGAATTTATAAAAAGATTTCCTTTAATGAAAAATGGTATTACGAAAAAATTCGGTACTACTGCAGTGATTATTTTTAATTCTAATTTTTCCGAATTATCCGAACAGGAAAAGAATGATGAATTCGATTGGTTCGCTCAAACGCTGCATGAATACGAAAATGATAGTTCAATTACTTATATCGTGGCTGGTTGTCACCACTCCCCTTTTACAAACAGCAGGATAGTTTCTCCCTCTCTGAACAAAAGTATGATGATTAAGTTTCTTAATGCATTTTACAACTCGCCGAAATGTATCCTTTTTTTAAGCGGACATGCTCATACTTACGAGCATTTCTTAGCCAATCAGAAGGACTTTCTTGTCATAGGCGGCGGCGGCGGGTTAAGTCATCCGCTTTACAGAGGTACTGATATAAAGTTTAAGGATCTCAACAATTTTCCTGAATCAGAAAGATTGTTTCATTACATTACTGTAAATATTTATAAAAAGCACCTCTGGGTTGATCTGAATATGTGCTCCCCTGATTTTAAACATATCATAACCACCCGTCAGCTTGATTTCGAACGATAATGTATTTGTCATACCATCTGACACTTTTCGGATAAATTTCTGAAGATACTATTTTCAAATTCAACCGGTGTTCAGCCCGATGGCAGATTGTCATCGGGTTTTTTATTGTCTGCTTAAAGAATTTTGTTGCTAATATTAAATATTTATTGCAAATTCAATGTCAAGAAGGTCTATATGAATGCCATTTAGTAGTTGATAATGGAACACAGGCTGATATGATAAATTGGTGGATACCATATATAGAAACATTAGAACACGCACAAGAGTACTGGAATATTTCTCCTCTTGAGTTTATAAATGGTTTCGTTACTTCCTGGGGTGGTGCAGGTCTTGTAGAGTGTGAAATTGGGAATATTCAAATACACTAATATGAAGAGTTTATTATATATACTCATAATCATAATTATTTAGCCCAAACTACAGTATTTGAGCAAATTTAATTTGAGAATTAACCAGGCGGAGTTTATTTCTACCAGATAAAAGTTGGCTCACAAGATAATATATACAGACTTACCTTGCGATCGAATCAACCTTCATTCCCATTTAATTCAATCTGTTCAAGAATATCTTTTAAGCTGTCAACAACTGCTTCAAGTTCTGTAATTGCCTCGCCTGCCGATACCTGCGGCTGCGGAAGTTCATCAGCATCTTCCATCTCGATGTAAAGGTAAAAGTAAATATGATTGACAAGATTAGCCGGAAGATAGGCTGATTGGGGTACCCTGGTAGGGCACACTTGTAAAATTAAAAAAGCCTGGTACATCTATCAGGCTTTTAATTTATTCTCTCATAATAACTTACTTTAGTGCACCCTACCGGGCTCGAACTGGTGACCTGCTGATTAAGAGGGGAATAATCAAAAAAAATTTATAAATTTCACTTCCATAATTCTTTGTTTTAATTGAACTTACAGCCATATCATAATGAGATTAAATCCCTGAAGTAGTAATTGAAGTAGTAAATCACTATTACGAGCTCACAACATTTAAATTAGCATAATAAACTATAAATTAATCCTGTGTATTCCTGTAGCCTGCAAGATCAGATGGGCGTTATCCAGCTTATTCCACTAAGAACATTCTGCAATTTAATTACTTTTTGTTTTTCTAATTCAAACAAAATGCTTCTCAAAATTTGGTGTTTAATACCTAAATGATCTGCTATTTGGTGGCTGTTATATTTCTCTGATTCCTTCCGTTTCTTAGTAAGGAATTCATTGACTTTTTTTTCTATCTCATCAAAAATTGCTACAAAATCTTTACAATACTGATACTGAGCGAAATAATTTAATTCAAACCAAAAAGTTTTTTTATTAATAGTATAACTAAAATTTGTAATAAAACTTTTTTCTTCTAATTCAATTAAAAATTCAATGATAGCGGAATTTTCTTCAGAGCCTATAGTTTTTAATTCCTCAGATGAAATACGGTTAGAATTTCTCCGTATTGCCACTTCACAATATTTCATAAATAGTGCGAAGGCATTAGGTGATACACTTGATCGGATATTAACATTAGAAAGTAATTTATATTCTTCATTTTTTAAGTAATTCTCTATATCATTGTTCAGAAAATCAAAAATGAATCTTCTTAAAATATCAACATCCCATCTTCGTTTTTTGCCTGAAATCGTATGCATATCGGGATTATTACGATCAAAAAAACCTTTCATTGAATAATGTGTAACACAAGGGACAACATTAAATTGAGACTTCATTTGCGCATATAATTCATCATAATCTTTAGAGGGAAAATTCGACTGTTTCCAGTCGATACATTCCACAGTATTATTTTTGCTTGTGTCCTTAAGCATTAAAATTGTAGCATAATGTGGTTCAGGTTCTTCTGGATCAAAATAGATGTTTACGTTTACTGGTAGATTGGAAGCAAATGGGAAATATTTGTAAAGTTAAGGAAAATTTATTTCCACAAAATTCTGGTACTCATCTAGGAATATTTTGGTTATTCCTTGTATTGTATTTTTTGTCGTAACTGTGTCAACATTTTCAAAAGAAAAATCATTTTTACTGATTTGAGTTGGAATTAAAGTATCATCTATCGACGTAACATTATATTCACATAAATTTCCAATATCACCAATCAATATATCGTCTTCAATTGACAATGGGTATTTTGATAAGAATTGCTTAAGCAAATCCTCATTATTGATAATTTTTGCAGCTTCTTCGTTTGTTAAAACTAATTCTTCATCATTTAAATTATAATTATATCTATAAGTTTTTGGTCTCCATTCATATTCAGAATTATTAAAAGTTGAGTTGTAAGATAGTACATCTATGATATGGGTATGATAAATTAAATTTTGCAGAGATCTTAAATCTATGGGGAGTACATCATATATCATTCTTTTCCTATTTAATTGTAACTCTTTGTGATAATACTTCTCAACATATTCTAGAATCCTTTCCATTAAAACATATTTATTATTTTTGAAATTGAAAGGTATGTCCTTGTATTTATTGGCCTTGATGTTATCCTTTAGTTCTTTAAACAACATCTTTTTTATTACAACAGGCCTATTCGGCAAATCTTCGGTTATTGATAATTGTGTAACAGAATAATCAATAAAGATATTTCTCATATCGCTTCCTTTAATAGATGGATTTAACAGAATTTTATCTGTATCATTCTCTATTGGTCTGTATCCGTATGAAATAATTTTATTGCTGATTAAATCGACATCTAAATAAATACCTACTTTTCCTTTAGTAAATGGATTGAAGATAGATCTACATTCATTAAAAAGTTGATTGATTATTTTTTCTCTCTCTTCTATATAGTACTTTACTTTATTATAAATTTTATCATCAATTAATCTTTTTTGAGATGAGTCCGTCAAGGAGTAGTAAAAGTAGAATGATTCTAATTTTACATCTGTTGGATTAGTTCCTAGAAAAGATTCAAATTGTTCTCGGCTGAATGTATCAAACCTTGCAACTTTATATGCGATGAGATAGTCTCTAAGTTTTGAGAAATAAAATTCAATAATCCCTTCACCATTTATTTCTCGTTTATTCAAAATATTCCAACGTAAATACTGCTCTAATAATTCAGGATCGAAGTTTGTTATATTAATTACTTTCTCAATTCGAATAGAGGGAGTGTTGCATACAAAGAACAATTTCGTTATCTCAATGAGAAATACTTTTTTTATTATTTCGTTTGTGATTGGGGATAGTAATTGATCAATATAGAGTTCATAGATCTCTTTTATAGAATAATTTAGGAATTGAATCTCCCTTTTTGAAGCATATTCAAACGCAATTCTTAACAAAAAAGGATTCCTTTTAAACTCTTGATTCAGAGAGGTTTGAATTTTACCTTGATAGCCATAGAATTTTTTATACTTATTTGTAATTAAAATTAATTGGTCATTTTCTAATTCGCCTAATACTATTCCCTTATATTTATCTTTTCCATTTTGATTGTCATTATTTTTATTTTCTGAAAATAGTTCATCAGAGAATTTTGTAACCGTTCGATTGTTTTTTATAAATCTTTCCCAGTCATATGTTTTACAGGTTACTACCAATTTAATATCTTTATTATGAATCTGCTTAACAAATTCTTCAATTATCGCCAGATCATTCTCTTGACGTCTTTCATCTAATCCATCAAGGAAAATGTAAACTGAACTTTTACTAAATATTTTCAATATTCTATTTACTGCTTCATACTCGTTGAGAATAGGAGATATATCCTTAGACCAATTCAAATCATTTGCAATATCAGAAAATATTCCATTTTTAATTTCTTTGAAATTATAGTAAAACAATGGGATATTTTTTTCTATCAATCTCTCTGCCGTATTGCACATCCAACAAGTTTTTCCCATTCCTGATATGCCAACTAAGCCAAATACTTTCTTTTCCTGGGTGGTGAAATGATCAAATACTCTGTTCAGTTTTTCAGAAGGAACGTAAACATCATCAATATATATTTTATTTTTTTCTTCAATAGATCCCCTCACATTTTTCGTATTTATTTGATATTCCGTTCTAATAAAATTTCTTAAATTAGCTTCAGAGTAGCTTAAAAAGTTTGAAACAGCCTCGTAATAAATATCTACATCAAGTTTAATTTCACTGTTTTCATATTTGGGTCTAATGCTATTGAAATTATCTAGCATCTCTTTTTTACTAGGTGTCAAATATTCTTATTTCCTTTCCGTTTGTAATTAAACTAAAGGGTGCAATTGGATGAACTAATCTTGAATATGAAATAGCTTGATCAATATCATCAGATCCAATTCTGCCTTCCAAAACTATTTTATCAGCAGGAATGTAGTCGGCAGCCGATCCTGAAAAGATGCTGTGCGATTTTTCATCGGCTGAAAGAAGCGACATTACTTCGTCATAAAGTTCCCGGTCATTTCCGCATTCCTGTTTCAGGTATTCCTCCCTCCGGTCGCTGCTCAGATCTACTGCTTTTTCAAAGAGCATCTGTATATGTTTATAACGCTCGGCGGTCATTAACGGCTTATGTCCTTCTTTATAAATCTTTTTTCAATTCACGGCTGAGCCATGCTTTCGCAAGGCGGAAGTCTCTTCTTACAGTCGGTACAGATACGTTTAGTACCTCTGCGATCTCCTCATGATTTAATCCTACGAAGAACCAGTGCTCTATTATACGTGATTGTCTCTTATTCAGCTTTTCCAGCTTTGTCAAAGCTTCATCAAGTGCGATAAGCTCTTCGGGTCTTGATTCACGGCTGACCTTATCATCTACAAAAGTAGCGAGCACTTTATTTCCCCCTCTCTTCTCAGCGATGCGTGCATTCGCATAATTGATGAGGATCCTTCTCATTGCCTGGGATGCGATCCCGAAAAAATGCGCCCGGTTCTGCCAGGTTATTCTATCCTGGGCAATCAGCTTCATATAGGCTTCGTGTACGAGAGCGGTAGCGTTTAAGGTGTGGTTCCTTCTCTCGCCCCGGAGATGCATATGCGCCAGCTGGTGCAGTTCCTTATAAACAACAGGAAGCAGGATATCCACGGCTTCCCGGTTGCCGCTGCTTAATTCTGAAAGCAGCTGTGTAATGTCTTTTTCAGGAGTGATCATACTCCCCTGCTCCATCAATTATTGAAGAAAAACAGGTCCTGCCCGGGAATAAAATAATATTTCTCACCGACCTTATCACTTTTATGAAATTTTCCTGCGTTTAGTTGTGTAACCCGATCTGTAAAAGCAAAGTAGTAAATGAAATTATTTTTTACAAACGTTATCACTTTTATAGTTAAATCCGGCGTTTAGTAATGAAGGCCCGACCGGTATTATTCGGGTCGCTTTTGTTCACAAAGAAAGATAATTCAAAACCTAATTATTTATAAACAATCAGAGAGGAAGTTAAAAATGAATACTAAAAAACATGTTTCCGGCGCTTTCAGGATCCTGATGGCAGGATTGACGGTTATCCTTTTTTTCAGCGGCTGCAGTAAAGACAACAATCCCGTTGACCCCGGTCCGGGTACAAATGAACCGGTGGTTACGACTTATAAATCGCCCACACGCGGAGGGTATAAAATAATTCATACAAATAACATTACCAGCACCGGCAAAGCTAAATCACCGGCTGCCGGAAGCGGAGGCTGGATGAATGGCATTGCTAATATTAACATCGGCATTTTTGAACATCCGGTGGTTACCACCTACATTGAAAACGATCACTCCTGTGATCCCGGTGATTATAGAGTGGAAACCAGCTTCAGCTGGAAAGGATCGAGTGCAGGTAACGGGATTGCGGGAGCAGGAGCTCATGTTGAGATAACTATGGAAATTCGCGATAAGGATGGTAATATACTCACTACGTATGATATTCATGATAAGGAAGTTAAAAATTCAGGACTGCAGGCTGGAGGACTAGCGGATGAAGGGAGTAAAAATATTGCCGTGAATTTTACGCTTCCCAACGGACAGTCTGGATTCAAAGTAAGATTTATAATGAAAGCAGAAGCATGGTCGGGCCTCCTCGGGGCGGTTACCCAATGTAATTTCTGGGACAGATCAAAAGGTAGAGGCTGCGGCTGGAACACACTAAAAATTACCCAATTGAATGACTGATTAGTACCGCTTAACCCGTTCACTAGCCTCAAACTCAACTCCTAAAACCCCGGCCTCCCGGGGTTTTGAATTAACCTGATGAGCATAACCGATTGTTCGGGTGCGCCAAATTTTATCTGCAATCGTCAAAGAAATAAATTAATCCTTCACTTTTGATTCTCAGGGGGCCGGCATAATGTCTCGCAGAGATGTCTGACTTTTTATCCTGAAAATACCAGTCGAGTTCAATTGTAAACTGGATATTGGATGCCGGGTACCTCGTACTGTGCTATGGGGACAGGCTGACGGCCAACAATTTCTATTTGCAATTTGTTTATAAAATCCTCATTTTCAATCTAAGGTATTGAGGTTTCCAGATTATTGCAGCTTCCCACTCCAGGTCTCATTATAAATATGCCATCAAAAATCTAAAAAATATATTGAAGGATATTTTTAGATGTTATGATCCTAAAAAGGTATCAGGAATGAGAAAATTTTTGATCGTCTGGTTTTGGTTCAAAGCATTGCATCTATTTGCTCAACCTTCAGATGCTGCTTTCAGAAACCTTACTCCTGCAGATGGTCTTCCAACGACTACGGTCACCGATATAAGCCAGGATTCTTTCGGTCTTATCTGGATAGGATCGTGGGAAGGGGTATATAGGTTCGATGGTACCACATATAAATTAATATATTCGGGAGATGCCCGTTTTCTCTCCGCAGATGATCACGGGGGAATGTGGCTATCTATTGAAGGTGGCAAAGTGGCGTATTATAATTCATATAATGACAGTCTGGGTTATTATAATATCCCGAACTGTATTAGATTTACGCGAATCAAGACTGATAAAAATGGTGGCGTCTGGGCTGCAACAGGCAACGGAGTGTCACGGTTTAATCCGGAGTCGGGTAAATTTTTTATAGAAAAAGGACAAAAAACTGGAGAAATAGCATATCTCAGAAATCTTGGAGGACGATCTCTTTATTTTCTTCTGCTACTGGGAAATGGCAAACCAAATTTGGTCGGTTGCCGGGATTCAAAGGGGGAATATCATTATGAGCCATTCCCGATAGACTCAAACAATCCTGAAAAAGGTAAACTTTTTAATCAAGCAGGTCATATAGACCTTTTGAAAATTGATTCCACAGGGATTTTACTTGTCAATAAATTCGGCTGGGCATACAAAAAACCAATCACTTCAGACTGGGTGTTTCGACGACGTGAATCACGTGAGAATATTCCCGAACATTCTGTCGGTATTATCGATAATAGCGACTGTATTTGGTTAAAAATAGAAGATGGTATTATCAGGATAGATATAAAAACAGGGAAAACACTTACTTACACGCACAATCCGGAAAGATACAGTAGCATTTTATCGTCAAAAAATGCTTTATGGAACACTTGGCCTTATCCACGTATTTTTGTTGACAGACAGGGAATACTATGGATTGCCATTTTTTCGAGTGGTATCAGTAGATTAAATTTATTTGAAAGCGATTTTGGATTGCTGAAGGATGAAGAAGAACACACTATCAGAGATGTTTTATCAGCGCTGGAGTTAAAGGACGGATCATTCTGGGTTGGTGCAAGATCAATAAAAAATGGCTTAATACATTTTAGTTCAGAACGATCGGTAATTAAACGTTACTATGGAAGTAACTCAATCAATACTCCACCAGGAAGAACTACCGGTACTGAATTAAGTCAGGCTTTCTGCTGGGCGCTTGCTTTGAGCGAGGATGGTTCTATCTGGGCCGGAACAGGATCACCGGGTCCGCATTTTGGTGGGGTAAACAGGATTAGACCCAATAGCGATCTTATCACAAGGTTCAAATACGACCCGGATAATGAATTTTCACTGAGTTTCGATTGGGTAGATGCTATTCTGGTTGACAGCAGCAACAGAGTCTGGATTTCGGGATTTAGAGACAGTTTGTGTTCTATCGATCCAAAAACAGAAATTGTTACGCGCGGGATAAAAAGTATTTATTCTGATACCACTGATAATACTACTTACGTTCCTCAATTGATAACTTCGACCGGAGATTTAATACTCAGTGATTCACACCGGAATGAACATTACATAATCAACCATAAAACCTTAGAAGTAAAAAAATTCGGGCCCAAAATATTTCCTGATGCCAGATGGTACTATAAACATCAGGATAAAGCAGGCAGACTCTGGTTTGTATCTTCAGGGAAGTTCGGATATCTCGATCCAACATTTAGTAAAATAGAACATATCTATGATCTGAGTAAAACTTATTTCCATATAAACGAAATTCCCGCATTAATCTCTGACAATTATGGAAAAATATGGATGGCTACGAATGATGGCATTTTCCAATTTGATCCAGTAACAGAAAAATTCAGACACTACAGTTATGAAAGAGGTATACAGGGAAACCGATTCAGCCCATCAGTGAATTATAAGGGACCTTCCGGAAAAATTTATTTTGGAGGCAACGGAGGGGTTAATATTTTCGATCCAGCCGAAATAAAATCAAATCCTTATCCTCCTGATATGGTATTTACCGATGTGAAACTGGATGACAAACCGGTTTTAATTGGTAACTCATCGGCAATTGACAAACCGATTATTGCTGCCGACAGAATTACGGTAGAGCCCGGTATTTCAAGCATTTCCTTCAGTTTTGCAGCTATCCATTTTGCAGGGCAAAAGGAAAATCAGTACAAATATAAGCTAGATGGTTTTGATAAAGATTGGAGGGAAGGAGGAAATACGGGTAATGCAACTTATACTAATTTATCACCTGGAAAATACACTTTATTCATAAAAGGCAGCAACTGGGACGGTGTCTGGAGCGATGGTAAGAAATCGATAGAAATTCTCGTCGAACCTCCCTTCTGGGCCACCTGGTGGGCCTATACATTTTATATTTTATTTGGGCTTGGATTGTTATACAGTTTAAGGCAATATGAGCTGAACAGATCATACCTTAAAAACCAGGTTAAGCTTGATGAAGTAAAGCTCAGAGAGAGAGAAGAAACAGACAGAATGAAATCACGTTTCTTTGCAAACATATCTCACGAATTCAGAACACCGCTGACATTAATTCTCGGACCGGCAGAAAGTATCAGAAAAGATTCATCAGAAGAGGAAATTGAAAAACAAACTGGTATAATAAAAAGGAATGCGAACCGACTGCTTGGTTTAATAAATCAGCTTTTAGATCTGTCTAAACTTGAAGCCGGAAGACTTGAGCTTAAGACAACAAAAGCAAACATAGTACCCTTTATTAAAGGAATAACTATGTCATTCGAATCGATTGCAGAGAGAAAGGATATTACGCTGGAAGTAACATCATTAAATAATATAATTGAAATGTACTTTGACCGGGAAAAGATGACGAAGATAATGATCAACCTGTTATCAAACGCGTTTAAGTTCACTCCTGACGATGGGCAGATAACGGTTAGTATTAGTGAAGACGGAAAAAATTCAATCGCAATAAAAGTCAGAGATACCGGCATTGGCATATCAGAAGAAGAACTTCCAAAACTATTTGACCGGTTCTACCAGGTGGACAGCTCGCAGACAAGAATTCACGAAGGCACTGGTATAGGACTGGCCTTAACTAAGGAATTGACAGAACTTCATCACGGGACTATTTCGGTCGAGAGTAAACCAGGCAGCTGGACTGAATTTACGGTTAGACTGCCGATTGGGAGGGATCATCTTAAAGATGAAGAGATGGCCGGGGATGAGATATCCACTCAGGAAGGCATTTTGAACGGAATGAAGAGTCTTAATGCATTTGACAGCATAGAGTCCTCCATCGGAATGGACGGTAAAACGTCATCCCCGGACAGGCCCGGGATAACGGAGAATGAGAGAGGTCCTGATGAAGACAAAAACATAGTTCTGGTTGTTGAAGACAATACAGATGTTAGAGAATTTATAAGGGATTCGCTGGGTGAGGATTTCCAGATAGAGGAAGCATCAAACGGTGAGCAAGGGGTACGAAAAGCAGAGCAGATCATTCCTGATCTTATTATCAGCGACATAATGATGCCGAAGATGGACGGTAATGAACTTACAACGCGAATTAAGAACAATGAAAAGACAAGTCACATTCCTGTAATTCTACTCACTGCCAGATCAGAACAGAAAAGCAGGCTTGAAGGATTAGAGACAGGAGCAGATGACTATCTGACAAAACCGTTCGATGCAAAGGAACTTAAGATAAGAATAAGAAATCTTATCGCCATTAGAAGGAGACTTCAGGAAATATTTGCTGGGGGGCAAATATTACAGAGAAAAGGTGAAAAGAAGTTAAGCGTCCTGGATGAAAATTTCCTCCAAAAGGTCCTTGAGACAGTGGAAAAGCATTTAGCAGAAGAAGAATTCAGTATTGAAAAATTTAGTGAAGAAGTTGGAATGAACAGAGTGCAGCTTCACAGAAAATTGAAAGCAATAACGGGAAAATCTCCCAGTATTTACCTGAGATCCGTAAGATTATCAAAGGCAAAAAAGATGATTGAAGACCAGCAGGGAAATATTTCTGAAATAGCATATTCGGTTGGTTTCTCAAGCCCGACATATTTTTCAAGATGTTTCAAGGAAGAGTTTGGTCATACGCCAAGCGATTTATTAAAATAATTATTCTATTCTTAACCTTTCATTTTTTTCTCCGCGATATTTTCAACGAAATCAACTCATTTTCAAAGACTGTTACATAACGTCTAGTAATTGTTACATAATTACTATACAGTACCCTCCTTTATTTCGTTTATTGATCTCAATATGATGTCTCCAGAATAACCTAAATCAATTATTATCCAAATATCAAGGTGGGAGGTTTTATGAAAAAGTTAGTTTTGCTTTTATCAGATTATATTTTTATGAGTAATACGGGTTGTTTCATTAAATCTTGTTTTCTTTTGATGATATTTTACAGCACTGTTTACCCGCAAAATTTTTGGGAAAGAATAAATAGTCCGACTACCCAAAGGTTAACCTCAATAGTATTTTTAGATAGCCTAAATGGCTGGGTATCGGGTGATTCCGGTGTAATAATACACACAACAAATGGGGGAGAAAGCTGGGAAACGCAATTCTCAAACGACTCATTAACCATAGTTAATTTATTTTTTCTGAATGAACAAAGAGGATGGGCAGCGCATGGAGCACGATATATGAACCATTTGGAACATTTATACTGAAAACGACAAACGGCGGTATCAACTGGGAAAAGGAACAATTTGGAAAAGGTACTAATTATCTAAATTCGATTTATTTCTTGAATGCTTTAGAAGGTTTTGCTGTCGGTTACCCAGGTATTTTTAAAAGAACTGATGATGGCGGTGCAACCTGGAATGACGTAAACCTTGATTCTTCTTACGTTTCCGATTTTCCTCCATATACTGTAAAATTTCTAAACCAAAAATACGGTTACGCTTGCGGGGGGTTTTTTGATTTTGCAGGAGTAATATGGAGAACAACAGATGCAGGATTAGACTGGACAGTTGTAATTGTAACACCAGATGCGTTATGTGATCTGCAAATTCTTGATTCATTAAATATAATAGCAGTAGGCGGGGGTCCTTGGAATGGGGCATTGCTTGCAAAGACGACAGATGGCGGAAACCACTGGGTAACTTCGTGGTTTTGGCCATTGTGGCCGCTAAGAGATATAGATTTCAGAACAGGGTTGGAAGGCTGGTGTCCGTGGGGAAGGGCATTTTTATACACATTGGATCGTGGACAAAACTGGAGTAAAATAGAAACTCCGGATTCTGCATATATAACCAAAATTAGTTTCCCGGATTCTCTTCATGGATTTGGGATAGGTGAAAATGGTGAAATCGTTAAGTATGTCTATCCAACAACAACGCCTGTTGAACTAATCTCTTTTTCTATTACAGTAACTGAAAATAAAGTAATGCTTAAATGGTCAACTACTTCTGAATTAAACAACCAGGGATTTGAAGTTCAGAGAGGCGTTAATTCTAATGAATTTACAACAATAGGATTCGTCAATGGAAATGGAACAACTACTGAAAGACATATCTACAGTTACGTAGTTCAAAATCTCAATAGAGGGAAGTATTACTACAGGTTAAAACAAATAGATTTTGATGGCAGTTTTGAATATTCGAATGAAATTGAGGTTGAAGTTAATGGTCCGTTATCTTTTGCGTTAGAGCAGAACTACCCAAACCCTTTTAATCCATCTACTACTATTAAATACAGCGTTCCCCAAAGTGGATTTGTCAAGCTTTCCGTTTACAATTTAGTTGGTGAGGAAGTTAACGTGCTGGTTAACAGATCTGTCAACGCAGGATTACATGAGGTTACATTTAATGCATCGACTCTGTCAAGTGGAACATATTTCTACAGATTAGAAGGTGCCGGATCATTTCAAGTTAAAAAGATGATTTTATTAAAATAGTATCAAATGATACCCAAGGAAGGGTAGAATAAAGTTAATAGTCAGCCGGTAAAAAGTCAACATACTGGCTGACTACTGTTTTCGATACGGATTGACTCACAATTAATCTAACCCTGGACTATCGAAAAGGTAGTCATTGCCTCAAAATTAAATCTAACCGTAAATAACCAAATAATTTTCCCAAAAGCAGGGTAAAAACCTCAAAAAGCGAAATTGATTATATTCGTTGACTCATAATAGATCTAACCCTCCCAAAATAATTTTTGAAAGAAAAATTATGAGTAAAAAAGCTAAAGCAGAGTATCTGCTTGAAATTAAATCAAGATATCAGAATGCTAGTAAAGAAGAGAAACAAAGGATCTTAAATGAATTTTGCAAAATTTGCGGGTACAACCGTAAGTATGCGATCCATTTACTAAATCAAAAGGAGAAGAAAAAGAACCAGAAGAAAAAGAGGGTCGGCAGAAAGAAAAGTTACAATAGTCCCATCATTATTCACTTTCTGAAGGCCTTGCTTAAGGCAACAAATTTAATCTGTTCAAAAAGGTTAAAACCAATTATTCCACTATGGCTGCCCTTTTATGAGCAGTCATATTGCATTAAAATATCCGAACCTATCAGGGAAAAATTATTAAATATATCACCTGCAACTATAGATCGACTATTGAGTAAGGAGAGAAAAAGATTGGGTAAACTTGGTCTGTCGACCACTAAGCCTGGTTCTTTAATAAAGAAACAAATACCCATAAAGACTAATCAATGGGATGAAACAAGGCCAGGATTTATTGAAGCAGATACAGTAGCGCATTGCGGCAGCTCTGTGGCCGGAGCCTTCGTTTATACTGTAAATACTGTGGATATTGCCACCGGATGGACTGAACCACGTGCCATCTGGGGCAAGGGTGAAAAGTCTGCATTCGAAGCCATTAGAAGTATTGAAGAGGCCTTCCCGTTTAAGCTTTTAGGTTTTGATTCTGATAATGGTTCTGAATTTATTAACTGGCATTTGTACAAATATTTTACGCGTAGAAAGTTACCTGTTGAATATACCCGTTCCAGGAGCTATCAAAAGAATGATAATGCTCATATTGAAGGAAAGAACTGGACCCATATAAGACAATACCTCGGATACCAGCGTTTTGATAAACCTCAAATTGTAGATATGCTTAATGATATTTATAAAAATTACTGGTCCTTATTTTTTAATTTCTTTATCCCTTCAAGTAAAATTATTTCCAAGCAAAGAACTGGGTCTAAGATTATTAAGAGGCACGATGCCCCCAGGACTCCTCTGGACAGATTACTTGAATCCTATGCTATACCTATGACAAAAAAGAAAAGTCTAATAGCTCTTAGAAAATCTTTAAATCCCTTTGAATTAAAATCCATTATTCAATCTAAAATAATCGAAATATTAAACTTTCTGAATTGATTTTTGAGAACAAGAAATTTTGAATAATTATTTTATCTTCGCTTATTTTAACAAAGCACTAATATATTATTTGTTCTTTTAATGTCTGAAAGTTAGGTGCTATTATGAGTCAACGTACCAGGCTCATGGTTAGGTTTTATTTTGAGTCAACTGGGATAAACGAGTAACTAACGAGATAGTATTTAAGTCATCAAATTTTGAACTGAGCAGTTTTACTGCTTCATAGTCACGGAAGTAGCGTTCAACTGCATCCTTAGAGTGATTAGTTCTTTGACAAATTGTAGGGACAAGATAACCTTTAAGGTAATCCGCGATGATCTGTTTTTTATGAGTCTGTCCGCTGCCTATCTGCTGGATGTTGCCTCTGGTTGGCAGGGTTCTGCCATAAAGAGATGCGAGCCGGAGATTTTGTTCAAACAATGAAGATGATCCTGCTCAAATAAGGAAGATCTTCATTTACTACTTCAGCGATATACGTTAATTTTCAAGATTCTTTAACTGTACATCAATAAATTACTTACGTAGAAGCTGATTTTCGGCAGTTCAAATCCGTCCGCCAGCTCAAAAAACCCCGAAAATGAAAATATTTCCGGGGTTTTTCCTTTTGTATTTTGGCAAGAATTCCAAGGAATTGACTCAAATTGTCTTAGAACTACTTCAATTACTACTTCAGTTTATACTTCAGTAACCTTAATTGAGCTTGTTTATTCGGTTGGTCATTTATAGGACGTTTAAACTTTGTAAGTTCACTCTTCATTGCATCCATAGTAACAAAATTGTAATACCTGTCTGTTGTATTAGTATGTTCGTGACCCACAAGCTCTTTAACTATTGTTGCATCCATATTATATCGGGATCTTGCAAGTGTAATAAAAGTCTTTCTGAATGTTCTTGCAGTGTACCCCTTACTTCTGATTTCAAGATCTGTAAAATATCTGGTTAAGGCTCTGTTCAAATGCTCAACCTTATTGAAATTGAGTAGATGGCCCTCTGTTTTCTCAATTAACTTTTCATTGTTAATTATCTGCTCCAGTATGGGGATCAGATCCTGATGAAATGCTATATCTCTAAATTTCTTTCTTTTAGGAGAATAATAACTTAACTCCTGATGTTCAAGATCCACCTTCTCCGCCTTAATTGTAAGTATGTCGGATGATCTTAAACCAGTATAAAATAGTAGATGTACTAATATCTTAAGGTTATCATTTTTTGATGATAGATTATCGAATATTTTAATAATATCTTCATCCGAAAAGACAATTTTCTCTTTGATTTCAGGTTTTGTTTTAACATCCTTATTTATTTTGAACATTGGTGTATAATTGTATTCAAATAGAAAATTCAGAAAATGATTCAGTTGTTTGTAGTAGCCATGAATAGTGTTCTGACTTAATGGAAGTCTTTTTATTTCATTGAGCCATTCCTCAACTGCAAGCTTTGTGACTGACGTACACAATGTATCCGCAGAGAAAGTTTGAGAAAACTTGCTGTAAAATCTGTCATAATCTTCGATAGTTTTAACGTTCTTATTTGCATTATTTTGCTTAAAGTGTATAAAAGCTTCCTCGATTGTAGCTCCCTTCATCAGGCCAGAAATAATGGCCATATCTTTTTTCTTATCCAGTTCTTAGGGAAAAAATTAGAATCATATCTTGTTAAAAAATTGCCACTAGTTAAGAATAAAATCAGATTTAAAAAGAACCAAAGCAGGTAAAGTGCAAATCTTTTGTTTTTATTTAATTTCATAACATTCTTTTTTAGAATTTGTTTTTCATCTGAGATAAATATTGGTTACTCAATTGGTATGCAACTATCCCAAAGGAAGTTTAGTCTCTGAATTTTTGGAAAATGATTCTAAAAGTTCAGAGGTAACATTTTCTTTATTCCAAGCTTGCATTATTTCGTTTTGTAGTTTATGCATATAACTATTACTTATATAGAAATATTTATTTGTATTTTGGCTGATAGATCGGAATATTATTCTTAACTATCACCCAGGTTCATTTACTGGATATTTCACTAATCTTTTTGTTTACTTATAGTTACCTTAAATGAATGCAATATTCTCAGAGAAATATTCTCGAATTAAATTCTAAAATATCAGCTGAAAGATTCTCATAGAGTATTTATCTTGGTTTATTCTTCGCGGGTCCTTAAGAAGCTCATCAACGTGTATACCCCGTGAAAGCTTAGCTTTTTCTAGAAGTCACTTAATTAACTTAAGTTTTTTAGGAAATAGCTGCAATCGAAATTTGAATTTAATAGATTCTCGGATTATTTTGCAATGGTAATTGCGGGTTTTTAAGGGCATAGGAAGATGATGATCCCAATATCAATAAAAAACATTCTCTAGCGAAATAGAGCTGGGGATAATTGCGCGATACCTCTGTAGGAATGCAGGGGTATTTAATTGGGTAGCCATTCATAAAGATTTACCGCTGCCTCGTGATGTCGCGACGAAGTCGAAGATCCCCAATACTCTCCACGAAATGGAATTGAAATGTTTTAATAAATTGAATATTTGAAACTAATCATTTATTTTTTAGCAAATAAATTTGGGATTTTGAAGGCATTCTTAAATAATCCGCGATGCTAATAATACTTATCGTTTATTAAAGAGGAAGAAAAATGAGTTATAGGAGAACAGCAGATTTTATCGACGCTGTCGATGAAAAAGAGTTAAGGAATCTATTTCCTGAAGAATTCAGGACATTAGATGAGGCAATGAAGAAGGGTTCTATTGACATAGATAAATTATCCGATTTTGTAGAGAATGATGAATTCGATACTGTTAATGTACAAAACGCCTATAATAATATTATAGCTAAGTTTAAGGAAAAATTCCCTGGGGTGGGACTAAAGTTATTTCGTCCTAGCGGAGACGTTGAGGGTGATATTGAACAAGGTGTGTCTTATTGGCAAGTTTTAGATGCATATCAGTTATCACCTTCGGGTGAAAAATTGCAGCAATTATGTCCAAGTTTTGAACGGAGGTTATTTACATCAGGAGGATAGTCCGCCCGGCCGAATTGCCTTCATAGACTAAAGTTTCCCCTATATTTGGAGCGAGATTTATTCCAGTGTGGAAAGGATTAGATCAAGTATGCCAAAGTAGAACTTTTATGTATAATACCCTTTATTATGATCGATGGTAAATAAAAGTAATCAATCGAAATTTTCAGATCAATTATCAATTAAAATTCTGGCGGGGCATAACCCGCCATTAAATATTTCCCTTCACTCCGATACAATAAAACTCATAATATTCTTCTCCATCATCATCATACCAAATAAACCTATTTAACAATTTCTTAATTGAATAATACTTTCGGGGCTTACCGGTCCAGGGAGCACTATCAATTATTTCATACTTATTTTCATTTCTAGCTCCGCATACGACCCAATGACCGGTATCGCTGCTGCTTTTCAGAGTAAAGTTCACAAGCATAATCACCGGACCGGATTGTTTTTCCAGGAATTTCAGAAACTTATCCGGCGAATCAGAATAAAATTCGATAAACCTTAAACCCAATTTTTTCAGACCTTTTTTAATTTGTACTTCGCTTGTCCCGACATCATCAATAAATTTTCTTATGGTTTTAACCGGAGATTTAATAAGCTCTATCGTAATAAGGTTTTGTTGTACACTGTCAAGATATGATTTTGCCCCGGTGATCTTTTTTGCTTCTTCAAATGAAATTGATATTCCAAGAAGAGAGGTAGCATTCTTTACTGAGTGAATGCCGCACGAGTAATTATCAGATTGGTAGGGATATTTCAAAGTCCCCTTTCCATAAAAGAAGTGTATTTGTCGTTAGCTATAATTATATGGTCATAAACCTGAATCCCTATTTCCTTGCCTACCTCGCATATTATCTTGGTTGCTATAATATCTTGTGGTCTGCTCTTTTATACAGGACTTCGCTCTTCTGACATTTTGGAAATCAGGATTGAAAATATGAATTTAAGTTCTCGGGTGATTAAATATTATTCACCTAAAAGAAAAAAGTATCGGGAGATTGCATTTCATAATGATCTGGTTGAAGCTCTTAAAAATGGAATCGGCTACAGAACCGAGGGCACTCTTCTGAACTATTGCCGGGTAGAAAACCTTGGCAGAGCTATCACGAGATATTTTGAAGATCTGAAGATCAACAGGAAAGGCTATTCTGCCCGAACTTTCAGAAAAACATTCATAACACTTTGCCGGTCTAGATATGATATGGACGCAAGTGTTGTCCGAGAACTTGTAGGACATGAGCATGGTAATACTACAGATAGATACTATCATCAGATCACCACAGAGAAGATGAAGCTTGAGCTTGAAAAATTTATTCGTCCGAAAAAGGATGAAAGAGATCTCGGAATTCAACCAGTAAAGCCTCCTGTTTAGGAGGCTTTTTTATTTTAATGATAAACTGTTTGTACATTTCTCTTCGCTACCTATTGCAAGAACAATTTTTTTAGTATCCCAATAATTTCCAGGTTTAATTTTATAGATGACCTCCCATAATTTGCAATTCTTCACTTAAGTCTTAAACACTGAAGTAGTAATTGAAGTAGTAATTGAAGTAGTAACTGAAGTAGTAACTGAAGTAGTAATTGAAGTAATTCCAGGTAGATTCAGTATCTTTTTGAGATTTTGTCCACGAAAGTAGACAACTTTGAGGGTAGGAGAGTCGTAAAAAGTGCGAAAATGAGGTATTTTGTGCACCCTACCGGGCTCGAACCGGTGACCTGCTGATTAAGAGACAGCGGGAAACTCTCATTTATTTTCTGTTTCCCGGCTGTTTTACCTGATTGGGTACAAACTGGGTACAAACTGGATACACACTTTGGAAAGGAAGTTGTAAAATGTTTCTTACCAAAAGGCCAGGTTCACCCTACTACTATATCGTTTATTTTGTAGACGGTAAAAGAACAAAGAAATCAACTGGGTCAGCAAATAGGGGAGAGGCTGAAAAATACTTAAAAGAATTTCAATCGCAGCCCCAGCATCTTGAAGAAGCTGAAAAGAACATCGAAATAAAAATTTCGCGTTTCGAAAAAGAATATTTATCCTATTTAGAGAATAACAAATCAAAGCATTACATCAGGTCAGTTAATTTATCATTCAATCAGTTTATATCTCAGGTTAATGATCTAACATTAAACCAGATTTCAATAAAAACCATAGATAAATTTATTTCAGCAATTTATTCCCGCAGTCCTTATGCTGCTAGATTATACTATGCTACCCTCAAAGCTGCATTTACCAAAGCAGTCAACTGGGAATATTTGAATGAGAATCCGTTCCGGAAAATCAAAGCTCCCAGGTTGTCCAGGAAAAACCCTGTTTTTATTTCTGATATTGAACTCAATTCGATTGTCAGTAATACAGCCGAGCAATACCTGAAGGATTTATTTTTCACGGCTTTCTATACCGGAATGAGGTGTGGTGAATTATTAAATATGAATTGGAATTGGATAGATTTTAACCAGAACATAATCACCGTAAAATGTTCTAAATCATTTACAACTAAGAGTAAGAAAGAAAGAATAATTCCAATGTGTGCAAATCTTAGGAGTATGATGTTTAACAAGTATTCTTTGCTAATGAAATTATCACCTAATGAATTTGTATTTGCACGGTATCCTGCCATCAAATTGAATGAAGATTATGTCAGTAAAAAATTTAAGAAAGTTATCCGCGCTCTTGGAATGAATGATGATATCCACTTTCATTCTCTTCGTCATTCATTTGCTTCATTATTGGTTCAGCGCGGCGTTTCATTGTATGTAGTTAAAGAGCTGCTGGGTCATGAAGATCTATCCACCACCCAGATATATTCTCACCTGCAAGTCAGATAACCTTTCCCAGGCAGTAAATCTATTATAATTTCCACAATTACTTAAAAAGGCCCGATATCCTTCCAGATATCGGGCTGGCTCTTTCCAGTGTAAAACTGGGTTATCTGGTAAACGCGTTGATTCAAACATATACCTTCCAAAGGTTAATCTTCAATTTTTTATTGCTACTGGCAGGATTTTAGTATAACTTTAAAAAGTATAAATATTGATAATCCAGGGAAATGATAGGGCAAGCTTCTGGAAAGGGAAACGTCAAATTGCAGGAAATAATATGAACGCGGATTAATTATTTTGTACTTTAATAAAGCAGAGATTTTTTATGAAGAAAGTTTTGCTTCTTATTCTTGCTTTATGCTTCTTATTAGGAAGCAATATCCTCCCACAAAGAAAATTATCGGGATTTAAATCTTCATACAAGTTAAAAAGCAACTTTAATTATAAAGCCCCCAAAATCAAATCGCCAGCAATTTATAAACCCCCGTCAAATAAAATTGGTGGTACAAAATATAAATATGGCGCGACATATAAATCTTCCGGATTACCCAAGGTGGAAAGAAGCAACACTATAAAAAGGGAATTCCTTAAATCCAAAGGATATAAAAAGGAGCCCGAAGGTTACGAAGTTGACCATATTATTCCTCTTTCTCAAGGCGGGCAGGATGTTCCAAAGAGGTTCATAAACAAAAAACCGCTAATGAAAGAAAAAAGAAATAATAAATATTAAAAAGTAACTCTGATATAAGAATTGAAAACAATGATAAAAAAACTTAAATGCCCAGTTTGTGGTACCCCGCTAACGCAAATCCAATATGATAAGGCCCTTGGCTTATGGCAGGATAAACAGGAGCATATCAAACATCTTGAAGCTGAACATAAAAAATTAAAGTTACAGCAACATCAATTCGAAAGAAAAATAAAAGATGCTGAAAAGAAATTTATTTTAGAAAGACAAAAATTACAGAAACAGACAACCGAGCAGTTGAAAGAACAAAAGGATAAACTGTCAAAGTCTTTTAATATCCGCCTTAAAAACGAAATACAAAAGGGAATTGAAGATGGAGTACAACAACAGAGGAAAGAATTCCAAAAACAAACATCCGAATTGAAAAAAACTCAAAATAAGATGAAACAATTGGAAAACAGCCTGAAAATTTCAGCCAATGATTATGATAAAGCGAATGAAGAAATAAAAAAATTAAAAGAGCAATTAGAAAAAGGCATAACTCCACAAATTGAGGGATTACTTGAAGAAAAAATATTACTTGCTAAACTTAAAGGGCTATACCCGGAGGACAAATTTATCCACACTGGTAAAGGTGGTGATATAATTCAGCTTATCTATGAACAGAAAAAAGAGGTCGGAAAGATTGTTTATGAATGTAAGAAGGTTAAGAAATATGATCCGAAATTTATTAAACAAGCTAAGGAAGCCAGAAAATTACGCGAAGCCGATTTTGCTATTTTAGTTACAAATGCATTCCCGTCAAAAAAACAATATTATTTTGTTGAAAATACGGTCTTTGTTATTAGTCCTGTAAGTTTAGAGCCCATAACCTACACATTAAGAGAAAGTCTGATTCGCATTTCTATCTTGAAAATATCAAATGAAGCGAAACAAATTGCAGTACAAAGAATATGTGATTACCTCTCAGGAAATGATTATAATAATAGAATGAATGATGTTTCTAGCCAGTTAATAGATTTGGCTAATGATCTTAAAAAAGAGATTGGCAATCATAAACGAACCTGGGAGAAACGTTATTCGATTTATGGAAGCATTTTCAAAGATATAGGTATTATTGATTATAAACTAAAAGAGTTGGTTCACAATAAGATAAATGGCAAACCCATAAAACAAATTGAAGGACCTAAGGGAGGATTTGTTCAAATTGAAGAATTACAAAATTAAATAGTAGTTATTATATTTTTAGGGAACCTGCTAATGAAGATAAAATCATCCGATAAATTAATTACGGGTATAATTAATTTGTCTCGACGGTTAGACAATAATCTTCGTAAAATTTTTGTAATCCTTAAATATTTACTTTTACTATTTTTTGCCATGAATTTGATGATAGGGTGTTCCAAGGTAACCGAAGTTAAACCAGAACAGTTTGAACAAATATTTGGAAAATCAAATAAAATAGAAAATAAAATTCCTGCTCAAATAAATATAATCATTGATCGTAGTGCATCTATTCAAGGATTTGTTTCTACACCAAATAATCAATTCATTAGAACAATCCAGGATTTTATTCAAAATGTACCCAAAAATATTCCAATTCAAATATTTGAGCTTGATGCCACGATTAAACCAATAAGTTCAAACCTTTTAAATGCATTAAATCAGATTGTTAATGCAGCATTTTTTAACGGAAGCCAAACAAACATTTCTGCTATTCTAAGTCTACCCGAAGTTCAGAATAAAAATAATTTGACCCTAATATTTTCGGACTGGATTCATTCCTTAAAGAAGGATGTTATTGCTAATCAAATGATAATCTTTTCCAGAGATTTAAAAGAATTTATTAAAGATGAAGGATTGTTCGCTATGTTTGGTAAAGAGGCCCTTTTCAACGGGACATATTATGTGGAATGCAAACCACCTTCAACACTGGATTTTAATAATGAGACTAAATTACGGCCTTATTTCTGCATAGTTTTAGGGAGTAATAAACATAGCGATTTTCTTCTGAAATATATCCAGCCCTTCTATAACGAAGAGTTAGTTCTAGGAGTTCAAGAAAAAATTCAATCTGAATTTAAACCGTTAAGTGAATATGAAGATTGGACAGATCCTTTGGATTCAACTAATACGGTGAGGATAAGATTATTAGATGCAGATTCAATTTCATTTTCTTTAACACTAAAAGAAGATTTACAATTTGATCAAAAACTGATACCCTCTATTGAAGCATATTTTGTAAGATTTGATGCTGATACAATTACAGAGAAAAAATTAATTACCGACAGTTCTATTCGCTTAGATTCAACAAAAAAATTACAAGTTGGTCAGGAATATTTTATAACATTATTCCTGTCAAAATTTGATGAACAGAAAATATTGGCAAAAATTTCATTCTTCCAAGATATGCCGGATTGGATAAAATCCTGGTCAACAGATTGTGATAATAATTTAAATAATGCACAAAAAGTTTATCAATTAAATAGATGGATCAATGATTACATCTATAATGATTTAGATACAAAGCATAAAACAACATTTACTAAGTATCTTTATATATGGAGATAATATGCTAGCCACTTTTTTCTTTTTTTTCAATCCGCATAAGAATTTAGTTCATTGGAGTACAGAACTAGTTGAGATAATTATTACCATAGCGATTATCGCATTTGCTGTGATTGTATTATCAAATTTATTTACCAAATATAGACGCCAAAAAGAGCTTAAATTACATTCAATAATATTTTGGGGTACAATTAGTTTAATCCTATTTTATTTGATAATAAAGTGTAATGAAAACGCGGATTACTTAAAACAAGAAGGGGGGCCTGGAGCTTGGTTAAGTTTAATTATAAGTGGATTATTCATTGGTGCTATATTCGGTTATTTGATTTATGCCATGTATGCATGGGGCTCCCCTTTAAAAAAGAATTTTATTATAAAAAAAATGCGGTCGGGTTTTACAAAATAGATTGTGGAGGAATCTTTGGATAATCTTTACATATTTGCCATTGGTGGGTCTGGAGCTAAATGTCTCGAGGCTTTAACTTTTTTATGTGCGGCAGGATTTGGACCAAAAGAAATTAATCCAATTCTGATTGATCCGGATCAGGATAATGGAAATTTAAGTAGAACAACAAGTATTATAACATTGTATTCTAAAATCAGATCTAAACTGAATGAACCAAAAGAAGGGACTCTTTTTTATACAAATATAAAAAAGGCAGAATATTGGAATCCTCTGTCTAAACAAACCGAGACCAAAAAATCTAAAAGTCTTCGTGAAGTTATTGAATATAATACGCTTCCAGCTTCAGAGAAAATATTAGCAGACCTTCTCTTTTCAAATGATCAAATAAATCTGGACCTGGAATTTGGTTTTAGAGGAGTACCCCCGATAGGTTCTGTTGTTATGCATCAAATAAAAGATCAAGATTTCTATAAGGAAACCTTACATAATTTGCGTGCTACGACATCGAATAAAGCATTTATCTTTGCATCAATATTTGGCGGCACAGGCGCTTCCGGTTACCCGGTAATTTCACAATTGCTGAAGACACAGGGGATACAAAATAAAGTTGGTGGCGTAATTCTCACCCCTTATTTTTATCTTAAATCACCACATAACATCAATGAACCAATTAAACCAGATTCATCTACTTTTATTTTAAATACCATAGGAGCAATTCCATTTTATGATAGGGATGTAAGAAGTGATGTTAACTATGTAATCGGCGATATAGAAACGTCGCCTGTAAACAAATATAGCCTTGGAGGAAGAGGACAATTAAATTCATCTCATTTTGTTGAACTTATTGCTGCTTTAGCAGCTTTAGATTTTAGTAAATCGAATTACCAAAATTCAAATAGATTTACAACATTAAAAGTATCTAATCCACCGAATGATGCCAGTAAAGATTTTACAATATCTTTAAATGATCTGCCACTCGGCGGTGATGGGGTTGGGCTGCTCTACAAGTTTGGACTTTTCATTAATTCATTTAGAACAATTTTTCAAAGTGTAAATGAAAAAGAATTGGACCCGATATTAAATTTATTGGGATGGATAAATGATAAATTAAAAATTGACAAGGATAAGTTAAAAGAGATAAAACCTGATCTGAAGTTAGTGTACGAGTTTCTTGAAAAATTTATTGATTGGCACAGTGAATTAAGTCATAATGAAGCTCCTCTTAAATTGTTTAATGAAAAATTTGAGTTTCAAAATATCTTCAGAGATAAAGAGAGCACATTAAAAAATAGAATTGAAGATGAGCTAGACTTACACTATTTAAAATATTATGAGAATGATTACCCCTCTCCCCTGCAGAAAATACTAGCCACTATGGATTCGGGTATTCATAATTTTATTGCAAAAAGAAAGTAAGGAGTTTTTATGCCTGGAAGATTACTACTACCTAAAAATGACATTGGAACACCGAATTATCAAATTGGGGAATGGAAAGACTTTAGTATTGATTTCCCTGAGTTATATAAAAAAATAGAAAAACCTGAAACAATAAAAGAAAATATAACATCAATTCCATCTCCCTGGGCAAGGTTACTTTTATTCAGGGATGCACTAAATCCTGGACACAAATTACATCAAAAGTTAACTTCAGAATTACTGGATGTTCTTGAAATTATATTCTTTAAGAATAGCATTATTTTCGAGGTAGTCGTTGGCGAAATTGATCTAAATTGCGTTGGAACTCTGAGTAATTTCAATTCCACAATCCGTGATTTAAATCCTGAAAAATCAAATTTCAAATTAATCAAACTTTTATATCTTCAGGAAAAAGGGATTGAACAGCCTATATTACTTGCTGGTTCCTCTCCGTATTCTCTATTCTTCACACCTGAAGATAAACATCCAAAATATAAACGGTACTTTCAAAGCGTAAGAAACTTTAGCGAAAGACCTGAATATTTTAGAAAATATATAAAAAGATTATGCGCTTCAGTAAGTGATAAAGTGGTTAATGACAACAAACAGTTGATTGCATTAAACGATTTTTTGAGTAGTCTTGTTAGGAATGAACCTAACACGACAATAAGATTTAAGAATGGAGATAAAGATATTATTGATCATTGCGAAACTTTCACTCCCATTAGTGGAATTGATATTCTTTCTTTCAAATATGACCATATTGATAGTACATTAAAAATTAAGTCAACTAAATATAAAGATACTCCTCCACTTGTAATTATAAATAACTATCATGGGCCGTATTATAATAATTACCTGTTCTCTGATGAAATAAAGGATCTGACAGTATTTAATGATAGAGAAGTGTTACCAGGTGAAATGATTAAGTATCCCTGGATTTACCCAGAGATAGATTTTCTTGAAGATCATATTATTAAAGTTCCTTACGAAACAAATGATGATATTCTGGTACTAGGGCATCCTGGTGCAATTGAACATAGAAGAACAACAAAATATTTAATGCCAATAAAAAATCGGTTTTTTGAATTCTTCGATCCGATTGATATAGATAAATACTTAACAATTGAAGAAAATCTAAACAGAGTTGAACTTACGTTAAAAATTCCTATACAAAACAATAATTATGTGACAATAAAAAAATCATTTTTTGGAGTTGAGCAAATAATTGAGACAAAGTTTGATGATGTGCCTTATTTATGCATATGGCCGAAAATAAGTCCGGAAGAATGGAAAGATCATTATTTTATGATCGAATATCTTCCATCAAAGACTTCAGGTATTGAATTTTTCAATAAAGATGGGGAAGGGATAAACATTAATTCTTCTGATTCTTTTGATAAATTTTATAAACAAATTGTGTATAAACGGGGAAAAAGTGAGCAAAATAATATTTATAGTTCAGCATATCTACCAGATATGATTCAATTAAAAATAAATAAAAATGAAAAATCCTTTAAAGGGATGTTTTTAATTGACAAAAAGAATTTTGGTTCTGTAAATTATGATGACACTAAGAAGGCAGTCATTAGTTTTGATTTTGGGACTTCGAATACCACAATAGCGTATCAAATATCAGGTTTAGGTGAAATAACTTCCTTATTTGAATCAAAGAATGAATTACAAAAGTTATTTAACTATTCAGAATTTGCTTATGTGTTTTCTTATCCAGAAAAACTAAACTCTCATTTAGAATTTTTCTTAAAATCTCTTCAAGTTTATTTTTTCCCTCAATATTTCAGTTATATAGCTGATTCAGGTAACAATGAAGCTGTTGTTCCATTTTCATCAATTATCAGCTTTGATAAGGCGGTCAATAAAAATGTCGTGATGTTACGAGCGAATATCCCATTTTATTTGACGTGGGCTTCTGAAGAATTTGGACTGCTTGGTGATTTGAAGTGGCAGACTGGTGATCAAGCCAGAGAATTGACTCAGATTTATATTGAACAATTACTTCTTATGGTAAAGTATTTTCTACTGAAGAATAGAATAAGAGAAAATAATGTTAAACTGATTTGGAGTTATCCAAGATCATTTAGTAAAAGTCAGGTGGATCAACTTAAAGCCACATGGAATAATATTTTACAAAATTCTGAGTACAAAATTAAATCTATCGATGAAAGTAAAGCATCCCTAATATATTTTATTAGGGAGGATACCCTTGCTCCTTACCGGGATTCTTTGAAGATAACTTGTGATATAGGCGGAGGTACATCAGATATTTCTGTACATATAGCAAATAAAAATATTCTTTCTTCATCAACATTGTTGGGGGGTAATGATTTAATAGGTGAAAGTGATCTAGATTCACCTCTTTATTTATTCCTTTTAAATAAAGCTAAAAAGGATTCGGGAAATAATTTATTTATAGAAAGTAATTTTTACGACAAAGCCGAATACATTAAGATTCCAACTATAAGACTAAAATTCAATTATATTATTAAGAAGGAATTCAGAGATGATAAATTAAACAGTTTATTATCTGGCCAGGATTTCAACTTCGGGAAATTTATCCTGCTTTATTTTTATTCCGCTTTGTTCTTTGAAATTGGCCTGAAATTGAAAAAAATTGACAATTCGTTATATCCCGAAGTTTTTTTCTTTGGTGGTAATGGAGCAAAATTCCTTAATTGGCTTAATTATGGTGATTGGTCCGAGGAAAGTTCCTACGTAGCATTTTTTAACGATATATTTAAAATCGTACTCGGTGTATCAAATAATTTATCTTTTAAAATTCGTCTCTCACCAAAACCAAAATCTGAAGTTGCTATAGGAGCCTGTCATTCGATAAATGATACAACTCTGATAGAAAATTTTGAGGGAGAGAATTCACAAATAGTAGCAGAAAATATAATATTGAACGGAAAAATAATTAAATGGGATGAAGTTCTTAATGTTCTTTTACCGGATCCAACAAATCCAGTAAACTTTACTAATGTCGAAATAAGCAGCCTGGAAAATTCGAATATTTATACTTTTAATAAATCATTTTTTGAACACATAAGATCCTCCCATTATATAGAATTCAATAATGATCCTATTATTATGGCATCAATTGATAAAATTCAAACGGATTTACTTAGCAAAAAGTCAATAGATCAGTTTTTACGTGATAATGTACAATCCCTTTATAGTAGTACCCAGGATGTGAAAGTTTCACTTTTTGTTCTGGGTGTTAAGGGTTGTTTAAATCATATGATGAAAATAATTAGAGGGAAAATGTGAAATGATAATAAACTGGTCATTTGTTATTTCAATATTCTTTATTGCATACACTTTCTTTAATACATCTCTTGTCATTGGTTTGATTTTAGGGATAATAATCTTTTCAGTATTATGGGCAATATTTAATCTATTTTTTGGTGATGTAGCAAAAGAAAGTAATAAAAAAGATAATAATAACTTAAGAAATAAAACATATTATTATTCCGGGGAAAAAATAACTACTGGTATGGGTGAAGAAGAAAATAAAAGATTAATTATCGCAATAAATAATCTCCGTAATGAAAATCTCGGGCTACGTGAAAAAATTGAAGATTTAACGCATAAACTAAATAATTATTATGAACAACTTAAGTCAATAAAGGTAAATGAATCATTCTACCAAAAGGAGCATCCAGTCAACTTTTATAGGGCTGAAATCGAAAATAATATTGAAAGGGTAAGAGAACCAGAGATTATAAATTCCAATAGAATTAGAGTAAGTTTAACTTTTGAAGATAAAAAAGGTACGGTAAAGGGCGATGAATCTGGTGATATTTACCTGGAAAGAATAAATGATAAGCAATTTGAGCTGAAATCTGATAAAGAAATCTACGGAACAGCTATTCATTTAGAACAATTACAGTACAATTATAAAATATTAAATCCTGATAAAGCAAATAATAAACCAATGCGTGTTACAAAAAAGCCCCTATATTCTTTTGATAGTTCAATGAATAAGGGGAATTTAGAGCAAAAAGGGGAGGTTGAGTATCAGTGATGATTGGCAAATTCTTTTTCGATCTCAGTTCAAACCCTTTATTTATAGGTTTCACAATTATAGAATTAACAATATTCTTTTATGGAGTTTATTGTTTATATAAAAGTCGTAAGGGTACCCGTAATATCATTGGCCTGGGTGAAAGAATTAAGTCATTTTTTGAAATACACAAAGGAAAAGATAATATATCAAATGAAGAATCTATCAAGTTTCTAAATAAATCAGATAATCTAACTAAAACTATTATTAAGCTTTTTACTAGTTCTGAACAAAATGAGATGGGAACAGATTTAGCATCAATTGAAAAGGTTCTCAGATATGAATACGAAAAACCGCAATCTCTTGTTAAAACAGCCTATAACATACTACCTGTAGTCGGTTTGATTGGAACGTTTCTAGGAATATCAATTGCGGTTTATCAGCTTTCGTTCTCTTCTAATATAAGTCAAATTCAAGAAACTATTATAAATAACTTAAAATCCTTAAATCCATTTTTAGATGGTATTAAATTAGCTTTCTATACAACAATACTCGCATTAATTCTTGCATTGGGATTAAGGATCTCGATTGAAATTTATTCTACACAAGCAAAAAATGCGATTGTAAATTTTCTTAATTATTTCTCAATTGAGTTAAGTGAATATATAAATCCAGCGGGTCCAGCAGAAAAAATTGCGAAATCAGTCGCAGGATTTAGTAAAAGAGTATCAAGGCTATCTTCGAATATAGAAAGTTCATTAAATAAGATTGTTGATAATTATTCTAAGAATTCGGAATCTCAGGCAAGGCAATTTGATGAAAAAATTAAAAGACTGGATAATATTCAAGATGTTATCCTCAATAATCTAAAAATATTATGGGAAAATATATCTAAAACACTTAATCATACTACCGAAGAAATAACGAAAGCCACAGATAATTTCACAAGAATTAATGAGCAAACGTCTGCTAATTCTGAACAACTGGGCGTCGTTGTAGGTCAAATTAGTGAGATAAATAAATCACAAATTGAAAATACAACTAAGATAGGATTCGCTGTAAGAAAATTGTCAGAGGACAATCAGAAGATCATAGAACAAATTACAAAATTTACGGCCCCTCTTGATGATTTGCGCTTAAAATATGAAAGAGTATTAAGTAAATCAGTGGAATTGAATGAACCATTTAGACAAACTAATGCGCAATTAAAAGATAATTTTGAAAAACTTGTGCAATCGATTAATGATCTACAGATTAAAAATGGTGTTCTCATAGAAAAATTGAATGTCTATGCCAACTCATTAGAGTCAAATTTAGGTACTAAACTTAACAATATTGTTGAAGCAGAGAATCAAGGGCAAACGATGATGAAGTCTCTTTATGAAGTGCAAACCAATTTGAGTCAATCCGTTGAAAATTTGAATTTATATTCAAAAAATCTTGGTGATGCAAGTCTGATACTGGTGGAAAGTATCGACAATCAATTGAACACTTTATTTGTTGATCTTTCGAGTAGACAAAATATCGCAATCAATGTCAACAACGCTGGGAAGGATGCGACCCCTAAAATTGAGACTATAATGGAAAAACAAAATGAAACATTTATTTACTTCTACAAAACTTTAAAAAATTTAAGTGTAACAATGGATAAGATTTCATTGTCGCTGATTAGACCACCTTTTTTTAGTGTTAGAAGATGGTTTGGAAACGATAATCATAGAATCAAAATTGATCAAAATGAAATTATCCAGCCGGATATTATCAAAATATCTGAAGATAAAAAGGTTAAATAATTGTGGTAGAGAATGATGATTTAAACTATTGGCCTAGTTTTGTTGATGTTATGAGCTCTATTTTCATAGTTGTTCTAACCATATTTTTTATGTTGTTTCTCTCACAGCAATATCTTTCATATTTAGTTGGAAAGGGCGAAAAAGATTTAAGAGAATTAAAAATAATTTTAGAAAATAAGAGAATTTCTCATTCCGGGGTTCAGATTACAAAAGATGGCAGAATAAAAATTGGTGAGAGCATATTATTTAAATTTGGAGATTATTCGCTCACAAATCAGGGTGAAAAAGTTATTGATAGTATAGGAACTAGTCTAAAAACATTTTTTAATCAGGACCCGGAGCGAAAGAAAAAATTTTCAGTTGTCGTAGAAGGACATACAGATACCTATGGATCATCTACCTATAACCAGGAACTATCATTTAGACGCGCTAAAGGAGTTACTGATTACTGGGAAAAGAGTTTACTATTTGGGACCCAATCCGACACCATTTATGATATATTTCCTGCCGGTTATGGTGAAAGCAGGTTGGCTGTTATTACTAAGGATAATACACGAAATGATGAGAATCGAAGAGTTGAAATTAGAGTTGTACCTAAGTTCGACAAAATGTTAAGTGAAATACTCAATAATGGCAAATAAACTTTTATTATTTTTATTTGTACCCTTGCTTTTCTGTGGATGTAATTCATCTGATCGGGAAAAAGCGGAAGCAATTTTTGATATAAAAAATTATCTCTTGCAAGATTCCATCAAAACGTATCAAGTCACAGATATTGTAGATGGTGATACCTACAAGGTGCTTATCAATAAGTTAAAATTTAGAGTAAGAATTATCGGTGTTGATACCCCTGAGTCCTCCAACAATTCTAAGCTGCGCTCAGATGCTAAGAAAGAAGGTCGCAACGTTGAAGAAATAATTAAATTGGGCAAGTTAGCTACTAATTTTGTTCATCATTATTTAAATAAGGGTGATAGTGTTAAGCTTGAATTAGATGTCCAGTATTTTGACAGATACAATAGAATTCTTGCATATGTTTATTTAATGGATGGAAGAATGCTAAATGAGATATTGGTCCGGGAAGGTTATGCATTAGTAATGACGATTCCACCGAATGTAAAGTACCAAGCACTTTTTCTAGATGCTCAACAAGATGCCAGAAATAATAAAAGGGGTTTATGGGCTGATTCGTTATCAATTAATTAAAATTTAGATGTCTGGGGTGATGTTTAAGAAAACCTTCGGTAAGGGTATCCAAGAATTCAGGCCTATTTATCTTGCTACTATTTTGTAAAATATGCTAATATTTCCTATTTTTACCCCCGCATTGATCAAAATTATATCGGGCTTAACGTAGGGTAACCTTCAGTTACTGTGATGTGGGACTAGTAGCGTATTAAACTATTATAACTATTTCAAAATAAATTATTAGCATGGCAATAGATCATCGAAGTTATTCTTAATACTGTTCGGTGAAGCCTGGTGCTGGCATATAGCATAGATTGAACTTGTTAAAGTGGTGAAGATATCGGGACTTTGTTGAGGGACCATTCTGAATTCTGCTTTTAAGTTTTCTGCTGTTAGTATCGTTCGCTTCCCATATTAAAATATAATTACGCTTATTGATTGAATTAAAGTTTTTAATTCTTTCGGTGCAGTGGTTGGTGTATTGTATGCATTAGAGGGTGTTGCAGAATTTTGCAGAATATATAGTCGGCTGCAATGGTGCCGTTATTAAGTCTCCGGGAAAGAATGACTATTGTATAGATTTAGAATGCCGGAATGAAAAAGCACTTAGAAACGTTGAATTAGATTATTTCGATCCTTTCCCGGGAGATATTTTAAGTTCCAGGTTGAAAGATCTGCGGGAGATTACTGCGTATGTGTTCTCAGCGAATGTCAGAACCAATTACGATTTTCCCCGCCCGGTTTATCCTCCTCAGCCTGGAAGATCATTCAGCTTTCACATTAATGTCCGTGATTATGATTTCTGGATGCAGCAGGATATTAAGGAACTTCTTGAACAGCTGCTTCTCTCTATGTCCAGGGATGATAACTACAGGTTTTCTTTTTATAAAATGCAACCTGGTGCACTCGGTAAGCGACCGGTCTGGAATCCGCATAATGAAGAATATCAAATAACATTGTTCTCCGGGGGACTGGATTCTGTGGCCGGTCTTATCGAGCTGTTGGAATCTACCAATAAAAAAATAATCCTGGTCAGCCATCAGGCCGGCCTGCCTGAAATAGCTTTAAGACAGGATAAACTGTTTTCTATAATTTCAAATCTGTATCCCGGCCGCTGCAGTCACTTCCGCTTTCAATGCAATATCCCCGATATAGATTATGATGATAAAAACATTGGGACCCGCGGATTCCTGTATTGTTCATCAGCTTTTATTCTATCCAGTATTTATAACCAAAACCATTTATATGTCTATGAGAACGGTATCAGCTCTCTTGGCTTTGATCAGGTGTATAGCTCTGCTCTGATTTCAGCCGGCCGTCAGTCTCATCCTAAAACACTCGGCCTTTTGGCTAAGCTATTCTCCAGGATATCGGAAAAAGAATTCCACATAGAACAGCCCTTTTTATTTAGTACCAAGGCAGATGTAATATCTGTTCTCAAGAAATATGATAGGCTGGAATTATTTAAACAAACGGTTTCCTGCTGTAATCTGATGGATCGCGATCCTGGAAGCACCCATTGTGGTTCTTGCGCTCCTTGTATTGAAAGAATCCTTGCCGTGTTAGCTTCCGGAATTCATATGTATGATCTCCCGGAATTTTATAAAACCTACTTTCCGGAATCCTTTCCGGAAGAGTCTGGTATCAGATCTGCTTTGGTAATGCTCCTGGAATCCGCTCATCTGTTAGCCCGGCAGGACATAAATGCTTTTTATAAGGCACACCGCGATGAACTTATGCAGCTCAAACAATTTGTTAATGTGGGTCCGCTGTATAAAATGTTTAAGGAAGTTTATAATCTGCACGCACGCTATATCCAGGATATCGAGTCGGCAATCGACGCTATCAACCACATATATCCTTCAAAATTTACATTCCGGCGGAAGAAATCATTTTATGACCTGCTTTTAAATTTGGATACGTATAGGGAGGAAGCAGCCGAATATTCAGTTTATACAAATAAGAAAAAATCAAAAATTCCATCAAGGGGTCTAAAAAAACTTTTAATCGATACTTGTACGAAGCTAATACAAAATGGAACTATAACTGAATGTATTAAAGAGTCAAGAGAGCAACAAAATATTAGCCGCATCCTTATTGCTGAGCTGGAAAAGGATTATATCTTTTCATCAGGAAATAAAGCTTCAGCAAGTGATTATTTCAGGAAAGAGGAACTTAAGTTGAGTAAAAAAGGTGGCGAACTTAAGGTTATCGATGCCTATCCGGCTAAAACTAAAAAAAATGTGCAATAATCAATTTTAGCTCAAAATCGTTATAATGCACTTTTCATCAATCAAAAAAAAATAAAAAAGGGATCATCCCTCTCTTCTCCCACTTTCTCCCTTCTATCCTCCCTCTTTTATTTGCACTTCAAATAAGGAGGTGTTAAGAAAATGAAAAGATATACACACCCGGGCTCTCGCCAGGAAACTGAGGCGATTAAAAGAGAGCTGGAGGAACTGAAGAAAATTGCTGAATTGATGTCGATGAATGTTATAAACCCGAATGATAAATTACTCAATTTTAAGCAGTCAGCAGATTACCTCGGTTTATCTCATTCCTACCTTTACAAATTAACCTCACAAAAATTGATTCCCTGTCACAGACCGCTTGGTCGTTTGTTTTTCTTTAAACACGAGCTTGATGCCTGGGTTAAAGGCAAATCACACACCGATCCGCCTGTAGGAGAAAACTTCGATTTATTTGAAGATGCTTTGGAAAAAGAAGAGGATCCTCCTTAAACAGGCTGATAAAAAGTTAAATCCTGTAAAATTCACTTTTAACTTATGGAAAGGAGTAACAAAAAATGCGGGTAACGCTAAAGAGAGAATTTAACTTATGCGAATGGAAGAAAGTAAGAAAAGAGCTGATGTGGTATTTCAATCTTCTGAAACGTATAGAGCTTAAGGAAAAGGAGTTAAATAAACTGATAAATCAAGAGGGAGTGCCCAGCAATGAATCCGGATCTTGAACAATTTATAACAGCACTAGCTGATAAGTTCGGTGCGAATAACAGCAATATATCACTTGAGAAATTCTGCCGTGAATATTCCGAGTTTGTAAAGAGAAACAGAGCTGCCAAAACCTTTGAAGGTGTGCAGCTGGTTAACAGCAAGCTGTTAGGCTATTTCTCCCCGCGCCGGGAATTAAAAACTATCCGCCTTAAAGATGCTGAAAACTTCATTGAGTTCCAGAAGAAATCAGCTCCAAAGGCTGTTTATAATTACCATAGAACATTACGCGCAATGTTTAACAAGGCTCTTGAATGGAATTATATACATGAAAATGTATTCACAAAAATACGCCTGCCAAAACGTCAGGCTGAAAAACCTGATTATTTAACTGAACCTCAGCTGCTGATAATAGTTAACCAGGATATTCCGGAAATAGTAAAAGACCTGGCCATCACAGCATACTATACCGGCTGCCGGCTGGGTGAGCTTGTCAATCTCACCTGGCAGTCGGTAAACCTTAAGGAAAACATCTTCACGATCGGTACTAAAAATTATCTTACCAAGACCAGGAAGCAGCGCTTCATTCCGATCCATCCCCGGGTAAGACCCATTCTGGAAAGAAGGTTTCCAAAAGTCATTAAGAAAGAGAAACATTTTGTCTTCTCTAAACCTGGCGGTTATAAGTTTTCCAGCGATTATTTCTCTCGCTGGTTCAAACGTGGCTGCCGGATGGCTGGTATCGATGAATGCATTCATTTTCATTCTCTCCGCCATAGTGCGGCAACAATTATGATAATGAAGGGCGCTCCCTTACCTACCGTTCAGAAGATCCTTGGTCATACAAATATTCAAACTACTATGATTTATACTCACCCCGACCTGGATAGTCTCAGGGATGCTGTAGGAAGATTATAAATCTAAACCAAAATAAATGGAGGAAAGTAATGTCCGATATAAAAGAAAAAGCAATAACCGCCGAAGATCTTAAACATTTAAGAAATGATCTCATTGAATTCTGGCTTCTGCTGGAGAAAAACAGGGATAAACGTGTAACCCAGGAGTTCAATTCCTTTAAACAGGAATTGAAGGAATGTATCCTGGTTGCAGAGCGTAGCAGGTCCAGAAGGATTGGGCAATCATTACACTTGCTTGGTGCTGATCTCAAAAAGTTTATCTCTCAGCACCTCAATACAGCTATAGAAATAAAATCAAAGCGAAGACTGTTCCGCTGGTTAATGGATTAAGGTTTACTTTAATAAAATCATATAGGAGTTGTAAGATGGCTAGAACACCAAAAAATCTAAAAGATCCGGATCTTCGATTGATGTGCAGATTCATGATAAGGTTACAAAAAGAACATCAGCAATTTCTGGGAGTGAATTTTGAATCGATGATGAATGCATTATTCCACGAGTTGCGCGAACTTCACGGATTGGAAGGACTTCAGGAAGTTAAGCCCCTCCAAAGTCTCAAGTCAACAGATAATGAAAAAGTGAATTAAACTATGAGCTTAATCGATGAGATAAAAACCAGGATAAATATCATTACCCTGGTCAATGATTATGGATTGCGGCCGGTTAATGATTTTATCTATTCGATCTATAAAAGAGAGAATAACCGGTCGCTTAAACTTTATCCGGCAACTAATTCTTTTTACTGCTTTTCAACTGGTAATGGCGGCGACGTTATTAAGTTCTATGCTGATTACTGGAAGACTGATATGAAGTCAGCTGTAAAAGAGCTTGCAGACAGAGCCGGTATCATTATTTCCAGGGAAGAGGTTAAAAATAGAAAAGGTGTCTTTTGGAAGAGCATTCCGCCAAATAAAGAAATGATCATATTTCAGAGTGAAAAGGAGTACTTCGCTGAATGTACCAGGCGACTTCAAAAAACAGAAAAGATAAGTAATTACTCTGCAGAACTAAAAGCATATGATGAAATCCTGGTTAAGCGAAAAGATATACAGCTGCTTGTTTATGATTCTCTTGAAAAGTTCTGTTATGGGGTGGATGAGGAGTCTCTTGATTATCTGCTCGGACCTACCAGGGGACTTTATTGTGAAACCATCAGGAAGTTTCGCCTTTTCTCAATTAAAAATGTAAAAGCTACGTTGGAATTCCTGAAAGATTGTTTTACCAGTGATGAGTTATTGATATCAGGTCTTATCTCTAAATCGGGAGGCTTTATTTTTTCCTTTAATCGTTTGATAATACCATACCTGTCTAATGGAAAAATCATATATCTACGGGGAAGATCAATTACCAAAAGCTCTAAATGTAAATATTTGGGATTACGTAATGTGGCCGAAAACCTATCATTAAAGCGTTATTATAATTTTGACACCATTAAACTTATTACAAAAAATGAAATTCTATACATTTGTGAAGGTGAGTTCGATACGATCATTATGGAACAGTTTGGTTCTCGGGCAGTTGGGATCCCGGGTGTCACCAATATCCCATCCTCTATTATTGATTTGATAAGGAATCATAATGTTTGCCTGGCATTTGACAATGACGAAGCCGGAAGAAGAGCAGTTCAGAAAATAACCAATCTATTGGGGAAACCTGTCAAAGTCTTACAGTTAAAAAACCATAAGGATATATCGGAATTGTTCAATGCCAGGCACTGATAAAATCTTTAATGATGGCACTGAAGTAATTGTCCTGTATCCGGATCAACAGAATCATGATGATCAGGAAATAGTTTTTTGGTTTAAGGAAAAAGAAAAACTTAGGATTGACGGTAAGAAATTTATTGATCTCTTAAACCACCTGGGATTCCGGATATATTTCATTGGTAAGGATTATCTCCTGGTCCATATTGAAAATAATATCGTTGATGACATTGCACCGGTACAAATGAAAAATAAGGTCAAAGAATTTATTATGGATCCCGCCAGAATTTATGAAGATGATATTACTGCAGAAATGGTATTGGGAAAAGTAATCAACCAGACTTCAACTTTGTTCAGTCGTGGATATCTTGAATACCTGGATAAACTTGAAGATGATTTTAAGCGCGACACCAGGAAAGAGAGCTTCATTTACTTCAGGAACTGCTTTGTAACGATTACAACCATTGGTTATTCTATTCACACATACCAGCAGCTGGATAAACCGATTTGGAAGAAACAGATCATTGATCGGGATTATTATGAAGTCGACCAGGTAAGCGATTTCAGGACCTTCATTTTCCGCGTCTGCAGGAATGAAGCCGCCAGATATGATTCCTTCCGGAGCGTAATTGGCTACCTGCTGCACGGATATAAAGATCCTGCCATGGCAAAAGCTATCATCTTTATGGATGAGAAGCTCGATGACGGATCAAACGGCGGCTGCGGCAAGAGCTTACTGGGAAATGCAATATCCAAAGTAAGGAAATCATTAAGACTTGGAGGCAAGAACTTTAAGTTTGACCGGTTCTCATTCCAATCCTTTGAACCAGGTACACACATTATCGAATTTAACGACCTCAGCAAGAACTTTCAGTTCGAGATGCTCTTCACTACCATCACAGATAACATTGTCATTGAGAAAAAGAATAAAGATGAGCTGATTATTCCATTCGAGTATTCACCGAAGATCCTGCTTTCTACTAATTACACATTAAGCGGCATCGATGAATCTACTTTAGGCGGCAGTTTATCATTGAATTCTCTGATTACTTCAACATTAAGTACTCTCCGGAGGATGAATTCGGCCGGCGTTTCTTTGATGACTGGAATGAAGAGGATTGGTGCAGCTTCTACAAGTTTATGATTGGCTGTGTGGAGTTTTATCTGCAGAACGGACTAATAGACTATCAGCGGGTAAACCTTGATCAGAAGAAACTCATAGAAGCGACAACTGAAGAATTTGTGGAGTTCGCTGAAGAACTACAGCCAGATACCTGGTATGCGCGGAAAGAAATTTATAACAAATTCCTGGAAATATATCCGGAATACGATAATAAGACTTTACAGCAGAAAACCTTTTCCAGCTGGATAAAAATCTTTGCCAGGTTAAATGGTTATAAGCTGATCACCAAAAAATCTAGAAATGACAGGCTATTCACTTTTAAAATATTGCGGGGAGAGGAGAAGAATGAGGATATCATTAAACACCCCCTCCCCCCTTAAAGTCGGAAATCATGTGCCGATGTGCCGATTTATTAGAAAATAAGCTGAAATCGCAGAAAAAACAAGGCACAAGGCATTTGAAAGTGTGCCGGCAAGTGCCCCGATTAACCTGAAAAAAGGTTTAAAACTTAATTATTCAACCAAAATGATAACAAAATAAGGGTGAAACAATGATTTATATGTGGCAGGAAGGATCCCGTAAAAGACGAAACAATGAAAAACCATACTTCTGGTTCCAGACAAGTAACCAGGCTGCAGCTGCAAAAATGAAACGAAGAGAAAAATTCAAGCTGGTCGGCTACGGCTATAAATGTCCATTATGGATATTCCAGGCTCAATTCGATCGTCCTGATATTGCCAGGGAAGTGCTTCGCACTTTAGCCGGCAACAAAATCGAATATATCTCAGCAGAGGACGTTTTCGTTGCCAGGGTAACAGAAACCCCTTCCCAACCAAAAAAAAGCCCACAATCGTAAAGATTGTGGGCTAAACCTACGCTATGCTGCAATATATATAGAGCACTGTACTGCTTTTACTTAGGAAGTTTTTTCTTATAATAAATTTCAAAAATCCTGCACCCTTTTCCGTAACTTCAATAATAAATACTTCAGTATCTTTAGGAATGATATTATCTTTTGCCAATTTAGAGTTTAAAATTACTAAATACCTTACATCCATTAATTGCTTGACATAATATAACATTTCATTTAAATCTAATGGCCTCGAAATATATCGATAAATGTGGGGTTATAATGCGTTCTGTTTCTGAAAAAAGATCGTTACTTATCATTTCTCCAAATTCAAATTCTATTGGGGTTTGATCTTCGATTATCTCATCGTTTTTCCTTTTGCCTACAAAATAACCTCTACGCTTGCTAATTGTATACCGTTGTTTATTAAAATATCTTAGTATCTTCAAATGGAAATAATTGATCCAGTCTAATGAATTTGAATACTCATTAATTTTAATTTCAGATAAATCCTTACTAAGCGTTCCTTGAACTATCGCATTTCTTAATAATTTTCTTTTATCATTATCACTAGTTAGATATGCTTTCTGAGTAATTTCTATAATTAATTTAATAAAAGTATCATTATTCCTTAGATTTTCAATCTTTAATTCTTCATATTCTCTGCTAAGCATGGCAATATACGATGCAACATCTCTTAGAAATTGTTCTTTTTTCTCTTCAATCCTTGGTGTTATCATAATCCCAAATATCTTAGCGGCACTACCTCCGATAACCGGGATACCAGCAATACCTGCATCCACCCACTCAGTAATAGTGTCTTTGAATTCTTTTTCGGGGTAAATTGGCAAATTTGAAGGTTTATTTAACATCTATCTCCCACATTTTTTATCTAAAGTCAATTTTATTGAAGTAGAAAATATTTCCATTTTTCTATCATGATAGTCTCTACAAAGCACATATTGGATATAACCTTGGACTTTTCCTGCTTGCATTAGATTCCTTGCAAAGTCCTACCCTTAACATTCTCAGGATTCATTTTCTTAATAATAACTTAGTATATTTAATTATTAGAGGCAATTAATATTTTACCATGGGATTAATTATCGATATCCACGTCCACTTCGGCGGTCCCCGAAATTCTAATAACGATTGCTACTGGTCTGAAACCTTCAAGAAACAGCCGGCTTACTGGCTTCTGAAGCTCACTTCATATTCACTATTTAAAGAACCTTCCTTTGAAGAAGTTGAAAAGAAGATCCTTTCAGTCATTAATGGAGCAAAGAAAGTCGATAAAGTTGTGCTGCTGGCTATGGATAAGGTTTATGATCTGGATGGAAATCCCCGGGAAAAAGAAGGAAACAAGGAAATTACCCACTTGTATGTCCCAAACGATTATATCATTCAGCTGGCTAAAAAAAATAAGCGGATACTTGTGGGAGCTTCCGTACATCCCTACCGCAACGACTGGAAAGAGGAACTGGATAAGTGTATAGAAAACGGAGCAGTGCTATGTAAATGGATCCCATCCTCCCAGCAAATAGATATAACAAATGAAAAATGTTTCCCGATGTATGATTACCTTGCAGAACACAACTTACCGCTGTTAGTACACTCTGGTCCAGAATATTCCATCCCAACTTCAGATGACCGGTTTATCGAGTTCAATAATCCGAAATACCTGCGGCCGGCTCTTGACAGAGGAGTAACTGTAATAATTGCCCATTGCGCCTTACCTTATTTCGGCGCCCTGGATACAAAATACCAGGATGATATGGAAGAGTTCTTCAAACTCTTTGAAGAAAGCAAAACCAAACCCTGGAAACTTTACGCAGATCTCTCCGCCCTTGCCGCACCATTACGTAATGCTTATGTCCCTGATATCCTGGCAAAGATCCCTCAGGATCGCCTCCTCTTCGGCAGCGATTACCCGATTCCTCCTTCAGAATTCAGCTATAAGAAAGGGTAAAAATATAATTAAATGGATCAGTTAACCTTGAAAGCTTTCTCAATCAGAAATCCTCTTGATAAGAATTATTTCATCCTTAAAAAATGGGATTTGATCCAATGATGTTTTACAAATGCATTGGCTGTTATTTTCTGAAATTAATCAATAATTATGGATAGATATAAATTGAAGCTAACTTTAAATAGTAAGTTCTTAATTATATATGATTCTAATCTTGGTATCATTGGAGTAATAAGTTATTTCCGATTTACGGTACCCGCAACCATAGTTTTTAGATGTCCTTATGACATTATTAACCTGACGATAATATCCATAAAGAAATTCTTGAAAAACGGGAATTGATATACGTTTATACTATCAAAAGTTGGATTAGAGTTGCATCTTGATTGGCTTTATACTTCAATTAATATCTGCTTTTGTTTCGCAACCAAATGGTGTAAGAGCCAAACAAGGTCAGGATGAATTAGTTGACAATATTACCATAAATGATAAAAAAGAAAACTTGTAAATGATCAAATTTATTAATTTATTTTTATAGCATCGCTATTTTTTCCTGATGTGTAAATGAATACAACTGCTCCAGGCAAAACATTTCCTCCCCTGATAATTTTCCCATAACCATCCACCAGTATTATATAACATAATATTATTTCCCGCGGTAGATATCATTAAATGATTTTCTTCTGTGATTGGTTCGTGGGTATGGCCGAAAATTATTTTATCGGGTTCTGGCGAATTTAATATTGTAAAGCTTTCCTAAATCTTCTACTTCTGCCAGGCAGGCATTATAGTAATCGAAAAATCTTTCCTGTACTTCCGGAAGTTCAAAGTATTCTTTGTTGTACCTTACTTTCGTCTCCGATGTGATCTTATCCAGGATCAGCTTCTTTGCTTTGTTGGAGGCGAAGTCGGATGCAGTTTCATTGATGAATTGGTACCATTTCCTGTAATCGAAAACGTGTTCATCGAGGTAGTTATCAAGGTTATCCAGGTACTGCCTGGTCTTTTCAATCTTACCTTCTTTAATCTGCTGCTGCACTTTTGAGAGTATTTCAGAGAGTATCCCTGCCTGGCCTACACCTGAGCAGGCAAGCTGGTTGAACGGGAAGTTCATTCCTACCATCTCCTGTATATCCATCTTTGTTCCGAGCTTAAGATCTGCGCCGAAGATAATCGGCGCCCACTTTGACAGTAATCGACCAGTAACCGTCAAGATACTGTCCGTGTGTCATCAGGATGGTTCCTTCATCTGTTACCAGGTATAAGTTCGGATAAGCAAATATGAAATGAGATGGTTCTTCTGTTATATGGTCCAGGAATAAGCCGCCATATGTATAGCTGCCATCAGTCCTTTTACCTACACCCGGGAAGGGTAAATCCTGGGGTCTCTGTATTCGTTCTGTCATCCAGTATCCCCGGTACTGCAGTCCTGAACTTCCTCGGTATCTTTCCATTCCTGATCTGGTGAATGATATTCACTTCATTCTCAACTATGTTCCAGATATCATAATCGTGGTTCCCGGGAACATAAATAATCTGATCCGCTATTTTATCTTTCTGCACCAGGTGAAAAAAACTTTCCCAGCTCTGTATGCATTCTCATAGCTTGTTACGGAGAAATCAAGGATATCGCCCAAAAGAATAAGATAATCATTCTTGGTTCCAGCAGCTTCCCTGAATTCCTTGTACTTTGGTCCTTCTATAAAATCATTTCCATTCCATTTAACTAATGAACAAAGTTGATCGCCAAGGTGTAAGTCTGAGGTTATTGCCAGTTTCATTATTATATAATCTTCTTTTTCGTTTTTACCTGCAAAAATAAAAAATATCCTTGCTGCAAATAAGATAAAGAAAAGTTAAGGCACGAAAATAATAGTTTTTATGTGGAGATTTTTTGTTGGCGGTAATTTTGGCTGTGTTTTATGAAAGATCTTAGATCACTGAGTATTTTTTCTAACTATAAGAATTAATGTATCGCTGAATTATTTTTGAATCGATATCCTTAACAGTATTATTAATCGCTTCATTTATTCTATAATAATAATTCTCATCAATTAATAATTTTTCGTTTAGCGGCACATCCACCTTCAATCTTTTATTATAAGCTTTATTTGCTTTTCCTTTATTATGTACCAAGATATTTCTTCTTTCGATGGCTTCCAGAATTATTTTGTAATTTTCATCATCTTCTCGAAATACGTTGATTTTATTTTTTTAAATGCTTCTTTTCTCGAATTAAAATTTCTGAAATCCTCTATATCACCACTTAAAATAATTTCTAATAAATTATTCCAGTTGCTTAAAATTTCACCATAAGTTAGATTTACTTTCAGTTTCTCTTGTGCCCGTTTATCAATTTTATAAATCCAGCTAAGAGCTTCGTTTAGATATGTTTCGAAAAGTATTATCAAATTGATCAGGGCATTCTCATAGATTTTATACTTCAAAATATCTTTTATTTTTAATTTAAAATCATCATATCCGTAATCATCTATATAGTTCTTTATAAACTCATCATCATGGCTTTCCAGTCCATCCACTATCCTAAATGCTTCGGATGAAAATTTTACATAATTATCTAAATTCTTAATATGGTATGAATATTCCTCAAATGCTGGCGTAATACTATAGTAATCCTCAGCTTTAACTATCCAGTCTCTTTCTCTTTAGCAATTCCTTTACATCTTCTGGCGCATTTTGATATTCATACTCTGTAAATAAAATATAATCATCTCTATAATGCTCGATATAATGATTAATCAAGTCATCTTCTATACCAAGCTCAATCAATTTAATGAGCTGTCTTATTATATTGATTTTTGTATCAAGGAGGGAACTCATAATTTACTTGTCCTCCCGAATAATTTTTATACTCCTTCAGACTATCTCGGTGTTAGAAGTCAATCATCGGTTGATTTGTTCTGAGTGCTGTCATCAACTTTACTAATATTCAAACCATCAAGTTCTTTGAAAGCATCTTTGACTTCATTTTCCACTTCTTTTAGTTTTTTATCTAGTTCCTTTATTAGTCTAGCGCCTTCTTTTACATCAGAAGCTAATTCATCTATAGGTGTGTCCGAGTTATCAAGACGACTAAGAATTTCTTCTAACCGTTTAACTTTTTCTTCATAAGTCATTTGATTTTCCAGCATGAATTTTATTCTCCTTATTAATTACTTTTGATTTCAATTTACCATCATTTAATTCAGCAATAAAAATATCACCAACATTAATCTGATCTATTGATTTTATTATTTTCCCTTCTGTATCTGTAATAATGGAATAACCTTTTTTTAAAAGATTGTTTGGATTATAGCTATTGAGTAACTGATTACGTTTTGATAAAAAATCCTTTTGAATATATAAGCGGTTTTAGGAAAAGTTTAGGAGTGAACCGACTAAGTATGATATTCAAAGATTTTTTCGATGAAATAATATTTTTTTGTGAACGACCAGCTAACCAAGAATAATAATTCCGAACACTATCCAACTTATTATTAATTAGATTTGAGTAACGTGATAAACTAAACCGAGATTTATTATTATAGAATGAATTTCTTTTTAATGATAGGAAATTATTTGACATGCTTTTAATTTTATTTGCGAAAAGAAGATTGTTGTGTTTAAGATTAGATGTTAACTGATTAGTTAATGCAGATAATTGAGAAGATAAGTGAAACAATATTTTATTTTCTGTACCAATGCGATAAGTAACTTTTCTACTAAGCTCACTTTTAGTTGCGTGTAAAGAAGAATAATGAATCTCAAATAATTTACGAGTACCTTGGTTAATACCTATAACTTCACGATCAACAAAGTCTTTTTCTGTGATTATAACTTTATTCCACACAGTTTGTAAAGTTTTATGTGCAGTTCTTAAAAAAGTACTAAAATATATATAGCCAGCAACAATTTCTTCAGCAACAGCAGTAGGAGTTTTAAAGGATTTATTAGAAACATAATCAAGAACGCTGGTATCAATTTCATGACCAATGCCGGTCCAGACAGGTTTTGACATATAGGCAATTTTGCGAGCAATGTTTTCGTTATCAAGGGAATATAAATCCGATTTGCTGCCACCGCCACGGACTAGAGCAACTAAGTCAACATTGGAATTATCAAAAAGAGATAAGGCCCTTAAAATTGAACGTTCTGTTTGTGCGCCTTGCATGAGAGAATCGGCAAAATAGATAGAAATACCAAAAGGTGAATTTGAAATAGTTTTAGTAAAATCTGCGTATGCAGCACTATTATTGCCAGTTATTAACCCAATTTTGCTTGGCAAAGGATTTAAGTAAACTTGTTTGTTAAGTTCAAATAGCTTCTCGGATTGAAGAACACGAATAACACGCTGTTTTTCTAATTCCATCATTCCCATTGTAACGGCGGGATCAGCATCTTTAGCTTGTAAAGAAATACCATAAAGTTTATGGTAGTTTATGCTGCATAAGAGCCCGATCTGTAAACCATTTTCCGGATTGAATTCAAGGCCAGCAGTTTCAAACCTTTGTTTTATAATAGATAAGTTTAGAAGCCCAAATTGTACATGATATTTTTGCAATTTGGTTTTTATTTGGATCAGTTTCCACCAGATCAAAATAGAGATGGCCACTCCGAAGACGGGAATTAGATATTTCTGCCTTAACCCAAAATTCCTTTGAGGAAATTGGAGCGAAGATTTGTGATATACTATCAGTTATCTGTGATAATGTGAAAAATCTTTTTTCCATTAAATGTCTGACATAGATATTTACACATTATTCCTAATATACTTTTTTAACAAATTTGCTTCCACAGAGTCTTGTTGCATTAGTGCTACTATCCTAATAAAAGTTTATTCTGTTCAATCATTGTGTTTTCTTTTATCTATTGAAACCCTTGCTTATCTGTTAAATTACTTATAAGAATAGTTGTATAAAAATATGTACTGCCTCTTTAAGAAAGTATTCCAGATATTATAATCGTGATTCCTGGGCCGTAAATAATCTGATCGGCTATCTTATCTTTCGGCACCAGTGAGAAAAAAACTTCCCCAACCCGGTATGTAATTGTAAATCTTCAAACTAATCCCTGGATGTAACCTTAATTTCATGCGTGAGATCTAAAAATGCTTTTTATAAATACTTAAGAAGTCATCGATTGAAGAATTCTTCTGCAGGACAATCCGCACATCGAATCCATTCTTTTTCACTATCATTTATCCATCCAGTATTGTTGATTGATGGCATATATATACGTGAGGGATATTTCTTTGTTTCATGAGGCAAAAAGTAAATTGAATCTTGCATTGCTTTTACCATGCCCCGAGAATTTAGAGTCCTTTCAAAAGCCATTTCAGTATCTTGATAATAAGAATATTCTCTCAAAAAATATTTTTTATCTGGAAATATTTGTAATTCTGCATGCCCTTTAACGATTTAATGTGTTTGAATGAATCCCGTCACTCCTTTTTGAATATTTCCCAATAAATTTTATAATACAATCATTTCCGTCCTTATCAAAAAATTTTTCGGATATAATATTTCCCCCTCGATCATATCCAATAGATTTTTTTATGGTACCATTTCCCCAATAAGAAGTTGACTTAAGGATATTCCCTTTTGAATATAAAGTTTCTTGAATTATTCGATCTTGTTCGTCTTTATACGTCCACAGACTATCTTTTTCATCATTCGTAAACTTCCCTGCGATAAATAATTTCCCATAATTAGAATACTTTTTAAATAGGCCGATTCTTTTGCCGTATGAGTATTCTATTATCGTATCAGGCCTACCATTTTCATAATATGATATATAATCCCCGTTTATTAACCATCTTCCATCTAACTTTATTAGTTTATATTTTACTTTGGTATTACCATTTTCATCTTTATTTATCACCTCTATTTCTTTGGAATTAGTTGACAGTCCGATTAAATAAATTCCTAAGATAAATCCTATTATTATAAGAAATGCTTTGTGTTTTTTATAAAATGTCTTAAAGGTCGATCTTTGTTTTATTTCGTTCTCATACTTTGCAAACTCTATCCCACACTTCCAGCATTTTGTTGAACTAGCATTATTGCTTTTTCCACAATTCGGGCATGAGAAGAAATTTTGAAAATTCTCTTTGTTATCCAAGGAGTCCTCCCATTTGCAAAATATATTTCAAGTTAATTTCGAATATTCTTATTGATAATATTTTTACTTAATAAAAACCATCTTCTTCACCTGGCTAAAATTTCCAGCCTGAATCTTATACAGATACACTCCCCCGGGCAATTCTGATGCATCAAATTCAATGCTATGCCGGCCAGCTGCCTGAAATTCATTTACCACTGTCGCTATTTCCTGGGAAAGTATATTATACACTTTCAGAATAACCTTTCCTTCCTTCGGAAGATAATAGCTTATCGTTGTGGATGGATTGAAAGGATTTGGATAGTTCTGAAAAAGATCTGAATTTGTTCAGGCCCAGTTGCTAGTAAATGAAATCACTTCAACAGGAGGAACAGGTGTAAAAGTAAAACTTGCTATAACCGGTAAATGATCCGATGAATAATGAAGCGCATTTGCAATTTCCTGCCCTACAGCATTATTTGGCGGCTGGTTTATCGAATCATTATAATGTAATCCGTCATTTCCATATGGAATATATGTATCCATCATCATACTGCATTCCTCCCTCATCAATTACTACTCTGCGACATCAGAATCATATCGAAACGATCATCAAGTCCTCCATTTGCTCCGCCTCCGAACTGCCGCGTTCTTGTGGATTGTGTATGATAATGTGCATACGATGCATCGTTCCAGGTACCGGGCATATCGAAGATATCTACAAAATAACCAGGTGAAGTCTGGTTCACTAATGCAGCATATGCCGGTTCTGTCGAACCATAAATATTAAAATCTCCCATTACCAGGTAAATATGAACCTGCAGGCAGATTCCCAGTAACGCCTCTCAGGACATTAACTTCGTCCAGCCTTTGCTGTTCATTGCTGGAACCGCTGCTGGCTTTCAAATGCACTGCATATATCCTCAGGGTATCACCTGTATTATTTTCAACCATCTTGAATTCAGAGATATCCCGCAGATCTGTTGCAATCGGCGTATTGCTCACAAAAGTAAATGCATCACTTTTATAAAATATTTCATTATCCGTATCAGGACCATTATTAAACGTTCCTGCCATATACCCGGCATAATTGGGGATAAGTACGTTATTAAGAAATCCATCTACACCTGCCTGCGAAGTCATTTCCTCGCAAACCAGGATATCAGGAAGAACTGCAGCTATTGTAGTTCGAAAATATGGATTACGTGTTGTCGTATCATTTCCCGGGTAATTCAGCAAGTTATAATTCATTATTGTATGCTGGTATTGGGAGAAAAGAGAGAACTGGAATAAAAAGGAATAATAAATATTTTTTCATAAGCCCTTCAGTGATTGAGAATCTCACCCTGTTATTTATTTAAAGTATAACTTAAATTAATAAAAAAAGGAAACCGATAAAATAAAAACACATAAAAAAAATTTTTATTTACTGAATAGTATTATGTATTTTTTTCAAAATTATTTTATATTTGATATGTATATATAGGTTTGTTAAGGGCACTATGCGATTGATCCACCAGTTAAAATATGAAAAGCATTTTTTAGTTTATTACTTATTCAGTTTTACCTGGTAAGTAAAAAACCCTGGTAAGGAACATTAGACCCGGTGATTATCTTATTGCCGGGTCTTTATTTTATTAAATATTTATCCTTAACCATAAGGTGGGGATAATTTGCGCTAAATACCCCTGTCAATCACAGGGGTATTTATAAAACGATGTTGATAAAGATTTTGGAACTCGTTCACAGAGGTCTACCCCTGCCTCGTGATGGAAAAGAGTTCGAACCGGTAACACCCCCGTTACCGGTTTTTTTATTTTACTTTGGCAATAAGACTTAAAATTCAGAAAAGATAAAAGACCTTTTAGCTGGGTCTTCAAAAATAAATAGTAGGATATGATTTTATTACAAAATAGGTGAGAGGGCGCGGCCTTCTCACCATCCGAGAGCCACTCAGGAGGAATTCAGCTATTGACTAATTACCCTCACTCCTTGTGATATTATTTGATATAACCGTGTAATTGGCGCGATTACTTTTGATCGATCATATAATGATATAAACTAAGTGAGGCGCGCCTCTCTCAAAAATTGGGATAACATTGTATCCTCCTTTCTGAGGGAAATTACTCTCGTATAAATTTAAACAGAAATGGCATAAGATGCATATAGTTTCGTAAAATAATTACTCAAAACTTTTTAAGATTTTTAAATTTTCGGAATTTGTGAGCCATTATGTTTACTATATAATTTCCTGTGGTTCGTGTTCGTGCCCTGACCCATTTTATTTTCCCTGAGCGTACGAAAAAATGACTTCTGCAACCTCTATTTCTCCATACAGACGGATATACCGAAATCAAATCTTTATTTATACTTATGCTCCAGCTTGGTGAATCCTCTTGAATTAAACTTAATCGAATATTGGCACCACACCCACACGGACAAAGCATTGACAAAAAATTTAGGGAATTCCGTTCCCCGATTAAGTAAATTATTTTCTGTTTAGGATATTCTGGGAATTCCTCAAGAATCTCAATCGAATATTGATTTTTGAAAAAATTTATTATTTTCTTTAGCATTCTTTTTTCACATCCTCTTAACTAAATAAAGGCATTCCCAAAAGAGGAGCAATATCTCCTCTACCCATATATTTTAGAAAAATATTAGCCTGGTTTTTTTCATCTTCAGATTCCGTAATTAAATCCCAATCACAAAAATTGAATGTTGTAGATGCATACTTTTTGTTTTCATCATATCGGTAGTCATGAATCCTTGCTAAAAAATCATTTATTGCAAGTGATGCTATAAGACTATTTACTGATATAACAGCAGGTTTGTCGACATCAATACCCTCTATATACTTGCTTTTGAGTCGAAAACGATATTCATCTGGATCTGTTCTTAATAGATCCGCATTTCCAGCCTTTTTAGTGTGTATAAACCTCTGCTTAATAGCGTAGATTTACCAGGTTGCAAATAATTAACTGTTCCCACAATATTATTTATACCTCCTTTTCCATCAGCGATTAATTTAACTCCAAGATCAAAATACGGCAGCAGATAAAATTTGAAATCTTGTTTAATAAATGCCGACCGTCAAACGAATCCATACATCCGAAAATAATATCAACATTTTTTACCTCATTAATTATTTCGTGCGTTATATAAGTTCCCCTGAAAGATTTTTACCTGTGTTCCGATCCCTATCTTTTGTTATTGCTCTTTCAAATACGCAAACTTTTGGTAAATTTTTAACAGCATCATCCATTGTGGAATTCGGTATCCTATTCAAATTATTAACTTCCATGATATCCGGATCTACTAGGATAATACAACCGACTCCTAACCTTGCAAGATGTTCAATAACAAAACTTCCAGTGCCAGAACAGCCAACAACAGCAATTTTTAAATTTCTAAGTCTATTATATGTGTCATCACCGAAAGTTTGTTTCAACCGCCTTGAAAATCCCGCTAATTCATCTAGGATGCTTTTATTGCGTGTAATGAATCGAATATTAGGTCCTACTATTTTAATGAGTATTTAGAGGCCGAAAGCTGGTATCTTGGAGACATACTCTTCCGATGATATTACCATCAGCCATCAGGATAAGGCTACCATGAAGCAAATCGTTGTTAATCCAGGTATATACTTGTGGAAATAAGGTTCTATCCGCAATATCATCCTGGCTCGAAAAAGTGTCCTTTGTACCCCTATGACTGTGAATCTTAAAAAGAGATAAATGTTTCTTTTCAGCTTCTTCTAGAATTGGTTTCAGGAAATCCGTGCACCACTTAACTGATCTCACAGATCGTATTGAAATATCGTACGGGACATTAAATACCTTATAAACTAGAAATCGATGTCTTCTTATATACTATTGCCACATACGAGAACTGAAATTGCTTCTTTACCATCAGAAGGTAATAGCTGATTTTTCAAATCAAAATACTGTTTTTCTGCCATGCTTAATGATAGTCCCATAAATTCACCCTTTATTTAGTTCAGATTTTAGCCAATAATCTACAAGTAGAAGATGAGTTGAGATGTCGTCTACCCCTGGTCGCCAGGGATTTTTACCTGTTCTATGTCTTGACCATTGTTGCCAAATTTTTCCATCAAAATTTTGTGCCGTAACTGCCTTAATTGCTTTATTATCTGCCCTGGTAAATGAGGGTGAAAAATATACCATATCTATCTGTGTATCAGGATAATTTGGCTCAATTCTTAAGGCATAAAAGAACAGCCGTCGTATTATAGCCTGAAGGAATTGGGTAGTCATATATGATTACCCTTTGGCCATCCAGATGATTTTACTGTCTCCCATTCATAGGGTGGAATTATTTAGAAGAATTATATATCACTTTCAGGCAATTTAAAATTTTTCGTAATTCCATTTATCTACCCCTCATTTTGGTCAAGAGGAAGCGTAACAAATCTTTCTACCCCGGGTGTCGTAAAATCTGTTATCTCATCAAGCTTAATCCTTTCTGTTCTTCCACCTTTAAATTTTTTATATATCGCATAATCTTCAATTGGTTGTTTTCCCCGCCAGCTGTAGAAGTTCTCTCCCTGTCATTTCCGGTACAAGCACCACTTATTTGATTTTATCGATGCGAATTTTATACTTTTTGTTCTTTGGGACAATTTTATCAACTTTAGAATATTCCTCCAGATCGATAATTTCCTCATCCAGCGGTTCTAACTTTTCATTAACTTCATTCATTTTTGGGTCCTTTCGTTAAAAATTATTTTGATATATTATATAGCGGAGAAGGATATAGGATTTTGCCATATGGCAAAATATATTCTTTGGTGAGCTATATATATATAGCAGCCTTGGTCCGCAGCATTCAAAAGACAGTGTGACTGGAGATAGAATGACGAATAAAGAATTATTAGAAATAATTGATGCGGAACTGAACTAATGTTTCTTATAAAGAGCTCGTTGGCTATGCTCAATATATTCTGGATACAGTTTATCTCTAGCGGAGAATAGATAAATCATCAGTAGAAGGCAAAACAGCGGAAGATTTTGTACAGGAGACAATTCTTAAAATTTATTGATGGTACCCGTAATATGGGATAAAGCCAATAATCCTAATTTCATATCTGCGCTTAAGGGTCACATAAAAAGTGTAATTAGTAGTACTTTTAGAAAAAAAGAGCAAAGATTAAAAACTAAAACTCTTGAACCCGCTGATGAAGAAGGTCAGGAACTCATTATAGTGGATGACACAACCGACCAGCTAAATCTAATCGAAACTAAAGAGACACTTGAACTAGATTTATACCATTGTTGGCAGTGACGAACAATTAAAGGACATCCTCTTTTGTTTCCAAGAAAAATTAATAAAAAATCAGAAATAGCTAACTTTCTTGAAATTATTCCTTCTCAGAAGTTACAAATAGGTTGAAAAGGTAGCATCGAAAAATAGAAAAATTAAAAAAAGCTAATTAAAGCAGAGGGTTATAATTTGCAAAGATTTGGGAAAAATATTGAAGAACTTCTCGTATCCTTAGCAGAAGCCATTTCCGAAGATGAGAAATTAGTAAATAATTACCTAAAATCTTCCGGAAATAATCCCAAAGAAATTGAGGCCTCTGGGGAGAGATTTATTCAAAAGATTAAGGGTCAATTTAGATATAAACTTATGAAAAACAATTAAATTGGTTCAATCAATTGAAAGACTTTATTTCTTTTGATAAAGAATAATTTGGTTGAATCTCAAAGTAAAAAAATCGCAAGAAGCGTTATCAAAAGGGGACAGTCTATCCTATCAAACTTATTATAGAAAATTAGAAAACATTGACAGAAAAGGATCTTGAGGAGATTCGAATAACGAACAAGAATTTCTTAAATTTATAAGAAGAGGAAGATAAATAGATGTAAGTATTAGCTAAAGGCAGAGGCACAAAAAATTATCGAATACTATGGGATTACTGATGCAAAACAGATTAGATCTTAATATTATAGCCGCTGGTCTTGGTGTTCATATAGAAGAAAAAGAAATTCGACAAATGGTGCTGAAGGTAGGATAACGCATAACGGAAAGAAAGGTATAATAGTTGTAAATTCAAAAATGAACTACACACCTAAAAAAAGATTCACGATCACTAACGAATTTGGTTATTTCAGACTCCATAAAAATACGACACTTTATGTTATAATATGAATCTTTCCTGATTTTAATAATAGAGGTTCACAGGAAGGTGATGCGAATATTTTCGCTGCAGAACTTCTAATGCCCGAGATATTATTCAAAAATTATGAGGGGAAATATGATTTTTTGAAATTTTATGAACTATCAATTACTTCAGTACAAGTTTACAATCAACCGCATTTAGATATGCGGAAATAGGTCCACATCCTATAGCGATAGTATTCTGTGTTGATAGTAAAGTAAAGTGGTCTAAGATTTAATTCAGAATATTCGGTTCAAGTTCATACCAAATCAGATGGTAGTTTCACCTAATTCATACGCTCATGATTTTTTCGAAGCTCGGCCTATTCCATCTTCTCCAGAAGAGATTCCTCTTGATGCATGGTTTCCCAATGATTATAATTGTAAAACCGATACATTTATTTTTGAGCAGTGTTTCCAATTCAAGGAAATTGGGGCAGTGTTAGTTGTCCTGTGGGAAAAATAAATATTAGTCTTATTTCCTATTCACCCATTCATATTTTCCTTTTATAGCCCAATCGCCTTCTTACATCAAATCTCTCAATTGCTGGTATGTAAGCCAGCTGGCATCATAAACCTTTCTTTTGAGCTGAACCGGGCTGTGTGCTTTTGCCTCCTCTGAATCCGCAAATAGCAAAAGCACCGTAAAGCAAGTTGTAAAAACTTTCCGCCTCTTCTCACGGGGGCTTTTACCTTTAATCCCCCAAAATCCTCTATTTCGACACATATATTTTGGGGGATTAAACGTGAGTTTGCTGTGTAATTCCGCTCCCATACTTTGACTGACATGAAGCGGAAATACACTGATCGCAAACAAAAGCCCCCAGCCTCTTCACAAATAAAGTTTTTACAACTCGCTTTACAACCCCGCTACCGCGTGGTTCAGCCCTCGCAGGCGTAAGCAACATTCATAGTTCAAACTATTCTGCCGCATTCAGCGGTTTGACGCCTCCGCCCGCCCCGTGAAATTGATGTTATAATTCAATTGAATATTTCCCGGGGCTTAGCTTTCTCCAGCATTCGCCAGGGAAATGAACTATCCTCTGCAAGTTTTCGGTAAACATAAGTAGTATTATTCCTGTAAGCCTGCGTGCACCCATTTCCCTGGCTTGGTTTGTCAGCTTACCAGCTTTTACATCAAATCTCTCAATTGCGGGTATGTAAGCCAGCTGGCATCATAAACCTTTTTCTATTGAGCTGAACCGGGCTGTGTGCTTTTGCCTCCTCTGAATCCGCAAATAGCAAAAGCACCGTAAAGCAAGTTGTAAAAACTTTCCGCCTCTTCTCACGGGGCTTTACATTTAATCCCCCAAAATCCGCTATTTCGACAACATATATTTTGGGGGCTTAAACGTGCGTTTGCTGTGTAATTCCGCTCCCATACTTTGACTGACATGAAGCGGAAATACACTGATCGCAAACTAAAGCCCTTATCCTCTTCACAAATAAAGTTTTTACAACTTCCTTTACAACCCCGCTACCGCGTGGTTCAGCCCTCGCAGGCGTAAGCTACATTCATAGTTCAAACTATTCTGCCGCATTCAGCGGTTTGACGCCTCCGCCCGCCCCGTGAAATTGATGTTATACTTAATTGATAATTTCACGGGGCTTGCCTTCCGTACAACTCAGCAGCGCCAGTGAAATGAATTGTTCTATCCAGGTTACTCGGTAAGCATACGCAGTATTAATCTCTGTAAGCTTCATACACCCATTTCCCTGGCTTATTTCATATCCAGGTAATCCGACCCCTGCTTAGAACAGAAGTCAAACCCCAGGTCACTTTACATAGGGGTCAGTTCATCTTGACATTGTCAGCCAGTTTACATAACGAATATTATGCAACTCACTTTGGCGTCTTCACGGAATATTCTCTTTCTATCGGCGTCGCATAATATTGCTTTATGTAAACTCGGCACCCGCCACGTTCACCTTGGCAATCTTATCCTTTTATTGACTTCCGTATCGATTTATAAATCATCTTATCTGATTATCGATCATGGAACGTCACGTGGCTTTCACTTGTCAGTTAAACGTCGCTACGTTTTTGCTCCTGTGGCTAACGCCATGGTCGCAAAAACTCCGCTTACATGAATGTCACCTCATCGATCATGGTCATTTTATTTCGATTCAGGTCAGCTCATCATCGCTCCATTCCGCGGGGCTCGTTCCTCGCCATCGCTTCATTCCGCTTACATGGGTGTCACCTCATCGATCATGGTCATTTTATTTCGACTCAGGTCAGCTCATCATCGCTCCATTCCGCCGGCTCGTTCCTCGCACGGCTCCATTCCGCTTACATGGGTGTCAGTAAAACCGAATATTAATCATTCTGTCATCGCTCAATGTCGGCCGTACATACGATCCAGGCCTTCTTTTCCATCTCGGGTATCCATTAAGCAATATCCCTTCATTTCGCTTACATATGGCCCCTCGGCCTGTTTTATTTTTCCTGTCCTTATCGTCATCAATAGCCGACCCGAAACGCACTCCATTCCGTCATTCCGCTTCGCTCCATTCCTCCATTCCGTTTTACATTGGCGTCATACATTATTAGTAAATCATTTCATTATCCGTCTTCACGAAACATATACGCCCCCGCAGGTTTCCTTATTTTTCCTGTCCTTACTCCATCGAATACCAACTATCCTGTCACACTCCATTCCGTCATTCAGCTGCACTTCATTCCTCCATTCCGTTTTATATTGGCGTCATACATTATCGAAAATCATTTCATTATCCGTCTTCACGAAACATATACGCCCCCGCAGGTTTCCTTATTTTTCCTGTCCTCTCTCCATCAAAATGCAAAAGAAAGCAAATATTAGCTAAAAGCTGATAGTTGAGTAAGTTCAATTCATTAAATACCTTCTGGCAAATATTTAATGGAGATTTTATAATGAAAAAATATTTTTCTTTTTTATCCGTTCCGGCATTGAACGTTGGTACAATTGTCTATGCGCAGCTGCCGGCTCTTGATTTCTTTGAGGAAATCCTCAAGCTGCTTTTACTCATTGCCACTTTCGTTTTTACAATTGTCCGGATTGTGGTCCTGCTTCAGGAATAAGCAGAAGGAAAAAGATCCCTGATAAACCCTGGTTAGAATCAGAGTGATAGCTTTTTATTTACACAAAATAATTCAGGAGGTATCCTGTGAATAATGATATCAACCTGGCTGAAATCATCGCTTCCAAATTATTTAGTCAGCTTCGCTGCCTTAATCTTATCGATGAAACCAAATTAAGAAACTTGCAGATATGCAATGACTATAAAGCACTCAGATTAAAAAATTCTTCTCCCATATGCATCCAGATCCTGATGGAAAAATATTCTCTTTCTGATGCAGCTCTTAATAATATTCTTTTCCGTAAAAACCATAATTAAAATCAAAAATCGTTAATTCTATGTAACTCCTGAAAAGCCTATAAAAAGCCTATGCCAAGCCTCCCTGTACAAAATGTACAGTGACAGCGCTGATTTTCTTCTATACTATTGCAACCGCAACCTTAAACCATAAAATAAGGAGAAATAAAATGGCTGAATTAAAAGGTTCGGTAATTGGAGAGTTAAGAGGCAGATTAGGCAACCTCTCCGCGCGCATAATAGATGGAAGGACCATCTTGTCCCAGCGCCCTACAAGCTTCCACGTAAATAACTCTGATGTAATGATCGCAATTCGTCAGAAATTTGCAGTAACAGTTAGCTTCGTTAAAAGCCTTATTACTATGTCTGCATTATACCAGATCTGGACTAAGGCCAAGACATCTAGAATGTCTGCTTTCAACTTCGGCTTCAGGAACAACTTTCCTAAATCCGCTACAGAAAAGCCGACAGTCGACAATATGTTAACACCTCCTGGCGGATTTCCGCTTGACGTCACTGTAGCAGCAGTTGCTGAAAATGCTGTAACAGCTACAATCGCTCCACTTGACACAGTGACGATAGTTTCGGCTGATGAGAGGAATTTTGTCATTAATGGATTGATCTGTTATTATAATCCAACAAATCCGGAAGAAGCTCCATATTCGATCGTTCCGATCTATACGGCACCTGATTTAGTGGATACAGTTAATCCGATTGATGTGAACATTCCCCTGGATGTCGTTCAGCAGGCTACCGGTGCAAAATACCAGAAGTCTATTCTTTACCTTGCCCTCGCAACCCTCGATGCGGACAGCAAAGTTATACAGTATTCTTCTACTTTTGCCCAGGATGTCTAAATCCATTCCTTTCGCAATATAGCTTCCCCCCGGGGAAGCTATTTTTTTGTAATCCCTATCATTACCTATTTTATTATCATATCCGTTTATAGTTATTATTTTGAAATGTTAGTAATTCTTTATCTTAATAATTAACTTTAGTACAACCAAAATATGGGAGGATCAATATGTCTCTTTGGATGGTAAGAGCGGGTAAGTACGGCGAATATGAAAAGAAATTTTTAACTGATAATAGAATATATCTTACTTGGGATGGGTTTGATTATGATTTAAATAAAATTTCTCAAAGAGATGAATTACACAACATTCTAAAGAAATATTATCCTAATGCCCAGGAGAAAACCGTCCAAAACTGGGTTACTCAAATTTGGCCTTTTTCAAAGAAAATCGAAATAGGGGATTGGGTAGCTTTGCCAAGTAAGATAAAGCCCGCCATTCATATAGCTGAAATCGTTAGTAAATATAATTTCAATGCTGATGCAAACGATCCTTATTATCATTTTAGGGAAGTTAAGTGGATTGAACAGGATATTCCAAGATCAAATTTTGGCCAGGATATATTATACTCTTTAGGTGCCTTTATGACTGTATGTCAAATTAAGCGTAATGACGCTGAAAGAAGAGTTAGATCAATGCTAACTAGTAATTGGAAGGATGTTCAAAAACCAGAATATGATGTGAACTATGTAGCAGGTGAATCTGACATTGAGGATAATAATTCTGACCTTGATTTAGAAACTGCTTCCTTTGATCAGATAGGTAAACATATAATCAAGAATTTCAAGGGCCATGGGATGGCAAAATTGGTTGAAGCTATCTTAAAAGCTCAAGGGTATTATACGTATACCAGTCCAGAGGGTCCAGATCATGGTGTTGATATATTGGCTTCTCCCGGAACTTTGGGCTTTGGCCACCCAAGGATTTGTGTTCAGGTCAAAAGTGGTGACAGTCCAATCGAGCGCCCTGTAATAGATCAGCTTATTGGTACAATGCAAAACTTTAATGCTGAACAAGGGCTATTAGTATCCTGGGGCGGTTTTAGATCATCATTTGAAAAAGAGATTCCAAAACAATTTTTTAGGGTCCGTCTTTGGAATCAAACTACATTGATTCAGGAATTATTAAATGTATATGATAAGTTGGATGATGAAATAAAGGCTGAAATTCCATTGAAACGAATATGGACAATTGCTACGCCTGATGAATAAATAGAAATTCCAACTAATATTCCAAAGAATCAAATAATCACGTATGCTTCAATATATTAAGCAAAAATCAAACTGAAATGGAAATTATATTTGATAAACTTTTGCTACTATTTGTACCCCAATAAGGGTCCATTTGAATATTTTCTCACAAAAGGTAAGGTTAAACTAAATGGAAGTAACATTCATTGGTCAAGGCTTAGATCCTGATAGCGATTTAACTGCTGGAAATCATATCATTGAGTCATTAAAAAGTAAGAGACTATACAGATTTTAATGCATTTGTAGCATTTGTAAGTATAGGTGGTTTAAGAAATCTAATGGATTTCAACTGAGCTCATTCTTAGCTCAAGGTGGGAAAAGTCAAATTGTTTCTGGGAGTAAATCTTAATGGGACATCAAAAGAGGCATTGGAACAATTGCTTAAACTGGAAATTGAATCATTCATTGTATACTCACCAAATAATATAATTTACCACCCCAAAATTTATGCTTTTGAAGGTGCAAGATAAAGGGCAATTATTGGTTCTTCCAATTTAACTGAAAGTGGTTTATTCCAAAATGTTGAGGCTTCAGTGTGTGTAGACTTTACTCAGGATGATGAAAAGGGTAATGAATTTATGGCCGATTTATACGATCATTTTAATGCTATTATAAACTTGGCACATCCAAGCTGTCATAAACTAACTTCTGAAATTTTGACTATTTTGGTTGATAGTAAAGTTGTCTTACCTGAAATATGATCGCAGAAAAAAATAATAGAATAAATAAGGAATTCAATCAAAAAGACAGAAAAGTTAATGAGCAACTTCTTTTTTCAATTGTTTGGTAAATTAAAAAGAAAACGCCCTCCTAAAGGATTTAGGAAAAAAGCGGTTAAAAAAGAATTTAACACTGAAGAAGAAACTTCAGAGGTGCATATAGTTGAAGAAACTATAGAACTTACTTCTGGTTCAATGTGGATTGAAACTGGTTTGATGACTGGAGGTTCCCGGAACATTTGGACTTATCCAAGAGCGGAAAATTAGACGGAGTCAATCGATTTCGGAAGCGTTAGTTACTTTGGAATAGAACCTGATAGCACTGCAACAGAAATGGATATCAATGTAGTCTTTTGGTGGTGTAACCTTCATCGGAAATCACATTTTCTACACAGATGGGAATAAGAATTGGCGTATTCGCCTTAATGGAACGTCACAAACTGGAAAAAAACTTTATAAAATTAAATCCCTAGGCCTCGGCCAAAACGGCGGATTCCAAAATAAAATTTTGTTATTTACTCGGCACGACGATATTACTTATAATCTTGAAATACTGGAACAAAGATACAATTATCCCGTTTAATTGATCTTTCTTCAACTGGGCTAGAAGTAGTGGTGGTAAAAATGGACGTGCCTATGGAATTCTTGCTTGAAAAATCTTGTAATTTATTTTTGAACCATAATAAGTCAGCCTCTGAATATTGTTTATTAAATTCAGAAATGACCCAAATAAACTTAAATGGATTAGTCGATAAAGTAACATAATTAATAAATCTATTTGGTTAATAAGTTCTGATCTGCTTGCATTGATAGGATGGTTCAGTTCCAATTTTTTAAAAAGCACTTTTAATCGAATGTCATCTTTCAAAATGGAATATACTAGTAATGAAATATGATGTTTTATATGGGTGCTAATATCATTGTATTTTATATTTTTAGTTAAATATTTCAGGGCCTAGGAACAGGCATTTGATTAATAATAGTTTGCGTTAAATCAATTCCACTTAGTTTTTTCTTCAAAATAAAATCAAATACTACTGAATTAAAAAGTCCGGTTAAATATAATAGATCGGAAATGTTAATAGTTAAAAACTGTACAGATTGTGATGCTGGTATGAATGGTAGTACCGTAGCGATGCATGTTCGTGTATTCGTAGCTGAGGTTAAACTTCTCCATGCTAACATAAATTCTTCAGAGTGATTTTTTACTAGATGTTTCCACTTATCACTATTTATGAAATATCGGGCTTCGGGATATATTTGATCATTAACGCCACTGTTTAATATTACGGCCGCCGATTTATTCCCATATTTCATCCTATCTTTTACCCCATTAAATCCTGCATATCTTCCATCATATTGATTAAAAAACTTACCCTCATAAATAGGAATATTCTTGCTAGCTTTATAATTTGAAATATCATAGGGCATGGTTTGTAAGATGAACAATCCTTCCAAACCTAACATTATTGTAGACATCTTTGAAATACCGGATATTCTTTATGAATTCTTAAAAGCGAAATCCGCTTCACTTTTTGTTGAAATATTTGGCAACATTCCTGTAAAAGGGTTTAGAATCTTTAAATCTTGATGCGTTATCTCTATATTCTTATTGTTCATGGTCAGGTCAATAACGGAATTCAGATTCATAACGACTGAAAATTTCTTATTACCGGAATTACCAAGTAATAAATAACAAAACCGCTCTCTACTATCTATCGCAAAGATTTTCTTTCTGTTAATAAAATCTTTAATAGATATAATAAGATTCTCTTTTGTAAGGTAATTAAATATCTTCTTATTTATTTGGCTAGTTGCAATTGCACTTTTTAGAACTAAACCTACAACTCCCCTATGTGTTCTTAAATTCAATGCAGCGTTGGTCGAATAATGAATAAGTATTTAGTTTGCCATGATTTGTCAATTCAAAAAACGGATTGTTCTTTATATTATTTTTACTTTTTTCAATCTCTAGTACAAATTCACTGGTGAATGCACCTAATATTGCATTATCCTTATTTGTTTCTTTGATTTCTCTTAATCTGCTTGATTTAAAATGATTATTTGCAATAGAAGAATCATAGAGGGCATAAAACTTTTTCTCCTCAAATCTAATTTTTTCCCAGGGCGGGTTACCTAATATTACATCATATTTTTTTAATATATTTTTATTTAATGAAATATTTTCATGATAAATAAAGCCGCTTGAAAATGTACTCACCTTTAGGGCATCATCAATCGTTTTATCCGTATGTAATAAGAAATTAGCATGCACAAAGTTTCCGAAATATCTTTATAAAGGGCGGTATTAGATATCCATAATAGTAAATTAATCTTTGCTATTTCTCAGTGCTAAACAATCAACATCAAATGCTAAGATATTTTTAACTATATTTTCTGTAAACTGCTTCTCTTTTATCTAAACTTAATGAGAAGTTCTTTGCTATGTTCTTAAAATGATTAATAATTTCGATTATAAAATTGCCTCCACCACAAGAAAAGTCGGCAAATTTTATATTACTCATGTCATAGAATCGGCTCATCACTCTCTCAATCATTGATGATAGTTCTTTAATCCCGAAAATATTAATCTCGAAATACTTATCGATAGTATTGTACGTAATTAACGCAGCTAATTTATTGGGTGTATAATAACTTCCTAATTTATTTCTATAATTTCTAGCGGTTGAAACTATGGTCCCATTATTCTCATTTGCAGTTTCTATACCAAATAAAGTCTCGTAAAGTGTTGGAACATCAATTGTAGCATCTATACTGGAATTTTGTAGTGTACTACCAACAAGTTCTTTAAGGAAATTATTCGATTTAACGAATATGGAAGTAAAAAGATTTTTATTTGTAAAAGTTTTTATAAGCCATGATTCAGTTTTAGTAATTATATCCTGATTACTATCTCTGTTAATATTTTTGAGATAAAGTATGACGGCAATAAAAATCGCTTTAGTATGAAACCTTTCTTTATTTAGGTTGTAAGGATCAATATATATTTCCCCGGAAAACCTTTTAGTAAGATATTCTTGTAGAATATGTATGTATTTTTCGACTAAATTATTCAAATTACGGTACACCGACTATTAAATAATTATTGTCAACAAGTATTATAGGCCTATTAAAAAAGACTAGTTTTATGATGTAACGTCAGAATTTTAAAGACTATTTGTCCCAAATCCTTTTGTCTTTGCCATACTAGGAATGGATATTTAATTCGAATTCTTTCAATAAATTGATCAAAGATTTGTTTATTATAATTATATGAAGTAAGACTTCTTATCCCTAACTCATATAATATTATTTTATGTACTAAATCATTGAAATATTTAGATTTTGTTATCTTAAAATGAGATAGATTTGTTATAATGAAATTGTAAATAGTTTTAGGATTAACATCTAACTTGTAGGCCAAATCCTCAAAAATACTTTCACTTCCGATATAAAAACCGTTTATTAAGCGACTCGTTGAGCCACAATTCAGGTATCTACTGCCAGCAAGGAGCTTATCCAGTTTATTCAAATCAAATTTGCATTTTGTATTTTTGTTGCAAAAAGGAGATTGACCAACAACGCTTTTTATTTCTGCCAGCTCTATGCTACTGAATCTAAAATATTCTAAAATCTTTTTTTCTATCTCTGATTCTAAGCTCAACCTTTCAAAATCATTTTTTATGTCATTTAGAATCAATTCTTCAATAAAAGAATGAAAATTAATTATCGTGGTATAATCATAATGCTTAAATTCTGTATTTGGCAATTTATTTTGAAGATATATTTCTTTTAATTGTAAACATTTTTGACTTCTTTCCGAGATATATTGAGAGTCTAATAGAGCTGGGGCAATTGGAATTTTTGAAATATATCCTGCACTAATCGTAAATTTTGGATTAATTTGTTTTAAAGGAAAGTTGCTACTAGAATTAAGAAAAGCTAAATGCGCAAACTTGTTCCCCCTAATACCTGAATCCCTGGGCCAGATGCAATGAAAACCTGGTTCTTTTTAAGAACTCTTACATTTAATCCCAATGTCCCTGTATCACTGTATACCAATTCTGTAGATGGGATCTTATGGATATTTCTAATTGCACTTCCTTTATTTGCCCTAATTTTTTCACCTTCGGTTCCCCAATACACTTTATAGTAGTTCAAGCCCATCCATTTACTAAATCCTCCTCCTTTACTAACCGATTTCCAGTCAGGATTACCATTTGTTTCCCAAGCGTATTTTACAAATAGTGTGTTATTACCAGTTGAGGTGCCTTGCATTGGATTTGCAAATGCTCCATAAGGCTTCATATACCTGATATTTTCAAATCGGTGTGCAAGCTGATAATTAAACTCCAGATTAATGTTACTCTTAAAATATTGTTGGTCCAATTCATAAGTTAAATATGCTGGGAATTTCTTTGTAGAAACTAAAGCTCTTTTTCCCTAAGTTTGTGTAGAGCAATATTTCAAATTGTAGAATCTTGATTTATCCGCATTTCCAATTATGCAAAGCGCAATATTTGTTTTCTCTCAATTAATAATTCCTGAAAGAATTGCTCCCCAGATCAACACAATAGTTTAATGTCTTTTCAACAAAAACAATTTTATAAATTGTTTAGTGGTTGATAAAAACAACCAATTATTCTGTGTAACTACTCCTAATAAATCATTTGCATTCATAACATCATGATTATTCTTTGAATAAACGCAACACATAAAATCCCCCTTGCTCTCCGGGTATTTTTTTTGTATATAATCTTTTATTGAAATATAGATTTCTTTTACCCATAAAAGGCGGGTTGGTTACAAAATATTTTTATTTTCTTTTTGTGATCTATAATTTTTAGCTGTGAACTTATCGTTGTTCTGCCTATTTTATTTGACGATATGGTATCACTCAAAAATCCCAGTTTATCACCTTGTAATCCTCCATATACCTTATTGGACTGTTTGATTCGGTATTGCATATTCAGAAGCCTTTACAAACAGTGAAAGCGCGGCTATCTCCTGAAAGGTTATTATCTAAATCATATCCGATAATTGCTTCATTTAATATTCTATCAACTATTTTTTTACTTGTCCAATTTTAAATGATTTTTTATAACTCCAGTAAAGTTTTTCAAAGGAATAGTTTGGAAAAAATTGCCTCCCCCTGCAGCGCAATCAATAATTACAATATCTTTTAGAACTTTTTGACTATACCCCGATAAGGCTTCATCCACAAGATATTTAACCATGTATTTATCAGTAAAAAACTGCGTTGCATATAAATAATCTTCATCTTGCATCTTAACACTATTTTTGATCTTTTTGAAGGCCGTCTTCTCTGAATCTTTTTTCAAGAATTGATAGGCCAAGATATAGTATTATAGATGTCATCATCTTTATTATTAAAAATAAGTTTAAATTTTTCAATCACCGTAGCAAGCAAATCGGCGTCCAACTTATCGTAAGTTTTTGAAAATATTTTTACTAATGCTGGGAACCTTTGTTTTACAAGCTTTATTTCATTTTTGTATTCCCCAAAATAGTCTGAATGCTTTTCTTCGTTTGTCCTTTATGTGCTTTCTCTTTTTCCCTAAGTATAAATGTTGCTATCAAAACTGCAAAAAAGATACTCAAGTCCTTAACAGGGATATATTTTTCGTTCTGTTTCGGTATGCCAAGAAATAGGCGATAAGCCTTTTGACGTTTTGTTTCACTATGGCCTATTTTTTTAACTTTTTATAAGGTATTTAAGTTGTACTTTAATAAGTTGTATGGCTTCATATGTTGTTTCATTTTCCCGTATTCTTTGAGGATTTTTTCAGCTGTATGCTTTATTCTTAAACTCTCTTCTGATAATTTATAATGTTTTGCAAGTCTTTTAAGTTGATCTTTAGTTCGCAGCCTTAGTCCTCTTTCTATTTTGCTTAAGAGCGGTGAATCAATATCGGTGGCCATCGCAAGCTGGTGGAGGGTTTCATTTTTTTTCTTTCTTAAATCTCTAAAATAATTCCCAAGTTCATTTTTCATCATGTTTGTGTAATTATTTGACTTGTCAATATATGTCAATATAATTAATGTTTTTCAATAATTCACGCCAAAATTAGATTTTTTGAATATAAATATTAGGACGGTATCATTGAAATGTTTGCGGTGTCCATGATTCTATTTTTCGTGAATAACATTTTTTATTTTTGTTCGTATTGGAAATTGGTTGTGCATAAAAGCTAAGCCTACTTCAAGGATTATTTCAGTGAATGGCAGGCTCTCATATTATATAACCTCAATTTCATTTACATTGTCATTCCTTTCTCCTATTCTCTTTTCTAATGCACGCTAATCAGTATTTTCTCTCTGTTCAGTCTCAATTTTTGCCCCTTAGGTGAAAGATGTCATTAGGCGGTGGTATCATTTCCTTTCAGTTTATCGTTGGTTTATCATTCTGTCTTAGCAGGGGAAAGGAAAAAAAATCCACCACGAATATCGGCGTATCTTTTTCCTTTCCTTTTATCAGTAAATGTGGATCAAAAGACCGTAAGGGGCAAAAATTGCTTTGCGCGGCATTGCGGCCAATTCAAGTAAACTGAAAGGAGAAAAGTGATGGACCAGATAAAAATTCTATTCGACCAGTGCCAGGAAAGAAGCTGGTTAGCGGCTCATAACTGCAGACGGAATAAAATTGTCCTGGTGGAAAGGCATTCTGCAAACTCATTTCATAATA